>NZ_JALNTR010000010.1:0-138803 GCF_023161755.1 Vibrio sp. 1CM23M
TATTGTCTTTGTGATTTTACTTTCATGACACTCAATGCTCTGTATTAAGTGTCTACTTTTATGGGGTCACATCAGATGCTAGATGCTAGTTTGGCTTGTAAATCTTGCTGGACAATTTTGATTGCTTCTAACGCGACTTTTGGATCGATTTCGTTGCTTTCGAGCAGATAGATCAGGTCGACAGCTAACTTAACTTCTTCTGGTGCGTTATCCAGTGGTGATGGTGTGTTATCAGTGTTCATTTCGCTTAGGGTTCTCTAAGTTAATCAGTCTCTCAATATTTTTCATTGAGTCTTCACAGCGTTCTAATCGTTCTTTGGCTAACTGCCAAGCCTCTTCCGCTTTTTTCTTACTGTGGCGAGGCGCAGAATCAAACGCTAACTTTCGTACTCGTACTAAATCGACCAATCGCTTTTGCCAGTCTTGGTGCTGAGCGAGTTCGTTGTATAGGTCGTTAAGGGTTTTCCCTGACTTACTTTTTCGGTCCAAGCGTAAATCGTGGTTGGCTAACTCTCTTTGGATTGCTGCAATCTGATTTGTCAGCTTTTCTGTCAGGTAGTTGGCTCTGGACGCGGTCAGTTGATTTGTGGTTTGTTCACGTACAATGGTGCGGTACGTTGCCTGAGTTTCAAGTGCATAGGGAAGTAAAACAGAGGCGCCACATTTAAATAAGGCTCGGTCAAACAAGGCTTGATGATAAGCACCTCGAGATTTATCAACCTGAGAGCAATGGCCAATCAAGGTATCAATGACACTTTTTAGCTTTGAAAATTGATTCATTTCACTTCCCGTTGGCTACTGCCTATAAGTTCACAAACCAAGCTTCGTATGCCAGTTTAATCGCAAGTACGCTTACTACGGTAACAAACACCGGTCGTATAAATGTAGCACCGAAACGAATAGCAGAGTGAGCACCAACAAACGCTCCGGCCATTAAACAAAGACCCATGGTTAAACCTAGAACCCAATCAATATGACCAAGAATCGCGAAGGTCACCAAAGAGGTAAAGTTACTGGTAAAGTTCATGGCTTTGGATAGACCAGAGGCAAGTAAGATGTTTAAGCGATAAAGCGCCATAGAGCTTACCGTCCAAAACGCGCCAGTTCCTGGGCCTGCAACCCCATCATAAAAACCAAGAATGAATCCTTGGTACTTTTGTTTTCTCTTAAGTACAGGGCAAGGCTTAGGAGACACATTATAGCTCACATCTGGAGTCTTATGAAAAATGGTATAGACAGCTGCGGCAAGAATGACTAACGGCAATACCTTCTCTAACCACTCAGTGCTAATAGCATCAACAGTGAGTGTGCCGATGGTCGCACCTATTAAAGTAGATATGAACGCATTGACCCAACACTCAGGCTTGAACAGCTTTTTACGGTAGTAAGTGAATGCAGCTGTAGATGAAGCGAAAGTCGCTGCAAGCTTGTTAGTACCCAATGCAATGTGTGGCGGTAAACCAAGTGATAGTAAAGCTGGAACGGTTAACATCCCTCCGCCACCTGCGACAGCATCAATAAAGCCTGCTGCAAATGCAACTAGAGCAAGTATGACCAACATGGTTGGCTCAATCATTTCCATAAATAGCTAGTGTTCTCGTTATCGGCTGATAGGGCAGCCACATGAAAAATCGATGGATTAGTCATGTTGGGTTGTGAATGCAAGGGCCTAGCGATGAAGGCCCATAACTACCTCGAGGGCAGGGGATATTAGTATTTTATTGTTCTTTTAAAAGGCGGTAGTGAATCGAGTAGGGACTTTCCGTATCGCTTCGTTACTATGCGTCTATCAAGGATCGTGACTTTACCAGAATCTCTTTCCTTACGCAGTAGTCTACCCACAGATTGAATAAGCTTTTTACTCGCATCTGGAACAGTAATCTGCATAAAAGGGTTACCACCGCGTGATTCAATATATTCTGAATGTGCTTGCTCTACAGGAGAGGTAGGAACACCAAAAGGAATCTTAGTAATCACGAGGTTTTCAAGAAGCTCACCCGGTAGATCAAGACCTTCAGAAAAGCTGCCAGTTCCAAAAAGAACGCTGGTTTTACCTTGGTCTATTAGCTTTTTATGTTTTTTTAGAATTTCAGTTCGTGAAGTATCGCCTTGAACCTGCAATGCCCACGACTTTTTAACGAAATCTGTTGCTAACGCCTCTGCAACTTTGTTCATTTGCCAGTAAGAAGAGAATAGAACGAGATTGGCTTTTTTGTCTTCTATTACCTTAGGCAAAATTTCAATAAGATATTCGGTAAACTGAGGTGCTTGTGGTTCGTACTTCATTGCCGGCACGATCAGCTCTGCTTGATTCTGGTAATCAAACGGTGATGCTAAAGCCAAAAATTGTACGCCATCTTCTGCTTTTTGGCTGATTCCGGCTTGATGACAGAAAAAGCTGAAAGAGTTTAGTGCTCTCATGGTCGCAGATACTAATACGGCACCCACACAGCGGCTCCAGATTTGCTGATCCAGTTGCCAACCCACCTCCAGTGGCGAGACATTAACAACGAAATCGCCTTCGCTTTCTTTATTCAGCTCGAGCCAACGAGCCAAAGGAGCGCCTTTTTCTCTCTTCGGTTCTGCCATTAAGCGCCAAACTTGGGCAAGGTTCTCTGTTCTTTGTATATAGAAGCCAATTTCTGCCAGTGCAGGCTCTGCAAGTTTTGCTGAAAGCTCCCCGTCTTTAACTCGTTCTGCAATTAGGTCTGCAATCTTCGCAACGGCTTGGCTCGCCTTTTGCGTGAGCTGCTTGAGATCTTTAGATTCATTCTCAAGCCACTCAGGTAAGTCGCCATGTTCGAAGCGATACAAGCCGTCTTCAAAGTGGTTAGCGTCAAACTGTTTGCTCATTTGAGTCAGGGTAGGGATCAGCTGTTGCACTGAGTCTTGCAGCTCATTTCGAAACCGGTGGACACGTTTCTCGTCAGCGAGGCCTGAAAGCTTAGTGATGGATTGATTCAAACGCTCTAACCATGATGCCGCGCCTTTTAAGCTCGCAGCCGCAGAAGAGTGATCTCTGGCTACATGCGGTAAATGGTGAGCTTCATCGAATATATAGATGCTGTTTTCTGGCTCAGGCAGTATCACACCGCCGCCTAAGTCAGCATCAGCCATTACTAAACTGTGATTGGCGATAATCACGTCTGCTTTATCTAGCTCTGAGCGAGCTTTCTGGAAAGGGCAGTCTCTATGCGTAGGCATACTGTTGTTACAGCTGTGTTTATCACTGACAATCATCTGCCAAATCATATTGTCGATGGGTTTTGGCCAAGAATCACGGTCACCATCCCATTTACCTTGGGTTAGGCTACGATACATGGTTTGAAGTTGGTCGATATCCTTCTTCTTTGGCTTAGATTCGAACATGGCCATTTGTCCGCCATCAACCCCGCAGGCAGCGGCTAGCTTTTCGGAACAACAATAACGCTGTCTGCCCTTCGCTAATATGAAAGAAAACTCTCGATCAGTCAGTCTTCTATATAGAGGGAGATCTTTATTGACGAGCTGTTCTTGTAGCGCAACCGTCGCCGTCGATATGACTATTTTTCGATTATTGAGCACAGCGACAGGAATAGTCGCCATTAAATAAGCCAGTGATTTCCCGATCCCTGTCCCAGCTTCTGCAACAATCATGCGATTACTTTTGTGGTATTGACCACAAAGTGTCTTCGCTATTTCTGCAACAAGGTAGTTTTGAGCACGTCGAGGTACAAAGTTGTCCAACTGATCTTGGAGGTTTTGATAACTGGTGCGAATAGATTTTTGAATTTTAGTAGTTAGCATACTGTGACCTACGTAACGGAGCGAGGATAGTAGCACATATCACTAGTCGGTACATTTACGGTGAAATAGCTTGCTTTTGAATCAAAGGTAGATCTTGTTCACAAAAAAAAACTGAACCATCAGGAACTTAACTATTTTATTTATGTTGCGAAATATAAATATTAAAAAAGACTTGCTTGTAGGTGTTAAATCCTGAGGTGTGGCGTTTTTATAAGTTGTTTGCGGTGTTAAATGCTGTTTTGTTCTTTTTTTGGATTATTATATTTCCTGACAAAACTAAGGATAAGCTGCTCGTAAAACAATGAAAAAAAATGTAAGTGATTGATTTTGATTGCTTTGTGTTTTTTTTAGGTTTGCTTTTAGTTTATTTGACACGCAGGATAATCTTTTGCAATCTAGACCTCGAAATTTAGTGACGGTGATTAACCAACAAAGAGTGGTAATGACCAGTCATAAAAATAAAAGGGAACCGGGCAAGGATCTCCCATTCTTAGAAAAGGCAGTGGATTTATTATGAAAAAGACTCTATTAGCGCTAGCTATCGCAGCTACAGCAACTTCTGTAAACGCAGCAGAAATTTACTCTAACGACGATACTAAAGTTAGCCTAAAAGGTGAGGTAGATATCTACCTATCTCAATCTGAAGTAGACGAGACTCTAACTAAAACAGTTAAGAACGAAGCTGACGTTTCTACTTGGGCTAAAATCCAACTAGACGCTGAGCAAAAACTAAACGACACGTTCACTGGTTTTGCTTCTTTCGAAATCGAATCTGATGGTAGCGATGCTAAATTTGATGACGTACTAGTTGGCTTCAAAACTGACACTTGGGGTATGGCTTTCGGTGAGACTGGCGACCTAGCAGAATCTGCAGACGCTATCCAGAAAGACGATATCACAAACGAAGGTAACTACATGGGCTCTACTGGTGGTCACCACCGTGAGTCTACTGGTAAAGGTGTAGTATTCAAAGGTCAATTCGTTGAAGGTTTCACTATCGTAGCTGACATCAACACTGACTCTACTGAAGATGTTGATAACACATACGGTATCTCTGCTGACTACGCATTCAGCAACTTCTCTATCGGTGCTTCTTACATCACTGGTGATGCTGAGAAAGACGTAGATTACTCTCTAGCTGGTGTTTCTGCTTCTGCTGAGTTTGGTGGCCTATACCTAGCTGCAACTTACGCACAATTTGAAGGTAACAAAGGTTACGGTTACTGGAAAATCACTGACGTTTCTGGTAAATACGGTAACGGCGAGACTATGGGTGTAGCTGCTGCTTACCAAATCGACGCAGTTCGTCTATACACTACTTACGCAGTAGCAACTACTGACGAACTATCTACATCTTCTGGTACTGAGAAGATCTCTGATATCGATTCTACTAACCTAGTTGTTGGTGTTGACTACGCATTCCGTGACAACATCCTATTCCTAGCTGAATACCAAACAGGTGATTTCGAGTACGATTCAAAGACTCTAGATGCTGACGGCGTTATCGCTGGTGTTTACTACTCATTCTAATTAGTAGTTAACTATGCTATACAAAAGCCAGCGTTAAGCTGGCTTTTTTACATTTATTGATAAAGGAATCTTACATGAACAAGTGGTATTTGAGTATTGTCTGCCTATTCTCTGCACCATATGCAACGGCTGCTCTTGATTTAGCTTCTGGGGTTTCACTAAATACTTTGAACGGTGAGGTTGTTGAAAGTGCAAAAGATGCGGTATTTGCTCCAGGTGAAAACCAACTCGTTCTAGATTATTCGGGGTATTTGAGCAATAAAGGTAAGCGCGAATTCATCAGTACAGTACCTTACATTATGGTAGTTACTGTTCCTGAAAATGCAGATGTTGATGTTGATCTCGTAAGCCGAAAATATGAGAAAATCGCAAAAAATATGGATAGAGAGCTGCCGATTTTTAATGTCTCTGTAGATGGTAATGATGTAGAAGTCGTGCAAGAAATTTTACCGCCATCTAAAGGCGCACTTCCGTACAGCGATATTCCTCAGCTGGTTAAAGACTACAACCAAGAAAGAGGTTTGGTTTTCGACTCAGGAAAGATTCGCTCATTGAAAGAAGAACTCGCGGCAGTACAAACTGGTGCTGTGGTTGGTGCGACTGTTGCTGCTGATAGCACTGTTCAAGAGTCTGAAAACACGCTTCAACTAAAGCTTTGGTATTCAAGAGCTACCGAAGAAGAGCGTAAAGCATTCCAAAAATGGTTAATTGACCAGAAGTAAGACCAAAAAGTTTTTAAAGCGAGGTGTTCTTATCTATGACAGGTACCTCGCTTTTTCATTTCTACTAATTGTTTGCTAGATCTCTTTCCATTCTCCAGGCTGCAGTTGCCCCACATTCATATTACCCATTGAGTAACGGATAAGACGCAGGGTAGGGAAGCCGATATTGGCTGTCATTCGTCTTACTTGGCGATTGCGTCCTTCAATGATTGTGATAGCTAACCATGTTGTCGGTATCGCGGCTCTGAAGCGTACTGGAGGGTTTCTATCCCACACTTCAGGTTTTTGCATCACTTCTACTTTAGCCGGCAGTGTCATGCCGTCTTTTAGTTCGACACCTTTTCTCAATTTATCTAAATCTTCCTCAGAAGGTGCGCCTTCAACCTGTACCCAGTATGTCTTTGGGGATTTTGAGTTTGGTTGAGTTAGCTTAGCTTGAAAAATACCATCGTTGGTCAAGACCATTAACCCTTCGCTGTCGCGGTCAAGTCGACCTGCAGCATAAACGTCTTTCACAGGAATAAAGTCCGCAAGCGTTTTTCTCCCTTCACCATCTGTAAATTGGCTAAGAGTATCGAAAGGCTTGTTGAACAGAATTACTTTGCGATCTTCGAGTGCTACCTTAGGTTTTGCGTTGGTAGGCTTGCCTTTATATCGGTGCTTACTGGAGTGAGGTTTGTTGTGCGAATTGCCAGTGTTATTCTTATCACTGCTTCGGCTTTGTCTATTACCGCTTTGTTTTAATGTTGCACCAGAACGAGCCGGTTTGTCTGAACGAGATGTGCTGCGTGAGCGAGTAGACATGTTAACTACCTTGCAAAAATGTAAACGAAGTGTGCTGAAAAGTTTTCACTGAAACGGAATTGAGCTATCATTTGCGCGCCTAAAAGACACAAAATAGAACAAGTTGATGGACTCTTAAGCCTGATTTGTTTAATTATACCTTCGTGTTTTATTATAACAACGCACTCACGGATTTGGTTCATGCTGTCATCAAGATTGCATGAAAAATAAGATAGAGTACGACTATCGAGTAAGCAGTTTTCACTCTTTGAGTGGCTTACTGGTCAATTTATAACATGCTCACTATTTTAAATGAGCTTGTAAGAACTATAGGGAAATTTCATGCCTACTGAAAAACCAACGATCATCTATACCATTACAGACGAAGCTCCGGCGCTAGCAACTTACTCTCTGCTGCCAATCATTCAATCTTTTACAGCTTCTTCTGGTATTAACGTTGATACTCGCGACATTTCACTTGCAGGGCGCATTATTGCCAACTTCCCTGACTACTTGAACGAAGAGCAACGTATTGGTGATGCATTAGCAGAACTAGGTGAATTGGCTAAGACACCAGAAGCGAACATTATCAAGCTTCCAAACATCTCTGCATCTGTACCTCAGCTTCAAGCAACAATCAAAGAGCTACAGTCAAAAGGTTACGCACTTCCTAATTACCCAGAAGAAGCAAACACTGACGAAGAGAAAGCTGTTAAAGCGACTTACGACAAAATCAAAGGCAGTGCAGTAAACCCTGTATTGCGTGAAGGTAACTCGGATCGCCGCGCTCCACTTTCAGTTAAAAACTACGCGAAGAAGAACCCACACTCAATGGGTGCTTGGTCTGCAGATTCTAAGTCGCACGTTTCAAGTATGGACGACAAAGACTTCTTCGGTAGCGAAAAGTCAGTAACCATTGAAGGTGCTACAGAAGTTAGCATTGAATTCGTTGGTAAAGATGGCGCGAAGAAAACATTGAAGCCAGCTTTTGCACTGCAAGATAAAGAGATTATTGATGCGTCAGTGATGAATAAGGCCGCTTTGGTTGCGTTCTTCGAAAAAGAAATCTCATCGGCTAAAGAGCAAGGCGTACTGCTTTCTCTTCACATGAAAGCGACGATGATGAAAGTATCTGACCCAGTGATTTTTGGTCACGCGGTTAAGGTTTACTACAAAGACGTATTCGCTAAACACGGTCAGCTGTTTGAAGAGCTAGGTGTTGATGTGAATAACGGCATCGGTGATGTCTACGCGAAGATTGCAGCGCTTCCTCAAGATCAAAAAGAAGCAATCGAAGCTGATCTACAAGCGGTATACGAGACTCAACCACCACTAGCGATGGTTGATTCGGACCGTGGAATTACTAACCTACACGTACCAAGCGATATTATTGTGGATGCATCTATGCCTGCAATGTTGCGTTCTTCTGGTCAAATGTGGGATCCAGAAGGTAAGCAAAAAGATACTAAAGCAATGATCCCAGATCGTAGCTACGCGAGTATTTACCAAGCGGTTATTGATTTCTGTAAAGAGAACGGCGCGTTCGATCCAACAACGATGGGTAGCGTACCAAACGTTGGCTTGATGGCTCAAAAAGCGGAAGAGTACGGTTCTCACGATAAGACTTTCATCCTTGAAGCTGCTGGTCAGGTTCAAGTTGTTGACGCTTCAGGCGCTGTGCTTCTAGAGCAAGACGTAGAGGAAGGCGATATCTTCCGTATGTGTCAGGTTAAAGATGCACCAATCCAAGACTGGGTTAAGCTTGCGGTAACGCGTGCTCGTGCATCGGGTGTTCCAGCGGTATTTTGGCTAGATGCGTCACGCGCACATGATGCTCAGCTTATCAAGAAAGTTGAAGCGTACCTTCCTGAATACGATACCGATGGTCTTGAAATTAAGATCCTCGCTCCACTGGATGCGACTCAATACTCACTGGTTCGTATCAAAGAAGGCCTAGATACTATTTCGGTTACAGGTAACGTATTACGTGATTACCTAACTGACTTGTTCCCGATTCTAGAGCTTGGTACATCAGCTAAGATGCTATCGATTGTTCCACTAATGAACGGTGGTGGCCTGTTTGAAACAGGTGCTGGCGGTTCTGCTCCTAAGCACGTTCAACAAGTAGAGAAAGAAAACCACCTGCGTTGGGATTCCCTAGGTGAATTCTTGGCATTGGCTGCATCTCTAGAGCACCTGAGCGTAGTAACAGGTAACGCTAAAGCACAAGTTCTTGCTGATGCGCTTGATAAAGCAACGGGTGAGTTCCTTGATAACAACAAGTCTCCTTCACGTCGAGTGGGTGAGCTTGATAACCGTGGTAGCCACTACTACCTAGCGGCATACTGGGCTAAGGCGCTTGCTGAGCAAACGGCTGACGCTGATCTTGCTGCTGAGTTTGCAGGTGTGGCAAGTCAACTGGCTGAAAGTGAAGAAGCGATCGTTGCAGAGCTGAACAACGCTCAAGGTGTGGCTGGTGACTTAGGTGGTTACTACCTACTTGACGATGCATTGGTTTCAACACTAATGCGCCCAAGCTCAACGCTAAACGCATTTATTGATGCATAGTGATTGGACTTATCGTTAGTCAGTCACGAACGTGATTTGCTAACGATTTGCTTAGTTTGAAAGCTAAGTCATAGATAAAGTCAAAACGAGAGACGCTTTAACGATAACGTTAAAGCGTCTTTTTTTGTTCTTTTTTAATCCCCCAAAACCTAGCTCAATAAGAATACATCCGCGAACTAATGGACTAGTGAGTCACTTTAGAGTTCCCAAAACGAAAAAAAACCGCTCACGTAATCCTGTATTACAGATATTAAATGAGCGGTTTCAATATTCTGTTTACCTGTCAGCCGTTAATGACGACTGATGGAGGTTAACATGAGTTGGCATTCGCCTATTTTGCGGCGCTGCCTTCTACAGGAACAACGGAGCTAGCATGCGAGCCTTTAGGTCCACTTTCTACTTCATAGTCGACCTGCTGACCAGCCTTTAAGGTTCGATAACCTTCCATTTGTATTGTGGAGTAGTGCGCGAAAATATCGCCGTCTTCACCTTCTGGACAAATAAAGCCAAACCCTTTGGCATTGTTAAACCATTTTACTGTACCTGTAGCCATGCTATACATCCCTCATGCATTTTGTTACTAACGTTGTTATATCAATTGTTGTAAGTGCGATTGATATCATTCCTACCAGCTAAAGAATTTCAGCTAATAGCTTGAATCTCGTACATTGCTTACGGAAATTAACGCTACCCTGCGTAATTATTCCTTATTGTTAATTTTTGAAGCGTGTTACTGATTTTAATTCATGTTGCAAAAATGTATTAAAAAACCTTTTAGCTCCAATGTAGCTAATGATTGAGCACAGTCAATAGCAAATTGGTATAAAAGTGATCAATTTTAATAACAAATCACATTCGAGATTAACTGCAAACTATTAACTAAATAGCAACTTAGCGGTAATCTTATCGTTAGTATCAATAGTTGTGGCGTCTTTTTAATCAATCACATATGTTAATCCTGTTAATCGAGATCTTTTATTTGCAGCGATGGAAATGGTGGATTAGGCTCAGTATAGAGGAATATTTTTTGGTACTGTTTCTCGGTGCAGTTTCTTAGTACACCGTAAAGCGTGAATGTGGTAAATTTGAGTTAGGTAAACACTCACGACTTCCGAAAAATAACCCTTAGCAAAGCGATATGAGCAGAAACTTTGAATGGGCATCTCCAGGCTCAGATTTACTGGAGAAAGAAGCAACAAAAGTAAAGCCACCGGCGATGTATAACGTTGTGTTGAATAACGATGACTACACGCCCATGGACTTTGTAATCGAGATCCTAGAGCGATTCTTCTCACTAGATATCGAAAAAGCAACGGAAGTGATGCTCAAGGTTCATTATGAAGGTAAAGCTATATGCGGCACATACAGTGCTGAAATAGCGGAAACAAAGGTAGCGCAGGTCACGATGTACTCAAAGGAAAATGAGCATCCGCTACTATGTACAATGGAGCAAGTATAAATTGCTCGAACAACACTGTTGTTCCCTTAGGAGGTACTTATGCTAAATAAAGAATTAGAGACGAGTTTAAATGGCGCATTTGCTCGTGCGCGAGACAAGCGACATGAATTCATGACTGTCGAACACCTCCTACTAGCATTATTAGAAAATGATGCGGCCAAGGAAGCGCTCCAAGCTTGTCAGGCTGATCTCGATGCTCTTCGCAATGAGCTCGATATTTTTATCGATCAAACGACCCCACTTATCCCTGAAAGCGACGAAACTCGCGAAACTCAGCCTACATTGAGCTTTCAACGAGTACTTCAACGCGCTGTTTTTCATGTTCAATCTTCAGGTCGCAGCGAAGTAACAGGTGCTAACGTACTTGTGGCTATTTTTAGTGAGCAAGAATCTCACGCGGCATATCTTCTTAAGAAAAATGACATTAGTCGCTTAGATATTGTTAACTTCATCTCACACGGTATTACTAAAGCCAGCAACGAAGGCGATAGTCCTTCATCATCTGATTCATTTGGTGGTGCAGAAAATGCTGAAGAAGCTAATTCAGAAGACCGTTTAGAAAATTTCGCGACCAACCTTAACGAAGTAGCGAAGCAAGGTAATATTGACCCATTAATCGGTCGTGACAAAGAGCTAGAGCGTACTATCCAAGTTCTGTGTCGTCGTCGTAAGAACAACCCTCTGTTAGTGGGTGAAGCGGGTGTAGGTAAAACTGCCATCGCGGAAGGTCTTGCATGGCGCATTGTTGAAGGACAAGTGCCTGAAATCATTCAGAGCAGCGTAATTTATTCTCTAGATATCGGTTCACTGTTAGCAGGGACGAAATATCGTGGTGACTTTGAGAAACGTTTTAAAGCGATTCTTAAGCAACTCGAGAAAGAAGAAGACGCGATTCTGTTCATCGATGAGATCCACACCATTATTGGTGCTGGCGCTGCCTCTGGTGGTCAGGTTGATGCGGCAAACTTAATTAAACCGCTACTAAGCAGCGGCAAATTGCGCTGTATCGGTTCAACAACGTACCAAGAGTACAGCAGTATTTTTGAGAAGGAGCGTGCTTTAGCTCGTCGCTTCCAGAAAATCGATATTATTGAACCATCGCTAGATGATACGACTAAGATTCTGATTGGCTTGAAGCCAAAATACGAAGCTCACCACGAAGTGCGCTACACCAACAAAGCGTTGCGTGCTGCTGTGGAACTGTCAGCTAAATACATCAATGAACGTCACCTTCCTGATAAGGCCATTGACGTAATCGATGAAGCAGGCGCTCGTAGTCGTTTGGCTCCTGCAAGCCGTCGTAAGAAAACGGTAAGCGTGGCTGATATTGAGTCAATGGTTGCGAAAATGGCGCGAATTCCTGAAAAATCAGTATCATCTTCAGACAAAGATACGTTGCAGAAACTGGATGACCGCATGAAAATGTTGGTATTCGGACAAGACCCTGCAATCGATGTATTGAGCGAAGCGATCAAGCTGACCCGTGCTGGATTGGGTGCTGACAATAAACCTGTTGGTTCATTCTTATTCGCAGGACCTACTGGTGTAGGTAAAACCGAGGTTACCGTTCAACTGTCTAAACTGATGGGTATTGAGCTTCTGCGCTTTGATATGTCTGAGTACGGTGAGCGTCATTCTGTGAGCCGCTTGATTGGTGCTCCTCCTGGTTATGTTGGTTACGATCAAGGTGGTCTGCTAACTGACGCCGTAATCAAGAACCCACACTCTGTTGTGTTACTGGATGAAATCGAAAAAGCTCACCCAGATATCTTTAACTTGCTACTGCAGGTAATGGATAACGGCACGCTAACTGATAACAATGGTCGCAAAGCGGACTTCCGCAATGTGATTCTAGTGATGACGACCAACGCGGGTGTGGCTGAAACTGAGAAGAAATCAATCGGCCTGATCCAACAAGATCATGCGCCAGATGCGATGGGTGAAATCAAGAAGGTATTTACTCCTGAGTTCCGTAACCGTCTTGATAATATCATTTGGTTCAACAGCCTTGATCCAACTGTGATTAGCCAAGTTGTTGATAAGTTCATTGTCGAACTTCAAGTTCAACTGGACGCTCGTGGCGTGTCTTTAGAGGTTTCTGAGGATGCTCGTCATTGGTTAGCTGATAAAGGCTATGACAAGACTATGGGTGCTCGTCCAATGGGGCGTGTGATTCAAGAGAAGCTTAAGAAGCCACTTGCTAACGAGTTACTGTTTGGTAGCTTGGTTGATGGCGGTACGGTTAAAGTATCCCTGAAAAAAGACGAATTGGATTTCATCTATGTTGGTGCTAAAGAAGAGGTTATGCACTAACGAAGTGATTGATAATTCAAGGGCTTAAATTTAAAACGCATGACTTCGGTTGTGCGTTTTTTTATGCTTGCGAGCTGCGAGATTGATGTGCTTGTGCAGTAAAAAGTTCAGGCAATAAAAAACGGAGCCTTAAGCTCCGCTTCTTATTGTATTCGCTAATTAAAAATTAACGAGCACGGAAGACGATGCGGCCTTTAGAAAGGTCGTATGGAGTCATCTCAACAGTTACTTTATCACCAGTAAGAATACGGATGTAGTTCTTACGCATTTTACCAGAGATGTGTGCTGTCACTACGTGACCGTTTTCAAGCTCAACACGGAACATTGTGTTTGGTAGAGTATCAAGGACAGTGCCTTGCATCTCGATTACGTCTTCTTTAGCCATCTAATCCTCTTTCGAAATTTGGCGGTTTTCAACGGCTTGATTGTGCCGTTAAAATCAAAATATGTAAAGTTGTCGCGTATTCTACCCTTGCCACCGCTGATTTACTAGCCTTTGATGACGTTGAAATCGTACTTTATAGTTCATCGCAGGGCATTCATCGATTTGATAACCCAAATATAACCATTGTTTTTGTTCTTTCTGGGCATGTTGGATCTGAAATAGAACGCCAAGTGTTCCCATCGAAATGTCTATATCAGGATCGAAGAAGGTATAAAACGCGCTCGTACAGTGAGCCATGATGTCGGTTACGGCGATACCAACCAACTTGTTCTCATCATAGATGTGCATGAACTTTGTAGTAAGCCACTCATTTTTAGAGAATTGTAGAAACTCTTCTTTCTTGGGTGGGTACATGGTTCCCGAACGGTGACGAGCGGTGATATAACGACTGTATAAGTCAAACCAGTTACCATCCATCTCATCTTTCAGTTCCCAACGCAGTGATTTCCCTTTGTTCAGGATCCGTCGTTGGCTTTTGGAAAGCTTTACCTCAGGAATTGAAAGACGAATTGCTTGGCATGCTGAGCAATTATCGCAATGTGGCTTATAAATAGTTGAACCACTGCGGCGAAATCCATTCGCAAGCAGAACTTCATAGTTATCTGAGGTGTGCATGTGTTCGTCAAGCGTGACTGCCACTCTCTCTTCGAGGTGAGGTAAGTAGCTGCAAGCGTGATTGTCTGTTAATCCAATTCTGATTTGTTGTAAATCTGGATTCATTAAGGCATTTCCTTTAGCCATTGGGTTTTAAAGCATGCATCGTTAACGGAGAACTCTTTGAGTAATTGCAGAGAACCTAGGAATTCATCCCTATCAACCTCGATAGCGCCTAAGGATTCCAAGTGAGGGTTCATGACTTGGCAATCAATCAGTTGTCCGCCGAATTGTGTAAAGTGTTCACAAAAGTACCACAGCGCAATTTTAGAGGCATTGGTCTTCAGGCTGAACATCGATTCACCGCAAAAGACTTGGCCTCTTTGTAAGCCGTAAAGTCCGCCGATCAGTTCATCATCTTGCCAAACCTCAACCGAGTGGCAGAAACCTAATGAAGCGAGTTTGCGGTAGGCTGACTGCATGTCGCTGTTTAGCCAGGTTTCTTCTTCGGGTCTTAGTGAAGAGCAATAACCAATTACTCTGTCCGTCGCTTGGTTGATGCTGACTCGGTAATTGTGCTTTCTTTGAAACTTTTTAAGACTTTTTGACGGTTCGAATGTCTTAGGATTAAATACAGCTCGCGGTGCAGGGCTCCACCAAAGTATAGGCTCACCTGGGCCATACCATGGAAATATACCTTGGCTATAAGCGTTTAAAATTCGCATTGGTGATAAATCACCACCGAAGGCGAGCAGACCGTTGGGTTCATCAAGCGCGTCGAAAGGCGAAGGAAACTCTATACTGGTAGTATCAAGTTCGGTTAGGTATATAGTCATAAGTACCGCATTACAGATTAATCACTGACCAAGAGGTCTTTAGGAGTTTTACCATGAAGAAGTTGCTTTGGATTTTACTTGTTTTGCCCATGTTGGCAAATGCAGCTTACAACAGAAACCAAGCTCGACCAGTAAACGAGGTGGTTTATGGTGAGATTGATACGGTCAGATACATCACTCAGCAAGAGATCGTTGAGTCGAAAGCGAATGGTTGGGAAACCTTGTTAGGTGCGGCGATTGGTGGCTTGATTGGTAATCAGTTTGGCGGCGGCACCGGTAAAGAAGTGGCGACAGCTGTCGGTGCAGTAGCGGGCGCGGGTATTGCTCGTAACCGAGGTAACACACAATATAAAGTAGAATACAAACTGGTCGAGTTATTGGTCAAAACCAAAGACGACAAGTTGGTTAACATTATCCAAGATGTCGATAACTCGATGCTGTTCAACCGAGGCGATGATGTACGAATTCTCTATTTTTCAGATGGTGTTCGAGTTGATCTCGTGTACTAGTATGCAAACACGACTGATTGGCTAATTAATCATCGGTTTGAGCGGGATTAGCTCTGGAGTTCGTTGGGAAAGTTCGTTAGTCTGCAAGTACGAAGAATTATTCATCACCCGAAAATAAATACGCGCCAGTGACTTCGGGTGGTACAAGGACTATAAGATTTAATGGAAAGCCTTACGTTACAACCAATTCAAAAAGTGAACGGGGAAGTTAACCTACCTGGTTCAAAAAGCGTTTCCAACCGTGCACTTCTTTTGGCTGCACTTTCTACGGGAACCACTCGCCTAACAAACTTGCTAGACAGTGATGATATTCGTCATATGTTGAATGCATTGACTCAGTTAGGTGTTGATTACCAGTTGTCTGCAGACAAAACCGTTTGTGAAGTGACAGGTGTTGGTGGTGCATTTTCAAGTGACAAAGCCCTCGAGCTTTTCTTAGGTAACGCGGGTACGGCGATGCGTCCGTTGGCGGCTGCACTATGTTTAGGTCGCGGTGAATACGTTCTTACTGGTGAGCCGCGCATGAAAGAGCGCCCAATTGGCCACTTAGTAACAGCACTGCGAGAAGCCGGTGCCGACGTTGAATACTTAGAGAACGAAAACTACCCGCCATTGAAGATCACAGGTACCGGTCTGAAGAGCGGTACGGTTTCTATCGACGGTTCGATCTCTAGTCAATTCTTGACGGCATTTTTGATGGCTGCGCCTTTAGCTGAAGGTGAAGTGACCATTAAAATTGATGGTGAATTGGTTTCTAAACCTTACATCGATATTACGCTGCACATCATGAAGCAATTTGGTGTGGACGTGATCAATAACGATTACCAAGAGTTTGTGATTCCTACCGGGCAATCTTACTCGGCACCGGGTGATTTCTTGGTTGAAGGTGATGCATCATCTGCGTCATATTTCCTTGCAGCCGCTGCTATCAAAGGTGGTGAGATTAAGGTCACTGGTATTGGTAAAAACAGTATCCAAGGTGATATCCAATTCGCTGATGCGCTTGAGAAAATGGGTGCGGAAATCGAATGGGGTGACGACTACGTTATCTCTCGTTGTGGTGAGCTTAAAGGCATTGATATGGACTATAACCATATCCCAGATGCTGCGATGACTATCGCGACAACCGCATTGTTTGCGAAAGGCACAACGGCAATCCGTAATGTCTACAACTGGCGTGTGAAAGAGACAGACCGCTTGGCTGCAATGGCAACAGAGCTACGTAAAGTCGGCGCTGAAGTGGAAGAGGGTGAAGATTACATCATTGTTAACCCTGTGGCTGAACTGACTCACGCGGCGATTGATACTTACGATGATCACCGTATGGCGATGTGTTTCTCGCTGGTTGCCTTGAGCGATACGCCTGTGACGATTAATGATCCAGGTTGTACGTCAAAGACATTCCCTGATTACTTCGACAAGCTGAAAATGCTAAGTCTATAAAAATGCTTATTATGTAAAGGTTTAGGAACAAAAAAGCTTGCCTAAGTGGCAAGCTTTTTAATTATTGCTGAATTGTAAATTCTTTCGAAAGGTGGTGCGCTAAGTATTTAAACATGTTAAATACCGCGGTTGTATTCTCGGTCGGCATTCCATTGCTGTCTAAGAAGTATTCACCTTTGAAGACGAGTACATCGTCTTTTTCTACTACGCTGTTTGCGCGCATGCCTTCAATGTAGTCATCATGTGATTGGATAATTTGGTTTGCGATAAGCAGTAAATCAAATTCTGCTATTACTTTCTTTGTCATGAGTTTATCTCTGATAACTGAATATAACGTTGAGTTTATGGTGTCGAACTAGAAATTCAATGATTTCACAACCGATTAAGAGAGTCTTTTCAAACATCCACAATTTATTTTGTGATTTACGGCAAAAATAATTGAATGGGGCTCGCGTTAGATTCGCGGACAAGCTTAGTATGAGCCCGTTTAGACGTAATGCCTGATGAATAGGCTCTTGCAAGTATTCTTAGTGAGTACTTTATAGCTTCTTTATATTGTGACCCTTTTATCTATGAGTCGTCGAATTGTCGAGCGATCAGATCTAATTTTGAAAAAAGCGGTTGATCTTCTAGTAATCTCGCACAATAGTAAAAAAAGAAGCAATGAATTTAGAATATCATGCGTAAAAGCCCACAAGCTAAATTGTTGGTGCTGAAGCATCGTGATTAAGGACGTTAGAGTCAATATGGGTAAATCGCTCGTTATAGTGGAGTCGCCAGCCAAGGCTAAAACTATCAATAAATATCTTGGCAAAGACTTTGTCGTTAAGTCGAGTGTAGGTCACGTACGTGATTTACCAACGGCGGGTCAAAGTACTGGTCAAAAGGCTGCTGCAGTTTCAACCAAGGGTATGAGCCCAGAAGACAAAGCTCGTATCAAGAAAGAAAAAGATCGCAAAGCTCTTATTAAAAAAATGGGTATCAACCCATATAAAGAGTGGGAAGCGAACTACCAAATCCTACCTGGTAAAGAGAAAGTTGTCGCTGAATTGCAAAAACTGGCTGAGAACGCAGACCATGTTTATCTCGCAACCGATTTGGACCGCGAAGGAGAAGCTATCGCATGGCACCTTCGTGAGATCATCGGTGGCGATGAAACGCGATACAAGCGAGTGGTTTTTAACGAAATCACCAAGAATGCTATTCAACAAGCTTTCGAAACTCCAGGTGAGCTAAACATTGATGGCGTAAACGCGCAGCAAGCACGACGTTTTATGGACCGTGTTGTTGGCTTTATGGTGTCACCTCTGCTTTGGAAAAAAGTAGCACGAGGCCTGTCTGCTGGCCGTGTTCAATCAGTAGCGGTAAAACTACTGGTAGAGCGTGAGCGCGAGATCAACGCCTTTATCCCTGAAGAGTTCTGGGATGTGCATGCTGATACTAAAACTGCAGAGAAAACCGACTTTAGACTGCAAGTAGCGCAGAAAGACGGTGTTGCGTTTAAACCTGAAAATGAAGCGCAAACACAAGCTGCTGTTAGCGTTTTAGAAAAAGCGCAATACGAAGTATGTAAACGTGAAGACCGCCCAACAAAGAGTAAGCCGTCTGCACCTTACATCACGTCGACGCTGCAACAAGCGGCGAGTACGCGTCTTGGTTATGGCGTAAAGAAAACCATGATGCTGGCTCAACGCCTGTATGAAGCGGGTTACATCACTTATATGCGTACTGACTCAACCAACTTGAGTTCAGAAGCTGTAGAAGCCGCTCGTGAATACATTGGTTCTGAGTACGGCGCGCAATACCTTCCACCTAAAGCACTTGCATACGGCAGCAAAGAGGGCGCTCAAGAGGCCCACGAAGCGATTCGTCCTTCAAGTGTAGATGTTAAGTCGGAAGATCTAAACGGCGTAGACGCAGACGCACACAAGCTTTACTCGCTAATTTGGAATCAATTCGTAGCGTGTCAAATGACGCCAGCTCAATACGATTCAACGACAGTAAGCGTTAAAGCAGATGAGTACACGTTGAAAGCGAAAGGTCGTATCCTTAAATTTGATGGTTGGACTCGTGTTCAGCGTCCAATGGGTAAGAACGAAGATACGATCCTTCCAGCAGTACAGATCGGCGATAAGCTTGATCTGATCGCGCTAGACCCTAAACAGCACTTCACTAAGCCACCGGCTCGTTTCACTGAAGCGGCGCTAGTTAAAGAGCTTGAGAAGCGTGGTATTGGTCGTCCTTCAACATACGCATCTATCATCTCGACGATTCAAGATCGTGGTTATGTAAAAGTTGAACAGCGTCGTTTCTATGCTGAGAAGATGGGTGAAATTGTTACGGACCGTCTAGACGGGAGCTTCAACGACCTAATGAACTACGACTTCACTGCTCGTATGGAGCAGAAGTTGGACCAAATCGCAGAAGGAGAAGCAAGCTGGAAAGGCGTGCTGGATAACTTCTTTGAAGATTTCACTGGCGATTTGGAAAAAGCGGATCTTGATGAAGACGCTGGTGGCATGAAGCCAAATCATATCGTGGAAACCGATATTGAGTGTCCGACTTGTAGCCGTAAAATGGGTATTCGTACTGCTTCGACAGGCGTATTCCTTGGTTGTTCTGGTTATGCGCTTCCACCAAAAGAGCGTTGTAAGACAACAATCAACCTGGGCGATGAAGAAGGCATTATCAACGTGCTTGAAGAAGACGTTGAAACAGCAGCACTTCGAGCTAAAAAGCGTTGTCCTATTTGTGAAACGGCAATGGATGCTTATCTAATCGATGATAAGCGTAAGATGCACGTATGTGGTAACAACCCGAACTGTGAAGGTTATGTGGTTGAGCACGGCGAATTTAAAGTGAAAGGCTACGATGGTCCACTTGTTGAGTGTGACAAGTGTGGTTCTGACATGGTTCTGAAGAACGGTCGTTTTGGTAAATACATGGATTGTACCAATGACGATTGTAAGAACACTCGTAAGATTCTGAAAAATGGCGAAGTTGCGCCACCGAAAGAAGACCCGGTACATTTCCCTGAACTTCCATGTGAAAATTCAGACGCGTACTTTGTTCTTCGTGATGGTGCTTCAGGTCTATTTATGGCTGCAAGCAACTTCCCTAAATCACGTGAAACACGTGCGCCATTAGTGGAAGAGCTGGTTCGTTTTAAAGACCGTATCTCACCTAAGTTCCAATACCTAGCATCAGCGCCAGTTGCTGACCCTGATGGTAAGCCGACAGTGGTTCGTTTTAGTCGTAAGACTAAAGAAAACTACGTTCGTACTGAAGTAGATGGAAAACCGTCCGGTTGGACTGCGTTGTACATCGACGGTAAGTGGGAAGTTACGGATAAGCGTAAAAAGCCGAAAGAGAAGTAACTGAACGTTATTGATGAAAAAGCAGCCTAATGGCTGCTTTTTTTTTGATCTCAATATGACTAATTATGCAACTTGTTGACTTGGTGTTTCGTCGGCGGGAATTTATTAAATTCACACCGCGAAATAAATGACGGCAATTAATCACATCTTCTTATGCAACTTTAATGAGAGTGTAACTTAATTAAAATATTGTAACTCACAGATCAGCGTTTAGTTGTATACCTGATGTGTGTCGGGTGTTAATGTAATGTTTCATCTGGACGGTGTAGTGTGAGCTGCTTTAAGTCTTAGGAAAGCAATCAGCTTACGTACCACAGAATGGCGTATTAAAAATTGAATTCGGCCGAAAAGTCGATAACGTATATAAAACCAAGTGCAAAGAATAGTGCACACATAACAACGTTTGGCTTAGGATATTGTCACTGTATGTGAATGGATATTCGCTAAATACCGAAATAAGTGTTGGTGCTCATCCCCCAGAGGAAGATACCTCTACGAGTACTAACATCGACAAGCTATAGATATATGGAGAATAAAATGGCTGGTGTATTGGGAATGATTCTTGCTGGTGGTGAAGGCTCTCGCTTAAGACCTTTAACTGAATCTCGCAGCAAACCCTCGGTTCCTTTCGGTGGTAGTTACCGCTTAATTGATTTCGCTTTGAACAACTTCGTTAATGCTGATCTAATGAAGATCTACGTATTAACACAATTTAAGTCACAGTCACTGTTCCACCATATGAAAAAAGGCTGGAATATCAGTGGTATAACAGACCGTTTTATCGACCCAATTCCTGCGCAAATGCGTAAAGGAAAGCGTTGGTATGAAGGCACAGCAGATGCTATCTACCAAAACATGGGCTTTATGGAGTTGGAAGAACCTGATCAAGTATGTATTTTTGGTTCAGACCATATCTATAAGATGGACATCAAACAGATGCTTGATTTCCATAAAGAGAAGAAAGCGGCTCTAACAGTATCAGCATTGCGCATGCCGCTTGCTGAAGCATCAGAATTCGGTGTTATTGAGGTTGATGCTGACGGCCGTATGATTGGCTTTGAAGAGAAACCTGCAAATCCGAAGTCGATTCCGGGCGATCCAGAATCAGCGCTTGTTTCAATGGGCAACTACGTGTTCGAAGCGAAAGAGCTTTTTGCTGAACTAACGGAAGATGCTGATAGAGAAGGTTCGACACATGATTTCGGCAAAGATATTATTCCAAACATGTTCCCACGTGGTGATGTGTTTGTTTATGATTTCAGCACCAACCGTATTACTGGTGAAAAAGAAGAAGTTTACTGGCGCGATGTAGGTACGATTGACGCGTACTGGCAAGCGCACATGGACCTTCTTAAGAAAGATGCGCCATTCTCGCTATACAACCGTAAATGGCCTCTACACACTTATTACCCGCCACTACCACCAGCTACGTTTACTGATTCGGCAAATGGTCGAATTCAGATCATTGATAGCCTTGTGTGTAGCGGTAGTTATGTACGTGGTTCGCGTATTGAAAAGAGTGTACTGGGCTTCCGCAGTAATATCGCATCAGCGTGTGATATTAGCGAAAGCATCTTACTCGGTGATGTAAAAGTGGGTGAGGGTTGTATCTTGCGCCGCGTTATCATTGATAAAGACGCAGATATCGCACCGGGTACACAGATTGGTGTAAATCTGACAGAAGACAAAAAGCATTACCACGTATCTGACGATGGTGTCGTAGTGATTTCTAAAGGAGCACGAGTTGGTTACTAAGACTCTCTCGGTACTTTTTGTAGCGTCTGAAGTTGAAGGCTTGATTAAAAGTGGTGGCTTGGCTGATGTAGCCAAGGCACTGCCGAAAGCGTTGCAAACACTCGAACAGGACGTTCGAGTGACTATCCCCGCATATAGAAACATTCCAAACATTGATTCAGCAGAAGTTATTTTATCGACTGAACTCGATCATTGGCCTCATACGGCTTATCAAGTTAAAACACTGAGCGTAGAAGGCGTTCCAGTTTTTGGTATTGAATGTGCCAAGTATTTCGACCGCTCGGAAATGTACGCAGAAAACAATCAAGCTTATGCTGATAACGGAGAGCGCTTCTCGTTCTTTAGTGCAGCCTGTCTTGATATGCTTCCTAAGCTTGGTTTTCAACCGGATATCATTCATGCAAATGACTGGCATACTGGTTTCGTTCCTTTCTTGCTTAAATCGCGTTATCAACAACACGATTTCTTTGAAAATACGCGCAGTGTTATCTCGATTCACAATGCGGTTTTCAAAGGTGTGTTCGCATACGATGAACTTCAATTCCTGCCAGAGATGCACAGTTACCATGCGCCTGAAGCTTCAGTGAGTGACACTCATGTCACTATGCTAAGAGCTGGCGTGATGTGCGCGGATAAAGTGAACGCGGTAAGTCCTACCTATGCAGAAGAGTTGAAAACGGAATTAGGTAGCCACGGTATGGCTGCAGAATTCCAACACAGATCGGCTGATCTGTTCGGCATTTTGAATGGGTGTGATTACGGGGCTTGGAATCCGGAAACTGATGCTTTCCTACCTCGTAAATACAAAGCGACCAAGCACAGCATGGCTCGCGGAAAATCAGCTTGTAAGCAAAAACTGCAGCAAGATGTAGGTTTACCCGTTGCCGATTGCGCAGTTTATGGCATGGTATGTCGCCTTACGAATCAGAAAGGTGTTCATTACTTACTGCCGATCATCGAGCAGTTCTTGAAAAATGATCTTCAGATCGTGATTGTCGGTACTGGCGATCCGGTTTTGGCGAGTCAATTGAAAGAGCTATCAGCGCTTCACTCAGATAAGTTCTCGTTCGTGGAAGCGTACAATAATGAACTTGCGCACTTGGTTGAAGCAGGCTCTGATTTCTTCTTGATGCCTTCTGAATTTGAACCGTGTGGCTTAAACCAAATCTACAGCATGGCTTACGGTACTTTGCCGATTGTTCGTTCTGTGGGAGGTTTAAAAGACAGCGTGAATGATTACGATCAGGATCCTGAAGTCGCGACTGGGTTTGCTTTTGAAGAGCCAACACCGCAAGCGTTATTGGCTGTGTTACATCGTTCATTACTGCTTTACGCACAAAACCCATCTGAAATTAAGCGTGTTCAGCTTTATGCGATGCAGCAAGATTTTAGTTGGGAAGATGCGGCTAAAGAATACCTAACTATGTACCATTCAGCATTTTAACTTGTTGACTTAACTTTAAAATTAGCTGGCGAGCAACAACCGCTCGTAATAAATGAAGGCGCTCTAATTGTAGAGTGCCTTTTTGTTTCCTGGTCAGATCACATCACGTTTACGAAGACAAAGCTTGCAAACTCATTTTAGTCAGGTAGAAAAGGTGAGGTAGGTATTCACATGACTAATGATAGGTTTGACACTATTATCACTTAAAGTTCTTAATAGCGTGATATCCTTAGTCATCGCCTCGTGATGAGGCATAGCTCCATTCTAACAATTAAAGCGATAGGTATGTCTGAGAGTTTACTATTTCATAAAACATTTACTCACCCTACGAGCGATGAGTGGGTTGTATTTGTGCATGGCGCAGGAGGCAGTTCCTCCATCTGGTTCAAGCAGATCAAAGCGTATAAACAGCATTTCAACTTACTTCTCATTGATCTGAGAGGGCACGGTAAATCAGACAATATACTTAAAGGGCTGATTTCGAATCGTTATACGTTCAAATCGGTGACGCTTGATATTCTTAAAGTGTTAGACCATCTTAAGATCCGTTCTGCACATTTCGTTGGCATGTCTTTGGGCACGATTATTGTGCGTAACGTTGCCGAGTTAGCGGCTGGCCGTGTACGTTCAATGGTACTGGGTGGTGCCGTGACTAAACTCAACACTCGCTCTCAAGTGTTAATCAAGTTGGGTAACCTCAGCAAGCACATCATTCCTTACATGTGGTTATACAGCCTTTTTGCTTATGTTGTGATGCCACAAAAAAGCCAAAAAGAGTCTCGTCATCTTTTTATCCGCGAAGCTAAAAAGCTGTGTCAAAAAGAGTTTAAGCGTTGGTTTATCTTAACGGCTGATGTAAACCCATTGATGAAGTATTTCAAAGACAGAGAGCTACCAATACCGACTCTTTATTTGATGGGTGAACGTGACTACATGTTTATTAAGCCTGTAAAAGAAATGGTCGCAGCACATGAGTCGAGCGAGCTAGTCGAAATCCCGAATTGTGGACACGTATGTAACGTGGAAAACCCTGAAGAGTTTAATCAGCGTTCGATTGCGTTTATTCAAAAACAAATTCAGTGATTTTCTAGGCGTGAAATCAAAGATGATGATTGAATCGAATTGAAATAAAAACGGGAAGCTAACTTTAGCTTCCCGTTTTTATTGGGAGGAGGTATCTGACCGAATCGCTCTAATAAGTTCATTGAACAGTTGCTATTCAGGTGAGGCAGCACCGCACTGCCAACAAGAGCCGAATTGCGCTTCGTTGACTTCATGACATTCACCACAACGCCACTCTTCATAGATGATCGAATCTTGCTGCTTTTGGTAGTCATTGACGAGCGTGCGAGCTTTACTGGCCAATTCTGGCTCATATAACCATACGTAAGGGTCAGTTTCTTCAGTGAATGGGATTTCCCCTTTCAATCCGAACAACCCCTCGCCACGGACTTCACAGGCAATATTCTCGCTTTCTAACAACCCACAGATGATATGAGCTTCTGTCGGATTCGATGCACTGAAGATTTTCATTGAATTAGAACCTTATTCGGCTATCTGTGTTATTTAACTATTATAAATTATTCAGCTACGGGCGCTGAACGAAACTTACCCATCAACCATTTAGCCACTATTGGGAATATCCCCAATAACGCAAATGACAATAGTACTGAAGGGGAGACGATGCCCGAAAGTGAATCAATTTCTGCGAGCTGAGTACCAGCATTCAAGAAAACCGCTGTCCCCGGTAACATCCCGATTTGACTCGTAATGTAGTAACGACTCACTGACATCGGTGTTAGACCCATCAATAGGTTGATAAGGAAAAATGGGAATACAGGAATCAGACGCAGAGAAAACAGGTAAAACGCGCCGTCTTTTTCAACCCCCTTGTTAATCGTCGCCAATTTGTCACCAAACTTGGTTTGAATCCAGTCACGTAACAGGTAACGGCTACTTAAGAAGGCTAAAGTAGCACCGATCGCACTTGCGAAAGATACCAGTAGCAAGCTGTTCCAGAAGCCAAATAGCGCGGCCCCCAATAGGGTCACAACAGCGGCACCAGGAATGGAGAAAGCCGTAATCATGACATACGCGACAAAATAGATAGCGGCAGCAGCAATAAAGTTGCTGTCAATGTAGTCATTTAACACAGCTTGTTGGGCCTTAGCATTTTCAAGCGTTAAGTGCTGGCCGAAATTGATGCCTAACAACACGATGGCTACGACCAACACAATACCCAATATCATTTTCTTACTCATTGATACTTCCTCTAAATTTTCAATGCATACCGATAGTATAGATAGACAGGCAAAGCATAGATTAACTTTCACGAGTTAATAAAAAACTATTTATTCTAGACGATGGATCAGGGGCAAACAGCTAGCTTAATTGCTCAGTCTTATGTTGCCGACAAGTATTGGCGGAATAGAGGTGGAAAAAGATTCGTTGATTAGAAGGTTGTGACTCTCTGCTAGGGACTTGTTTTGTATGCATTATTTTAATAGCGATAATTTGTACCACGTAAAAAGTAACAAAAATTTGAAAGAGTTTTGGTCTTGGCGCGTTCTATATACGTAACAATCGTGGCATGAAGATTGTTTTAGATAATTATTCAGGCAGACAACTAAGGAGCTAGCTATGAAATTATTATCAATGGTTACGGTTATTGCTACAACAGGCCTATTCTCTTTCCAAGCCATGGGATCAGGCGTCTATCACCGGGCGGCTGTTGAGTCCAAAATCTTTAAAGGCGATGTAGTGGCAAGCCAATCACAGGCTTACGAATCTGGAAAAAAAATCTGGATGGATATAAATAGTAAGCGCTCATACGAATTGAGCAAAATCTTACCACAAGCCTCTGAAAAAGTAGATGTACGCTCGTTTGAAATCAAGAACGGCACCATCAAAGTAAAAGAAATAATGGATTCCTCTGGACAAATTAACTTCATTCCGATGGTTAAAGTGGATTACAAATACTACTACCGTCCATCTTTTTGATCACAGTGGTCCAGCTATACACAAGACTAGTTTTGTCGACATAAAAAAAGCCGCAGTAAATGCGGCTTAGTTATGTATATAGATTGCACTGACAAAGTTAATTGACGCGATTGATAAGCTCTTCGCGACGCTGCTGCGGTATAACTGACCAATGTGTACCATTGATCGCGCCTTCTAGCGCCCAAAGTAGTTCAATACTGACAGAAGACGCATGCGATTCTTTGATGGCGTTAAATGCGTTTACAGAGCCAGATTCATATAAACGTTCTACAGAATCGATCCCTGCCTTTTTCAACATACGCTCGGTAGCGAGTCGAAGATTAGGCAGATCTTTGAGTCGGGTCGGCTTAGCAGAAGACTGCTCAGCTTTTTCTTCTTTAGCAAAACCTAGAGACGTGGTTGCAAGCTGCAAGATTTTCTCTTGATCTTGCCAGAGGCCTTCAGGTAAAGCGAAATATTTAGTAACAACAGGGAAACCACGTTTTTTGTAGACGTACGGTTGAAACCCTTGTTGTTCGAATTGTTTCGTTGTGCCTTTGTCTGCGCGTATGTGCAACTGGTCATTTACAACCAGAGCAAACATAGTGTCATCAGCAAAAAGACCGAAGCCACCAAACATTGAGCGTGATTTTATTTTTCCTAGGGACTCAAATAACTTCATCGAGTCCTTTAGTATCGGTTTATCCATGTTA
This sequence comes from Vibrio sp. 1CM23M, assembly GCF_023161755.1. NCBI lineage: Bacteria > Pseudomonadati > Pseudomonadota > Gammaproteobacteria > Vibrionales > Vibrionaceae > Vibrio > Vibrio sp. 1CM23M. The sequence continues at coordinate 27,257 of NZ_JALNTR010000010.1, forward strand.
TTTATCTCGGTGTATTTGAACTACGCCACCAAATAAGCAGGTCCGAGAGATTAGCAAAATGTTGCAATTAAATTGTCAATAAGCCGTAAATTACTAAATTATTAGTAGTTACTGCATTTTGCCATCGGTAACCCCGCTACCATACCAACGAGTGGTTTAGGCCGGAAGCTTTGCGTCTCACTCTTTCGAGTGGTTTGCCCTGTGCGTGACTGATTGAATAGAATAAAGTTTTTGTTGAATGAAGCTCACAGTTGATATTTCAAAATGTGATATTGCTTCAATTAATGATCTTTTCGTTGTGCATCTGGGTTCATTATAGTTGCTGATAAAAAAAGCGCACCTAAAGGTGCGCTTGATGAAATTAAACTCGAATTATCAATTAATTTAACGTCTTAACTGTACTTCGTTCAACAATTTCAGGGTGCATTTCGAAGACGCGTTTTTCGTGGTCTTTGTCTTTGATGCGCTCCAATAGAATTTCGAATGCATTCTTACCAACACGACGTTTTGGTTGGTGAACTGTCGTTAACGGCGGAGAGAAGTATTCAGCGAGTTCGATGTTGTCGTAACCGATCACTGAGATATCTTCAGGAATGCGGATGCCTTTTTCTTGCAGTCGGCTCATTAAGCCGAGTGCCATTGTGTCGTTAAAGCAGAATACCGCCGTTGGACGATCTTCCATCTCAACGATTTGTTCTGCAGCAAGAACAGCCGTATCACACTCGAAGTTGCCTTCGATGATCATATTGTCATCGGCAGAAATCTTAGCTTCGTTAAGTGCGCGCTTGTAACCGGCAATACGTTCAACACATGCTGCTTTGTCTAAGTGGCCACTTAAACATGCAATCTTAGAGTGACCGCGTTCAATAAGGTATTTGGTCGCTAGGTAGCCACCTTCTTCTGAGTTATCGATGATCTTATCAGCTTGAGAACTCTCTGGGCCCCAGTCCATAATAACTTTAGGGATGTCAGCGTGACGGTCTAACATCTCTCTTAGTTCTTCAGTTAGGTCAGAACACATAACTAAGATGCCATCTACACGTTTCTCTGCAAGCATTCGAATGTAGTCACGTTGCTTCTCATAGATACCGCCCGTATTACACAGGATCAAAGTGTAACCTTGACGGTAGCAGTAGCTCTCAACACCATCGATAACTTCAGAGAAGAATAGATTAGTTGATTGAGTCACTAGCATGCCGATGGTGCGTGTTGTATTACACTTCAAGCTACGAGCAACAGCACTTGGTGCATAGTTCAGTTCATCTACGGCTTTGTTTACTTTTTCTTGAGTTGCTTCTGCAACAAAGCGAGTTTTGTTGATTACGTGAGAAACGGTTGTTGTTGATACGCCGGCTAAGCGAGCGACATCTTTTATAGTGGCCATGGTTTTATCCTATTAGAAGCTACTTTCCCAAAGTACGGAATAAAGTAGCCGTTAAGCTACCTAACTAAGAGCTTAAATTTGTAGGGCTCTTTGGGTACCAAAGTGCTAAAAAACAAAAAACCGCTATTGAGCGGCTTGTCTTAACACCGAAATGCTCTGAACTTTAATAAGCATAGCATTTCGTGAATGTTTCATATTTTATCGTTTGCGGTCACAATTTTAGACTGACTAGAAATTACTCGCAATAAAATTCACCCAGAAATCCGGGTGAATTGTCACATTCTACTGAATTTATTTACCTAGTCATCCAATAAGCTATTCACCAGCTAAATATTGAGTGTCTAATTGACAGAATGCGAGTAGCAAAGATGAGACACTAGCGTAGAAACCGAATTCATCAACGTCATGACATTTCACGTTGAACTTTGGTATCCAAGTCAGCAATTGTTGTTCGATAAACTGCTGTTGAACGGCAAATGAATTCTCTAGCTCTTCTTCAATATCCGTTTCGTTTGAACGAATGATCAAGTTACCAAGGAAATCGAGTTCGATAGCAATGTGGTCTGCTGGCTCTTTTAGATCTTGGTTCACGACTAAGTGGTGCTTAGCCATGATCTCTTCCATATCTTTTGCTGGCTTATCATTCAAAAGGCCAGTTTCGCCGATATACATAGAAGCGTAAGGAAGAGCACCGTGCTTATCTGTCTTTAAGAAAAGATCGCAAAAGTCTGCAGACAGTTCTAGTTGAGCATCTTCACGTGTTTGTAGGCGGTTCAGCGCGTCCACTAACTTATCAATCGCTGGCTTTAGTGTTTCATTTTCGCCTAAACCAGTTAGGAAAGAACGAATTTCAACAGAGTGGTAGTGATCGAGTTCTTCTTGAGTGAGCTCTTTGGCAAATAAGCTTGATAGCCACCAGTATATTTCTGCTCTTTGCTCGTTGAACGCTTTCGTATCTTTCATTTGTTAGATCCTGACTTAGTCTTGTGATGTTGCTTATATGCATCTTGAAGTCACTTGGGCATAAGCACACCAAGGCTGAATAACAAGGTTATTTGCGAAACGCAAAGTTACTCGTTAGTAGTAATGCCTATATTGAATTGCGATGGACGATAAATAGCAAGGTTTAAGATTGTCTTGTATCAAAAAAAATCCATGTTTCTGGCTTTTATCTTCTGTACCACTAGAATTGTTACTAGTTATGAATAGAATAGTCACTGAAACTATTAAATAAGAAAAGTGGTGTAGATGAGCTATCACGTATTAGTCGTAGAAGATGATGTGGTAACCCGCAGTAAACTGGTTGGATACTTCCAGAACGAGGGTTACACAGTGAGCGAAGCAGAAAGCGGCGCTCAAATGAGAAACGTGTTAGAAGAAAACAACGTTGACCTCATTATGCTGGACATCAACTTACCAGGCGAAGATGGATTGATGCTAACTCGCGAATTACGCAGTCAATCAGACATTGGAATTATTTTAGTTACTGGACGCACGGATAGCATCGACAAAATCGTTGGCCTTGAAATGGGCGCTGACGATTACGTTACTAAACCCTTCGAACTTCGCGAGTTATTAGTTCGAGTTAAAAACCTACTTTGGCGTATCTCTGCTGCTCGTAAAACAGCAGCGGGCGCAGTAGAAGAAACATCAGATGAGTCTGTGGTTCGTTTTGGTGAGTGGACATTTGATATTCCTCGTCGTGCGCTAAGCAAAAACGGCGAACCGGTGAAACTGACTAAAGCAGAATACGAACTGCTAGTGGCTTTGTCTTCTTACCCTAACCAAGTATTAAGCCGCGAACGTATTCTGAATATGATCAGCCACCGAGTAGACGCACCTAATGACCGTACCATCGACGTACTTATCCGTCGCATGCGTGCAAAAATGGAATTTGACCCGAAGAACCCGCAAATCTTTGTGACGGTTCACGGTGAAGGTTACATGTTCGCTGGTGATTGATTTCCTTCGGGAGTGATTAATCAACAACGACATTTAAACGTAAAAAGCCGAGACATCATTGATGTCTCGGCTTTTTTATTACTCAGCTTTTACTGGTAACGACCAGAGAATCTACAAATACTTGGCGACTCTGTATGCTTAAGATGAGTTTAAAGATTCAATGGGCTTACTGAGGCTGAGCCGCAGAAACTTTACCGTCATCTTCAATTAAGCTGGAAGCTTCTGGAATAACAGGCTCTTCAACAATGTCATTGCTTGTATCTAGCCAATCACGCAGGCTTTGCCAAACCAATCCCATGGTTTCGTGCCAGTAACGCTCAGTCTGCTCAAGGTAAAGAGCTTTTGGCATGTACTTGTTCCAAGGCTCAACAATACCTTCTTGTGCAAGGTAGTTAGTTGGTGCCGGCAGTGGTTTCATTCCAGCAGCATTGAATTCGTTCAGTGCGCGAGTCATATGGCTCGCTGAAGTCACCAACACCATTCTTTTATTCTTAACGAACGCAGCGGCTTGGCGGGCTTCTTCCCAGGTGTCTTTTGCTGTTTCAAGCAGAATGATGTCGGGCTTTGCTACGCCAAGTGCTAATGCAACTTTAGCCATCATTCTTGCGTTACTGACTTCAGTGCCTGCGCCATAGCCAGACAAAATGAGTTTTGCACCAGGGTAAAGACGTAGAATACGAATCCCTTCGCTTAAACGCATCAGGCCGGTGCGGCTAAGTTCTGATGTCGGTGGAATTTGGTCGTCTACGACGTGACCACTTCCGAGAACCATCACGTAATCGACGGTTTCATCGACAGGTAAAAATGCGGTGTGTTGCCTTTCCATTGGCATTAAAAGTTGACTAGAAACTGGTTGGAAAGCGATTAGGAAAATACCACATAGGGCTGAGAGGGTGATTAGGCAACCAGTCTTCCTTTTGGTAGTAAACATCACTAGGGCTAAACCCAGAAAAGCGAGAATTAACATTGCTGGCAGTGGCATCAATAGCGAAGACACTACTTTTTTCAGCTCAAACATATCCGAATAGTCCGAAAAAACATCACTTAGTAGTAAAAAGAGACATCGCCTCTTTATTCCTGAAATTCCTGTGACAGAATAGCAGGCACGATAGGACATAATAACTCAAGTAGCCGTGACTGAAGACCGTAATTTCGACGATATTGCCCACAAATTTGCAAAAAATATTTACGGCTCTGACAAAGGAGAGATCCGTCAGATCATCGTGTGGGAAGATTTAGAACAAGCTTTGAGCAAATTTGAGCAATCAGCTTCGCCGCTGCATGTGCTTGATGCTGGAGGCGGGCTTGCACAGATGTCGCAAAAAATTGCCGCGCTTGGGCATAACGTTTCTCTGTGTGATCTCTCTTCTGAAATGCTGAAGCTCGCAGAAGAAAGTATCAGCGAAGCGGGTTTGCTAGAGCAATATCGATTTATTCATTCACCGGTACAAAAAGTCGCAGAACATCTCGATGAGAAAGTCGATTTTGTGATGTTTCATGCCGTAATGGAATGGTTGGCCGATCCTAAAGAGGCGCTTGATTTATTGCTTGAACAAGTTAAACCGGGTGGCGTTGCCTCGATAATGTTTTACAACCACCACGGATTAGTCCTGAAAAATGTGATTTGTGGCAACATTCCTCATGTATTGAATGGGATGCCACATCGAAAACGGTTTAAGCTGCAACCACAAAAAGGCTTGAAGCCGGAAGAGGTTTATCAATGGATAGAAGACGCTGGTCTAGAAATCTGTGGTAAATCAGGCATTCGCTCTTTCAGTGACTACATAGGTAATATGGAGTACATGGGCGATTACCAATTTGAAGATGTATTGGAACTGGAAAAACAGCTATGTCGCCAAGAGCCATATCTGTCACTAGGCCGTTATATTCACGTTTGGGCTCAAAAACCTGCGCAATAACAGCGGTGAATGTGGTAAAAGAAGCCACAACATGCGCTATGCAATCGTAAGAAGCCCGCGTCATAAAGAAATAGGCGTCATATCTAATACATTCGATATGACGAAGAACAGTAACAGGAACCACAATGAGTGAAATGACTCAAACTGCCGAAGAGCAGCCAATTGATGAGTTGGTGGGCTGGGTCAAGCAGCATGATTTTTCATTAAACTTGCCACCAGAGCGCTTAGCATTTTTGATTGCTATCGCAGTACTAAGCAATGAAAGGTTCGATGAAGAGTTGGGCGAGGGTGAACTGCACGATGCATTTACCATCGTCACTCGACTGTTTGAAGATACTGGCGAAGCGTCCGCGTTTCGTGCCAACAATGCCATCAACGAGTTAGTTAAACAGAAGTTGATTAGCCGCTTCACCAGCGAAATCACCGATGGTGCGAGTATTTATCGCTTATCACCACTGGCGATTGGTATTTCAGATTATTACTTACGCCACCGTCAGTTCTCTAAGTTAAAACTGTCTATCCAGCTTTCTATGGTTGCGGACGAGATGGCAAAAGCCATTGAAGCAGCACAAAAAGGCGGAACTCCAGGACATTGGAGAAAGAATGTTTACGGCGTGCTCAAGTATTCTGTTGGTGAAATTTTCGATCAGATTGATCTTAACCAACGTGTTATGGATGAGCAGCAGCAAACCGTTAAACAGCAAATTGCCGACCTTTTAAACAAGGATTGGCGAGAGGCGATTAACAACTGTGAAACCTTGCTTTCAGAAACCTCTTCCACGCTGAAAGAATTGCAAGACACCTTGCAAGCGGCGGGTGATGAACTGCAAACACAGATCCTCGATATTCAAGAAATTGTTTACGGTGACGATGAACTCGAGTTCGTTGGCGAAACCCTGTTCGGCTTGCAGATGAAGCTCGATCGAATCACCAGTTGGGGCCAACAAGCCATCGATTTATGGATCGGCTACGACCGCCATGTTCACAAGTTTATCCGTACCGCGATTGATATGGATAAAAACCGTGCCTTTAGCCAGCGCTTGCGTCAGTCAGTCACAGACTACTTTGATGCGCCTTGGCTATTGACCTACGCCGATGCAGAGAAGCTGACGGATCTTCGTGATGAAGCGCTCGTGCTTCGTGATGACGAAGTGATGGGACAAGCACCAATCGACGTAGAGTACGAAGAATTTGAGCAAGTGAATGACCTGCTTTCAGATCGAATTGCAGAGATGTTAAAAGCTCACAAACAGCAAGGCGCGCCAATTGATCTTGGCCTTGTGTTACGCGATTACCTCGCTGCACACCCTCGCACACACCATTTTGATTTAGCCAGAATTGTTGTCGACCAAGCCGTGCGCTTAGGTTACTCAGAGTCTGACTATCAGGCTATTCAGCCAGATTGGCAGGCAATTAACGATTTCGGTGCAAAGGTACAAGCAAATGTCATTAACAAGTACTGATGATTACATGCCAGAGAAACTGGTAAAAGCGATAGCGAACCCACTGTTCCCTGCGCTAGATAGCATGCTGCGTTCAGGCAAGCATGTTTCAACAGAAGATCTAGATAACCACGCGTTGCTGTCCGATTTTGAAGTTGAGCTTCAGCATTTCTATCAACGCTACAATACGGAACTGGTAAAAGCGCCGGAAGGTTTCTTTTACTTGCGTCCGCGTTCTACGTCTCTGATTGGTCGTAGTGTGTTGTCTGAGCTCGACATGTTGGTTGGCAAGGTGTTGTGTTTCTTATACCTAAGCCCAGAACGTCTTGCTCATGAAGGTATCTTCACCAACCAAGAACTGTTTGATGAGTTGATGTCGTTAGCGGATGAGAAAAAACTCATGAAGCTAGCAACCAACCGTGCGTCTGGTTCTGACTTAGACAAAGAAAAGCTCTTCGAAAAAGTACGTACTTCTTTACGCCGCTTACGCCGTATCGGTATGTTGATTGCGATTGGCGAGACGGGCAAGTTCCGTATCAGCGAAGCGGTATTCCGTTTTGGTGCCGACGTTCGTGTTGGCGACGATATGAAAGAAGCGCAATTACGTCTTATCCGTGATGGTGAAGCTGTGGTGCATACCCAAGAGCCTAACCAAGGTAGCTTGTTGAATGAAGAACAAGCGGAAGCCACATCAGAAGTAGATGCAGACGTAGACGAAAACGGTCAACAAGACATTTTTAACGATCAAGCTGACTTTGACCTTGAGTCAAACGATGGCGAACAAAAAAAAGTAGAAGGTGAAGCATGATTGAAAGAGGTAAGTATCAATCATTAACCATGGTCAACTGGAACGGCTTCTTTGCGCGTACTTTTGATATTGATGGATTGGTTACAACGCTTTCTGGCGGTAACGGTGCGGGTAAGTCGACCACAATGGCGGCATTCATCACAGCCCTCATCCCTGACCAAAGCCTTCTGCATTTCCGTAACACAACGGAAGCGGGTAGCTCGCAGTCGTCACGTGATAAAGGCCTTTACGGTAAGCTTCAGCCAGGCGCATGTTATGCCGCGCTAGATGTTGTGAACTCGCGTAATCAACGTCTATTGTTTGCAGTAAAACTGCAGCAAGTTGCGGGTCGTGATAAGAAAGTCGACATCAAACCGTTTGTTATCCAAGGCCTTCCAAGCCATGTGAAACCAACGGATGTGCTGATTCAAAACGTTTCAGACAGCCACGCTCGCGTATGTCAGTTGAACGATGTGAAAGCGGCGGTTGCACAATACGAAGGCGCGCATTTTAAGGCCTTCTCTTCGATTGTTGATTACCATTCGCAAATGTTTGAATACGGTGTGGTACCGAAGAAACTGCGTAACAGCAGCGACCGTTCTAAGTTTTACCGCTTAATTGAAGCATCACTTTACGGTGGTATTTCTAGTGCGATTACGCGTTCTCTGCGTGATTACCTTCTACCGCAAAATGGTGGCGTGAAGAAAGCATTCCAAGACATGGAATCAGCACTACGCGAAAACCGCATGACGTTAGAAGCTATCAAAACGACTCAGTCGGATCGTGATTTGTTTAAGCACTTGATCACTGAATCTACGAACTACGTGGCAGCAGATTACATGCGCCATGCTAACGATCGTCGTAACAAGCTTGATCAAACCATGAAGTTCCGTGGTGAACTGTTCGGTTCTCGCGAAACCTTGCTTGATCAAAACAACTTGTTGAACCGCGTTCAAGAAGAACTAGAGTTACTTGTCGATCAAGAATCAGCACTAGAGCAAGATTACCAAGCGGCTTCGGATCATCTGCAATTAGTTCAAACTGCACTTCGTCAGCAAGAGAAAATTGCTCGCTACAGCGAAGATCTAGAAGAGCTTAATGAGCGTCTAGAAGAACAGATGATGGTGGTTGAAGAAGCTCAAGAGCGAGTACTTCTTGCTGAAGAGCAGGCAACCATTACTGAAGAAGAAGTGGATAGCCTGAAAACTCAGCTTGCTGACTACCAACAAGCGTTGGATGTTCAGCAGACTCGTGCACTTCAATACCAGCAAGCGGTTCAAGCATTAGAGAAAACTAAGCAGTTGCTTGGTGATGAATCTATTACGGCAGAAAGCGCACTAGCTCTGGTTTCTGAGCTAAAAGCACAAGAAGAATCAAGCACTCAAACGCTACTGTCAACCAAGCACAAACTAGACATGTCTTCTGCTGCTTCTGCGCAGTTCGACAAAGCGCTCGCTCTTGTTAAAAGTATTGTGGGTGACGTTGAGCGTAAAGAAGCGTCTAGCAGCGCTAAGCAAGCTTTAGAAAAAGGTCGTAACGCAAAACACGTTGTTGAAAATGAACAGCAGTGGCGTGCTCAGCACCGTGATATGGCTCGTGATGTGGCTCAGCAGCGTCAAGCAAAAGAGTTAGCGACTGAATACCAAAAGCAACACAACATCTCACTGACTGACGAAGCGGTTTTCGATGAAGAACGTGAACGTCACGCGATGCAAATCGAGTCTCTTGAGTACGCTCAAGAAGAGTTGCGTGAAGCGAAGAGTGAGCAGCGTCGTGTGCAACAAAACCATGACCAAGAGATTCAAAAACTCGAGTCTATTGCTCCTGCGTGGATCACGGCAAACGATGCGCTTGAAGCATTAAGAGATCAAACCGACGCTGAGCTAGAAGATAGCCAAGCGGTGATGACTCAAATGCAGCAAGTGCTTGAAGATGAGAAATCTCAAGCGGTAGCAAAAGATCAGTTGGCTACGCGCCGAGCTGAACTTGAGCAAGAGATTGAGCGTTTAGCTTCTCCAGGTGGCTCTAACGATCCTCGTTTGAAAGGTCTGGCGGATACGCTTGGTGGCGTGTTGCTTTCTGAGATCTACGATGACATCACGATTGGTGATGCGCCGTACTTCAGTGCTATGTACGGCCCAGCTCGTCACGCAATTGTGGTTTCTGATCTTGATGGTATTAAAGAGAAGCTGGTGGATCTTGATGATTGTCCAGAAGACCTTTACATCCTAGAAGGCGATGTCGACGCGTTTGATGACAGTTCGTTCAATGCCGATGAGCTTGAAGGCGCAGTGTGTGTTCAGCTGAACGATCGCCAAATGCGTTACTCACGTTTCCCTGAGATCCCACTGTTTGGCCGTGCGGCTCGTGAACAACGTCTAGAGAAATTGCGCGAAGAGCGTGACGTTGTGGTTGAGAACCACGCGAAAGCAGCGTTTGATTCTCAAAAGCTGAATCGCCTATATCAAGCATTCAACAGCTTTGTTGCGAAGCACCTGCACGTTGCGTTTAACGCAGACCCAGAACAAGCACTTGCTGCGATTCGTGATAAGCGTAATCAAATTGTTCGTTCTCTGGCTGAGCTTAACTCTAAAGAGCAGCAGCAACGTAGCCAGCTTCTACAAAGCAAGCAGGCACTCGGTGCGCTAGATAAATTAGCGCCAATGGTTCGTATTTTAGAAGACGAAACATTGGCTGAGCGCTTAGCTGACTTAGAAGCGCAACTAGAGCGTTTAAGTGAAGCTAAGTCTTACTTGAATACGCACGGCAAAGCGCTTACTTCTCTAGAGCAAATTGTATCTGCACTAGACGCTGACCCAGAGCAGTTCGAAGCTTTGGAAGCTGAATATCGTCAAGCAGACAACGCGCTACAAACGCTAAAAGGCAAAGTGTTCGCGCTGTCTGATTTGATTGAGCGTCGTCATTACTTTGCTTACGCGGATTCTGTTGATTTGCTTAATAAGAGCAGTGAACTGAGCGAGCAATTAAAAGCGAAACTGGTTCAAGCAGAACAAGCAAGAACCAAAGGTCGTGATGGCTTGAAGCAAGCTCGCGAACAGATGAATCAATACAACCAAGTATTGGCGGCACTGAAGAGCTCACATCAAGCGAAGCAAGAAACGGTTCAAGAGTTCAAACAAGAGCTACAAGAGTTTGGCGTAAACGCTGATGAAGGCGCTGAAGAGCGTGCTGTACGTCGTCGTGACGAGCTTCAAGAGCGTCTGCACACATCTCGCAGCCGTAAGAGCGAATATGAGCGTACGATTACGTCAACAGAACTTGAGATGAAAGCCCTAGCTAAGCGTCTTAAGAAAGTTCAGAAAGAGTACACAGAACTTCGTACCTTCGTTGTTGCAGCAAAAGCAGGCTGGTGTTCAGTACTTCGCTTAGCTCGTGAAAATGATGTTGAACGTCGTCTTCATAAGCGTGAACTGGCTTACCTAACAGCGGGCGAGCTTCGCTCTATGTCGGATAAATCACTGGGTGCTTTACGTCTAGCTGTAGCTGACAATGACGACCTACGTGATTCGCTGCGTCTATCGGAAGACAACGCACATCCAGAGCGTAAGGTTCTGTTCTACATTGCGGTTTACCAACATCTTCGCGAGCGTATTCGCCAAGACATCATTCATACGGATGATCCGGTTGAAGCAATCGAAGAGATGGAAGTTGAGCTAGCTCGACTAACAGAAGAACTGACGCAGCGTGAAAACCGCTTAGCGATCAGTTCTGAGTCGGTAGCGAGCATTATTAAGAAGACGATTCAGCGCGAGCAGAACCGTATTCGAATGCTGAACCAAGGTCTGTCTAACATCTACTTTGGTCAGGTTAAGGGCGTACGTCTGAACGTTAAGATTCGTGAAAGTCACGAGATCTTGCTATCAGGTCTAGCGACTCAGCAAGAGCAACACAAAGACTTGTTTGAATCAACGCGCTTTACCTTCTCAGAAGCGATGGCGAAGTTGTTCCAACGTGTTAACCCACATATCGATATGGGTCAACGTTCTCCACAAGTTCTAGGTGAAGAGCTACTGGATTACCGTAACTACCTAGAGCTAAGTGTTGAAGTTAACCGTGGTTCTGATGGTTGGTTACAAGCGGAATCGGGCGCACTTTCTACCGGTGAAGCGATCGGTACTGGTCAATCTATCCTATTGATGGTTGTTCAGAGCTGGGAAGAAGAGTCACGTCGACTTCGTAGTAAAGACATCGTTCCATGTCGTTTGTTGTTCCTTGATGAAGCAGCACGTCTGGATGCGAAGTCTATCTCTACACTGTTTGAACTGTGTGATCGTCTAGGTATGCAGCTTCTGATTGCAGCACCGGAGAACATCAGCCCAGAGAAAGGTACAACCTACAAACTGGTACGTAAGGTCTTCAAAGATCACGAACACGTACATGTTGTTGGCCTGCGCGGTTTTGCTCAAAACAAACCGGCATCTCCAGTTCAAGAGCTTATCGAAGAAACTGAGCAATAACCTTGATAGCTGAGTTTTAAGCTCGAAAGCGACTCAATGATATTTGTTCAAAGCCCCTAATCAATAGGGGCTTTTTTATATCTTGAATCTAATTTCCTCAACTGAACACCTCCCGCTTAATCCTTTCTTCGAAACTGATAAGACCACTCATACCTTATGGTTATTATCAGTGGAACTTGTTTGAGGTCACACGCACAAAACCACAAATAATGTATGGTAATGACATAGATTTAATAATATTAATAATATTGTATTACTTAAATTTTAATTGTTGATAACTCGCGTGTGCGAAAGGTAAAGGTAGGACTTAGGTATGATTCAAATCGTTATTGATGGGAAATATCGAATCGTCGAGCAAGGACAAACCGTTCTTGAAGCGGCAAAAACATGTGGTTTGGAGATCCCATCTTTATGTGGTTTGAACAAAACAGCGGATAAAGTGCCGTGTGACTTGTGTGTTGTGGAAGTTGATGGCGTTGGTGTTACTCGCTCTTGTGAGCTTGAAGTTTCTAATGGGCTGAATATTACCACTCAGTCAAAACAGTTAACGAACCATCGACAAGAAGCGCTGAATCGCATCATGACTGATCACTACGCTGACTGTGAGGCTCCATGCCAAACAGCCTGTCCTGCTGGGGTCGACATCCAATCTTACCTGCACCATATTGCTCAAAATGATCACATCAAAGCGATTGAAGTGATCAAAAAGACATTACCAATGCCGCTTTCAATTGGTCGTGTGTGTCCTGCTTTCTGTGAAACCGAATGTCGTCGAAACTTGGTCGATGAATCCATCGCGATTCGCCAACTTAAACGACACGCTGCCGATGCAGATTTAGCGGCTCAAGAGAGCTACATGCCAGCTAAGAAACCGAATAAAGGCAAGAGCATTGCTATTGTTGGTAGTGGCCCCGGTGGGCTTACGGCGGGTTATTATCTATCTAACGAAGGCTATGATGTCAGTGTCTATGAGTCGATGCCCCAAGCGGGTGGGTGGCTGCGTTACGGTATCCCGGAGTATCGCTTACCAAAGTCGATTCTAGATAAAGAAATCGAGCTGATGTGTCGCAACGGAATGGTGGTTGAGTGCGGTAAAAAACTGGGTGCTGATTTTACACTGTCTGATTTAAGTAATGATTTTGATGCAGTTTGTTTAGCGGTTGGCGCATCGCAAGCAGTCGAGATGAATTACCCGGGTAGTGAACTCGGCGGTTGTTATTTGGGTGTCGATTATCTGAAAGATTACGTGACCGATCAGCAGTATGTCACAGGTAAAAAGGTCGCAGTAATTGGTGGTGGTAATACCGCGATTGACTGCGCGCGAACAGCGGTTCGTGATGGCGCGGATACTACGCTGATTTATCGTCGTACTCGAGATGAGATGCCAGCAGAAGATTACGAAATCGAAGAAGCTGAACATGAAGGTGTGAAGTTCCATTTCTTAACCAACCCTGCAGAAAACATAGCCGATGAAAATGGCCATGTATCAGAAATACGATTAGAACGAATGGCTTTGGGTCCTGCTGATGCTTCAGGCCGCCGCAGCCCTAAACCAACTGGCGAGTTCTTTGTTGAAGCGTTTGATACGGTTATTGCTGCCGTGTCGCAAAAGCCTGATCTGAGCTTTATGGACAACGAAGCGATTGATATCCCTCTTACTCGTTGGAATACCGCAGATGCTGATCCGCAAACCATGCATACCGGAACCGGAAATATTTTCAGTATTGGTGATTTCCGACGCGGTCCTGCAACCGCAGTCGAAGCGGTAGGAGACGGGCGTATTGCTGCACAAGCGATCGATCGCTTCTTCCACGGTGATATGGAAAATATTCCGGCCAAACCGTTTAACTCACGAAAACACAAACAGCTCAAAGCGGTGGATCCTGAGCAATACCAGTCGATACAACGCATGGCTCGTAAGATCATGCCTGAACTAACGCCCGAGCAGCGTGAACAAAGCTTCGATGAAGTAGAAACAGGGTTTGATAATGCTGATGCAATAGCGGAAGCTGCAAGATGTCTAGAGTGTGGCTGCCAAGCCAATACCGATTGCGACCTACGAGACTACTCGACCGAATACAAAGCAACGCAAACGCATCCAGAGTACAAAATCGATGTGGCTTCGAATGAGAGTTGGCAGGCGATTCGTGCTGAAGAAGCGAAGGTCGGGTTAACAAGGCAAAAATTTTCGGTCGATGACAGTTCTGAGTTCATTATCTTTGACGCCAACCGCTGTATTAGTTGTGGCCAGTGTATTCAAGCATGTCGAGAACAGAATGTTCATGGCGTTCTAAGCTTCATGAATCAATCGGATGGCAAACCTGCATCAAGACCCGAATGTCGTCCTAACTTTGGGGCAGATAAGACCTTAATGGGCGACTCAAACTGCGTTCAATGTGGATCGTGTATTCAGGCGTGTCCAACCGGTGCAATGGTCGATGCTCGTGATAGAAAGCAGGGAGACACAGACGTACTCAAGAAAGTCGATACCATCTGCACCTATTGCGGTGTCGGCTGCAAGCTAACCATGCATATCGATGAGCAGAAAAACAAAATCCGCTATATCGAAGGCGGAGACTCTCCGGTTAATGAAGGCATGTTGTGTGTTAAGGGACGATTTGGCTTCGATTTTGTGGGCAGCGATGCGCGTTTAACCACACCATTAATTCGTAAAGATGGCTGGTTGCAACCTGCAAGTTGGGAAGAAGCCATTACGCTGATTGCCGAGAAGTTTACTGCGATTAAGCAAGGCTTTGGCAGTAACGCTTTAGCGGGGTTCTCGTCGGCGAAAACCACCAATGAAGATAACTATGCCTTCCAAAAATTCATACGTCGTGAACTAGGCACCAATAACGTCGATCACTGTGCGCGCCTTTGTCACGCATCGACAGTTACTGGTTTAGAAGCTTCGCTGGGCAGCGGGGCGATGACCAATGATATTCCAAGCATCAAGCACTCAGATGTGATCTTTATTATTGGCTCAGACACGACTTCAGCACACCCAATTATTGGCTCGCACATCAAGCAAGCGGTGAGACATGGTGGAGCGAGATTGATCGTTGCCGATCCAAAACGAATCGATATTGCTGACCATGCTGAGCTTTACTTAGCGCACCGACCGGGTACCGATGTAATGCTGATCAATGGTGTGATGCAGCAGATCATCAAACACGGTTGGTACGACCAAGAGTATATCGAAGATCGTGTGGACGGCTTTGATACCTTGCTCCAAGAGGTCATGTCACCAAGCTATTCGCTAGACAAAGTGGAGCTAGTAACTGGCGTTAAAGCGGAAGACATCTTTGCAATGGCACGATTGATTGGTACTGCAGAGCGCACAGCGGTGTACTACTCGATGGGCATTACTCAACATACCACTGGTCACGATAACGTTCGCTCTATCGCTAACCTGCAGCTTTTGTGTGGCAACATTGGAATTGAAGGCGGTGGTATCAACCCATTACGTGGTCAATCCAATGTTCAGGGTGCGTGTGACATGGGCGCATTGCCAAACAACCTTCCGGGTTATCAGAAAGTGTATAACCCAATGGTTCGTCAAAAATTTGCGATGGAGTGGGGTGTTTCTGACTTACCGGCTGAAACAGGCTTAACGCTGACCGAAATTATTGATGGTGCGTGTCATCGAGATGTTCGTGGCCTGTACGTAATGGGCGAGAACCCAGTGCTGAGTGACCCGAACCAAGCGCATGTGATTGAAGGTCTTGAAGCATTAGATTTCCTCGTGGTTCAAGATATTTTCTTAACCGAAACCGCTCAATATGCCGATGTGGTTCTGCCGTCTTGCTCGTTTGCTGAGAAGTCTGGTCACTTTACTAATACCGAGCGTCGTGTTCAGCGTATTAACCCGGCGGTATTGCCTCCAGGTGAAGCGAAAGAAGATTGGGTGATTATCCAAATGCTAGCCAACGCAATGGGCGGTGATTGGGGCTATAAAACCGTTGCTGATATCACCAATGAGATAGCGCGTGTCACGCCACAGTATGGTGGTTTACGTTGGGAGAACATTACGGTCAACGGCGTGCAATGGCCAAGTAATAAGAACAACCCAGATGGCACTCGTATCATGCACCAGACTCAATTTACGCGTGGGCGTGGTCAAATGGAGGCGATTCCGTTTAGATACGCTGCTGAACTACCGGATGCGGAATACCCGTTAGTATTAACGACAGGCCGTATTCTAGAACAGTTCCACACCGGAACCATGACACGTAAAACAAAAGGGTTGGATAACTTAGCAGGGCCGCGTGCCATGGTGAGTGTTCATGATGCTGAAACGCTAGGTATCTCGAATGGTCAGATGCTCAAGGTCTCAACACGTCGTGGTGAAATCGAAATCGCGGCGTTTGTGACTAAACGAATGCAAAAGGGTGTGGTATTTATTCCATTTCATTTTGTTGAATCGCCGGTTAACCGTTTGACTACCACAGCGACCGATCCACACGCGAAGATCCCTGAATTTAAGGTGGCGGCTGTGCGTATTGATCCTATTCGTGAGCCTGAAAGTGAAGTCACAGAGGCTTAGTCATATTAGCTAGGTAAAGACGGCAGACATTAAAAAGCCGCGTAACTCTCAGAGTTATGCGGCCTTTTTATCGAGCTAGATTCAGTATCAATAACTGAGTCGTTTCGCTTTAATTTAGATGAGCTTAGTTTGGAACAATTTCGCTACCGTGAACACCAAATTGCTTAGCAGCGTAGGCAACGCGCTCGGCTGGTTTTGGATATTCAGCCGGTGTGCCCAGGTTTTCAATATGATGCAAGCGAGGTAATAAACCTGCGCCGTTTGCGATCTGTATTGCTAATCCAGGACGAGCGTTTAGCTCCAGTACCATCGGGCCTTCTTCTTGGTCTAAAACCATGTCCGTACCCATGTAGCCAAGGCCTGTCATTTCCCAAGCACTTGATGCAAGAGTTAGCAGCTTTTCCCAATGTGGCACTTGTAACAGCGCCAACTCTTTACCCGTATCTGGGTGGTGAGTCACTGGGTGGTCAAACTGAACCGCACGAACAGCTTTACCCGTAGCGATACAAATACCTACGCCCACAGCACCTTGGTGCAAGTTAGCTTTACCATCAGAAGCTGAAGTCGATAGACGCATCATCGCCATTACAGGGTAGCCCTTGAATACAATGATTCGTACATCTGGCACACCCTCGTAACTGAAGCCGTCAAAACACTCGTCAAACTTGATGAGGTTTTCAACTACCGCAACATCGTTCTTACCACCGAGTGAGAAAAGACCCGCGAGAGCGTTACTGATGTGACGCTCTACGTCTTCTTCATTGATAGTCGAACCTGATGGCTTGGTGTAAACGCCGTCCTTGTGAGAAGTCACAACAAGGATACCTTTACCACCACTGCCTTGAGCTGGCTTGATTACGAAACCCGGCCACTCTTTTACCATCTTGTGGATTGTTTTTACTTCAGCTTGATGACCAATCACGCCAATCAGTTTTGGTACAGTAGCACCAGCCTGTTCAGCAATGATCTTCGTCTTAAGCTTGTCATCAACGAGTGGATACTTGGAACGATCATTGTAGCGACCAATATAACTATGGTTACGCTTGTTCATTCCCATTATGCCTTTGTCTTTCAACCTAAACGGTGAAGTAAACTGATCAAACATAACTTAGTCCTCCGCTAGCGGTTTAAAGCGACGAAGCTCGGTTAGACGGTATCCTGTGTAGTTACCTAGTAGCAAGATGGTCGCCAGAATAACAAGTTGTAAACCAATAAAGTTAAACGTTAAGTGCTGAATGAACGGGTTAGTCATGCCTAAGTAAACAAGAACCGCAGTAAATAAAGAACCACCACCTTGCAGCATTACTTCTTTCGCGCCTTCTTCTTCCCACAGGATAGACATACGTTCGATAGTCCAAGATAGGATAATCATTGGGAAGAACGTAATGGATAGACCTTCAGTCAGACCCACTTTAAACGCGACCACAGTAAACACAGAGATAATCATGATTACCGTGATGATTACGGCGGATATCCTGGCTACCAAGAGCAAGTTGAGTTTGGACAAGTAACTTCGAATAATCAGACCCGTACCTACAATAAGTAGGAAGCCAACAATACCCGTTACCAGTTGTGTTTGTACAAAGGCTACCGCAATCAGTACTGGCATGAACGTACCAGACGTTTTCAGACCGATAATGACACGTAGGAACACAACAATCAGAGCACCAATAGGAATCAGCATGATGGTTTTAAACATCGCTTGCTCTTCTAACGGTAGGCTGTGAATGGAAAGGTTTAACAGTTGATCAGCAGAGACTTTGCTATTGGTTGCTTCCGTTGGTGAAACCTCTTGAGCAATCATAGAGAAGTGAACTTTACTGTTCTGACCGCCAACAACATCCAGTAGAGAAACGTTTGATTCGTCCCAAATGAGTAGGTTTGGTTGAACTTGTTGTTCGCTTGATTCAGGAGAGAACAGAATCCACTCGTCGTTATCCCAGATTTGAATCATGTTTTGAATCGACTGACGACGACGACCATCTTCTAGCTCGATAACACCAACCACTTTGTTGTGTATTTTCGCCGCTGAAAGTAGCTTGTGTGTCGCTTCCACTTTGGTCATGTTGTTCAGAATCAGCGCAGAGTTTTGACTGTCTGGATCATTAAGTGTTTTGATGAGCTCGCGGGTAAAAGTGATATTGTCTGCAGAACGTTTTGTCGCTCTATCAATCAATGCAAGAGAAGCCGCTTCTTCAGGGCCATCGAAGCTTGGTTGCGAGACTTCACCTTCTGGTGCGATAGCATCAACTTTTGCTTGGTTGTCGACTAGGAATTGTGTTTTGTAGTAGATGGTTTGAGGGCCATCTGCGTATCGAATAGACCACTCTGCGCGGCGACCTGATTCGGTATTCAAGTAAGAGATACCGTAACCTGGCGATGAAGCCGATTCGCCGATAAGTGTGTAGTTAGACTGAGTATGAGGAGCTGCTAAGGAAACTTTTGCTTCTTTGCCTACTGCGTTGAACTCGATGCGAGCTTCAACGTCCCAAACCTGTCTGGTTTCCCCTGGAGTCCAAGGTACACCATAGGTCGTATGTCTGAACATACTCAGTGTTATACCTGCCACGATAAGCAGGAATATAGAGATATAAAATGGAATTCTTGACGTCATAGCTTACCCTACTATTGTTATTTAACTTCCGTTTGTACGTACTTTTTACTTACATCTACTAGCGCTATGTCTTTGATAAATTCGCGCCCTAGTAATACAGGGTGACTCATTTGAGAGCGATCCGCCAATGTAAATTGCGCTTTTTCATGGATTTTTCCAACTTTCACCCATAATTCGATCACAGCTCGACGTTCTGCTTGATCATTGGTTGATTGACGGATTTTTACATAACGTACAACAGGCGCTTCAATCCATTTCTGGTCTTCTTCAGCTTGGGCTTTGTCGTCTAGGTGAAATTTAACCCAGTTCTTGCCGTTACGTTCGAATTCTTTGATATCGACAGCGTTTAAAGAAGAGGTGGTTGCGCCAGTATCTACACGAGCATCAAAGCTTTGCTTGATAGAGTCGATAGACACTTTTTCGATGCCGCCAAGGATAGTCGGTTGTGATATAGGAGCGATAGGAGCAACGGCAACAGCGACCGGTTCTTCTTCCTCTAGCTCTTCAAGAACCTTGTGTTCCATGCTCGTTAGATGGGTATCTAATTGATTAGAAAGGGTAGTGATTTCGTCTTCTAAGCTTTCAATATAGTCACTTTGATTGCTTAGTTGCAGTTCAAGATTTTGAACCTTATTTGCGATGTTTGTCTCTGAGCGGGAAATAGCGTCGAGAGTTTCTTGGTGGTAGGTAGCACCGTTCGTGAGGGTACAACCAGAGAGCAAACCAACCGCCACAATAGGCGATAATCGCTTAAACATAAAAAAAACCTTTGAGAATTAGAGAATAGTTCAGACTATTTAGAAGTTTAGCCCACAAAAAAGGATGCGTGAAGCATCCTATTGTAAGAGTCTGGTCATATTGAATCGCAATGTGAGCGCTACGCCAATTATTGCTATTTGAAATAGCTCACTTATTAAACATAAGTCAATTTTTGTTCAATTCGTGAGCTCAGGAAGCAAAGTTCACCGCGAAATTAACGGTGGCTTTTTGACCATGCAAGCAATTGTTTTGCTGTCTTAATAGGCTTGTGTTTTGTTTACTCAATATGCCACTGCTTTGTGGGCAGTAAATCTATGGCTTTGTTGCTACCAAAATTGCACGTCTCGGTGCAGGATGACCTTCAACCGTTTTACTTGGATCGTTTGGATCGAGGTAATCTGGAAGAGAGTTGTGTGTCATCCATTCTGTGGTGCGTTGTTCACCAATTGTCGTGACATTTTCGTCAACGATTCGTACGTCTTCAAAACCAACTTGTTCTAGCCAGCGTTTCAGTGCGCGAGCTGAAGGGAAGAAGTAGACGTTTCTCATTTGCGCGTAACGGTCAACCGGAACTAATACTGCGTTCTCATCGCCTTCAATCACCAAGGTTTCAAGAACCAGTTCACCGCCAGACACCAATTGGTCTTTAAGTTGAATCAAGTGGTCCAGTGGTGAACGACGATGGTAAAGCACGCCCATGCTGAATACCGTGTCGTAGGCTTCTAGCTTTGGCAGCTGCTCGATACCTAGAGGTAATAGGTGGGCTCGTTGGTCATCGCCCATCAGCTTACGAATTGCTTCAAACTGAACCAAGAACAGGTGAGAAGGATCGATACCAACCGTTAAGCGGGCACCTTCACCCAGCATGCGCCACATGTGGTAACCATTGCCACAACCTACATCGAGAACCGAACGGTTTTTCAATGGAGAGATATGTGGAAGCACACGATCCCATTTCCAGTCACTGCGCCACTCAGTATCGATATGAATATCGTGAACCGTGTAAGGTCCTTTTCTCCATGGGTGGAACGTCTTTAATAGGCTTTCTAACTTTTTAAGCTCGCCCGTATGAAACGGTGTTGAGCTACCAATCGTCACTGAATTTTTCAGATCAACTTGGTCTGGCACACCTTGTGGAATCTTGTTTAGTGCACGCAACCAGCGGTCGAAGTCACCGTGCTCTGCATTTTGCCAATCGGTCAGTTGCTGTGGCAGGACATTTAGCCACGGCTGAAGGCGAGTATCTTGGGCAATAAGTTGATAAAAATTGGCAAAATTAAACATAGGTTTTCACTGAGTTGGTGGTGTAGAAATTAAATTTGTCACTCGATTAAGAGTGTGGACAAACATGCTAGGGAATCTCGTTTATCGTGTTTGATAAGAGATCCCCAACTCGCTCGTTCCTCGCTCTTGAGGATGACATTTTAGTACGTGCTAACGGTGTCGCGACGGTTACGTAATCGAAAATGTTTACTTTATCGCGAACATTGAACCAAAGTTGAAACATTGGAACCAGACTTCGCTGCTTGAGAAGCCAATCTTATCAAATCGCTCTCTGTGAACAGGGATCGAATCCGGGCGCATCACGTTTTCAATTGCGCTACGTTTCTGACTTACTTCTAGCTCGCTGTACCCGTTAGCACGTTTGAAATCATGGTGCAGGTCGATAAGCAGTTCATTTGAGCTTTCATCTTCGAATACGTATTTTTCTGACAGGATTAAGATCCCGCCTGGGCGCAAGCCAGCATGAATCTTCTCAAGCAGAGCGTATCGGTCGTCCGGAGAAAGAAATTGCAGCGTAAAGTTAAGCACTACAACAGAAGCGTCTTTGATTTCCACTTCACGGATGTCGGCTTCAATCACTTCTACCGGTGTGTCACTGCGGTAAGCATTAACGTGCAATTTGCAGCGCTCAACCATGGCTTCTGAATTATCGATCGCGAAAATCGTGCAGCCTTCTTGCTGAATGTGACGACGCATAGAAAGTGTTGCAGCACCAAGCGAGCAGCCAAGGTCGTAAATATTTGAATGTGGCTTTACAAAGCGCTCAGCCAGCATGCCGATTGCAGAGATGATATTGCTATAGCCAGGCACCGAACGTTGAATCATATCCGGAAATACTTCAGCAACCCTTGCATCAAAGGTGAAGTCTCCAATTTTATCAATAGGAGCGGAAAAGATATTGTCTGTGTTGCTCATGGCATTTTCTCTCGACAGTCAGCGTAATTGGCACAAAATTCGTACCAAATAAAAGGGGACGTATTTTACGTAAAAAAAGCGCCACTGTCACGAAAACTGAGATTTAGCTCAAGGTTCGAAGTTACTTATAAGTGAGAGGTTAAAACATCGAGATTTGGTGATTGCCTTTTTGAGCCGGAAACTGAGCCAGATCGGGAAGTAATAATGATGTATTTTCAGACACTTGCTTTTGTAGCCTCTTATAAATAGCAATCGCAAGTTCAGGTGCGTGGTTATTGTCTGGGGTGTGGATCATTAAATAGGGCTGCTTGCCTTCATTAAGCCAGTTTGGGATTTTGGTAAACCAAGGCTTAAAAAACTCAATATTAGGTTCTTGGTCTGGGTGACCAATAAATCGAATCATCGGGTTATTGGCGGTCGCAATTGCATGAACAGGAACACGCGGTTTTTTCTGATGCGCATCGATCACCGCTTCTGTGGTGGGTGGCGCAGAGAAAACGGGGCGGCTGTCCATAATGATGCGATTGATGCCTTCCTCAACCAGCCATTGGTTGAAGCGTTTTTCCGCATCGCCCTTATCAAAGAAACCCAAGTGTCGAACTTCGACGCCAAGCTTCATATCTTTTGGGAACAAGGTGCAAAACTTTTGTAGGGCAGGCAGCATGCTGGGCTCAAAACTGTGCGGCAGCTGAATCGTCCATTGGCCAATGCGGTCGTGCAGTGGCGACATGGTCATCAAGAACTCTTTGAGCTCTGCTTGGCAGTGTCTGAGTTGCTGCTGGTGGGTGATGAATTTGGGCAATTTGAAGGTGAACTTGAAATCATCGTGACTGGCGGCTTTCCAATTATGAACGGTAGACATACTTGGCGTAGCGTAAAAGGTCGTGTTGCCCTCGACGGTATGAAAAACTTGCGTGTACTTTTCTAAGCGTTCAGCAGGCTTGGTTCCCTTGCCATAGAACTGACTTTGCCACTCAGAGTGAGACCACATGGTTAATCCAAGTCTTAGAGGTAAAGTGTCCAGCGTTTTTGCACCATTAGTCATCACATTACTGCTTTTAATCGAAATGAAAATCTACTTTACGAGAGTTTTGCTGATTAAGGTACTTTCGAGATATAATTATCGCAATTTTTTCGGTTTTGATGAATCTTTGCGCACTTGATGGGCTAAAAAGCAGCAAAGCCAGATAAAACACAATAAATTCGAATGTGGAAGGTCGATTTTAAGCGAGTTTCCGCGTATAAATGTTCCTTTGCTCTGTTGTGTGGAATGACCACTGACAGCTTGGAAACTAGTAAATAATTAAGAGATTGGGAAATTCATTATGCGTACCCATTACTGTGGTAACCTGAACAAGTCCCTGGCGGGACAAACTGTAGAATTGTGCGGCTGGGTAAACCGTCGCCGTGATTTAGGCGGTCTTATCTTTATTGATATGCGTGATCGTGAAGGCATCGTTCAGGTTGTTGTCGATCCAGATATGAAAGATATCTTCCCGATCGCTAACCAACTGCGTAATGAATTCTGTATCAAGTTTACTGGTGAAGTACGTGTTCGTCCGGACAGCCAAGTAAATAAAGACATGGCTACTGGTGAAGTAGAACTTTACGCGACTGGTCTAGAGATCATCAACCGTTCAGAAGCGCTTCCACTAGACTTCAACCAAACGAACTCTGAAGAGCAGCGTCTTAAGTACCGTTACATCGACCTTCGTCGTCCAGAAATGAGTGACCGTATCAAGCTTCGTGCACGTGCTTCTAGCTTCGTTCGTCGTTTCCTTGATGAGAACCTATTCCTAGACATCGAAACGCCAGTACTAACGAAAGCGACACCAGAAGGTGCTCGTGACTACCTAGTACCAAGCCGTGTTCACAAAGGTAGCTTCTACGCACTTCCTCAATCTCCTCAGCTGTTCAAGCAACTGCTGATGATGTCTGGTTTTGACCGTTACTACCAAATCGTTAAATGTTTCCGTGATGAAGATTTACGTGCTGACCGTCAGCCTGAATTTACTCAAATCGATATCGAAACATCTTTCATGACTTCTCAAGAAGTACGTAACGTGACTGAGAAGCTTGTTCACGATATGTGGAAAGAACTTCTAGACGTTGAACTAGGTCAATTCCCAGTAATGCCTTTCTCTGAAGCGATTCGTCGTTTCGGTTCTGATAAGCCAGATCTACGTAATCCACTAGAGCTAGTTGACGTTGCTGACTTGGTTAAAGACGTTGAGTTCAAAGTATTCTCTGGCCCAGCTAACGACGAAAAAGGTCGCGTAGCGGTTATCCGTGTACCAGGTGGTGCTAAGCTAACTCGTAAGCAAATCGACGGTTACGCTGAACACGTAAACATCTACGGCGCGAAAGGCCTAGCTTGGATGAAGGTTAACGACCGTGCTGCAGGCATGGAAGGTATTCAATCTCCAGTGGCTAAATTCCTAAGCGAAGACGTCATCAACGGTATTTTAGACCGCACTCAAGCTGAATCTGGCGATATCATTCTGTTCGGCGCAGACAAAGCGGGCATCGTTGCTGAAGCAATGGGCGCACTTCGTCTTAAACTCGGTACTGATCTAGAGCTAACAGACACATCTGCATGGGCTCCACTGTGGGTTGTTGACTTCCCAATGTTCGAAGAAGACGGCGAAGGTAACCTACACGCAATGCACCACCCATTCACATCGCCACTAGGTGTGAACGCGGACGAGCTTAAAGCGAACCCAGCAGCAGCAAACTCTGATGCATACGACATGGTAATCAACGGCTACGAAGTTGGCGGCGGTTCTGTGCGTATTCACAACGCAGAAATGCAAACAGCGGTATTCGGTATCCTAGGTATCGAAGCACAAGAGCAACAAGAGAAGTTCGGTTTCCTTCTTGAAGCGCTTAAGTACGGCACGCCACCTCACGCAGGTCTAGCATTCGGTCTTGACCGTCTAGCAATGCTGCTTTGTGGTACTGAGAACATCCGTGACGTTATCGCATTCCCGAAAACAACAGCTGCAGCATGTCTACTAACAGACGCGCCAAGCCTAGCGAACCCAGCATCACTGGAAGAGCTAGCAATCGCCGTTAAATTGGCAGAGAAAAAAGAGCAAGCGTAAGCCTGTTATCTTTTCTTGTTGATGAAGAGCTCCTACTTGATAGAGAGCTCTTAATTAATTAGCCAAGACTTGCCAGTAAATTAGAAAATGCCCGTTAATTTGACGGGCATTTTTTTTTGCGTTCGATATACTAAGCTCATAAAGCATGTATAAATAATCAGTATTGAAGTTATGTCTATTATCTTAGGGATTGACCCTGGCTCGCGTATTACCGGCTATGGCGTGATTCGTCAAAATGGTCGCCATCTATATTACTTAGGTAGCGGTTGTATCCGCACCTCTGAAAAAGAATTGCCGGGCCGACTCAAACAAATCTACGCCGGTGTGAGCGAAATCATCACTCAGTTTCAGCCGGATGTGTTTGCGATAGAGCAGGTCTTCATGGCTAAGAATGCAGATTCTGCACTCAAGCTGGGACAAGCGCGTGGCAGTGCGATAGTGGCAGCGGTAAATGCTGATCTGCCCGTTCATGAATATGCGGCTCGTCTAATCAAACAAGCGGTGACAGGCAATGGTGGTGCAGATAAGTCGATGGTTCAGAACATGGTGATGAGCATGCTTAAGTTGCCTGCTAAACCACAGGCCGATGCTGCGGATGCTCTAGGCGTAGCGATCACTCATGCCAACACCAATAAAACCTTGGTTGCGCTGGCAGGTAAAGCGACAGGCGCGAGAAAAGGGCGCTACCGTTAATCCCATCCCTCTATTTTCTGAAAGCTTGCATTACTTGAGCCTGACGCCTCGTTTGGCTCATATCAAAACAATACGCCCCTAAATCCTTGATGAAATGAGATCTTTCGAACAGAACCCAGATAATAACATTGCGTATCATTTAACATGTTATTAACATTGGTCGGAGGTCTTACAAGTTAATCAAGGATGATCACTGATGAACCCAATCAAGCTGTGGCGCGCGCTGTTTCTACCCAAAAGCAATGGATGGAATAGCAACGAAGTCAGACAAGCGGATATCTTATTACTCTTCACTTTTATCGCATTCTTCGTGGGTGTCTACAGCCTCATCAAGTGGACCAAGCATGAAGAGCAACTGCTGATTGCCACTTCCATATTTCTTATCGCCTTTGAATTAGTCTCTGCATTGATATTACGCATTACCCGCAAGCCTAGCTTGGCATTGAACTTTGGCTTTGTTGGCATGGCGGTGCACGCCCTGAATATCATCTATCAAAGCGGTGGTGTGGTTGAGTCTACTCAGGCTTATTGGGTGCCGTTGTTAGTGGTTGCTTTTTTTCTGTCAGGAACTCGAATTGTCGCCCTTGTATGGAGTGGGTTAGTGATTGGCGTTTCTTTGGTGATGACTTCAGCTCATCTTGATGGTTTTGAATTTCCGCAGTTAGTACTTACTCCGGAAGCGGTGGTGGTTGAGACGTGGTCTGGTGTGATCATGCCGCTGGTGGTGATTTGCATTGCTCAAGCGTTTACCGCTAAGCAAAAAGAGGTGGCGATTGAAATGGCAGAAGATGCGATTTCGGAAAGCCAACAGATTGCCAATCAAGCGACGCAAAGCGAAGGTCGACTTTCCATTGTCCTTGACCAAGCGAACTCAAACTCTGAAAGCTTACAGGGCGTATCTGTCCATTTAGACCAGCAGTCTCAAGACCTGCATGCTCAAGTTGAAGTGTTGAACATCAATTGCGAATCTCAGGCGAGTGCAGCAGAACAGATGAGCCAGCAACTGCATCAAATGACTCAAGGCATCGAGGAATCCAATTCATTTGTGGGTGAACTGAAAGAGCGCAGTGAAGCCGTCGGAACGAAAGCACAGAAGAGCTCAGAATCACTAGAAGCCTCAACCAGTGCAATCAGCCAGATTATTCAAAGTAATCAAGAAATCATGAAAGTCGCGGACTTGATTACCTCGGTTGCCGAGCAAACCAACCTATTAGCACTCAATGCAGCTATAGAAGCGGCTCGTGCCGGTGAGCAAGGGCGAGGCTTTGCGGTAGTTGCTGACCAAGTGAGAGAGCTATCGGCGAAAAGTAGTCACTCCGCGATAGAAATTCGAACCTTACTAGACCGAAGTAAAGAAGAAGTGGAGCATGGCAGAGCAATCATTGAAACCACGGCGAATGAAATGAACGGCATTATCTCCGAGGTGCAAACCATCTCGACCGATGTTAATCAGCTCACCAATATTATGGCGATGCAGATGAGCTCATTGAAAGAACTCGATCTCGCCAGTTCAGAAGTGGCGCAGAGCGTTGCAGAAACCAAATCCGTGTCAGGTTTAGTCGCTAATTATGGTTCTGAACTGACCGGGCATGTCACCTCAGTAAAAGAACTGGTCGAAAGCTTAAACAGCGTGGTTTCCCAAGCTAAGCAAGCTTAAATAAATCATCCTAATAAACACAAAGAACTGGATAAGCATCCAGTTCTTTTATATTCTGTCCCTCAAATTATATTCCATCAAGAGAGTGAATTGTGATCGGACGTCTACGCGGTACATTAATAGAAAAACAGCCACCAGAATTACTAATCGAAGTGAGTGGCGTTGGCTATGAAGTTCAAATGCCAATGAGCTGTTTTTACGAATTACCAAACGTGGGCGAAGAGGCAATCATCTACACGCACTTTGTTGTACGTGAAGATGCGCAGCTACTTTATGGTTTTAACACGGTTAAAGAGCGTGCGCTGTTCCGTGAAGTCATTAAAGCGAATGGTGTTGGTCCTAAGCTTGGCCTTGGCATTCTTTCAGGCATGACGGCTAGCCAGTTTGTTCAAAGTGTTGAACGTGAAGACATCTCTACGCTGGTTAAACTTCCGGGTGTGGGTAAGAAAACTGCAGAACGTCTGGTTGTTGAAATGAAAGACCGCCTGAAAGGGTGGGGCGCGGGTGACCTATTTACTCCGGCGACAGATGCAGCTCCGATTGATTCTATGCCAACCGTTCACGACGCGGAAGAAGAAGCGGTAAGTGCACTACTTGCATTAGGCTACAAGCCGACTCAAGCTTCTAAGGTGGTTTCTCAAGTGGCTAAAGATGGCATGACCAGCGAACAGTTGATTCGCGAAGCTCTGAAATCGATGGTTTAATACTCAATATACTTGTTCGACAAAATAGACTCATTCACTTTGCCTTTACACAGAGTCAAGAAGCGCAGAGTCAACAAGAGCATAGTTAGGAATAGCAGAATTTATGATTGAAGCCGATCGCCTTATTGCACCGGATAACCCAGTATTCAAAGATGAAGATGTCATTGATCGCGCGATACGACCGAAAGCATTAGCCGACTATCAAGGTCAGGATCACGTTCGTGGTCAGATGGAAATCTTCATCAAAGCAGCTCAACTTCGTAATGAGGCGCTCGATCATCTTTTGATATTTGGTCCTCCAGGCTTGGGTAAAACCACCTTAGCGAACATCGTTGCCAATGAAATGGACGTTAACATTCGCACTACTTCAGGGCCTGTATTAGAGAAAGCAGGTGATTTGGCGGCATTGCTGACTAACCTTGAAGAAAATGATGTGCTGTTCATCGATGAGATCCACCGTTTAAGCCCTGTGGTTGAAGAGGTGTTGTATCCAGCGATGGAAGATTACCAACTGGACATCATGATTGGTGAAGGCCCAGCAGCGCGCTCAATTAAGATCGACCTTCCACCGTTTACCCTGATTGGCGCGACCACTCGTGCTGGTTCTCTGACGTCTCCGCTGCGTGACCGTTTTGGTATTACTCAGCGTCTTGAGTACTACAAAGTTGAAGACCTGCAAAACATCGTTCAGCGCAGTGCCGATTGCTTAGGTTTATCTATGGAGTCTGAAGGCGCATTGGAAGTTGCTCGTCGTGCTCGTGGTACACCTCGTATTGCTAACCGTTTACTGCGCCGTGTACGCGACTATGCGGAAGTGAAAGGGGATGGCCATATTTGTCCAGAGGTTGCCGATAAAGCGCTTAACATGTTGGATGTCGATGCTAAAGGTTTCGACTACATGGATAGAAAGCTTCTACTCGCAATTATGGAGAAGTTTGGTGGTGGTCCAGTAGGTATCGACAACATGGCAGCCGCGATTGGTGAAGAGAGAGACACCATTGAAGATGTGTTAGAGCCTTACTTGATACAACAAGGTTATCTACAAAGAACGCCAAGAGGTCGAATTGCGACCGACAGAGCGTATTTACACTTCGGAATAGATAAACCGTCTAATCGCTAAATTATTCATTTTTAAAGATCCCAGTTGCATAAGCGCTGGGATTTTTTGCTTTTTACTGAATAACAACTCTTTGAGCGAGTCGATAAAAAGATTGAATAGCGGCCTTCAAAAATGAAAACTTTGATTTCAGGTTTGATTTGGCTAACAAAAAATGAAATAAACTGTCATATTTTTTGTTAATACTTTATAGGTATTTGTAGTTCGTATGTTGAGGCGGTGATGAGCTTTTGTCAAAGATATCATACGCTGTTATTAACAGAGGCTAAATTGGTGTGATTTTAATCATGATTGTTCAAAAATAACTCTAATTTGCTCGAATAAAATTGATACAAATCAACGCAAGGTTCTCCTATAAACCTTTTGAAACATACTGATTTTACCAGTAATATTAGCGCCAGCTATATTAGCTCATGCTTAACAATAATCTAACTATAACGGTACGTTTTTGCTACAAATTTCAATTTGTAATAACAATTGCACAAATTGTTTTAACATGGATTTTTGCGGTGAATAATCACACAAGTGTCATTCAGCCGACACAAAGGAGTTACCATGATTGATGTTGTTGATCTGTCGCGATTGCAATTTGCATTTACAGCGATGTATCACTTCCTATTTGTTCCACTGACACTAGGTATGGCATTTCTACTTGCCATTATGGAGTCAGTTTATGTAATGACTGGCAAGCAAATTTACAAGGACATGACTAAGTTCTGGGGTAAATTGTTTGGTATTAACTTTGCTCTTGGTGTAGCGACAGGCTTAACCATGGAGTTCCAGTTTGGTACTAACTGGTCTTACTATTCTCACTATGTTGGCGACATCTTTGGTGCTCCGCTAGCTATCGAAGCGCTTGTTGCATTCTTCCTAGAGTCTACTTTTGTTGGCCTTTTCTTCTTCGGTTGGGACAGACTGTCAAAGCGTCAGCACTTAGCGGTAACTTGGTTAGTAGCACTAGGCTCTAACTTCTCAGCGCTTTGGATCTTGGTAGCAAACGGCTGGATGCAAAACCCAGTGGGTGCGGAATTTAACTTTGAAACTATGCGTATGGAAATGGTGAGCTTCGCTGAAGTTGTACTAAACCCAGTAGCGCAAGTTAAATTCGTACACACAGTAGCGTCTGGTTACACAACGGGTGCGATGTTCATCCTTGGTATCAGCTCATACTACATTCTTAAAGGTCGTGACCTTGCCTTTGCTCGCCGCTCTTTTGCGATTGCAGCATCTTTCGGTATGGCGGCGATCTTGTCAGTAATCGTACTAGGTGACGAATCTGGTTACGAGCTTGGTGAAGTTCAAAAAGTGAAGCTAGCTGCGGTAGAAGCAGAGTGGCACACAGAAGAAGCTCCAGCAGCATTTACTGTTTTTGGTATTCCGAATCAAGAAACAATGGATACTGACTACGCAATTAAGATCCCTTACGTGATGGGTATTATTGCAACGCGTTCTCTTGATAAAGAAGTAACGGGTCTACGTGACCTACGTGATGACCACGTTGATCGTATCCGTACAGGTATGTACGCATACGAACTACTTGAGAAACTGCGTGCAGGCGATAAGTCTGAAGAAAACATGGCAGCTTTCGATGAAGTGAAAGGTGACCTAGGTTACGGTCTACTTCTTAAGCGCTACACAGACAACGTTGTTGACGCAACAGAAGACCAAATCCAAATGGCTGCGGATGATTCTATCCCAACAGTTTGGCCTCTATTCTGGTCATTCCGTCTGATGGTTGCTTGTGGCTTCATCATGCTGTTTGTATTCGGTGCGGCGTTTGTTCAAACATGTCGTCAGAAGATCGAACAGAAACCATGGGTACTTAAAGCTGCACTATTCTCAATCCCACTACCTTGGATTGCGATTGAAGCTGGTTGGTTCGTTGCTGAGTTTGGTCGTCAACCATGGGCGGTTGGTGAAATCCTACCGGTTAACGTTGCTGCATCAGCACTAACTATTGAACAGCTTTGGACTTCTCTATTCGCTATCCTGGCATTGTACACAGTGTTCTTGATTGCTGAAGTTTACCTAATGCTGAAATTCGCACGTAAAGGTCCAAGTAGCTTGAAGACAGGCCGTTACCACTTCGAACAAAACGATAACTCTGTTGAAGACAAAGTTAGCCGTTCAGTTGAAGTATAAGTGAGGGAATATTAATGTTTGATTACGAAAGCTTACGACTCATTTGGTGGGTATTGATCGGTGTTCTACTGGTTGGTTTCGCCGTAACTGATGGCTTTGATATGGGTGTTGCCGCTCTGTCACCTGTTATCGGTAAGAGCGACACTGAACGTCGTATTATGCTAAACACGATTGCCCCTCACTGGGATGGTAACCAAGTTTGGCTTATCACTGCGGGTGGTGCATTGTTTGCTGCATGGCCACTGGTTTACGCGACGTCTTTCTCTGGTTTTTACTTCGCAATGTACGTAACGCTAGCTGCACTTTGGTTACGTCCACTTGCTCTTGACTACCGTTCAAAGATCGAAGATCCAAAATGGCGCAAAACTTGGGACTACGCACTTTGCTTTAGTGGCGCAGTACCACCAATCATTTTCGGTGTGGCATTTGGTAACCTACTACAAGGTGTTCCATTTGAACTGAACGAATTTATGATGTCTAAGTACCATGGTACGTTCTTCGCTCTGCTTAACCCATTTGCATTGCTTTGTGGTGTGTTGGCTCTGATGTTGTTCGTGATGCAAGGTGCAACATGGCTTCAAATGAAGACAACAGAAGAGCTGCACGCTCGTGCTCGTAACGTTGCTCAGATCACTGGCCTAATTGCTATTGCTCTATTCGTTATTGGTGGTTTCTGGGTTCAATCTATCGAAGGCTATGTAATTACGAGCACTATCGATACGTTTGCTGACTCAAACCCACTAAACAAAGAAGTATCACTTCAAGTGGGTGCTTGGATGACAAACTTCGAAACTTATCCAGCAATGTGGGCTGCGCCGATCCTTGGTGTAGCAATGCCACTGCTTGCTGTGATTGCATCTCGCTTTGAGCGTGGTGGTTTCGCATTCTTGTTCTCAAGCCTATCTAACGCTGGTGTTATTTTAACGGCTGGTTTTGCAATGTTCCCATTCGTAATGCCATCAAGCCTGAATCCTAACCAAAGCTTGACTATGTGGGATTCAACAGCGAGTGAGCTAACGCTTGGTCTTATGACTGTCGTTGCGGCGGTAATGGTTCCTGTGATTCTTGGCTACACAACTTGGACATACTACAAAATGTTCGGTCGTCTAGATAAGAAACACATCGAAGATAACGACGTTTCAGCTTACTAAGCTAGAAGTGAAATAACTTAGGAGAAATTTTATGTGGTATTTCGCATGGATTTTGGGTGTACTTCTAGCATGTGCATTCGGCATCATCAATGCTCTATGGCTAGAGCATTCAGAAATGATGGACAAAGACAGTGAGTAATCTCGCAGAGCAAATCGCTAAGCTGCATCAACCAATGGATAAGACTCTGCTTAGAGCCTTATCCCTAGTATTGGGTTTCATGCATGTGGGTTTAGTGATGTGGGATCCTGAAGCGTATGCGACAAGCATCGGTGGCTTTAACGCGATCATCGGACCAATGTTCATTTGGGCAGTATGCTCAAGCATGGTTTACGGTATCGGATTTAAGCCAAGAGCTTGGATGTGGCAGCTACTGTTTAGCCCATATGTTTCACTCACAATTTTGCTCTACCTAACGACGCTGCGCCTTCTATAAAAGGCAAAGGATTTAGGTTCATAACAACGTGAACCTTTATACTTGTTGGGTTTTTAGCCAAAAAGAGGTCATCTTATACAGATGGCCTTTTTTTTCGTCTCTCAAATCAAAAAATTCACAGCGATATACTATTAATGATAAGGAGTTAGGTTATAGTGAGATCTTTATCGTTTTGGATTGTGGTATCAAATTGCAGGGATTATCTAAGCCATTTACGTGGCCAGTGACAGTGTATTACGAAGACACCGATGCGGGTGGCGTTGTATACCATTCAAACTATCTTAAGTTTTTCGAACGCGCTCGAACTGAGATGCTGCGCTCAATTGGCGTTTCTCAGCAAGTATTGTTAGAACAAAACATCGGTTTTGTAGTCCGACATATGGACATTGATTTTATTCAAGGCGCGCGTCTTGATGATTCTTTACAAGTCATTACAAATATTTACGAGTTGAAGCGAGCTACCTTGGTCTTCTGTCAAGAGATCGTAAATCCTGATGGCAAAGCATTGTGTAAAGCAATGGTTAAGGTAGCATGTATCGACAATCAAAAAATGAAACCAAAGGCAATGCCAACATTTATTCTTACGGAGCTAACGAATAGTGACTGCTGAAATCTCAATCTTAGGCCTAATTTTAGAAGCTAGTTTACTAGTTAAGATGGTCATGCTGACTCTTATGGGCATGTCTGTTGTTTCTTGGGCGATGATCATAAAAAGAAGTAAAGTGTTATCTCAAGCTTCTAAACAAACAGAAGTGTTTGAAGACAAATTTTGGTCAGGCGTTGATCTTGCAAAACTGTACCAAGAGAGCAACAAACGCAAAGACGAGCT
The DNA here is from genome assembly GCF_023161755.1 of Vibrio sp. 1CM23M. Lineage (NCBI taxonomy): Bacteria > Pseudomonadati > Pseudomonadota > Gammaproteobacteria > Vibrionales > Vibrionaceae > Vibrio > Vibrio sp. 1CM23M. The sequence continues at coordinate 61,175 of NZ_JALNTR010000010.1, forward strand.
TTCTGGAACTGAAGAAATTTTCTACGCAGGCTTTACTGAGTTCGCTCGCCTTCGTAAATCGAATGCAACATCACCTGACTTCATCATGGAAGGCACTGGCCGTGCGATGCGCGTTGCCGTTGCTCGTGAAGTCGATGAACTAGAAACTAACTTACCTTTCTTGGCGACTGTTGGCTCTATCAGCCCATACATCGGCCTATTTGGTACGGTTTGGGGCATCATGCACTCATTCATCGCACTCGGTGAAGTGAAGCAAGCGACGCTCGCAATGGTTGCCCCTGGTATTGCAGAAGCACTGATCGCAACAGCAATGGGCCTATTCGCTGCGATTCCTGCAGTAATGGCGTACAACCGCTTCAGCAGCCGAGTAGGCAAGCTAGAGCACAACTACGCGACTTTCTCTGAAGAGTTTCACAGTATTCTTCACCGTCAAGCGATGGCTGGCAGGGAATAATAGATGGCTGGATACCAACCTAAAAAACGCAAAATGACAGCAGAGATTAACGTTGTACCTTACATCGACGTTATGCTTGTTTTGCTGATCATTTTTATGGTGACTTCGCCGTTTGTTACTCAAGGCGTTGACGTTGAACTGCCTCAGGCTTCAACGGCTAAATCGGCACAAGACCTACTGGGTGACGACAACGCAAGTTTCATCATCGTTGAAGTGAACAAAGACGGTGAACTTGGTTTGAGCGTTAATGACGAAGAAGTACAGCGTGGCTTATCTATGGAAGATATTATCGTCCGTGTGAAAGCCGAGTTGTCTCTGAAGCCAAACTCTCCAGTGGCGGTTGGTGGTGATGCCGCAACGCCATACGCTGAAGTGGTTTTATTACTTGATGAATTAAGCCGTGCAGGTGTGCCAAAGGTTGGCCTTTTAACGGATATAAGGGAATAGCTCCGTAGCATTCATGAAAGCGAATAATAAAAAATCCAATAATTTCAGATCACCGCTTCTTATTTCTCTTGGGCTGCACGTCATTTTATTCGTTGCGCTCATTTGGGGAGCGGATTTCACGATGTCAGAGCCAAAGCCTACAGGGCAGATGGTTCAAGCAGTGGTGATTGATCCTCAGTTGGTTCGCCAGCAAGCTCAACAGATTCGTCAACAAAGAGAAGCGGCAAGCAAGAAAGAGCAAGAGCGTCTAGACAAACTGAGACGTGAAAGCGAACGACTTGAAAAGAATCGTAAAGCTGAAGAAGAAAATATTCGTAAGCTAAAAGAACAACAAGCGAAAGAGGCTAAAGCGACTCGTGAAGCTGAAAAGCGCCGAGTTGAGAAAGAGAAACAACGCAAAGCTGAAGAAGCGCGTTTACAGCAAGAGAAAAAGAAAGCCGCTAAAGCCGAAGCTGATCGCAAGCTGAAAGAAGCTGCGTTGGTGAAAGCCGAGAACGAGCGTAAGGCCAAAGAAGCGGCAATCGCAAAAGCTGAACAAGAACGCGTGGCAAAAGAAAAAGCCGCGAAAGAGGCAGCAGACAAAGCTCGCAAAGAGAAAGAAGCCGCTGAACGCGCTGAAAAGCAACGCATAGCGAAAGAGAAAGAAGCGGCAGCCGCAGCAGAGAAAGCCCGTAAGGCAAAAGAAGCTGCAGCTAAAGCAGAAAAAGAGCGTAAACAACAAGAAGCAGCATTGAACGATATCTTTGCTGGTCTTGAAACTGAAGCGACTCAAAACTCTTCAGCAAGACAACAATTTATTAGTGATGAGGCACAACGTTACGGGGCTATCTATACCCAATTGATTCAACAGAATCTGTTGTTAGAAGACAGCTATCGAGGACGCTCATGTCGAGTTAACCTTAAGCTGATTCCAACGGGCTCAAACGCTATTTTGGGTAGCTTAAGTATCTTAGATGGCGATAGCCGTTTATGTGCAGCAACCAAGCGTGCCGTGGCACAAGTGCAATCTTATCCATTGCCTAAAGACCCAGACATTGTGAAATCACTAAAAGACATTAACTTAACTGTATCACCAGAGTAAAAGGACGAACTTGTGTTAAAGAAACTACTACTGAGTTTTGTTTTCTTAATAGCTACAAGCAGCCAGTTTGCACATGCGGCACTGGAGCTGGTTATTACAGACGGTATTAACTCTGCACGACCTATCGCTATTGTACCTTTCCGTTGGGAAGGCGCAGAGCCATTGCCACACGATGTATCAGCAGTTATCGCTTCTGACCTACAACGCAGTGGTAAATTCAGCCCAGTTGCGACAAGCAAAATGCCTCAAACGCCTTACAGCGAAACTGAGGTGAACTTCGATGCTTGGACTAACCTAGGCGTTGATTCATTGCTAACAGGTAGCATCACTAAAAATGCCGAAGGGCAGTACGTGGTGAACTACCAATTGATCGACATTGTTCGTGGTCAGCTGACTAAAGGACAAAGCCGTGCATTAAGTGATGAAGGCCAATTGGTGCTTTCTAAAGACCACGTGTTGTTCAACAAAAAAGCAACGGTTCCTGGCAAGCGCTTGAGAGAATACGCACACCGTATTTCTGACTTAGTGTATGAAGAATTAACCGGTGAGAAAGGCGCGTTCTTAACTCGTATCTCTTACGTAGTTGTGAACGACAAAGATAAGTACCCATACCAACTTCGTGTTGCTGACTACGATGGCTTTAATGAGCGTTTAGTACTTCGTTCTAAGCAGCCTCTTATGTCTCCAGCATGGTCACCAGATGGTAAGAAACTTGCGTATGTGAGCTTCCAGAATGGCCAAGCTGAAATATTCATCATGAATATTTACACCGGTGAACGTGAGAAAGTGACGTCATACCCTCGTCACAATGGTGCGCCAAGATTCTCGCCAGATGGCAAAACATTGGCATTGGTATTGTCGAAAACAGGCAGCCTTCAGGTGTACACACTTGACCTTGCTAGCCGTAAGCTGACTCAAATTACCCGCGGCCGTTCAAATAATACTGAACCATTCTGGCACCCAGATGGCAAGTCTCTTATTTTCACATCGGATCGTGGTGGTAAACCTCAGATTTATAATGTAAATTTGTCCAATAATTCGACTTCTCGTATTACTTGGCAAGGTAGCCAAAACTTAGGTGGCCAGATCACCCCTGATGGTCGATTCCTTATCATGGTGAATCGCAGTAACTCAGGTTTTAACTTGGCTAAGCAGGATTTGGAAACCGGTGCGGTTCAGGTGCTAACAAAAACATTGTTAGATGAATCTCCAAGCATTGCGCCGAATGGAGGTATGGTTATCTATAGCTCTATTTACAACAAAACAAATGTACTATCGATGGTTTCTATCGATGGCCGTTTTAAAGCTAGATTACCGGCAACCAACGGACGCGTAAGAGCGCCGGCGTGGTCACCGTTTCTCTAGTGAATTTGATACATTCTTTTAGCTATTGATAGTGTTAACTATTGTGGCATTTAACTATCTATAGCACTCTTAGTCGCTGTAGAAACTAAGTTTGATAACGTAAGGAAAAAAAGATGCAACTTAACAAAGTTCTTAAAGGCTTGATGATTGCACTACCAGTGATGGCAGTAACGGCATGTAGCTCAACTGATGAAGCAACATCTGCAACATCTGGTACAGAAAGCAACCAAACAACTTCAGGTTCAGAAGGCAACGTAGACACAACTGTTGTAACGCCAATTGACGCTAACGGTCAACTGTCTGAGCAAGAGCTTAAAGAGCAAGCGCTACGTGAAACTCAAACAATCTACTTCGCATTCGATAACTCTACTATCGCTGGCGATTACGAAGAAATGCTAGCAGCTCACGCAGCATACCTAGTTAAGAACGTTGACATGAACGTTACTATCGAAGGTCACGCTGATGAGCGCGGTACTCCTGAGTACAACATCGCACTTGGCGAGCGTCGTGCACAAGCTGTAGCGAAATACCTACAAGCTCTAGGTGTTCAAGCTGACCAAATCTCTATCGTAAGCTACGGTGAAGAGAAGCCACTTCTTCTAGGTCAATCTGAAGATGTGTACGCTAAAAACCGTCGCGCAGTACTAGTTTACTAATTTTAGTAGACTATATAATTGAGGAATTGCCTCATGTTCAGTAACACAAAGCGAGTCATTTTGCTTTCGTTACTGGCAAGTGCAGCGAACACCGCGTTCGCTGCACCAGCTCCAGTATCCGATCTCAATAGCACCGCAACCAATTCATCATCTTCCTCTCGAGCAGCGTCTGCATCTAACGAATCAGATATTGAGCGTTTAGAACGCCTGCTTCAAAATCGCAACCTTGTTCAGCTTCAAATGCAACAGCAAATCGACGACATGGCACTGGAGATCAGTGAACTTCGTGGTGAGCTGGAACGAAATAGCTACGATATGAAGCAAATGCTAGAGCGCCAACGTGAACTGTTCATTGAACTGGATCGCGTTAGAGGCGAGGTGAAAGCAGCAGGCACCGCAACGGTAGCAGTGGCAGCGAGCGAAGGCTCTAAAGATGCTTCTGGTACGTTCAGTACTGATGTCGATGAGCAAACCGCTTATCAAAATGCTGTAGATATGATTCTAAAGCAACGAGACTACACGGGTGCGATTGCCGCATTCCAAAAGTTTCAAAAAGACTTCCCAAATTCAACCTTCACTCCTAACTCACATTACTGGTTAGGTCAGCTTTATTTCGCTAAGAAGCAAGATAAAGAAGCCGTGAAGAGCTTTGCCGCTGTTGTGTCGTACAAAGACTCAAACAAGCGAGCAGATGCACTGGTTAAGCTTGGTGACATAGCTGCGCGCAACAACAACGCGACGCAAGCTAAGAAATATTACCAACAAGTCGTGACCGAGCACCCAAACAGTGCTTCGGCAAAAGTGGCGAAAACCCACTTATAAAACAAAATAGGGGTGCTTAGGCGCCTCTTTTTTATACCTGATTACTTCCGTTTAGTGTTTACTTATCTTCTTTGTGATGCCAACACGTCGCCTTGTTTATGCGTTTTAAGCATTAGCTAGCCACTGCTTGCAACCAATCCTTTTTGATCCCAATCGCTGTCCTGTGTAGAATACTCGGATTCTCGGAAGAAGTTGCGTAGAGCAAGAGCAATGAGTCATATACTAGATAAAATCGATACAGTTTACCCGTTTCCGCCTAAGCCAGTTCCATTGAGCGACGCTCAGAAACAGGCCCATATCGCAAACATCAAAAAACTACTTCAAGAAAAAGATGCAGTTCTAATTGCACACTACTACACCGATCCTGAAATTCAGGCTCTGGCAGAAGAAACTGGTGGTTTCGTTGGCGATTCATTAGAAATGGCTAAATTCGGTAACCGTCACTCAGCAAGCACTTTGATCATCGCTGGTGTTCGTTTCATGGGTGAGTCTGCAAAGATTCTTACTCCTGAAAAACGCATTCTAATGCCAACACTTGAAGCTGAATGTTCGCTTGATCTTGGCTGTCCAGCTGACAAATTTACAGAATTTTGTGATGCTCACCCTGACCACACCGTGGTTGTATACGCGAACACCTCTGCAGCTGTGAAAGCTCGTGCAGACTGGGTTGTTACGTCGAGCATCGCTTTAGAAATCGTTGAAAGCCTAGACGCTGAAGGCAAACCCATTATTTGGGGTCCAGACCGTCACCTAGGTTCTTACATCGCAAATCAAACTGGCGCTGACATGTTACTTTGGCAAGGTGAGTGTATCGTTCATGACGAGTTCTCAGCTGATGCTTTGAAGAAAATGAAATCGGTATACCCAGAAGCGGCTATCTTGGTTCACCCAGAATCACCAGCAAGCGTGGTTGAACTGGCTGATGCTGTAGGCTCAACAAGCCAACTGATCAAGAAAGCAAAAGAGCTGCCTCATCCACAGATGATTGTTGCGACAGACAAAGGTATCTTCTTCAAGATGCAGCAATTGGTCCCTGAAAAAGAGCTGATTGAAGCGCCGACAGCGGGTGCTGGTGCAACATGTCGTAGCTGCGCACACTGTCCTTGGATGGCAATGAATGGCCTTGAAGCGATTGAAAACGCGCTTGAGAATGGTGGTGAGCAACACGAAATCTTCGTTTCTGACGAATTACGCGTTAAGTCTCTTATTCCATTGAACCGCATGCTAGATTTTGCAGAGCAGTTAAATGTGCAGGTAAAAGGTAACGCGTAAGTCGTTCTTTTATCTAACCCAAAAAACCAGCCAATAGTGCTGGTTTTTTTGTACCTGCGTATAGGCCGCCAATATCAATCTTGTGGTCATGTATCTTTTTCTGATGATACATCTTGTTGATATCAGGTATTTTTTCTAGCATGTAAGTAAGATCGAAGGATTAGAGGCTCGAATGATAATCTGGCTACAACTCAAACGCTGGATCAAAGCAAACATCTTTGTTTTGAACGGCAAAAATTTACTGTTCACTTTTCTTGGCTACATCGCTTTATCGTGGTCGATGCTGTATTTGGCGGGTGAAACAGATTTAACCAGTTCGGTTACCGTATTCGCTTACTACTTGGTGGTGACGGCTTCTACGGTTGGTTATGGTGATTTATCACCGACCACGGTAGCGGGGCAGTGGATCGTTATTCTATTTGTGATTCCAGGCGGGTTGAGCCTTTTTGCCGCATTACTCGGTAAAGTGGCAACAGAAGGTGTTGAATATTGGCGAGCGGGCTTGCTAGGAAAAAGGAGAGTTAGAGTGGACAACCACATTTTGATGTTGGGGTGGAATGAGCAAAGAACCATTCATCTCATTCGGATGCTACAACACGAAGAAACGGGTAAACGACCAATCGTGTTATGTACGCGTTCAGATATCGAGAACCCGTTACCCGGTGAAATTAACTTCGTTAAAGTAAACAGCTACACCGATGGCAAAGAGATGGAGAAAACGGGCATTGAGTCTGCAAGTTGCATCTTGATTGATAACCCAGAAGACGACATTACCCTATCTGCGGCGCTTTACTGTGCCAACCGAAATCCTAAGGCGCACCTTCTTGTTTACTTTAAAGACGAAGCGCTGAGCGATTTGTTACACAAGCATTGCCCTAACTCAGAATGTATTCCAGCGGTGGGTGCAGAGATGCTAGCAAAGGCTGCAGTAGACCCAGGATCAAGTGCGCTTCATCAAGAGTTATTGAGCTCAACAAGAGGCATGACACAGTATTCAACGTATTTCCCTGCAGACGCTGAGCCTGTCACCGTCGCGCCTATTTTCTCTGTGTTTAAAGAGAAGTATCAAGCAACGCTGATCGCCATTGATACAGGGAGTGGTATTGAACTCAACCCAGAGTTAGACCAAGTGGTCAGCAATGGCACTAAGCTGTTTTATATTGCCGATGAGCGAATTGATGACTTCGATTGGAAAGGCTTCTAAAGCGACTATTTTATTTCGTCTGAAAACTGAAAAAGGCCTCATAATGAGGCCTTTTGGCATGTATAAAGCTAACTTTTATTGAGCTTCAGCCAGTGCAATGCCACGCTGCGTTAGACCGCAAAGCATCACAGGAACCGCGTTAAAGATCTCTTCGAACTGCTCTAGGCCTTCGATGCCTTGCTCTGCAAGCGTAGCAATTGACGTTTCTGGATCGTAAAGCATGCTCAATGACAGCAGGACACCGCCAACGAGTGCGTTATCTTCGCTCTTTTCAGGCATTAGTGTTTCCCAATCGTCGCGAGCAATCTGCCAGCCTTGAAGCAAGCCTTCACAAAAATCACGAGCGGCAGTGTTCACCACTTCTTCGTCGTCTAATTGACAAGCTTCAGGCCAAACCCAAGTCCCTTCAATCAGTTCTGGGCGGGTTTTATTCCAAAGCTCGATGATAACTTCAATGTAGCTCTCTAGCTGTTCACCATCCGTAAAAGGTGCGACTTCTTCGCCACCCCATAAGAACGGTAGCCACTCATGCGGGGTTAACACATTCGGTGCCGCTGCCATTGCAGTGACAAAGCCCATTGTTTTGTGTTCTGTGATTAGCTTTCCTTCCAACTCTGGAAGCGCAAGAATATCTTGTAAAGTCAAAGTGAGGTACCGTAAAAGGGAACATATTTGCGCTTATAGTACCAATGAACTTGTGCCAATCAAGCTTCAATCTAAAAAGGCTTGATGTCATGGATGATAAACACTAGGTTTAACAGAAAAGAAAACAATAAAAGAATTATGCAGATACGGTCGTCTTTAAAGAAAAAAAGCATGGTAGCGCTTGGATTATACCTTGCGATGTTTATTGCCATTGTTGGTAGTGTGACGTATTACGTCGTAGAATCCCCTGTGCGCGCCAAATTACAACAAAACCTCGACTTGCGTACGCAACTGTTATCCGCATTGATTACAGAGCCACTCAGCAGCTCTCAAGGCTTCGTAGACAGTCTCGTTGGGTTTGCTCAAGCGCATCGTAACGGTGATGATGTTATTCCGCTCTTTAAGTCCATGTTGGCGGCGAGCGACGATACGATTGTCAGTGCCGGTATTTGGCCCGAACCTTATGCGCTTGATTCTAAAAAGCTTCTCAACAGTTACTTTTTTAATAAAGCCGACGATGGAATAATCGACCAGATATATTCTTACAACAACCCCAAAAATGCCCCTTATCAAGAAGAGTATTGGTACACCTCTGTCGTCAACCAAAAACAAGGCACTATCTCTTGGAGTGATGTGTATATCGACCCATACACACACGTTCGAATGATTACGGCGTCTTCCCCTTATTATTACGACGGTACTTTTGCCGGTGTTGCCACGGTGGATCTCTCGCTCGAAGAGCTGCTTGGTTTTATCAAGAACCACGCCGAAGAATACAACCTTGGCATTACGCTCAGAGATAAGCTTAACCAAGTGTTGGTTTCGCATAACTTTAATCTCGTTGAAGGCATTTACATCAGTAGCAATCAATTTGGTGATTTTGGCTGGCAAGTGGATGTGGTGAACTCCAAATCACGGGTAGCAGACGAAGTGTTTCGTCAAGTGATGAGCATTGAAGGCGGTATTGTTCCGCTGCTGCTACTTTGTGTCATGGCGGGGTATTACTTATTGAACCGTTATTTGATTAGTCCAATCACAAGGATTGCAGCACAGGTTGATAGCTCGAAAGCGGGCGAAATCATTGATGTGGATTACTCGAGTGATGACGAAATCGGCCATTTGATTAAAACCTTCAACGAAAAGACCATTTATCTCGAAGCGGAAAAGGTTAAAGCTCAGGCATCCACCAATGCAAAAACCGCTTTCCTTGCGACCTTGTCACATGAAATTCGCACTCCGATGAATGGAGTGTTGGGTACCGCTCAGATCCTATTAAAAACGCCTCTAAATTCTGAACAAGAGAAGCATCTTAAGAGCTTGTATGAGTCCGGCGATCATATGATGACTCTACTCAACGAGATATTAGACTTCTCGAAGATCGAGCAGGGCAGGTTGGATCTTGATGAAACGCGTTTCCCGCTTGATTCGATCATCGGCAGTATTAACAGTGTTTACTACACATTGTCTTCCGAGAAAGGGCTTCAATTCAAAGTGTACTCTGAGGTGCCTTCGGGTCGTTGGTACTTCTCAGATAAAGCTCGCCTTCGCCAAATCTTGTTTAATCTATTGAACAACGCGGTGAAGTTCACCTCCAGAGGCTTTGTTGAGGTGTACCTTAAAGAAGTGGTTGAGGGGAGTGACACCTATCTGAGCATTCGAGTTCGTGATACAGGGATTGGTATCTCTAAAGAAGCTCAGAAGCGTATTTTTAAACCGTTTGAACAAGCGGAGTCTTCGACCACAAGGCGTTTTGGCGGTACTGGTCTTGGCCTCGCGATTGTGAAGAAAATTGCCCAGTTGATGGATGGCAGTATTACCGTCACCAGTGAAGAAGGGATAGGCACGAGCTTTGATGTTCGCTTGAAGATTCAGCCATGCCAGCCAGGCGAAATCGAGAGCTTGCCACATAAGAAGTTAGACTACTCAGGCTTAAAAGTACTGATCGTCGAGGACAACCGAACTAACACGGTGATCATTGAAACCTTCATGAGCAGTAAAGGCTTTACCTGTAAGAGCGTCGAAAACGGTGAACTTGCAATACAAGCCGTGGTTGCCGAGCGCTTTGATTTGGTACTCATGGATAACCATATGCCTGTGATGGACGGCGTTGAATCAACCACTGCGATTCGTGCTTTGATAGGCGACGTGTCATCGGTATTGGTGTTTGGTTGTACGGCTGATGTCTTTAAAGAGACTCGCGAGCGTATGCTGGGGGCGGGTGTGGATTATATTATTGCTAAGCCGATTGATGAGCGTGAACTGGATGATGCTTTGTTCCGCTATTCAAATAAGCTTTACCAATACCATGAAGTAAAAGCGGATGAGCTCGAAAGCCAAGACGTAAAACCACACGATTCGAAAAGTAAAAGCGAGTCACTGCCTAAACCAGATCTTCGCAACAAAGATAACACTGAAGAGCTGTTAGTGACGCTGTATGTGGCGCTAGAAGACAACAACCTAGAACTGATTCAATTTGCATTAGAGAGCCTACGTGTCCATGTTGAACCGATGAACAACGCGGAACTTACTGAACAAGTCAATAAAGCGTTAGAGCAGGTTGCTTTAGGATCACCACCTACACAAGATGTCATTAATATCATTACTGTAAATCTACCGATGGCTTAAATGTTGTTTAATTACGGTAAGTAAATAACGGATTGTCCAATATTTGACCTTGGTTGGATTTTTTGGTGGAAGTGACTGCTTTTAAAGTGGTTTTTGGTTGTTAATTTACAACTTGATTTTTAATTTGGAATGTATGACTGCTAATCTTGTGATTTAATGGCGACATTATCTGGTGAGGTGCAAATATGCCTTGTTTATATGTTACTAAATCACTAATTAAGTAGTGATATATTTTAGGTTTGTCGTCAATGAAGTCTCGTGGTCCATTTTGTATTCGAAACGCAGCTGCGGATACATTTGCTATGGTCGTTTTCTGTTTTATTTCTGGCATGATCGTAGAAGTGTTTATTTCTGGTATGACGTTTGAGCAATCTCTTGCTTCTCGAACGTTATCTATTCCGGTAAACATTGCTATCGCTTGGCCTTATGGCGTTTTTCGTGATTGGTTCTTGCGCAATGGTGCAAAGCTTTCAGAAAGCTCATTGATGAAAAACTTGTCTGATTTGATGGCATACGTGTTATTCCAGTCTCCGGTGTATGCGGGTATTTTGTTGGCAGTGGGTGCTTCAGGCGATCAAATCGTTACGGCTGTCACCAGTAATGCAGTTATCTCGTGCGGTATGGGCGTACTTTACGGCTACTTTCTCGATATGTGTCGTAAATGGTTTCGAGTTCCTGGCTACTATCAACAAGCTTAAGAAAAGCAACAAGCGTAAGTGTAGCGAAAGAATGAAATTTGGTTTGTTTTTGATCTAATGAGTTAATTTGTAATCGAACAAACCGAAAAAGGCACTTTTTTTGAGAATGCCCCTTGACCAAAGCAAGCAGAATCAATAAAGTAGCGCCTCGTTGAGTGACATGCTCAACACACAATTTGTGGAAGGATGGCTGAGTGGCTTAAGGCGCTCGCCTGGAAAGCGAGTATACGTTTATAGCGTATCTGGGGTTCAAATCCCCATCCTTCCACCACTATTCAAAACCCTAGCAGAAATGCTGGGGTTTTCTCGTTTTAGAGCCCCTATATTCCACCTCACCTGTATATCTCCCTAGTATCCGTTCCTTTCATCATTTTTTTATAGTTATTACTTCTATTAATACCGTCGCAGAATTAACCATATTAGCTGTTTTTATCATCGATAATCGCTTGATTTTTTGGCATGAACCTAGATTATTAATAGTACGCAATATTATGAATAATCTAACTATTAGGAATCCATAACCTCATGACAGAAACCCTAGTTTCTCCAATGCTCTCTTTTACGATCGCGATTTCGTTACTGTTTATCGGTAAAGGTTTGATTGAGCGATCTGAAGTATTAAGAAAGTATTCACTGCCAGAGCCTGTGATTGGTGGCTTTGTCTGCGCAGCGACCGTAGCGGCGCTTTACTATATTTTTGAGATCCAAATCACTTTTAGCCTAGATGTCAGAGACTTTTTGCTTCTCTACTTTTTTGCTGGCATCGGGCTCCAAGCGGATATTAAAACGCTGATAAAAGGTGGGCGACCATTGTTCATCTTGTTATGTCTTGCTGCCGTTTTTATCGTGTTGCAAAACGTGGTTGGTATGGCTGTCGCGTCAGGCTTTGGAATGGATGCGAAAGCAGGTTTGCTCTCGGGTTCAGTGAGTCTGATTGGCGGTGTTGGTACTACGTTGGCGTGGGCACCAATGTTCGTTGAAGAGTTTGGTATTGCTAACGCGCTAGAACTTGGTGTGGCTTCAAACACGGTTGGTTTGATCGCGGCGTGTGTCATTGGTGGCCCGATTGCTAATTACCTTCTCAACAAACACAAAGTCAGCCCTTCCAATGAAGAAGAGGTGACGGTTGGTGCATACCAAGAAAGTGAGACCAAAACAGAGCTAAGCCACTACGGCGTTTTATGGGCATGGTTGATTCTTAACTTAACATTGATGCTGGGTTACAGCTTGAGTGAAGTTATCGACTCAATGGGTTTGAAACTGCCGTTATTCGTTAGCTGTTTAATCGCAGGTATCCTAATCGGTAACGTTGGACGTGCATTGTTCAAGAAGCGCCGTACACAAGAGAAAATCGCGCAAGGCCGTAAAGGCTTAGCAATGATCTCTGACATCTGCTTGGGCATGTTTTTGACCATGGCATTGATGGGGCTGCGTATCTGGGATCTTGACGGCCTGTTTGGCTACATCTCAGTGGTCATGAGTATCCAGATTCTACTTTCACTGCTGTTTACCATCTTTGTCGTTTATTACTTGATGGGAAGAAACTACGACTCAGTGGTGATATGTTCTGGCTTCGGTGGTATCACCCTAGGCTCAACAGCCACTGCGATCGTAAACATGACTGCGGTTACACATCGCTATGGTGCAAGCCCACAAGCGTTCATTGTGGTGCCATTAGTGTGTGGTTTCTTTGTTGATTTGATCAACGCGCTAGTGATCAGTTTCTTTGTTGGTATGTAACTTTGTCGGCTAGTTCATAAACGTAGATTTCAAAGCCTAGCGATGATGCTAGGCTTTGTTGTATTCAAGTATGAGCATTCTCTTCTACTAAGTGTATGTTTAGTTCCGAAGGTAATTGGCTGCTATTGGTGTATATGCGGTCAAAGTCATTCAGTGACGCTACCTTTAGAGCGGCAAAGCGTCCCCATTTGCTGGCATCCGCGACAAGCCAGCTTTCGCGGCTGTTCTTAATAATCGACTTGGATAGGTCTGCTTCAACTTGCTCATGCTCCATGGCGAAATGACTGTCTGTTACTGAGCCACACCCACAGATGCCAATGTCAGCTTCAAAATCGGAAAAGAAGTGAACTACGCTACTGCCTACCATGTCTTGGTGTTCTCGTCTGAACAAACCACCGGCCAAATACACTTCGATTTGTTCATTTGCTTCAAGGATGCGAGCCACCTGAAGGTTATTGGTGATCACTCGCAAGGCTGGTTTTGCCAACAAATATTGAGCGATACGAGTGACGGTCGTACCAATGCCCATCATAACCGTTGAACCTTCGGGTATCGCGTCGGCAACCGCCATCGCAATACTGTCCTTTGTCTCTGACTCAACACCAGCACGGAATCGATAACTCGTATTAGTGAGCGTAGTGGGTAAGCTGACGCCTCCGTGCACTCTTCGCGCTAGACCTTGCTCACACAAGTGATTTACGTCACGACGAATGGTTTGAGTGGTGACAGAAAACAACTCGGCTAAGTGGTCGATCTGTATATCTTGGTTAGCCTTAAGCGTTGCGAGTATTTCTTTCTGACGATGGTTCAGTTCCATAGAAGTTCACTAAAATTGGTTTGGTACGTCGGTGATGATGTTATCGACGCCAAGGTTAAAATATTTAGCCGCCAATTGAGGATCGTTCAGTGTCCATATTTTCAGAACCGCTCCTGAAGCTTTGATTGCTTTGGCCGTTTTCTCGTCAAGAATTCGGTGGTCAATATGAATGCTGTAAAGGTCGAGTGATTTAAGTGACTCGAGGCTGAAATCATTCCAAACCTCGCAGATAAAGCCTCGTTTAACTTCTGGCATCATCTGTTGGCAAAGGCTTAGTGCCTCCTTTTTGAAGCTTGAGATGAGTAGCTTTTCAGTAGGGAACTGCTTTTGTTCAATCAGTGCCGCGACTTTCTCAACTAAAGGTTGGATAGCCTTATCGTCGTAAATTTTGATTTCAAGGTTCAAAGTCACATCGAGCTCTAGGCACTTGTCGAGCGCTTCACTCAGCGTAGGAATAGTTGTCCCCGCGAACTCGCTACCAAACCAACTGCCAGCATCTAGCGCCTTGAGTGCGGTTAAATCTAAGTCTGCAATATTGCCCGTTCCGTTGGTACAACGATTTACCGTCTTATCATGAAAAACCATTGGGGTACCATCAGCGCTTAACTGGGTATCAATTTCAATCCATTTAGCACCAGCTTTCGCGGCTTGTTCAATACTGACTAACGTATTTTCTGGTGCTAAAGAAGCGGCACCGCGGTGGCCTGTGATCATAATTCAATCTCGATGTTCATTTGAAAATTCAGGAAACAGTATCTCTACTTTATTACAGATTTATTATCTATCCGCCATATCTGCTTACTTTAAATGAGAGCTAGCTTAAAGGTGTTGTACAGAGTTTATACAATAGTGAGACCTTATACTCACAATGTTCAAATCGGTAAGATTAATGTTCATATGAATGTAATAATTCACTTACATACTCTACGAAAACTTAATAACACCCTCTATATTTAGAAAACGATAGCCAAGAAAAGGTGATTAGAAATGAAAAAGCTATTAGGTACAGTAATTATGGCGGCGACGCTGCTTGTTGGTTGTGGTGAAGCTGACAAGGCTGGTTCTGAAGCTAAAGACGAGCCGATCAATATCAATATGAGCCTTGTATTCACTCAAAATGAGTTGTTAACACAAGAACTTATCAAAGCGACCGACAAAATTAGAGAAAGAACCGACGGCTCGGTAAACATTAAAGTTTTCCCTGGCGGTCAGTTACCTGTTTACAAAGATAACTTGGAACAAGTGGTTAACGGCGCAAACTGGATCGCTGTAGAAGATTTGACTTACTTAGGTGATTACGTGCCTGACTTTGCTGCACTGGCAGGTCCAATGCTGTACAACACCTACGATGAATATTTAGCGATGATGGACACTGAATTTGTCGCGGGCCTTAAGGTTAAAGCCGAAGAGAAAGGCATCAAAGTACTGAATGCAGACTACATGTTTGGCTTCCGTCACATGATCACTAATAAAGAGATCGTGAACTCTGAAGACATGAAAGGCATGCGTATTCGTGTTCCACAAAGTCAGCTGTTCATTAGCACGCTTTCAGCAATGGGCGCAGCTCCAGCTTCTCTTCCATTCCCTGAAACCTATGCAGGCGTTCAACAAGGTGTTGTTGACGGTCTTGAAGGTTCTATCTTGACGATGTACTCAACCAAGATCTATGAAGTAGCAAAGAATATGTCTTTGACTAAGCACTTCCTAGGCACTGTGGGTATCTACATTTCACCAACGCTTTGGGATAAATTTACACCAGAACAACAGCAGATCATTAACGAAGAGTTAGAAGCGGGCGCTGAATCTAACACTGCAGAACTGGTTAAGCTTGATGTTGAATACACTCAGAAACTTGAAGAGCTAGGCGTTACCTTCAACGAAGTGAATTCTGATGAATTCAACCAACTGACTGCGGATGTATACAACCAATTCCCAACATGGAGCGAAGGCATACACGCGACGATCATGAAAGAGCTAGAAACGATCCGAGCTGCACAGTAGTTCTGCATAAATTAATTAGTTAATGATTACGGCCTAAATATTCTTAGGCCGTTTTATTCCTGAAATACCACGTTGTATTAGGTATTTCACTGGAGAAGTCTTTTGTTTTTATTGAAAAATATTGAAGAAATCCTCGCTTCTATCGCTATTTCGATCACCGTTTTGGTTGTGATCGTTAACGTCGTCTTGCGTTATGGATTTGGCTTTGTTGTCCCGTGGAGTGAAGAGCTGTCGGTTATTTGCTTTATCTGGGCTGTCTACTTAGGAATTAGCTCCTGTTACAAACACAAGCTTCACATGGGAGTCGATGTGGTGGTTGCCATGTTGCCAGAAAAAGCAAAAATCCCATTTAGGCTATGTGTTTCCGTTTTCCTACTGGCTCTGAACATCTTAATGGCTGTTCTGAGTTATCAGTATCTCATGCTATCTAACAAGGTAACGCCAGTAATGGGCGTGTCATATTTTGTTATCAATGGCGTGCTGTTGCTTTGTTTCTCATTGATGGTGATCCACACCGTTCGATTTATCGCGAGCGATGTCGCTTCTCTAAAGCGCTCTTCTAAGTAGGTACGATTTATGGAAAGCTATCTTCCAATCCTTATTCTGTTCGTTCTATTTCTATTGAATATACCCATCGCGTTTTCTCTGATCGCATCAGCGATGGTTTACTTTCTTTTTATCAATGACTCTATTCCGGTGAGCTTGGTGATGCAGCGCTTTATTAGCTCTGCTGAGTCTTTTCCGTTGTTGGCTATTCCGTTCTTTATCATGGTGGGTTCGGTGATGAACTATGCGGGGATCAGTAAGAGCTTGCTTGCCTTTGCCGACTCAATGATTGGCCATAAAACTGGTGGTCTTGCTCAAGTGAATGTCGCACTGAGTACACTGATGGGCGGTATCTCTGGTTCTGCAAATGCGGATGCGGCGATGCAGTCGAAGATTCTTGCTCCTGAGATGACCAAGCGTGGTTATGACTTGCCATTCACGGCCGCTGTGACCGCTGCGTCATCAAGTATCAGTCCCGTGATTCCACCGGGTATTAACTTAATCATTTTTGCGTTGTTAGCGAACGTGTCGGTTCATCAAATGTTTATTGCGGGCTACGTCCCTGCATTTTTGATGGCGTTGTCGCTGATGGTCACTATTGCGTTTATCGCGCGTAAACGTCGTTACAAACCTTCTCGTTCGGAGCCTGCGTCTGCCAAAGAGCGTTTTCATTACTTCCTAAAAGCGATTCCGGCACTGCTGATCCCGTTCGGTATTATTCTGGGCATGCGTTTTGGTTTGTTTACTCCGACAGAAGCGGGGGCTATCGCCGTATTGCTTTGTGCGATTATTGGCATCTTCGTTTATCGTCAACTGGGTTTACGTCATATCCCGCTCATCATGCGTGAAACCGTGCAGGGAACAAGTAGCGTTATGTTCATCATTATTGGTGCCATGGTGTTTGGGTACTACATGACGCTAGAGCAGGTCCCTCACAATGTTGCTTCTGCTTTGATTGAGCTTACCGACAACAAGTTAGTTTTGCTGTTGTTGATTAACGTACTGCTGTTAGTGGTCGGCATGTTCATCGAAGGCGGCGCTGCAATGATCATACTCACGCCATTGCTGCTGCCTGCTGTGCTTAACCTAGGCGTTAACCCGGTTCACTTCGGCATCATCGTGATAGTGAATATCATGATTGGTGGTGTGACTCCGCCATTTGGCTCGATGATGTTTACGGTTTGCTCGATTTTAAAAGTTCGTATGGTCGACTTCGTGAAAGAAGTGGCTCCGTTGTTGCTAGCACTACTCACGGTTCTGATGTTGCTGACTTTCTCTGAAAGCTTGGTGATGTTTTTGCCGAATTTGCTTTAACACTGTTTAGTGATTGATTATTTAGAGGTGTAGAAATGAATTCGGTATCGAATGAATTGAACCAAAATTGGAAAAAAATAGATTGGGTGTTAACCGATGTGGATGACACCTTAACGTGGCAAGGTCAATTGCCGCCTGAAACCTTGATCGCTTTGAGCAAGCTTCGTGATTCAGGAAAAAAAGTGATTGCGGTAACTGGCGCTTGTGCCGGGTGGTGTGATCATATTGCTCAGCTGTGGCCGGTTGATGCGGTTCTCGGCGAGAATGGCGCGTTCATTATGGAAAAGAGAAATGGCTATCTGACATTGCGCTCTGATATCCCTTTGCCAAAAGTCAGTGCCAATCAGAGCAAGCTAAAAGAACAAGTATTGGCTATTTTGAGCGATTACCCAGAGCTAAGTTTAACGCTGGATCAGTCGTACCGCTTGTGTGAGGTGGCGATCGACATCGGTCAAAACCGTCCAAAAGTCGACGATGCCATTATTGAAGAGATTGTCTCTAAGATTCACGCATTAGGCGCTCACGCTACAGCAAGCTCTATTCACATTAATGCTTGGTATGGTGAGCATTCTAAGAAAGCGACATCGACCGCTTTTCTTAAGGAGAAGGGGTTATCTGACCAAGAGATACTTGAGCGTAGCTGCTATGTCGGCGACTCGATGAACGACCAATATATGTTTGAAATTTTGCCTAACAGTGTCGGTGTAGCAAACATCCAGCATTACTGGGATCGACTTGAGCATCATCCATCAGTGGTGATGAGCAAGCCGGGCGGGTACGGTTTCTCAGAGTTTGTCGATAAGTTACTTGCATTAAAATAGCACTCGGTTGGCGGTTTTAACTGCCGATGATTAACATCAAACACAGCTCTTTCCTTCGTTGGATTGAGCTGTGTTTTTGTTTTATCACAAGAGACGTGTTCGCTTCTTAAGATGGTTTGTTAGCCTTTTTTAAATACTTCTGTTGGTGACTCAGCCCACAACTTGCAAACTTGTTGTGTCGGTAACTCAATTCCTAGATGGGCAAATGAGAAAATTGTGAGACGCTTGATTAAGTGTCAGTCGAATAACAAGGAAGTTGAATGCACCACTTTAATATCCGTGCTCTTGAGTATTTAAACGCGTTGTCAAAATATGGGTCGTTACGTAAGGCATCTAAGATGATGAACGTTGACCCTGCCGCAATGAGCCGAATGCTGACACAGCTTGAAGCACAGGCGGAAATTAAAGTATGGGAACGCAATAATCGCCAATCTCTGCTGACTGAGGCGGGGAACGAACTGTTGAACTACTATCGCTCCATTGTTCGTGGAGAGGCGGCAGTGCTTGCTCGACTAACCAAGCTTAAAAACCTCAAGGGCGGTAATGTTAGCATCGCGATTGGAGAAGGATTTATTACTAACTTGGTCTCTAAACCGATGCAAACCTTCATGACTCGTTATCCTGATATCAATCTTTCTATTGAGATCGCTGGGGCATTGGATGCGGTCAAGATGTTGGAAGATCAGCAGATAGACTTTGCGATTACCTATGCGTCTGCACCGCACCCTAAACTGCACTCTCACGTTGAACGCAGCCATCCGCTCGAATTGATTGCTCCTAAGGGGCATTTCCTTACTATGAAAGAAGCACCAGTGGTAATGCAAGATATTCAAGACGCTTCTCTCGCCTTGATCGATAACTCGACCGGTATGGGGAGGCTGGTAAAGCAGGCTGAACAAATGTCCCATCTTACCTTGCAGCCAAAACTGCAAACTAACTCAGTCACGGCACTGACTAACTTCGTTTCAGCAGGTTTGGGCGTCACCTTTATGCCTAAGCTTACTGTGATCGATGAAATAAAGTCAGGGCAGATAGAAGTGGTTGCGACCGAGTTGGAGATGCTATCGAAGGCGACGGTTAAGGTTCAATCTTTGAAAGGCCGCGCACTTACGTTACAGGCCGAAACCTTGTTGGATTTCTTACTTGAAAACGCCACTTTCTTGAGTCATGACGCTTACAATATCTAGGCATAGTAGATTTATGTAACGATCCCTCCCAAGCTTTCAAATACCCCTCAATATCACAGTTCCAAACTGCCGAATTCGTTTTTAAGTCGGATTGAGTTTTTGTCAACGCTTTCTCTATTGTTAAGTCAACACGTGCGGAATAAGTTACAAATCATTAACGAAACGAGTTTTACACTGACAACTGTGTTCGACTGGTTTTGGCTTTGTTGGGCATTAGGGGAAGAGAATGGAAGTTATTGTAATTGGCAGCGGTGTTATTGGATTGACCAGTGCTTGGTACCTAGCGAAAGAAGGTCACTCGGTCACGGTTATTGATCGTCAAGATAGCAGTGGCAAAGAAACCAGCTTTGCGAATGCAGGGCAAATTTCTTATGGCTATTCTTCACCATGGGCGGCGCCTGGTATTCCATTGAAAGCGATGAAATGGCTTACCCAAGAGCATGCCCCTTTAAAAGTTAAGCCTTCACTTTCTCCTGAATTGGTTTCTTGGGCGACTAAGATGCTCGCCAACTGTAATGAAGCCAAATACGCACAGAATAAATCGCGCATGCTGCGAGTCGCTAACTACAGCCGAGAGTGTCTCACTCATCTAAGAACCAGTGAACAACTGTCTTACGAAGGTAGGCAAAAAGGGACGCTACAAGTGTTTCGAAGCGAGAAGCAACTCGATGCTATTCAGCAGGATATGAAGCTATTAACAGAGAGTGGAATCGAACACTCGCTGTTTGATGTTGAACAGTGTCTGTCAGTGGAGTCGGGCTTAGCAGACGTGAAAGATAAGTTGGTGGGCGGCCTGTATTTACCACATGATGAAACCGGTGATTGTCACCAGTTCTGTTTAACCTTGACTGAGAAAGCCAAGCAACTCGGCGTTCAGTTCGTATTTGATACTGAAGTGGTCAAGCTCAATCATCAGAATCAAACCATTGAGAGTATTACAACGACTAAAGGCGAGTTCAAAGCGGATGCTTACGTGGTTGCTTCAGGAAGCTATTCTCGAGAATTGCTGAAGCAAGTCGATTTGTCGATTCCGGTTTACCCAGTGAAAGGGTATTCGTTAACACTACCGATCGTGAATGCAGATAAGTCACCAACTTCGACTGTGATGGATGAAACCTACAAGGTAGCGATGACGCGATTTGATGACCGTATTCGTATCGCGGGTACGGCCGAGCTTGCGGGTTTTAATTACCTTATCCCTGAAAAACGCAAAGCCACGATTGATATGGTGATAAAAGATCTTTTCCCACAAGCGGGGGATTTCTCTAAGGCTGAATATTGGACTGGGTTAAGACCAATGACACCAGATGGTACGCCTATCATAGGAAAGACGCCTATCAAGAACCTATTTACCAATACGGGACATGGAACATTAGGTTGGACAATGGCATGTGGCTCAGGAAAGATCTTGGCAAGCGTGGTCAGTGGCTCAGCTAGTGATATTAAAACTGATGACTTAAGTATCCACCGCTATTTGTAGTGAGATGATGCAGTGATAATTAAACAACCCCATTCTTAAGTTTGCGAATGGGGTTGTGGGTTCTGAGGGAGAAGATTATCTGGTGGTGGTTTCTAGCACATGGGTAAATCTATCCCATGATTTTTGGTCAGCTTCTTGTTGATAGTTGTTTGAGCCGAATACGGTAAAGGCATGCGGCGCACCACTGTAGGTGATCATTTCATGCGGAACTTTGGTTGTTTCAAGCTGAGCGGCGAGGTTGCCAAAGTCTTCCATGGAGATCATGGCGTCAGCTGTGCCATGGAACACGACAACAGGAGCTTTTGTCTCAGAGTAGCCTTGTCCTTTCGGTGTTGATAAACCGCCATGGAAGGTGACATAAGCTTTCGATGGGATACCCGCACGAGCTGCTTCTAAAACGGCTGCGCCACCAAAACAGTAACCCATCATCACGTTGTTATCTAAGTTACCACCAAGTCGTTTCGCTTCCATTGCCCCCGCGCTAAGTAGTGCGCGCATTTTATCTCTGTCTTTATACAGTTCGCCGGTGTGCTGTTTTTTATCTTTCACTTCGGTCGGGCGAATGCCTTTACCAAATAGGTCGATGGCGAACACGTTGTAACCGAGTTCGTTTAGCATCTCAGAACGTTTCTTTTCGTAATCGGTTAAGCCATCCCAATCGTGTATTAGCAGTACCAAAGGCGCTTGGTCACTGGCTTCACTCCAATAACCTTCGTAATCCATCCCGTCGACTTGGTAAGTGACGTTTTCTCCTGAAATCGCAGAGAAGGGCAGTAAAACTGAAAACAGGCCGAGCGTAGTGAGTTTTCGCATGCGTAATTCCTTTCGATGACAATTGACGTTCCAATCGAAAGTATAGATAACGCGATGATTCTCGCCAGATTTCTGTCTCTAACTTGAAATGTATGGCAGGGATAACAGGTGGCTATTGCTGACAAACAGCCATCGAAAGCGAGTGCGATGGCTGTACATGATGCGCTGAGAAACTCTCAGTTCGCAGAAACGCGGGGTATTAGAGTAGAAAAGAACGGATTACTACCAAGTAGCGTTATCAGCGGTGTGGCTACTTCGAAGTTCTGGGTACTTACGTTGATAGCGCGGCAACATCGACTCATTACCTAAGATGCCGCCTTGATGGATATAGATGACGGTTTTGGTTGGGTTCTCTTCTTGCCATTGCTCTAAGCATTGCCACATCAATGGGTCATAGAGCAGGTCGAATTCAATATCAGTCTGTTCTTGTAGATCCAACCAAGTTTGATAGTCCTGTTGATACAGCTTACCAAAGTGGTGTTTGGCTTTAAGCGGTAATATCTGCGGGTGATCGGTTTCGCCGAGTTCATTGAACTGCTGCGTTAGGTAGTCGCTGCCACCAACACAAGCGCAGGTTAACACTGGGATGTTGTGCACTTTTAAATGCTTATGCAGATACAGAGCTGTGCTGCCTGTGCCTGCTGGCAGTGCCACCACGAAATCGTGTTTGTTTTCGAACCGCGTCCAGCTGAGTATTTCAATCGCCAGTTGCTTCACGCCGTATTCAGAAAGCTGAGAGCGTCCACCTTCTGGTAACACAATGCATTGTGAGTCAGGTTGTCTTACTTGCTCAATATACTCTTGTGGATGAAGCTCAGAGCCTGTTTCTTTGACTGAAATAACCTTAGCCCCGAGATCGATAGCGCCACGGTAGTTGCCGAGTGGGCGTTCTTGTAGCCATTGAGGCAGGTGGTCGACGTAAAACTCAAGCGTCCAACCTTTGATTTTGGCAAGTGCGGCGAGTGAGAACAAGGAGTTAGCTTGAGCGGAACCATAGCTTATTAGAGTGGTGGTGTTTGGGCTATCGTCTTCCAGTAGCTTCATGAACTTTCTGGCTTTGTTGCCGCAAAAGTGGGAGTGAAGCTGATCGTCACGCTTTAAGAAAAAGGTGTGCTCGTTGTATTGATGTTGAGTTACAGGGCTATTATTTAGTTTCATCGCACTTAGACAAAATGCTGACTCAAGAGCCAGCATTTATAGTTCAAATAGGACTAACGAGTATCTAGTAGCTAGGGACTGCTGTAAACCAACTAAATCAAGTTTTCGTTCGATATTGAGCCGCGAACTATGAACTCATTTACTCTGGGATGGATGCGGATAGATCGGTTTGAAAGGTGATTTTAGCGGTACATCCGCCACAGCTACGATTGACCAATTCAAAGCCCCATTGGAAGCGTTGGCATAAGTCCTCGACAATCAATAAACCTAACCCATGCCCATTTGGATTGTACTGTTCTTGGAGGCCTTCTCCTTGGTCTTCAATCACAACACTCTCGTGGGACAGAGTGACCGTTACGGTACCACTATTGGTCGCTGCAATGGCATTTCTTAACAAGTTTCCGACCAACATATTCATTATCGCGCTGGTGGCTTGAATAGTGGGTTCGGATTGAACGTGCATGGAAATTTCGACATCTTTCTCATCCGCCTGTGCGGAGTTTTTTGAGACGATAGCCTCTAACTCTTGTTGGCTAAACAATCGCAGTGGCGCATCGTCACTGTTTCTTTCGTAACGCACGAGGCCGAGTAGGGCATCGACCATCTCTGACATCTGAACAATGGCTTCATCAATGCGCTCAATTTGGCGAGATTGAAACTCGGTGGTTTCACTTCTTAGCAGTAATTTATTTGCGCCACGAGCGACCGTTAATGGTGTTCTCAATTCGTGACTTGAGTAACGAGCAAACGCTTGTTCACGCTTGAGTAAGGAATTGATTTCTCTTCGGTACTGATTGAGTTGATCTGTGAGCTGACGAAACTCAACCGCGGCGTCGTCATTGACACTAAATTCTTCATTGAGGTTAAGCTTATTCGATTCCAGTTGTTCGGAAATAGAGTTAAAGGGTTCAATCAGTCGTTTAGATAACCGATAGAGCAGAGCACCAAAGCTAAAAATTAGAATAGAGAGTAACGTTAGTACAAAGGTGGTCGCATAAACGAGTTCGTAAATCTCAAACTCGACGCGGTCGATCTCGGAAAGCAGAACGATTGGGTGGGTTTGACCTTTATCAGAATACTCACCTATATACACCATGCGAGAGTTAGGCTCTTCACCTACTTCGCCAACAAAGCTTTCTTTGCCTTTAATGTACTTGAGGTATTCTGCAGGTATCAATGAAAGGTCGTTGTAGGCGATTGTCAGGTCATCAATTCTTAACTCACCGCTTTCGCCTGCTTGGAATAAACCAACCGCATAGTTACGGTCGATCAGGATACGTCTTTCACCGACGCGATCTTCTGACATGTAGAGTGCGGCAACAAAGACTAAATAGACAAAGGCCGATACAATCACGGCCATTAACCCAAAGAAAACCGCTAAGCGGCCGGTTAGGGTTTTGGTGCTCGTGAGAACATTTAAAATCAATTCGATGACTCCAGACGGAATCCAACTTTAGGGACGGTAATTAACATCTGAGTGTCAAAAGGCTTGTCGAGTTGGTTTCGCAATTGATAGATGTGACTGCGTAACACATCATTGTTGGGTTCGTCTTCTTCCCAGAGTTTGTAGGAGATATCTTCGCGAGTAACCACCTCTGGTGCTTTTTGGCACAACATCTCAAGGATGGTGTAAGTGGTTGGGTTGAGTGCGAGCAGCTTATCTTGACGGTAGGCTTTACGCGTTTTTTGGTCGATGGTGAGTTCATCAAACTGCAATTTAGAAGACGCCACCTTTCCGCGGTAACGACGAACCAGTGCGTTCATTCTCGCTTCTAAAATATCCAAATCGAAAGGCTTGGTTAGGTAATCATCGGCACCGTGGTCAAACCCTTTCAACATGTCTTCACGGCTATCAAGCGCGGTAAGCATCAGGATCGGGGTTGTGTTGCCTTGGTCTCTTAGCTTGTTACAAACCGTTAGGCCGTCCATTCTCGGCAGCATCAGATCTAATATGATGATATCAAAAGAGTTATCCATCGCGAGTTGCAAGCCAAGCTCACCGTTGTCCGCGTAATCGAGCTCCATCCCAATGCACTCAAAATAATCAAATAATACGCCTGCAATTTCGCGGTTATCTTCGACTAATAGAACTCGTTTCATTTTGATTCTCATACAGAAATAGACGGTAACATTATCCTGAGTGAGCGTGAAAAATATGTCAATAACACAACTTTCACTTATGAGGGGGTAGATTGGATTCAGATTAAAAAATAGAAGAACGTATTATGTCTGAACTTCATATTAGCCGACCTAAAGTCTCCACATCACGGATCAATCCCGCCGTTTCACTATCGATCATTGTGCCGTTTTACGATGAACAAGAGGTGTTAGAAGAGTTTCATTCTCGCTTAACCAAGGTGCTGGATAGCTTACCCATCACCAGTGAAATCGTTTATGTCGATGATGGCAGCAAAGACAACAGCTTGGATTTGGTGAGCTCATTCACTTCAATCAATAGCTCAATTTCTGTGATCGGTTTAAGCCGTAATTTTGGTAAAGAGTCAGCGATGAGTGCTGGCCTCGAACACTGCCGAGGACAAGCCGTGATCTTGCTCGATGCAGATCTGCAAGATCCACCCGAGCTGATTCCTCAAATGATTGCTAAATGGCGCGAAGGTTATGACGTCGTCAATATGCAGCGTAGCCAACGTGACGGTGAAACGTGGTTCAAGAAGTTTTCAGCCGCAAGCTTTTACAAAGTCATGAACGTGGCAGCGAAGATCGATGTTCCAGAAAATGTGGGTGATTTCAGACTGTTAAGCCGAGAGGTTGTCGACCATATCAACCAACTGCCTGAACGTAACCGTTATATGAAAGGCATCTTTTCATGGCCAGGTTTTAGACAAGCAACGATTCAGTTTAAGCGCGACGCTCGCTTCTGTGGTGAGACCAAGTGGAACTACCTCAAGTTAATCGGATTGGCGATGGATGGCATCACATCATTCTCTATCCGCCCGCTGCGTATTGCGACGGCCGTTGGTGGATTAGTGGCGCTTACCGCTTTTGTGTATGGCGTCTTCATCGTGTTCAAAACCATGATGTTTGGTGAGCCTATTACGGGTTACCCATCAATGATGGTGGTCCAACTTGCCCTAGGCGGTATTCAACTTCTGAGTATTGGTTTAATGGGGGAATACATAGGTCGTATTTTCATTGAAACCAAGAACCGCCCTTTGTATTTGATCCAATCGGTGGTCGATACCCCTGCATTAAAAACACATTTTAAATTAGAGGAGTCAGCATGAGCCTGAACCGAACGCACCTATGGTATTTGTTGGCTTTTGCATTGGTTTTAAGGCTCTTATCTCTGGCGACATACCCTTTAATGGATACCACGGAAGCGCGCTACGGTGAAATGGCTCGCTTGATGGTAGAAACCGGCAATTGGTTAACCCCTCAATTCGATTATGGCATCCCTTTCTGGGGTAAACCACCGTTGTTCACATGGATGAGTGCGGCGGGGATTGAGCTGTTTGGTTTGAGTGAGTTTGCTGTGCGTGCGCCACACTGGCTAGCAGGTTTTGCGACGATTTTGTTGGTTGCGTACATGGCTAAGCGTACCGGACAAAGTGCCTTGGTGGCGGCCGTGGTATTGGCGACATGTGGGATTTTCTCTATCGCGGCGGGTGCTGTGATGACCGACATGGCGTTAACATTAGCGATGACCATTGCCATGTTAGGTTTTTATCTATGTTGGTTAGGAGGAGAGGGTTCAAAGGGAGGAGGTAATGCGAAGACTAATCGGTCTTGGGGCTATGTCGGTTTCATTGGTTTAGCACTAGGCTTGCTGGCAAAAGGGCCGGTAGCGATTGTGATTATGGGTATCGCTGTTTTCCCTTGGTTAGTATTGCAACATGGCTTCTTTGGCGCTTTCAAAGTGCTATGGCAACGCTTTCCACTGTTGTCTGGCTTAGGTGTGATGCTGGCGATTGCTTTGCCTTGGTACATCATGGCTGAAATGGCAACACCGGGCTTTATCGATTACTTTATTGTTGGCGAGCACTTTAAGCGTTTTGTTGTGAGTGGCTGGGAGGGCGATTTATACGGTTCTGCCCATGACCAAGCAAGAGGCATGATCTGGTTGTTTTGGCTTCAAGCGGCTGCGCCATGGTCGATTGTGTTACCTATTTTGACTTTTGCTCGTCGTAAGAAAATCGCAGAAGTTAACGCTGAACATAGTGGGTTGTTTTCATTCCTTTTGTGTTGGTTGGTCTCTCCTCTAATTCTATTCACCATGGCTGGTAATATTCTTCCAGCTTACGTTCTACCTGGCATTCCGGCCCTTGGTTTGCTGGTGGCAATGCTTGTGGTAGAAAAAGATAAGAAGTGGTTCTCGAGTGTGGCTCTAGTGTTACCTGTGTTGCTAATGATTGCGATGGTCTACCTCAACCTAGGCAAAGCGAATGAGAAAAGTGACCGTATTATCTTTGAACAAATTACGGATGAAGCGCCGAGCTTTTACGTCGGTAAACGACCTTTCTCCGGGCAGTTTTACAGTCATGGACAAGCGAAAAAGCTACTTGATGTTGAACAGTTAGATGGTATCGACAAGTTCTATCTGATTGGTAAAAGAGCGGAAGTGGAAACCAAGATTAAAGACAATGCGTTGACCTGTATTTTAGAGCCGACGGTGAAGATCAAGCGCGCTCTATTTAGTTGTCATAGCCAAAACATCAAACCAAATCTATCGTTGAGCCATATACGAAGTGACGGCGATGTTCAATTTTAACTCGTCATCGAGACTGTTTAGCCACAAGTTCGACGCGCTAAACCAAAAACTACAACCTCACCATAAGATGATTAAATTCGCTATGGTGGGAGCGGGTGGCTTTGTTGTCGATTGTGCCGTGTTTGCATTGCTGCATTACGTTATTGGACTGCCGTTGATGAGTGCTCGAATTGGTTCTTTCATCGTAGCTGCAACGACAACTTGGTTTGGAAATCGAGTGCTGACCTTTGAATTCAAAGGTCAGGGGAGTTGGTACGAAAAGCTGATTCAGTGGCAAAAGTTCATGTTCTCTGCATCGATATCGGCGATACCTAATTTGCTGTGCTTTAAGCTGATGACGGTGTTACTTCCTGCATTTACAGGGGGAGTGTTTATCGCAATGGCGGTAGGCATCTTGGTGGGAATGGTCAGTAATTATCTGCTTAGTCAGTATTGGGTGTTTGCTCGTTAGACTCTCTTGTAATCACACAGACAAGTGAAAATTGTGGTTAGTCATTGGTAACAGACACAAAAAAGCGCAGATATAATAGCTGCGCTTTGTGTTTTTACGATAGCGAAGTCAATCGGTTCGCGATATTAGCGTTGTGCTGCGCGCTGGCGGTTCTTGCCGTTAGCCGCAGGTTTGCCACCTTGACCATTGCCCGATTTATTGCGGTTTGGTTTGCTGTTTCCGCCGCCATTACCTTGTGATTGCTGACCACCAGGTCCTTTCTTAATGAAGCCCGTAGCTGGTTTACGACCATTGCCATTACCGCCACCTTGGCTACCGTTGCTGTTACCAGTTGGCTTCTTGCCACCCGGTTTTTTACCAGAGTGGTTACGTGGGCTTTCGCCACCAAGACCTGGCTGAGACTTACTGTGCTTAGTCGCAAAGCGCTGTGAACCGTGACGACCAGATTTACGACGTTGTGCAGGTGTTTGCGCATCAAAATCTTCTGCTGGTACTAGGCAGTTTGCTTTGTCACCAATTAGGTGTTGTTTACCCATGCTGATCAGCGCTTCACGGATGATTTTCCAGTTTTCAGGATCGTGGTAACGAAGCAGTGCTTTATGCAGACGACGTTGACGATCACCTTTCGGTACAGGAACATCTTCACGCTTCTTATATTTCACGCGTTTCAGAGGGTTAGTCTCTGAGTAGTACATCGACGTTGCATTACACATTGGCGATGGGTAGAAGTTCTGTACTTGGTCACACTCGTAGTTGTGCTTTTTCAGCCACATTGCAAGGTTAAGCATATCTTCGTCTTCTGTGCCCGGATGAGCAGAGATGAAGTAAGGAATCAGGTACTGTTTCTTACCGGCTTCAGCGCTGTACTTCTCGAACATCTCTTTGAAACGATCGTAAGTGCCCATGCCCGGTTTCATCATCAGGTCCAACGGGCCTTTTTCAGTATGCTCTGGAGCAATCTTCAAGTAACCACCAACGTGGTGAGTCACAAGCTCACGAACGTATTCTGGAGACTCAATCGCTAGGTCGTAACGAACACCAGAAGCAATCATGATCTTCTTAACGCCCGGTACTTTTCTTGCTGAGCGGTACAGGTCGATGGTGTGTTGATGGTCTGTGTTTAGCTTTTCACAGATTTTCGGGAACACACATGATGGACGACGGCAGTTAATTTCTGCTTTTGGATCTGAACAACCTAAACGGTACATGTTCGCCGTTGGACCACCTAAGTCAGAAATAGTACCGGTAAAGCCCGGTACTTTATCTTTAATGTCTTCGATCTCATCCAAGATAGATTCTTTCGAACGGTTTTGAATGATACGACCTTCGTGCTCTGTGATTGAACAGAAAGAACAACCACCAAAACAACCACGCATGATATTAACCGAGGTTTTGATCATGTCGTATGCTGGGATTTTCGCTTTACCGTACATCGGGTGAGGAACACGCTTGTAAGCAAGGCCAAACACGTAATCCATCTCTTCTGTAGTCAGTGGAATTGGCGCTTGGTTAACCCAGAGCTCACGATCACCGTGACGTTGAATCAGAGCACGACCCGAGTACGGGTTTGTCTCAAGGTGCAGAATACGGCTAGCGTGAGCGTAAAGAATACGGTCATTGTTTAGCTTTTCGTAACCTGGGATACGAACTGCTGTAGTTTTTGCATCGTGACGAGAAGGGCGAATAGTAATAGGCTGCGCTTTTACTTCTTCTTTTTTTTCGTCTTTCTTGGTATCACACTGGGTTTCAACTTCGTATGGGTTAACGGGAACATACGCTTTGTTCGGCTTTTCGATACGAGAAGAGTCAATGATTTTGAAGCCTTCAGGCGCTGCTGGAAGATTGATAGCAGTACCGCGGATATTGGTTAGTGTAGACATGTCTTCGCCGTCGGCAATGCGATGTGCCACTTCAACCAGTGCACGTTCAGCGTTACCAAAAAGAAGAATGTCGGCTTTTGCATCAAACAATACAGAGCGACGAACTTTATCCGACCAGTAGTCGTAGTGAGCAACACGACGCAAGCTCGCTTCAATACCACCAAGAACGATTGGCGTGCCTTTGTAAGCTTCACGACAGCGTTGAGAATAAACCAGAGTTGCACGGTCAGGACGCTTGCCACCTTCATTGTTTGGTGTGTAAGCATCATCGTGACGTAATTTGCGATCAGAGGTGTAGCGGTTGATCATGGAGTCCATGTTACCCGCTGTGATGCCGAAAAATAGGTTAGGTTTACCTAGCTTCATGAAGGCATCTTTATTGTCCCACTTTGGTTGAGCAATAATGCCTACGCGGAAACCTTGAGCTTCAAGCAGACGGCCGATGATAGCCATACCAAAGCTCGGGT
Organism: Vibrio sp. 1CM23M; assembly: GCF_023161755.1. Lineage (NCBI taxonomy): Bacteria > Pseudomonadati > Pseudomonadota > Gammaproteobacteria > Vibrionales > Vibrionaceae > Vibrio > Vibrio sp. 1CM23M. Next base: position 91,848 of record NZ_JALNTR010000010.1, read on the forward strand.
GATCGACATACGCATCACCAGTTACAATAATAATGTCACAGCTATCCCATCCAAGAGCATCCATCTCCTTTCTACTGGTAGGCAAAAAGGGTGCAGTTCCGTAGCACTCGGCCCAGTATTTTTTGTGTTCGTGAATAGGAGTGATATCGCTGTACATATTTCAACCTCTGATTTTTGAGGCGGGAATTATAGCGGCATGAGACTAGACTAGCCAGTAGAACATGCCCCTGTTAGTTCTGGTGTCTTTCGCTATATCGCTTTTAAAAGCATCAAAAGAGCCATACAACAGCATAGTTGAAGCCTTGAATAACGTCGCTAATTTGTGATTTTGATTAGTGTTCGCAGCAGTTTTTGATATTATTCGCGAAAATAAGTCTGAAGAAGTAGATCCACAATGGTCGAAACGTTATTAGTACAATTTGCTCCGATGCTTTTAGGAGCCCAACTGATCTTAACCCTCATCTTGGTGAAAGGGGATATTTGCCCGGGACAACGTGGCCGTATTCACAAGATGTTACCTGCAATTGGCGTGCTTTGGCTGGCGGTTGCCTCAGTAAAAATTGAAGCCTTTCTGGTCGTGTTCGCAATTTTTTATTTCTATTCTCAAGTTCAAACTAAGAAGACTCGTGATTCTGGCCCTATCTGGGTTATGTATTTGGCGTGTGGTTTGGCGTTATCTTACGTTGCTATTCAAGCGACGGAGCAAGCAACCACAGTCGGCATCATTACGACTCTGCTGTTGGTCGTATTGTTAGGTGCTGCGTTTGGTCATTTACTGCTGACGATCGCAAGAACGCGTTTGCAAGCTTTCCACCGTGTTTTGCCAGTGGTGGGTGTATTGGCGGGTATGTTGGTGGTACTGGCAACAGTCGTGAATGTTTACTCACTCTCTGAAGCTCAGTTAGAGCCAGTAATTTCCACGTTACTATTTAGCTTCGCTTTGTTGATCTCTTCTATCGTGGTGTGGTGTTGGCATCTACTGTTCGTTAAGACACCTGAAAAGCTTCAACTTACGGTTTCATTGTTGATGTTATTAGCGGCTGCTGTTGGTTTAACGCCAGTTTGGGCATTGTAACTTCGGGCATTGTAACCACGTATATGATTTAAGAAGTGTGATCTGTTTTTTAGCGTGACCTTGGTAAGCGTTCTAAACTTAACTCTAGTCAGTGTGTTCGTAAGGAGTACGAGATGGATTTAAGCAACGTCAAAAGCCTGGATAGCATTATCTTGCTGGGAATAGTGAACGAAAAACTGCGCTTAGAGTGCGACAGTTTTGAAGAGCTCATTAGCATGTATGAGATGGATATAGAAAGTGTCGTCGGTAAGCTTGATATGCTTGGCTATCAATACGACCCACTGACTAACCAGTTTAAATCTTACGCAAGATAGTCTATTTTTCGCGAATCAACAGGTATCGAAAATCATCGGTACTGAAACTAAAAAGTCACAGATTATCTGTGACTTTTTTTGTTTCTGGCATTTGTTTCTTGTGCTTGGTGTAAGCGGAGTTAGTTGACGATGGTTATTGTTAAACGACCTCAATACCATCAAGGTGACTCTTACTCTGCTGCCTTGCCGTACTAAAGAAAGCCTGTAGGTAACGCTTGTCTTTTTCTGAGTTTCTTACTGCAGCAAACAGTCTTCTCGAAAGCCCTTTACCTAACGGCTTGCTGGCTATCAAGCCTTGCCTTGAGAACTCACTGATTGCCCAGTTTGGTAATGCCGCGACACCTAATCCTGCCGATACCATTTGCACCAACATCAAGGTGTTGTCTGCCTGCTTCCACTTCTTAGGTTCTACACCTGCAGGTTGCAAAAAGTGCTTCACGACATCTAAACGCTGTTTTTGAACTGGATAGGAGAGCATCGTGAGATCGCTAAGATCTTGCGGTTCAATGCTTGGCTTTTCAGCCAAAGGCGAGTTTATTGCAGTGATCAAACGCATCTCGAAATCAAAGAGTGGCTCATAATGAACCTCTGAACGCGGCTGTATATCAGAGGTGATCACCAAATCTAATTCACCAGCCATTAATGCGGGCAGCGGCTCAAAACCAAAGCCTGACGAGAAATCTAGGGTTACGCTTGGCCAAGCAACTTGGTATTCCTTCAAAGCGGGCATTAACCATTGGAAGCATGAGTGACACTCGATCGCCATGTGCAAACGACCATTCACATCCTCTTTCAGGCTTGCGAGTTCGTTCTCTGCTTTAGCGATTCTTGGCTGTATCTCATCGGCGAGCTTAAGCAAAATCTCACCTTCAGAGGTGAATTTAACTGGCCTAGTTTTACGAAGGAAAAGCTGACCGCCAATACGCGCCTCAAGGTCTTTCAATTGATGAGAAAGCGCCGACTGCGTCAGATGAAGAGAGGTTGCAGTTGCTGTCAGTGAGCCGCTGTCTCTCAAGGTAGTCAATGTTCGAAGGTGTTTAAGCTCTATCATGAGTATTCCTCATATTCCCTAAGCTAATTCAATATTTCTTAATAATCACCCTACGGGGTTTTTTATCATTTGTAAACGTCTAGATGTCTAGATGGTTTTAAGTCCCTCATCTTTGGTTTATTCAAGATGAATATTTTTAATAAACAAGATGAATATTTGGACGTTGTTCATTATTCAGATTGGGTGGATAGTTTAGCCATCCAGACACCTTTTTGATAAAGCGTAATCTTCAATAGGTGGTCTGAAAAGATACTAACAATTATTGAATAAGGAACAGGCTCATGACTACGACAACGCATATTCTTGGCTACCCACGCATCGGTGAAAAACGCGAACTGAAATTTACATTAGAGAAGTACTGGCGCGGCGAGATTGGCCAGTCAGAGCTTAAGCAGCTCGGCAGCGAACTGAGAAATCGTAACTGGAATGTACAAGCCGACGCGAATCTAAGCTTTGCAACTGCGGGTGACTTCGCATGGTACGACCATGTGTTAACAACGACTTTGCTTTTGGGTCATGTGCCAAAGCGTCACGCTGGTGGCTCTGAAGAAGAGAAAGCCTTCCCAGACTTAGATACCTTGTTCCGCGTTGGTCGCGGTCAATCTCAAACACAATCCACCTGTTGTGGCGCTAAGCACGGAACTGACAGCGCTAAAGATGGTGCAGCAGCATCAGATATGACGAAGTGGTTCAACACTAACTATCACTACATTGTTCCTGAGTTCAGTAAAGAGGACACCTTTGAAGTGAGCTGGCCACAACTGTTTGACGAAGTGAGTGAAGCGATTAAAGCGGGGCATAAAGTGAAGCCAGTTCTTCTCGGCCCGCTATCTTACTTATATCTCGGCAAAGAAGTGGAAGAGGGCTTTGACCGTTTAACCTTGCTTCCACGTTTGCTTACTGCTTACCAAGCGATTCTGGCAAAGCTAGCCAAGTTGGGTGTTGAGTGGGTTCAAATCGATGAACCTATCCTTTCTCTGGAACTTGAAACTAAGTGGGCAGATTCATTCAAATTGGCGTATCAAGTGATTCAAGTCGATGTGAAGCTACTCCTTACTACGTACTTTGATTCTGTGACTGACACGTTAGATAAAATCGTCGAACTTCCCGTCAACGGCTTACACATCGATTTGGCTGCCGCACCGCAGCAACTCGATGAAGTGGTGAATAAGCTACCTGAAGATTGGGTGCTTTCTGCAGGAGCAATCAACGGACGCAATGTTTGGCGAGCAGACTTAGCCGCGCAGCTTGAGTTGCTGCAACCAGTGAAAGAAAAGCTAGGCGATAAACTATGGGTCGCAAGTTCATGTTCATTGCTGCATAGCCCGGTTGACCTTGAGTTAGAAGAGACGCTTAGCGAAGAAGTGAAGAGTTGGTTTGCGTTTGCAAAACAGAAAGTCACTGAGGTGAGCTTATTGGGTGCGGCGTTAGACGGCGACCAAAATGCCATTTTAGCGTGTGAGACGTATAGCCAACCGATTGTTGCACGCAAGAGTGCGACTCATGTGAATAAGCCTCAGGTACAAGCGCGTCTTAGCACGATTACCAAAGCACTAGCAGAGCGCATTGCTCCATACGCAGAGCGTGCCGCTCATCAGTCTGAGGTGTTGGGTTTACCGCTATTGCCGACCACAACTATTGGTTCGTTCCCACAGACAGGCGAGATCCGTGTTCAACGTAGCGCTTACCGCACTGGCAAACTGAGTGAAGCGGAATACATTACCGCATTGAAAGGCCATATTGCGGATGCCGTTAAGCGCCAAGAAGCTTTAGATTTGGATGTGCTTGTTCATGGCGAAGCTGAACGTAACGATATGGTGGAGTACTTTGCAGAAAACCTAGCAGGCTTTCAAACTACTAAGTTTGGTTGGGTACAAAGCTATGGCTCTCGCTGCGTGAAGCCGGCGATTGTGGTCGCGGATATTGAACGAGAAAAACCAATGACAGTAGAATGGTCGACCTATGCCCAATCTCTGACCTCGAAGCAGATGAAAGGGATGCTGACAGGCCCTGTCACTATCTTATGTTGGACATTCCCACGTGAAGACATCTCACGTAAAGAGATCACTAATCAGCTGGCGTTTGCTCTACGTGATGAAGTGTCTGATTTGCAAGACGCTGGCATCAACATTATTCAAATCGATGAACCTGCCATTCGTGAAGGTTTGCCACTGAAAAAGCGTGACCACGCAGAATACCTAGAGTGGGCGGTCGATGCCTTTAAGATTTCAGCGGCGAGTGCGAAACCTGAAACTCAGATCCATACCCATATGTGTTACAGCGAGTTCAATGAGATCATTGATTCAGTAGCCGCGCTAGATGCCGATGTGATTACCATTGAGACTTCTCGCTCGAACATGGAACTGCTGAAAGCATTTGAAGAGTTTAACTACCCGAATGCGATTGGACCTGGTGTTTATGACATTCACTCACCAAACATTCCTTCAGAAGAGTGGATTGTTGATTTACTGAAGAAAGCGGCAGAAAAAATCCCAGCAGAACGTTTGTGGGCAAACCCTGATTGTGGTTTGAAGACGCGTAACTGGGCAGAGACAGAAGCCGCACTAACTAACTTAGTTTCGGCGACTAAGACACTGCGTAAAGAGTGGGAATCAGCTGAGGTATAATTCAGTCTAAGATTTTGATTGCTCCGTTAATCCACGATGAACCACAACAAAGGCCTCGCATTTGCGAGGCCTTCTGGTTTTATACTTGTTCGAATCTCGAGCTAGAAACTAGCTGCTGCTCTGACACGTCTCTTTGCTGATCAACTTCTCAACCATCAGTTGTCCGCGAGTGTTGCGAATCTTGATGTTGTAAGCCAAGCCCATATCGAGGTTTGCTCTCACTTCAGAGTTGGTGCAGTAGCTATTCACACTCATGTCTACAACTTGGTTTAAAGGCTTAGCACCTTTTGCATCTTGGTTGTAGATCATCATGATTTCGATAACCGTGTTTTTTGCTAGCACGCGCATGACCGACAGTGGACCATATTCAATCGGCAGGCCTGCAGATAAAACGCCAGCTCGGTGCTGCGCCATCATCTCTAGCTGTCTTTGTTCGTCTTGCTCACTTGAAGCACAGCCTGCAAGCAGAGCTAAAGCCAGTGAGCCAATAATCCATTTTTTCACATTAAAATACTTTCTTGAATGGTTTTACAATCACATTTTGGTAAACGCCAGCATCAATGTACGGGTCAGCGTCTGCCCATGCTTGAGCGTCTTCCAAAGAGTTAAATTCGGCAATTACAGTTGAACCTGTGAATCCCGCTTCGCCAGGGTTGCCTGAATCAATAGCTGGCATTGGGCCTGCTGTTAACAGTCGGCCTTCATCGTGAAGTGTTTGTAGGCGTTCTAGATGTTGTGGGCGAACACTTAGGCGCTTTTCTAATGAATTTTCGACGTCTTGAGAAAAAATCACGTACCACATATTGAGATATCCTTATTTTACTTCACTAAATTGGGGCGTTTAAATTCGCTATCTTGCTAATTTACGCGAACTAATTGGTATTGGAAGGGTTAATGATAAGAAATTGTGAATTGGTGCGAGAGAGCGCTATGGTCTTTAGCTATTTCATTGACTCGAACTAAAGACCATTTACGTAAACGACGGAGTGAAAAGTCCTATTTATTGATGGAGCGAGGCTTACCACTTTCATCAACCGCGACGTAGTTGAATGTCGCGCCACAAACCTTGTAACGGTCACCGATGCCGTGGTCAAGTACCGGCTTAACCCATACTTCTAGGTCGATATTCATCGAGCTGCGACCAATCTTAGTGCAATCACCATAAACACATACCACATCACCCACAGAGACTGGTTGTTTGAACTCGATACTTGATACTGAAACTGTGACTATTTTGCCGTTAGAGATCTCTTTCGCCAAGATACCGCCAGCTAGGTCGAGCTGAGACATTATCCAACCACCGAAAATCTGGCCTGCTGCATTTGTATCAGAAGGCATCGCTAATGTGCGAAGAAGTAAAGAACCAATCGGGTTCAAAGTTGATTGAATAGTCATTGTTGTACTCTTGATGGTATTGATTATCTTAAATAAAAACAGATGTGTTGACTGGTTAAGCACATTGGCAAATGAGTGCATTGAACAACAAGAAACCAGATTGCCGCTAATTTAGTGAGATTGTCAGTAAATAATAGGCTTTATTTTGACCAGTTTCTGCAACACAAAAAAGCCAGTGGCCAATGATCACGAGTATCATTGGCCACTGTTAAATAGCATATTGATAAGAATTGTATCAAAAAGGGAATGAGGACTCATCCCTTAGGGTTACTTCTCGTCGGTATTTTTATCCGTTAATTCTTTCTGCTGCTCTTTTGGTAAGTGCTTATAGATATATATACCCGTCAGTAAGGTGAAGAGCAGGGTAGCGATGAGTAAGCCAAACACCTTGAAGTTCACCCAAACATCCAACGGTAGGTTGAAAGCAACGTAAACGTTGAGAATAGCGCATAGAGTAAAGAACAGAGTCCATGCCCAGTTGATCTTGGCCCACACTGACTCAGGAAGTGAAATCTCTTTGCCCAACATTCCTTTAATAGCTGACTTGCCCATGATGTGACTGACTGTCAGGCCGATAGCAAACAGCGCGTAAACGATGGTCACTTTCCACTTAATGAAGTTGTCGTCGTGCAAAAAGATGGTCATGCCGCCAAATACGGCAACCATCAGAAACGTGATGATCTGCATTTTTTCTACTTTCTTGTAGTTGAAATACGTCAAAACAATTTGAACTGCAGATGCAACGATCAAAGCACCAGTCGCGGTATAGATGTCATACATCTTGTACAGCGCAAAGAAAATAATGAGAGGAATGAAATCAAGGATTTGCTTCATGTGGCACTGACTATCCAGTTAGTTGAGTTGCAGACAGTCTAACGAAAACTGTCTCGATGCTAAATAGCCCGAGACAATTGGGTGCCATTTAATTCCATCTAACCCTTCATCGTGTTTAACGAGTTTAGACAGGTTATCGCATTGACGAGGTTTGGTAGCGAGGTATCAGCTTCTTGATGTCTTCAAGATAACCTTCGCTTTTCAAACTGTCTAAGGTGTTTTCGAGTTCTTGTTCACTCATGGCAAAACATGTCGATTTACCGGTCGTTAAGTCGAGATACTCGTGATATTCACGTTCTGTGAAGTGACCAATTCTGTCCATTAATAAGGTTTTAATTCCATGGTGAATTAAGCCGTAATACGTATGTCTTTGTAAGGTCATAGCCTATCCTCCGTGACAAGCTGCATGATGAATAAGGTGCAACCTGCTGTATATTGGTTGGGTTATCTATGTCAAAGCAATTCGAATGCCATTTTTTCCAATTGAACAGAACCACTTTCCTACCAAATAGAATTGAATTTCTTTTCAATTAGTTAAAGGAACGTAAGTTCTATTCTCTAAACACCAATACGGAGCTGACGAAAAATAGTTTTATTTTGAGAATGGTAAAATTCTCATTATGACGATCTACTGAAGCTTTAAGGCTCCTGAATTGGCAATTTGATAACCGTTAATCGACTAGCCAATCGACTAAGGTTGATAGCGAGGCATTCTGACGGTTCTTGGGTTGTAATAGGAAGTATCCATTTCCCGAAAAGACACTGCCTTCACTCACTTTCACCAATCTGCCCAAATCAATATCTTGCTTAGCAAGCGTGATGTCACCGATTGCTATACCAAAGCCCTGAATCGCGGCATTCATCGCTTGGTCGAGTGTCGCGAATTGTTGGTTGTTCTTGCTTGAAAGGTCATGGCTTCCTATGTGCTCTAACCATAGTCGCCAGTCACTCTGCTCATTGTTAGCGTGTAACCAAGTGTACTGAGCAAGCTTGTGTGGCTTGATGACAGTTGAAGTGCTATCTATCAGGTGACTTGGAACAATACTCTGTGTTTGGCAGACAGGAGCTAGTTGCTCGTTGAACAGTAGTTGGCTAACAATTGAGTGTTGGCTTGGTTTCTTGCCATAAGTAATCACCGCATCGAAGGGATCAAAGCTTGGCTCAAAAACGTGCTTGATGGTCGAAGTGAGCTCGACATCAATATCAGGATAGGCCTGTTGAAATGACATCAACTTAGGTAGTAGCCAAGAGGTAATACAACTCGGAGCATTGAGTTTGATCTTAGAGGGAGAGCTAGCCACTTGATTCAGAGCCGATTGCAGTTGATGAATCGTTCCTTGTATCAAGGGAACCAGCTCTTCTCCTTTCGGCGTTAAAGACAATCCTCGAGCATGGCGATAGAAGAGGTCGCAGCCAAGGCTTTCTTCAAACGAGAGTACCTGACGACTCACTGCACCTTGCGTGACATTGAGCTCATGTGCCGCGCGCGTAAAGTTAAGGTGCCTTGCCGTCGATAAAAATGCGAGCAAGGTTTTGGTTGAAGGAAGTGTGCTATTCATATCTTTACCTATGATTTTTTATCATGGCTATTATGTAATTATTTCGATTCATTTATCAATAGTGTTCTGTTTGAATGTAAATACTTAGTCATCATTTGTGATTCAATATGTGCATAGTTTACATTTTTTGAATATGAAGGCAGTGGTGAAGACATTGTGATTTTGTGAAAGGGATAGCTTCTTGACATCTTTTATTGATAGCTTAGTGCCTCAGGCTGTAAAAAAATTAATACCTTATCAATCGGCAAGAAGAATTGGTGGTGATGGACGTGTATGGCTAAACGCGAACGAATTGGAAAGCTCGCTGTTTCAAGGAGAAGCCAGCCATAATCGTTACCCAGACTTTTTACCACAAGATATTGCCAAGGCTTACCAAGCGTATTGCGGAACTGACGCTGCAACTGTTGCTGTTCGTGGCGCTGATGAAGCGATTGACTTACTGATCAGAACATTCTGTAAGCCCGCGAGTGACAATATCCTGATTTGTTCACCAACGTATGCCATGTATGAGTTTTGCGCTGATGCATTAGCGATTGAAACGCTCGACTCTCCTTTGCAGGAAGATTTCAGCTTAGATGTTGCTGACATTCTGAATAAAGCTGAGTTGGTCAATATCGTTTTCCTTTGTTCACCAAACAATCCAACGGGTAATGTGATTCCCAGATCGGATTTGATTCAGGTACTGGAAGGGACTATCGGGAAATCTCTAGTGGTGGTTGATGAAGCGTATATCGAATTTGAACCACAAACGTCAGCCGTTAGCCTTATTGAGCGTTATCCGCACTTGGTTGTGATTCGCACTTTATCTAAGGCGTTTGGACTTGCTGCGGTGCGCTGTGGCTTTATCTTAGCGAGTCAAAATGTGATGCAGTATGTCGCTAAATTAATTCCACCATACCCAATGCCAGATTGCTCATCTCAAATAGTGCTAGACGCTTTGTCTGATGAACGAGTCTCAGTGATGCAAGATGCGACGCAAAAGCTAGTTGAGCTACGTAACTGGTTTGCTTGTGAATTAACGCAGTTTGATTCCATCGAGTCTGTTTACCCTTCATCGACAAACTTCATTTTGCTGCGTCAAAAAGCTGGGCACCAAGTGTTCAGTGTCTTGGCGAAGGATGGCATTGTGACAAGGAACCAAAACCATGAACCTGCTTTACGTAACTGTGTTCGAATCAGTATTGGTAGCCAAGAGAGCATGCTAGAAGTGATAACGTCACTAACACGTTACCAAACCGAATTAGAACAGAGTCAACAAGGCAAACAAATTCAACAAGCTCAACATAAAGAAACTCAATCTCAACTCGATAAAGATCATATCTAGGATGGCAATGATGAAAAAGATAATACTAGGACTCGCTTGTGCGGCCGCTTTACTTGGTACAACGGTACAGGCGAAAGAAATCCGTTTGGCGTCGGACTTTACGTATCCGCCATTCAACTATAAAAACAGCGACGGTGTGCCTGTCGGGTTTGATATTGAGATAGCTGATGCTTTGTGTGAGCAAGCTAAACTCGATTGTACTTGGGTTTCACAAAGCTGGGACTCGCTAATTCCAAGTTTGTTGGCAAGAAAGTCGGATGTGATTATGGCGTCAATGCGTATTACTGAAGAGCGTAAGCGTAAGATTTTGTTTACTGACAAGTACTACCAAACTCCAGCCGTGTTTGTTGCTGCTAAAAGCGCGGAGTTCAGCGTCGATGAGGCAGGCTTAGTAGGCAAAACCATCGGTGTTCAGCAAGGTACGATTCACGATCGCTACGTAACCGACAAGTTTGGCGATGTGGCAAACATTAAGCGTTATACCGGCCAAGATGAAGTTTACTTGGATCTGCAAAATGGTCGTCTAGATCTAACCTTCGGCAACTCAGATCAACTGTCATTGGCTTTCTTAGATAAGAAAGAAGGCGAGGGTTTTGAATTCAAAGGCAAAGCAGTTACCGACAAAGCCTACATCGGTGAGGGTACGGCGTTAGCATTAAGAAAGCAGGATTCAAAACTGGCGAAACAATTCAATGCGGCGATTGAAGAGATCAGAGCCAACGGTACTTACGACAAGATTGCCGCTAAGTACTTCACATTTGATATTTATGGCGCTGATTTGTAGTTAGCGTAACGCTTAAAACTAGAACACCAAAAACAAAAAATCCGAGGGCTGTGAGGCTCTCGGATTTGTTAGTTTAAGCTGGTGGTATCAATTCAATCACCACCAACTTAGCGTTTATTGATTACGCTTGCTGTTTTTGTAGCTCAGCTTCTTTCGCTTCGTCTTCGATTAGAGAATCAACGATGACTGCACATGCTGCATCACCAGTAATGTTTAGAGCAGTACGAATCATGTCGAAGATACGGTCTAGAGCGAACAACAGAGGTAGACCTTCGATAGGGATACCAGCTGCTAGAAGAACCGCAACCACTAGGAAAGAAGGACCTGGAACACCCGCTTGACCAACTGCGCCAAGCGTAGACGTTACGATGATAGCAACGTAAGCACCCATAGACAGGTCGATGTTGAACAGCTGTGCGAAGAAGATAGCAACTAGGCCATAGTAAATTGCGTTACCAGACATGTTGATCGTCGCACCAAGTGGCAGAACGAATGAAGCCGTAGAGTTGCGAACGCCAAGTTCTTTCTCTACCGTTTCCATTGTTACTGGTAGTGTCGCCATTGAAGAGGCTGTTGATAGTGCAACCGCTTGAGGCTTCTTCATTGCCACTAGGAACTTCTTAGCTGAAGTCTTAGTGAAGATTTGAATCATCAGTGGGTAAGCAACAAAGCCGAAGATAAGAATCGCAGCGATGTAAACAATGAACAGCTTGAACACGACCATAAGCGCGCCAAAGCCAAACGTACCTACTGCTTCTGCCATTAGGCCGAATACGCCAAGTGGTGCAATGATCATAACTTTGTTGATCATCCATACCATAGCGTCAACGATAGCATTTACACCGTTGATGATAGGGTCACGTTTCTCTTTTGCTTGTTTAGAAATCGCAATACCAAAGAATAAGCAGAAAACGAGAATTTGCAGAATGTTTGCTTCATTCAGTGATTGGAAAACGTTGGTAGGGATCATGCCAGTGATGGTTGCCCAGAACGTTGGAAGTTCGCCTTTCGCAGCGTATTCTGAAGAGAACATGCCTTCAACGCCAGAAACATCGATACCACGACCGGGTTCGAACACTTCACCCATTACAAGCGCTAGTGCTACAGCAAGTGCAGACGTTAGTGCAAAGTAACCTAGTGTTGTTACACCGACTTTACCAGCCGATGAGCTATTACCTAGACCTGCAGCACCTGAAATTAGGGCAACCGCGACTAGAGGAATAACCAGCATCTTGATCAAATTGATGAAGATAGCACCCAGTGGAGCGAACATAGTTGCGCTGTCACCCATCATCGCACCGACTACAGTACCGATGATCATTGCAATAACGACTTGAACGCCGATGTTGCTTAGTAAATTCTTTTCTTTTAACACTTCCATAACCTCTGTGCTACTAAATATAAAAATCCCAGAACTACTCACCAATGTACGATGTACCATTGGATTAATATTTCGCGACGAGTTTTACACGTATCCTTTACATTTATCAATATGAGCAGAGGTGAAAGTCTCAGAAAAACAGGTGGTCTAATGTCATTTGTTGATTTCGCACAATAATGCAATCGTTTGCCTTGGTTTTTTATAGCGATGTTATTTGTTGAATTTATAAAAGCTTTTTCGCTGGAGGTTTTGTGAATGATTCACAAGCGTTGGTGTTGTAAACGTTCCATTAACATTTTGATTTCATTCGCGAGTGTTTTTTGAACGTTTATATTGGGGCAAATACACAGGTACTTGTTGTGTGAAATTTAGCCTGAACTATGCTTAAGGTATCTATTTATTACCAAGATGTTACCTCTGCGCTTTAAATAAAACGTCTATCTAGCATCTCAGTTGTAAGGAGAGGGGCTATGACTTTTATATTAAAGTACTTGTTTGCGTTTCTTCTGTTGTTCAGCTCTGCGTTCGCTCAGGCCGATGATGTCTGGGTGATTGAGGTGAGCGGGGGGATAGGTCCAGCGACCAGTGATTACTTCACTAGAGAAATAGAACAAGCTCACGATGAGCAAGCAAAACTCATCATTTTGAAAATGAACACGCCTGGCGGGTTAGACTCGTCGATGCGTGACATTATTCGATCCATCACCACGTCACCGATTCCGATAGCAACTTGGGTTGGGCCTGCGGGTTCACGTGCTGCGAGCGCGGGAACCTACATTCTACTTGCTAGCCACATCGCCTCTATGGCGCCCGGAACCAATTTGGGCGCAGCCACGCCAGTGTCTCTTGGTGGTGGCAAAGCGCCGACTAATCCATTATCTCCTCAAGACGATGCTAATAAAGATGACAACACGTCAGCGAGCGAGCAAGACGAAACAAAACAACAGAACTCAGACCAAGTAAAAGCCAGCACTGCGATGGAGAAGAAAGTCATCAATGATGCTGCAGCTTACATTGTCAGTTTGGCTAAGCTACACAATCGGAATGAAGAGTGGGCTGAAAAGGCGGTAAGAGAAGCGGCGAGTTTGGACTCAGAGAACGCACTCACACTTAATGTGATCGATTTTATTGCCAGCGACCTTCAGCAATTGGTTGAGCTGAGCAACGGACGCACCATCACCATCAACGGTATCAATCAGGAAGTTCAACTTAGTGATGTGGCGTTTGTTGAGCGTGAACAAGACTGGCGCTTTAGTTTGCTTTCGGTGATTACTAATCCCAACGTCGCTTATATCCTCATGCTCATTGGCATCTATGGCTTGTTGCTGGAATTCTATAACCCAGGGGTCGGCTTACCGGGTGTATTGGGCGGTATCTGTTTGTTATTAGCGATGTACTCCTTACAAATGCTGCCGGTGAGTTATGCCGGTCTTGCCTTAATCCTGTTGGGAATAGCCTTAATGGTCGCAGAGGCCTTTAGTCCGAGCTTCGGTATTTTCGGTTTGGGCGGCGTTGCTGCGTTTACGCTCGGTTCAATCATGCTGATGGACACCGAAGTGCCGGGTTATCAAATCGCATTGCCGTTAATTATCGGGATCAGTTTGTTCTCTGTTGCCTTTATTGTCGTAACTATCTCTATGTTAGTCCGAGTGAGGAACAAGCCTGTGACTACAGGGATGGAAGCGGTGGTTGGTGAGACAGGTAAAGTTGTCAGCGGTTTCCCGGGTGCTGGCCGAGTGCTAGTTGAAGGTGAAATTTGGCAAGCTCAATGCGCCAGTGAACTGCAAGCGGGGCAGCTTATCAGAGTGACCAAACTGACTGGGTTGCTGTTGGATGTTGAGGCGCTGCCCGATGAGATAACACCAAGGCCCAGTTAGCGCGGAATGCTAGGACAAACTTGATTGAATTAATTATTGCTTAACCATCGTTACCATTAGGGGGCGGTTATGTTTATACACACTATAGGTATTGTCATCGTGCTCGTTATCTTGTTGATAGCCAGCATGTTCAGAGTTCTGCGCGAGTACGAGCGGGCAGTGGTGTTCTTCCTTGGGCGCTTTTATGGCGTTAAAGGGCCGGGGTTGATTATCATCATTCCTTTCATTCAACAAATTGTGCGAGTGGATCTACGAACTATCGTTTTGGATGTGCCAACACAAGATTTGATCACCAGAGATAATGTGTCTGTGAAGGTCAATGCTGTGGTCTATTTTCGAGTGCTAGACCCGAAGATGGCGATCAACAACGTTGAGAATTATCTTGAGGCCACCAGTCAACTTTCACAAACAACGCTGCGTTCAGTATTAGGACAGCATGAGTTGGATGAGCTATTGTCTGAGCGTGAAGAGCTCAATAGAGACTTGCAAGCGATACTGGATCAACACACCGATAACTGGGGGATCAAGATTGCCAATGTCGAGATCAAGCATGTGGATCTTGATGACAGTATGGTGCGAGCTCTAGCTAAGCAAGCCGAGGCGGAACGTTCACGTCGAGCTAAGGTGATCCATGCAACAGGGGAACTAGAAGCATCAACCAAGCTGAAAGAGGCTGCAGAGGTTCTTAATCAAGCGCCAAATGCGATTCAGCTGCGTTACATGCAAACACTAACAGAAGTAGCGAATGAGCGAACTTCCACAATCATATTCCCAATGCCCATCGATCTGGTCGAGAAGATAACCGATCCGATTAAAGCGACACTCAATGAGGCAGCAATCAAGAAAGCGATGAAAGCCGATGAGTGATTGGCTTAAATGAAAAGCAATAAAAAAGGCTCCACAGTTGTGGAGCCTTTTAATATTTGAATCGCTGGTTTGATTTATTGACCGCAGATTACTTTTGCGTTGCCGCTTTCATTGGCGTAACAAACTCAGCTAGTGCTTTAAGCATTGCTTCTGGTTGTTCAACGTTATTTTCAATGATTTTCACAACCGCTGAACCAGAGATAGCACCAGCAGCGCCAGCTACAATTGCTTCTTTTACTTGTTCAGGAGCCGAGATACCGAAACCAAGCAGTGCTGGTGGCGCATCAAACTTGTTCAAACGATCAAGTAGGGCAGTTACAGGCATGTTTGCTTTGGTTTCTGCACCCGTTACGCCAGCACGAGAAAGTAGGTAAGTGTAACCACCACCTAGCTCAGAAACCGATTGAAGCGTCTCATCACTTGCTGTTGGTGGAGCAATAAAGATTGGGTGAACGCCAAACTTCTTAGCTGCAGCAACAAACTCGCCACTCTCGTTGGTTGGTACATCAGCAATCAATACTGAATCGATACCTGCATTAGCACAACGCTCGTAGAAGTTCTCGATACCACGTGCGTACACCAAGTTTGCGTACATCAGTAGGCCGATTGGCAGCTCTGGGTATTTAGCACGAATTTGACCAATAAGATCAAAACACACATCTGGCGTGACTTTAGAATCTAAAGCACGAATGTTCGCACCTTGGATTGTTGGACCATCAGCAAGAGGATCAGAGAATGGAATACCAAGCTCAAGTGCGTCTGCACCCGCTTCAACCAAAGTTTCCATGATCTTAAGCGATTGCTCAGGGTTAGGATCGCCAACCGTTACGAATGGTACGAATGCGCCCTGATTCTTTTCAGCTAAGCGAGTGAAGAGTGATTGATAGCGATCCATTATAATGCTCCTTTCTCTTTAAGAATGTCGTGTACAGAGAAAATGTCTTTGTCACCACGGCCAGATAAGTTAACGACTAATAGCTGTTCTTTCTCTGGATCGTCGTGAGCCATTTTGATTGCATGAGCCAAAGCATGAGATGACTCTAGCGCTGCGATAATACCTTCGTTACGTGCGATAGCTTGGAAAGCTTCTAGTGCTTCGTCATCGGTCACGTTGTCGTATTCAGCACGGCCAATAGCATTTAGGTGTGCGTGTTGAGGACCAACTGATGGGAAATCTAGACCGGCGGATACAGAGTAAGACTCTTCTACTTGGCCGTTCTCATCCTGCATTAGTGGCGCTTTCATGCCGAAGAAGATACCGGTTTTACCGTGTTTAAGCGGTGCGCCGTGTTGGTCGGTATCAATACCTTTACCAGCTGGCTCTACACCGATTAGGCGGACAGTTTCTTCTTCAATGAAATCAGCGAACATACCGATAGCGTTTGAACCACCGCCGACACAAGCGATAACTGCATCAGGAAGGCGACCTTCACGAGCTAGAATTTGGTTCTTTGTTTCTTCACCAATCATGCGTTGGAAATCACGAACAATCGTTGGGAATGGGTGAGGACCTGCTGCAGTACCCAATAGGTAGTGAGCGTCTTCATAAGTTGCAGACCAGTCACGTAGTGCTTCGTTACACGCATCTTTTAGCGTTGAAGAGCCAGAATGAACAGGGATAACCTCTGCGCCCATTAGCTTCATACGGAACACGTTCGGGCTTTGACGTTCAACGTCTTTTGCACCCATGTATACACGACACTTAAGACCTAATAGAGCACACGCTAGAGCTGTTGCCACACCGTGTTGGCCTGCGCCAGTTTCAGCGATGATTTCCTGCTTGCCCATACGTTTTGCTAGCAATGCTTGACCAAGTACTTGGTTTGTCTTGTGAGCACCGCCGTGAAGTAGATCTTCACGCTTTAGGTACAGTTTTGTTTTTGTACCTTTTGTTAGGTTGCGTGCTAGCGTTAGCGCCGTTGGACGACCAGCGTACTCTTGAAGAAGCGTCATGAATTCGCTGCGGAACTCAGGATCGGCTTGTGCATCGATAAATGCTTGTTCAAGTTGGTCTAGTGCTGGCACTAGGATCTGCGGTACGTATTGACCACCGTATTCACCAAAGTAGGCATCGAGTTTAGCCATTGTGTTATTCCTTCAATTCTACTGATGTGTATTCACACCAAGTCATTTAATCTTGTTTGAGCTTCGCAAAAGGCAAAGCTTACAAATATGTTTTTAGTTTCTGCTTTCTAATTTCTAGCGCCGAGTTTGGACTAGTAATTGCGAATCGCAGCAAAAGCACGTTGCAGTTTGTCTGCGTCTTTTTTTCCTGGAGCGGATTCAACGCCAGAGTTTAGGTCCAATCCTAAGCAGCCCAGCTTAGCCGCTTGGTTGGCATTTTCTGGGTTTAGGCCACCCGCCAACATGATTGCGCTTTGGTTGTTGATTAGGCTCCAATCGAACACTTGGCCTGTGCCACCTGTTTGAGAGCCCACTTTAGTATCTAGCAGGTGACGAGTCACGTTGCTTTCCAGTAATTCTGGTAGCGAGCTCTCTGCACCGTTTTCAGAACCAGAAGCAACACCGTAAGCTTTCCAAATCTCAACGCTTTCAGGCAGTGACTGTTTTAGTTCATCGACATACGCTTGAGACTCATCACCGTGCAATTGCACAGCGAACAGGCCTAGCTCAGAAACCGTTTTCGCAACGTCTGCCAGGCTGTGGTTTTGGAACACACCCACGTAGTTCAAAGGTGCGCCGCTCATAGTCAAACGAGCAGCTTCGATATCCACATGACGCTTAGACGCTTCAACGAAAATCAAACCACCGAATACCGCGCCAGCTTGATACGCTTTCGCGGCATCGTCAGAGTGAGTTAAACCACACACCTTGTTTTCACCGAGGGTTACTTTACGCACTGCAAGCTCTAGGTTCTTTTCAGCCATCAGAGAGCTACCGATTAGGAAGCCATCTGCAAACGTTGAAAGGTCACGAACTTGTTGATGCGTGTAGATGCCAGATTCTGAAATCACGACTGCGTTTGGAGCCAGTTCGCGAACCAACGGAGCCAACTCTTTAGTACGGTTCAGATCCGTCGAAAGGTCACGCAGGTTACGGTTATTAATGCCGATCACTTTTGCTTTTAAAGCGACCGCGCGGTGAAGCTCTTCTTCGTTGCTGACTTCGGTAAGTACACCCATGTTGAGTGAGTGAGCGACTTCCGCCAGCGCTTGGTACTCTTCGTCATCCAATACCGATAGCATTAACAAGATAGCATCAGCAGAGTAGTGACGAGCTAAGTAAACCTGGTAGGTATCAACCATGAAGTCTTTACACAGGATAGGCTGCTTAGCAATGCTGCGAACCTTTGGCAAAAACTCGAAGTCACCTTGGAAGTATTTCTCGTCTGTCAGTACTGAAATCGCGTTTGCGTGGTTGTTGTAAACCGATGCAATGTAGTCCAAATCAAACTCGTCACGGATTAAACCTTTTGACGGTGATGCCTTCTTACATTCAGTGATGAAAACGGTTTGTTCGCCGCTCAGAGCATCATAAAAGCTGCGGTCAGTTGCGGTTAACGCCGCTTTAAACTTGTCTAATGGTTGGGTCTGCTTACGCGCTTCAACCCATTGGTATTTATCACGAACGATTTTTGCTAGTACTTCCGCCATTTCAGCTTCTTTGACTGAAACGTGGGTCGACAATTTATCGGTAGTCTGTGTCATGTTCTTTGTCTCGTCGTTCGTTAGGCGTGTGCAGCAAGCTTTTGTACAAGCTCGTACGCTTTGCCAGAGTTCATCGCATCAATTGCTTGCTGTGCGTTGGCTTTTAGGTCTTCGTGACCAAATAGACGCATCAATAGAGCAACGTTCACCGCTACTGCGCCAACTTGGGCTTCAGTGCCTTTACCCGTCAGGATATCGGTTGTGATGGCTTTGTTCTCTTCTGGCTCGCCGCCCTTGATAGCTTCAAGAGGGTGAGTGTTCAAACCAAAGTCTGCCGGTGTCACTGTGTACTCGTGAATCTCGCCATCTTTAATTTCAGCAACCATGGTCTCGCCATGAATCGCCACTTCATCTAGGCCGCTGCCGTGAACAACCGCTGCACGCTTCATGCCCATTTGCAGCATGGTTTCTGCGATAGGGCGCACCAGCTCTTTACTGTAAACACCCATTAGCTCGATGTTAGGGCGAGCAGGGTTAATCAATGGGCCAAGGATGTTGAAGATAGTGCGTGTTTTCATTGTTTGACGAACCGGCATCGCGTGACGTACACCGCCGTGATACTGCGGAGCAAATAGGAACGCTACGCCAAGTTCATCAACAGCAGTACGTGTGTCTTCTGCTGTCATCGCTAGATTGATACCGAATGAATCCAGTAGGTCAGAAGAACCCGATTTGCTCGATACGCTGCGGTTACCGTGCTTTGCGACTTTTAAGCCACACGCTGCTGCAACAAATGCAGAAGTCGTCGAAATATTAATGGTGTTGTGACCGTCGCCACCTGTACCTACGATGTCAGCGAAATCGTAATCAGGGCGCGGGAACGGGTTAGCATTCGCAAGTAGTGCTTTTGCTGCACCTGCAATCTCATCGGGCGTTTCGCCTTTGATTTTTAGTGCAGTCAGCGCTGAAGCCATCAAGATTGGGTCTAGTTCACCCTTGATGATCACATCAAACAATTGTTGGCTTTCTTCTTGAGTAAGAGACTGCTGTTCGTAAAGTTTATTAATCTGTTCCATGATCGTTTCCTATATTCCAGTCTTCTCAAGGCGAAGAGGTTTCTCAAGAGCCCATTCGATAGCGTTCGCAAGAAGCGTTGCACCGTAGGTCGTCATAATTGATTCAGGGTGGAATTGGAATCCACAAACCTTGTCTTGTTCTTGAACTACTGACATCACCAAATCATCGACTTCAGCGGTCACCGTTAGGCTATCAGATACATGCGTTGCCACTAAAGAGTGGTAGCGAGCGATAGCCAGTGGCGAAGGTAAGCCTTGGTAAGTCGCATGGTTTTGGTGTTCCATCATCGACACCTTACCATGAATGATTTCGCCAGCGCCTGCAACGGTGCCGCCATAGGCTTCAACAATTGCTTGGTGGCCTAAGCAAATACCAATCATTGGTACTTTACCTTTTAGAAGCTGAATCAGCTCTGGCATACAGCCCGCATCTGCTGGAGCGCCAGGGCCTGGCGAAAGCAGTGCAACAGGGTTGTCTAGTTCGTTGATCGCCGCTTCAACAACCTTTGCCGGAATGTTGTTACGGTAAATCTTTACGCTGTGACCTAATGAACGAAATTGGTCTACAAGGTTGTATGTGAATGAGTCGAAGTTATCGATGAATACAATATCAGCCATGATTACGACTCCTTCTTATTTGTTAGGTTTTTAGTATGTGCAGCTTGAATCGCTGAGATGACCGCTTGTGCTTTACCGCGAGTTTCATCGGCTTCTGCTTGTGGGTCTGAATCGAATACCACACCAGCGCCAGCTTGTACCTGTGCCACGCCATCTTCAACGTAAGCAGAACGAATTACGATACAAGTATCTAGAGTCCCTTCACCGGTTAGATAACCGACTGCACCACCGTAGCTACCACGACGTGTTTTTTCTACGTCACGGATAAGCTGCATTGCGCGGATTTTTGGTGCGCCCGTTAGCGTACCCATGTTCATACAAGCTTGGTAAGCGTGCAGAGCATCTAAGTCTTCACGGAGCTGACCAACAACACGAGAAACTAAGTGCATTACATGGCTGTAGCGGTCAACTTTTAGCAAGTCTGCTACGTGGCGAGTGCCAGCTTCGGCAATACGCGCAACATCGTTTCGTGCTAGGTCGACTAGCATCATGTGCTCGGCGTTTTCTTTCTTATCGGTACGCAATTCAAGTTCGATACGGCTGTCTAGGTCGAAATCGATTTGACCGTCTGGGCGCTTACCACGACGACGAGTACCAGCAATTGGGTAAATCTCGATTTGGTTGGTTTCTGTCTCGTATTTCAGAGCACTTTCTGGAGAAGCTCCGAACAGAGTAAATAGCTCGTCTTGCATGTAGAACATGTAAGGGCTTGGGTTACTTTGTTTGAGTTCTTTATAAGCCGCCAGTGGAGCAGGGCAAGGTAGAGTGAAGCGGCGTGAAGGAACTACTTGGAACACATCGCCTTTAACTACGTACTCTTTTAAATCACGAACCGTTTGGCAGAAGTCTTCATCTGAAACGCTTGGTACTGCTTCAACGTTGTCTAACGGCGTAACTTCTGTGATGGCTTTCAGTGACTGACACTGAGTTTGAATGTCGGCTAGACGGTCAGTCAATTGCGCTTTGATGCTGTCATCTTGAGCGAACAAGCTCGCGTGAAGTAGGCCTTCGTTCTCTTGGTGATCGAAACGCAATAGTGTTTCAGCTACGTAGAAGACAAAGTCAGGACAATTGTTGGTTGCTTCAGCATCACCGAGTGGCTCAAAGTTTGCCACGATGTCGTAAGCGAATAGACCCGCCATGAATAGCGCGTGTTTGTTATCTGCGTCTTGCGCAAAGCTGTGCTGAACTAAACGTAGAGCATCGAATGAAGAGGCTTCTCTTAAACGTGAGTCTTCGTCTAATTCGTTGCTCGGCTCGATAAAAGTCAGTGTCAAAACGTTATCAGTAAGGTCAGATTTAATTTCTGCTTTCACGTTTTGAGTGAGGTGTTCGATAAGCGCTTGACCGTTTTCAGTCAATGCTTGAAAGGTTACTTCATGTCCGCGACATACGATGCGAACAGCAGAGTCGATAAGGAGTAGGCTTGTCAGGTTCTGTTTAGATTCAATCTCGGCAGATTCCAACAAAAGACTATCAGTTTTGTTTTCACACAAAGTATGAAAAACGCTGGTTGGATCTTGCGAGTAAGGAACTGAAGAATTGATGACCTCAATGGTTCCCAGCTTTTTGATTTCAATGGCCTTGTTCACAAGACCTCCTTTATGATTCTTTAAATTTCCTGCCGTACATAGTCGCATAAAGATACCTTTCACCCAATCTAGAATATGGTCAATTCGATGATTTGTTAGTCAGTTGAATGTGAGATGTTCGACAAATTAAAAAGCCCGCTATTAAAGCGGGCTTAGTGATAACTTTTTTATAAACAAACTGTTTAACTAGAAGTACACGTTAGCCCACCAAGAACTTGTCCAAGTGCGCCACCAATTAAGCTCTGAACTTGCTTCTACTGAAGAAAGTTCTAAAACTTTATCTTTATGGTTTTGGTTAAATTCTTGTAACATGGTGAACCTATCAAATGTGATACTTCGTATTTGTGTACTAGTTAACTAGTTTTCTGCTTGCGGGTCAAGTGTGTTGACACAAATATAACGATAAAAATTGAAAACAATGAAAAAGAATATATGAGAATTGATCTACATAGTCATACAACAGCCTCAGATGGCCGACTTACTCCACCTGAGCTAATTGACCGAGCGCTTGGCTTTAACATCGAAGCGCTAGCGATTACAGATCATGACACGACTGATGGGCTTGCTGAAGCACGCAACTATATTGCTGATAACAACCTCCCTATTCAGCTGATCAACGGCATTGAGATTTCGACTGTTTGGCAAAACAAAGATATCCATATTGTTGGGTTAAACGTTGATCCTGAGTCACCAGAGCTTAAAGCGCTCATTGAGCAACAGAAGCAACACCGTATTGGACGTGCAGAGATGATTGCTCAACGTCTTGAGAAAGCGACTCGTGAAGGGGTGCTAGAAGAAGTTAAATTGATTGCGGGTGATGCGCCTATCACTCGCGCTCACTTTGCTAAGTGGTTAGTCGATAACGGCTACGCAAAAACCATGCAGCAGGTGTTTAAAAAGTTTCTTACTCGCAATAACCCAGGTTATGTGCCGCCTACGTGGTGTTCAATGAGTGATGCTGTTACGGCTATCCATGCTGCTGGTGGACAAGCCGTACTCGCTCACCCTGGACGATATGGACTTACAGCCAAGTGGGTTAAGCGCCTGCTAGCGGCATTTGTTGAAGCGAAAGGGGATGCGATGGAAGTCGCTCAACCTCAGCAAGCGCAACAAGAAAGACGCACACTCGCGGATTATGCTATACAATACAAACTATTAGCCTCCCAAGGCAGTGATTTCCATTACCCATCTCCGTGGATGGAACTTGGACGCAATCTCTGGCTACCTTCTGGGGTCGAAGAAGTATGGAAAGATTGGGAGTTTCAAACGGTTTCACCATCTGAATAGTCTTTAGGTGAGCCAGCTCCTTCTGATGATAGAGTCGAGAGATTCGATAACGAGGATCAACAATGAGCCAGTTTTTTTATGTACACCCAGATAACCCACAAGCACGCTTAATTACTCAAGCGGTTGCGATTATTCGCAATGGCGGCGTTGTGGTTTATCCAACAGATTCCGGTTATGCGCTGGGCTGTCAGCTTGAAAACAAACAAGCACTTGAACGTATCTGTAAAATTCGTCGCATCGATGACAAGCACAACTTCACCTTGTTATGCCGTGATCTTTCTGAATTATCACTGTATGCACGCGTCGATAACGTGGCTTTCCGTCTACTGAAAGCACATACACCAGGTGCTTACACGTTTATCTTTAAAGCAACCAAAGAAGTGCCAAAGCGTTTGATGAACGCCAAGCGTAAAACGATTGGTATTCGTGTCCCAGACAACAAGATTGCACTCGACCTGTTGGAAGCGATGGGTGAACCACTGATGTCGACGTCTTTGATTCTGCCGGGTAACGAGACTACGGAGTCGGATCCAGAAGAAATTCGTGACAGCCTAGAACATGCGGTTGATGTCATTTTGAATGGCGGTTACTTAGGTGAGCAACCGACGACGGTTATTGACTTCAGTGACGATGATGCCGTGGTTCTACGTCGTGGTGCGGGCGATCCTGCGCCGTTTGAATAATCGCTTTACTGATTAACAGTCTGTAACGATACAGCAAACCTGCCACAGTAAATAACAAGTGCTTTTTGGCAGGTTATTTGCGATAATACGCGACCGCGATTTGGTCGCGAAAAATTCATTCGACGTCTGTGAAGACGACAATTAGGTAGAAAAGAGTAAATGAGCGAAAAATTACAGAAGGTTTTAGCGCGAGCTGGTCACGGTTCTCGTCGTGAACTAGAAGGTTTAATCAAATCTGGTCGTGTAAGTGTTAACGGTCAAGTTGCGAAACTGGGCGAGCGTCTTGAAGACGAGAACTCAGTGATCCGTATCGATGGCCATACTGTTTCAGGCAAGGCTTCTGAAGAAGTGGTTTGTCGTGTACTTGCTTACTACAAACCTGAAGGTGAGCTTTGTACTCGTCACGACCCTGAAGGCCGCCGTACTGTTTTCGATCGTCTACCTAAGATTCGTGGTTCTCGTTGGATTTCAGTTGGTCGTCTTGATGCAAACACATCAGGCCTTTTGCTTTTCACTACTGATGGTGAGCTTGCAAACCGTCTAATGCACCCAAGCCGTCAGGTTGAACGTGAGTACCTAGTACGTGTATTCGGTGAAGTGACCGAGCAAAAAGTTAAAAACGTTACTCGTGGCGTACAACTAGAAGACGGCATGGCTCGTTTTGAAGATGTGGTTTACGCTGGTGGTGAAGGTATGAACCATACTTTCTACGTAGCGATTAACGAAGGTCGTAACCGTGAGGTTCGTCGTCTTTGGGAATCACAAGAAACAACAGTAAGCCGCCTGAAACGTGTACGTTACGGTGATATCTACCTTGATAAGAAATTGCCTCGTGGCGGTTGGAAAGAGCTAGATCTTCAAGAAGTTAACTACCTGCGTGAGCTTGTTGAGCTTAAGCCTGAGAAAGAGACACTGTTGGATCTTGATCCTTCAAACACTTCTCGTAAGCGTGAGCGTTCTCGTAGCCAAAAAATTCGTCGCGCTGTTAAGCGTCATGAAGAGCGTGCAAACGCACCAAAAGGCCGTAGCAACCAAACTAAGCGCAAGAAGCCTGCAACTCGCGGTACTACAACACCTGATTCAGGTCGTAGCGCTCCAGCTGCAAACAAAGGCAAGCCTCAGGCTAACAAGAGTAAGCCTAAACTGAACAACGGTCGCCCGGCTAAACCAGCTAAGCCAAGAACGCGTCAGTAATTACGCGAGTTCTTAACTTAACGCTTCATTAGCTAAAAGCACTGAATACTAAAAAACCTGCTCATTGAGCAGGTTTTTTTACGTCTAGAAGAAATAAAAGATGCGAGATACGAGTAACCGAGTATCGAAAACATACTGCCATAATCGGCAGTAACCGTGCTCTTCGTATCTCTTATCTCGTTTACGCGTATCTATAAATTTTTTCGTATATCGTTCTATTTACTTATGATTCGAGAAGTTATCGCCTTTCGCCAGTCGGTCGTAAAGCACTACATTCACTGATGCCGCTAGATTCATACAGCCGTTGGTCGGAACGTAAATCGTCTCACGACAGAAATCTGTGATCTCTTTCTTTAGCGTGCCATCTTCTGGGCCAAAAATGTAAAACGCACGTGGTGGGTGCTTGTAATCAGGTAGAGGCTTAGCACCTTCAATCAGATCAACAGCAACCGGCACGCAGCCGACTGGAATAATATCTTTCAGCTCTTCAACACCAATCAAAGGCAGGGCTAAGTGCTTTTCTTTGGTGTCGGTATGGAATTTTCGCGCATGGTCGTAGCGTGTGCCAGTGTAAAATACAGAGTTGGCGCCGTAGCAGCCAGCAGCTCGCATCACAGAGCCTACGTTTTCAGGCGTCTTTGGGTTAACTAGGCCAATGCAGGCATAGCCTTTTGATTGTGTGTCTGTTTTTGCTTTGGTCATAATCAGTGAATCTAAAGTTGATGATGAAAGTGAGTAATCACGATGAGAAATGGTGTGATAAAAATAGCCGAGCAATCGGCTCGGCTAACTTTTAACTCGCTTACATGAATACTTGTTTACTCATGCAGATGAGCGTCAACAGCGGTATTAGTCGCGTTTCCACAGCATGTGACAGAACTTATGTTCTGGGTCACGGCTGATTAGCATGCGAGCAAATACGTCGTCTAGAACGTCATCAGCTTCATTCACAAGACCAATGCGCACTTCAGCGTAGATTTCTTTGTCGACTTCAAAGCCAACATGTTCAACCCAATCATCGCCAGTTTCAACAAGTTCTGCAGCGCCACGATCTTCAAACTGAGCTGTGAATAGAATCACGTCTGCAGGTTCAAGATTATCAGGTGCCATCTCAAGAAAGATGTCGTATGCAGTATCAATTGCATCGTCGTAAGACATTAGGTCGTTAGCTTCGGTCATAATAAGTATCTTAGCTTGCGCGGTTCATGTATTTACGTTCAGCTGTGTTCACAACAACTTTGTCGCCAGTTGCGATGTACTCAGGAACTTGAACAGTAAGGCCTGTAGACAGACGAGCTGGCTTAGTACGAGCAGACGCTGATGCACCTTTGATTGAAGGGTCAGTTTCTTCGATAACGAGCTCAACTGAAGTTGGTAGCTCAAGTGTTGCTGCATTGCCGTCGATAAGAATCGCGTACATGCCTTGAGTTTCTTCGTTGATGAACAGTAGTTCGTCTTCGATTGTTTCACCGTTGAAGATGAATTGTGTGTAATCTTCGTTATCCATGAAGATGTACTCGTTGCCGTCAACGTAAGAGAACATTACTGCACGCTTAGTTACGTCGATAGTTTCAACGATTTCGTCAGCCTTGTGGCGAACTTCAGTTTTAACGCCAGTTGCTACATCGCTACCACGGAAACGGTAAATCTTTTGACCGCCACGGCCACCTGGTGTTGTTACTTCGATATCTTTAACTAGTACTGTTTTACCATCAACGTCGATCGCAAAACCTTTTTTAATTTCACTTGCTCTAGGCATTTTGTGTTTGTCCTTAGTGGGTCTATCCGCTGATTATATCTCGGAGATGCTATAAATAGGAATAGCTTGAATCATAAAGTCACCTAGGCGATCATAGAGTTATAGTTAAATCATTATTTTATTTACCGAAACGACCTATGCAGCTACCTGTTATTGACCCAACACAGCCTTTTCAACCTGAATTTCAACCTGTGGTTAACGATCTGATTACCTTTCTAAAAGGTGGATTAGGATCTAATCTGCACAGTATTTATATTTATGGCAGTGTGGCTCGTAAGCAAGCCGTCGTGGGTCGCTCCAATCTAGATGTGGTTGTGGTGACCCATAGACCGTTTCCTGACCAACGAACCACTTTGTTGAACACCATTAAATGGCGTTTCCAAAAGAGCTTCCCGCAGGTAACTCAAGTAGCAATTAAGACCACCTTAGTGAGTGAGATAGTCGATTTCGACAATATCTTCACTTGGGGTTTTATGCTCAAGCATTTAGCCGTGTGTGTGCATGGTGAGGACTTATCGGATTGCTATGGTGATTTTGAAACAAGTTGGGAAATTGCTAAGCATTGGAACATGGATGCGGAAAACTGGTTAGCGGTGTATCGCAATAAGATCGCACGAGCGACAACGCCAGAACAACAAGTCGCTGCGCAGGTGATTATCGCCAAGAAGCTTTTGCGAGCGAGTTACTCTTTGGTGATGTACCGCGATAAATATTGGTACGATGATCCTGTTGAATGTGGAAAGCAATTTTTGAAGTATCACCCAGATCGAGAAGTCGAAATCCAAAGGTTGGGCATTTTGCTTTCTGGTAGACCAATCCCTAAACGTTCGGTGATCGGTATTCTTGATGGTTTTGGTGAGTGGTTGATTAAGCAGTATCAGAAAACCGAGTTCAGAATCGGATAGAGATTGATGACCGATCAATTGATATAAAAAAGCAGAGCGTGCTGAAGAGCATGTCTCTGCTTTTTTCGTTTAAAGAGCAAATTGAATATAGTGCTAGAACAAACCCAACTGCTGCCCACTGACTCTTTCAAAATCTAAACCGATGAAGGGTAGGATTGCCTCTGCGACGGGTTTAATCTGTTTGTCGATGTAGTGCTGATAATCGATACCACTCTTTAAATACTCCTTGGGCTCAGGGCCACTCAGAGTAATCAAATACTCAATACGTCCTTTGTTTTGGTATTGAAGAGGGCGTCCTAACTGAGCATTGATCTCGTCGGCCATTCGAGCTGCGCGAACCTGAGGCGGAATGTTCTTTTGGTATTCGTGTAATTTGCGGCGTAAACGCTTTTGATACACCAACAAATCATCATGTTTGCCAGCAGAGGTTTCATCAACAAACTGTCTGACATAGTCGGTTGGATCTTGATCGTGAAACACCATCTCATACAAGGTTTGTTGGAATTGCTGTGCGAGAGGTGTCCAATCGGTGCGTGCACTCTCTAGTCCTTTAAATATGATCTTCTCTTTATCGCCTTGAGTGATTAAGCCGGCATAACGTTTCTTTGAGCCGGTTTCTGAACCTCTAATGGTTGGCATTAGAAACTTGCGATAGTGAGTCTCGTATTCCAGTTCAAGTATTGAGGTTAGGTTGTGGGTCTCTTTTAAGTGATTCGTCCACCAATCGTTGATGTAAGCGACCAGTTCATTCCCTATCTCGTCTGCTTTTTGCTGGTCATAACTGCCGTTTAGAGACACGAAGGTTGAATCGGTATCGCCGTAAATCACTTGATAGCCTTTGTCTTCGATCAGAACTTTAGTCTGCTTCATGATTTCATGCCCGCACAAAGATCAATGCTGGCAGAAAGCGAATTTGATAACAATCACATTTGAATAGAATGAAACTGGTATAGTATCCCGATAATTTTAGTCGGGATAACTTGATGTTTAAGAACATAAAATCAATAAAGAATTTCGGTATCTTCAAAGACGCCAAGACCAATGGCGGTCAACCATTCCTGCAATTTAACCTTATATATGGTTTTAACTATTCAGGTAAAACTACGCTATCACGTATCTTCAGAGCCATGCAGCAAGGGCACCTTCATGAAGATTTTGCAGATGCAACTTTTACTGTTGAGTGCCATGAAGGTGCATCGGTATCAAGTGCTACATTAACCCCTATTGCGGGCCTGCGAGTCTTCAATTCCGACTACATCAAAGATAACGTTAACTTTATTGATTCAAGTGTGAGCCCTGTACTGATAGTTGGCGAACCAAATATCGAATTGGAAACTGAGTTAAAACGTATAGAAGAAGTTGAAATTCCAGCAAAAGAATTGGATCGTGATCAGCATAAAAAGTCAGCCGATGATAAACAGACTGAAAAAGATAACCGATTGAAAACGGTTGGTCAGGTGGTTAGTGCTTTGAACGTATTAGGCGGTTCTACTTTCACCCGCACAGGCGTTACCCCTTTGTTGACGCAAGTTACTGCGGAAAACTTCAAGACAGGAGCTGAACTTGATCAATTGATGGAAACAGCACGTTCCAAGCAAGCCGATACAGTAAGTCTTGCTTCAATAAAAACCCCTGATATCACAGTTTTATTAGAACAAATTGAATCGATTCTGGGGGAATCTGTAACCCGTACAACTATCGAGGAACTTGAAGCCAATACAGATCTTAGTAAATGGGTTGAGGATGGTCTTAATCATCATCACGAACCAGACATATGTCAGTTCTGTAAGAACCCATTAACTGCCAATCGTCTTGATGAGTTAAACGGCTATTTTTCGGACACATACAAAAAATTGTCAACAAAAATCAACACCACTATTAAGCATGTTCAAGGTATTTCACTATCGCATTCTATCCCGAAAACAACCAACCTATATGCTGATTTACACCAAGGCTATGACGCCCTTATTGATCAAATTCAACCATTGGGTGAACAGGTTGAAGGTGTTAAGAATTCACTTCTTAAGGTGTTGGAAGATAAGCGTGAACGAATGGAAGAAATCGTTGCATTTTCACCTTCTGATTATCCAATGCCTGATACTTCAGGACTATTGGAGCAATTTAATGCGCCTATAAGCGAGCACAACCGTCGTTCATTAAAGCATGGTACCGAACAGACAAGGGCACGTGATGCGATTAAGCAACACTATGTTTATGTTGAAACTACTGAATACGATCATCTAGAAGCGACAAAACAGGTGAAAACGTTCAAGGATGAACACCAAGCTACTTTGACTGAAATTATCCGCTTGAATACCCGAGCGCGGGAGATCAAGGCTGAACTTCGCAATTTTAAGAAAGGTGCAGATAACCTGAATGACAATCTTCGCTTGTATTTCGGTAAGACTGATATCGAAATTCAACCCGTTGGCGATTCGTACCAGTTCATGCGTGAAGGAAGACCAGCGAAGCACTTATCTGATGGTGAACGAACGGCAATAGCATTTGCATATTTCATCACAGAACTTGAGGACGAATCCTTAAAGGACACTAAGCCAATAGTGTACTTAGATGATCCTATATGTAGTCTTGATTCAAACCACATCTATAATGTACTTGGGATTATTAAAGATAAGTTGAATCATGAAAAAGTTGAGCAGTTGTTTATATCAACGCATAACTTCGAATTCTTTAATCTTGTGAAAACATGGTTCAGTTATTACCAAAGAAAGCCACGACGTGCCGAGTTCTACTTAGTCAACCGTAAGGTAGATCAGTCAAGCATTAGTGAATTACCTAAACTACTGCTAAATCATAAGTCGGAATACGCTTATTTAATCAGTAAGATTAAAGAAGCAGTACAACATCCAGAGCTGTTTGATGCAATCAGTGTTCAAGCCTATATCCGTAAAGTATTGGAAGTCTATTTTTCATTCAGATTTAATCTGTCTGAATTCAAGAAACAGGGACAAGATTTTATAGCCCCCAACTTCTTAAAAGGTATCGAAGGTGCTGAAGTTAAATCCAGTACCCTATACGAATACATGAATGAGAAGTGTCACGCGAAGTCGATAGTACAAGGTTTAGAACTACCGGAAGCGGTTCAACCACAGTTAGCCCATATCTGGGATATCATTGACGAAGCTATTCGTACGAATGATAAACCACACTATGATGCTTATTATGCCTAAGTAGATATTCACCAGTACGATGCTGGTGGATGTTAATACGAATAAAAAATGACAAACTAACCATATGAAAACAGTTTTCCAGTTTACTGATCAACAGTTTACCGAATTCTTAAACGACAAATCAGCAAATCATAAACGTAAGTACATATCCCAACGAAAATTCGAGTTGAAAGTTATTGAACGTGGGTATGATTTTCATCGAGACTACGAATATATCAATGCCCAAGTGCGTTGTAAGTTAATCTGCCCATTCGGTCATGAGTATGACGCATTAGCCCGTTCATTTACCAATAAGAATGTAAGGTGTTCTTCTTGTTCGGGCAATAATGCAAGCAAAGCCAAACAAGAGTTCGAGGCTGAGGTATTAAGACGTTGTTATACCTTTTCTGTGAATTATGAGTATACAAATGCACGTACTAAGGTTGAACTGCTATGTCCAAAAGGGTCTTTGTATGCAGTAGCCCCTGATACTTTTAAAAACCAAGGAACTAATTGCCCTTGTTGTTTGGAAAATAACCTATTTTGGGTGAAAGCAAAGGATGATTTTGAAATATCGGTAAAAGAGAGAGGCTTTACACTTGGCAAAGGACATAAATACAAAGTAGCAACAGAGCCAGTTGATTTGATATGCCGAGATGGTCATCAGTTTCACATCACCCCAAGTTACTTCAAATCTAATCAATTAGAGTGTCCGATATGCAAAAAAGAGTTGTATAAAAATGACTTTGAGAGACTTGTTGTTGAAAGGGGGTACGTATTTCATCCTGAGTACTTGTTCATAAATGGTACAACAGTAGTACAATTAATTTGTCCTAAAGGATCTGACTATTCGGTTGCCCCCGCTGTCTTTAAAACACTAAAGTTTGGATGCCCATGTTGTGATGGACAAGACAAAGCATTAGCCAAAAAAGCATTCGAGCAAGAAGTATCAAATCGTGACTATTTGTTTTCGGCTAACTATGAGTATGTAAATGCACGTACCAAAGTGGACTTAATTTGCCCCAAAGGAACACCTTATTCAGTTGCACCGGATACTTTTAAAAATCAGAATGTTAATTGTCCTTGTTGTAATGAAGGTAGACAACCCGATCTATTGGTAAAAGAAGCATTTGAGATACTTGTAGTTGAACGCGGTTATTCATTTCATCCAGACTATGTTTATGTAGATGCTAATACTAAAGTCATGTTGATTTGTCCAAATGGTACTGATTATCAAGTTGATACACGGAACTTCAAAAACGGTAAAGGGTGCTTATGCTGTATAGGTAGAATGCCAATACAGCAACGTAAAGCATTCGAAGAAAAAGCTATAGAAAAAGGGTATTCCTTTGCGGCTACGTATGAATACATTGATTCTAAAACACGAGCAGATTTGATTTGTCCTAAAGGTACGCCATATAAAGCACAGCCAACTAACTTCAAGCATTCAGGGAATGGATGCCCATGCTGTGCCGAAATCGGTTTTTTACCAGATAAAGAAGGTTACTTATATCTTCAAGAATTATGGTTAGATGATGAACTTCACGCATATAAGTTTGGTATAACTAACCGTGATCCCGAAAAACGCATGAAAGAACACCAACGAGGTTCAAAATTAACACATGTATTGCTTACAAAAGGTGTTTATTCGAAAGTAGGGCAAGTTGTTTTGGACCTTGAAAACCAAATCAAAAAATCAGTTAAAGCAAAGTACGTTTCATCGAGCATTATGGAAGATGGATGGACAGAAACGATACATCCCAAGTACTTGAGTGAAGTGCTTGATATAATAGATAAATTTAGATATTAGTTATCAGTTAAGTTTTTTTAGGCACTTTCAGAAGTCATGTCATAATAAAGTATAACAAAGATAAAGTTATAAATACTATTGTAATCAGTAGATTACCTTATACAGAACTATAGGCAGTGAAGTATAACGATAAAATAATTCCCATGCATGGCTTAGGCGGTGCAGACAAAATTAGTAGAAAATCAGATGTGTTTCACTGCCTAAACGTTCAACACATCTGGCTTTTGAAAACATAGCCCGATGTGTAAAAGCATTGGGCTTTTTTATGCCTAATGAAAATCACAGGGAAGATAAATGGTAGTAAGACGAAACTACCACGTGTGCAGGGCTTCATAGGTATCTTAACAGACCGTGTGTTGCACATATGAATGCAGGGCTTCCCCTGCGACTTGAAGAACTATTGATGTGCCCAAACGGAAGGACTACATATCAATACACGCGCAAGGATAAAGAAAGACGGACTTATGCGCCAATCGTAGTTGATTGGGTGAGCATAAATGGAAATGATGTAAATCTGGTCAATAAATCAGATTTCGGGCTATTACAATAGTTTGCTTTGTTGTGATAGTGGTGGGGTTAACGCCCTGACCGTAGTGAAGAAAGGACGCACTGACACAGGTATAGCACTACCGCCTGTGGATTTAGGTGTAAGCAAATATTAGCGATGCACTGCTAAACTAAGACCCTTGTCCAGTGTGTATCAAAAGCACTGACGGGGGGGAAATAAAATATTGCTTCTACCAACTACCTAATGTGTCTTGAAAACACTTTGGTGTTTTCATTAAAGATGATTGTTTCTTATTCCAATTAAAAGACATGCGGATTATCGAAATGATGCGCGAACAGCGCTTCAGTTTGATGGACGCAAAGCGATTGCTTGCAATCGGTTTCTTTATAATTACTTCATGCACTTCCTATTTCTTCCTTTAAATACTATGGCATCGCTGCACTTCGTTCCGCTACTACTTGGGCGTGACTGCGCACTTCGTTTGCCAAAGAAAACGGCTATTTGAAGCCGTCAGAAAGGAATTTACATGAACAACAAAGACACAATGAAAATACAAAAAATCATGCGTAATCCAGATGAAACAGATCCATGTGTTCTAAAGGAAGTAGTTCTTCTTTTGAGTCAGGAGATGCAATGAGAGATATAACAAACGCACAAAGAAACACATGTATTTGCATTACATGTGATTACTTCAAAAGAAGCGGAATACATTTAGTACCAGACATGTTTCATGAAACAGATCAAGATGATTATAAATTCATAATGCAAGATGCATGGCTTGAATACATATTAGATATAGAAGAGCTGTCGATCAGATACACAGTAAGTATATCAACAATGCAAAAACCAGAACGCTTTGTTGTGAACATTACTAATAACGGCGGAATGGATCATGTTAATGAGTACGAAACGTTTGAGATTCATGAACACTTAATGCAGCAATACATCAGTGATGATGAAGGTTATAAAGAAGAAGTAAATCAGAACCCAGTATTCAGCAATTGGCTTTGAGCACTAAGGTCATTACAACGTGACTGAGTGTTCTGGTAGCACAATGTTACGTGGGCTAAGCCCTATCTATTTGCTGGTGGATTTTTTCAAAGTATGTGGCATCAAAAACGACCGTTATCTGATACCATTTCTAATATGCCATTTCTAATATGCCATTTCAGTATCATAAATCATACCTATTGACTTTATGATACTACAGAGTAATGATACCACCCATAGATGATACCAATTAAAACTAAACGGATACTAATGCGAACATTTGCTTACTGCCGAGTTTCAACAACGGAACAAACAACCGAAAACCAAATTGTTGCTATTAGAAGTTCAGGCTACAGCGTTGACGACAGTCGCGTGATATCTGAAACGGTATCCGGTGCAACGTCAGCAATGCTACGTCCAAATTTCAAAGCACTGGTTGATCACAAACTTGAACCAAACGATACGTTGATTGTTTTGAAGCTTGATCGTCTTGGGCGTGACAATATAGATGTACAGCAAACAGTTGAATTGCTAATTCAGAAAGGAATTCATGTTGTTTGTTTAGACCTACCAACACCCGACCTTTCATCTTCACAAGGCAAGTTGATGCTTCAAATGTTCAGTGCCTTTGCTGAATTTGAACGCAACCGCATCAGTGAAAGAACGAAAGAAGGGCTTGAACGTGCAAAGCAGCAAGGGAAGAAATTAGGTAGACCTGAAGCACAAGAAACTACTAAGCAGGTTCAGTATTACAAAGCACAAGGACTATCACAGTCCAAAACTGCTGCCGCTGCAAGCCTTGGAATAGCCACTGTAAAGCGTCACTGGAATAAGTAATACCACAGGAAACATAACGAACAACCACTTCATAATCGATGCTTAATGCAGGATTCTTGTTAGTTCGATTTTTAGAAACAATTATAAAGGCGAACAGCAGTATTAAATCTATAAAAGTCAACATAACCCCCAAGCCCCCCATACCCTAAAACTAGCCAAGCACCCGATCGCATGGGGTGGGTATCGAGAGTTTCAGCCTGATTTTTTACCAGCCAGCCAGACTTTTTTGATTTAATAGGCATGGTTTACAATTTCTTTTGTAAACATAATTAGTTGTTTTTGTTTACATTTCACCAATTGTGTGACATACTTCAAATTATTGATTAGAGCGTATTGGTCTGAAAGCGTTATTGATGGTCGCATCTGCACGACTTACCCAGTCACTGAACACGTAAAAGCAGAAGCATGCTTAATTGCAAACTATCCACTAACAAGCAAGACCTACGAAGAAAGCACATCTACATCAACTACAACCAAGAAGGAATCTAAAATGAAGAAATCATCTAAATCCCTGAAAAAACTTGGTGCAGTTGCTGGCTTATCTTTAGCGTTACTAGGGGGCACTGAACTAAAAGTTCAGACCAATGCGCTTTAATCTTCTACTACAGAAATAAAAATTCTATTAGCATTCCACAATTCGATAATCTTTCGATTCTTCTGAGCATTCCAGAAGCACTTACCAAATAGCATTAATCCAGCACCTTCTAAGTCACGCTTTTCAGTGATGTTGAAACATTTCAATACTTGTTCTTTGTGCCGCTTAATCGGAATACCTACATCTTCACAATCAGATGGATTTAACCATTCTAAGTTTTTGTCTGAATGAGATATTGTTCCCCAGTACATTTTTGGCTTTGCTTCTTTTGGGCTATCTGCCGCTTCAGCATCAACAAAATTAACAAATAGATTCTTCGCTTTATAAGGGTATCTTTCATCGATCGTAATTATTGTATCTGATTCAGCCAAATCACTGCCACGCATCAGGCTATTCAACGCCTTTTCCATACCCAGAACAGTTGTTCTTACGTTATTGACTGAGCCGGTATGAGATTTAGTCGTACCAGAACGCACGG
The DNA here is from genome assembly GCF_023161755.1 of Vibrio sp. 1CM23M. Classification (NCBI taxonomy): domain Bacteria; kingdom Pseudomonadati; phylum Pseudomonadota; class Gammaproteobacteria; order Vibrionales; family Vibrionaceae; genus Vibrio; species Vibrio sp. 1CM23M. The sequence goes on from NZ_JALNTR010000010.1 coordinate 128,046, forward strand.
ATTTCATCTTAGATGGGCGATCCTTGGTATCTTCGCCTGAAGGCTTAGAGTCTGATGCAAAGAAATCAAAAATAACTTCTTTTGAATCAGCAATTACTTGATTAACTTCTAATGCATGCCGAACTTCACGTTCACGTTGTGGAGATGAGCGTCCTTCATCACAACCGTCTGCGTGATATCTGGAGCCAAAGCATGCTGCTTTTCCATCTTTACTTTTTTTGCGGTAATACGCCTGTGCACGGCACTTTGGATCAGGGCATTCTAAGTACTGCCTGTATCTTTCTATTTCTGATTCAGACAACTTCTGAAAATTAAGGATATTGTACGTTTTTTGCTTATCACCATAAGTGCATACAGCATCTATCATTTAGTAAACCCCTGAATTAGTGTAATCTATTGACTTTTCATCACTTATAGATGCCGCTGTAAAGTATTAGTATCGCAAATGTGACTAAAACTTGAACTAAATCAATTGGCAGATTAAAAGTAGGTATATTCATTTGCAATCACTGCGTCTGTTAGCATACATTCGGGAGTGATTGGAGACTTATCGTGATTAATTTGAACAAAGATCAAAAACTTGCTTGGTGCCACGCTGCACTTATATTAACGAAGAAGATACCTGTAGGTAGTGTGTCGGCAAATAAGAAATTGACTGACATGCTGCTAAACATAGGGTCTTTGGAAGACATATATAACCAGCATTACGGCATGATCCCTATTGATGAAAAGATTGAGCATCAGCTTGATAGGGTTTACAGCAAAATTGACTTCAATTTCAAGGTCATCACGATAAATGACCCTGATTATCCTGAAAAAATGAGATCTGTTGAAGGTGCTACACCAGTCCTGTATTGCCGTGGAGATAACAACCTGCTTAATGCAAGCAAGACGATATCCTTTGTTGGTACACGTGAACTTCACAACCCTGAGCATGTTAGGCATGGTGACGCTGTGATAGCACGTCTGCTTGGAGCAGGCTATGCGATTGTAAGTGGATTAGCGGCTGGTTCCGATACACTAGGGCATGAGGCAGCCATTAGACATGGTGGTAGGACTATAGCAGTTCTGGGTACCCCTTTAGATCAATACTTTCCAAAGGATAATAAGGCACTTCAAGACGAAATTGCCGAAAATCACCTTTTGGTATCTGAGTATCCGATAGGAATACGTAGCTTTGGTTCTTTTTTTGCCAATAGGAACCGGACAACAGTAGGTCTATCAAGTGAAGGTGTTGTAGTAGCCCGTGCTGGTGACAGAAGCGGAACCCAATATGCTGTTAGGCACTGTATAGAGCAGAGTAAGCAGTTGTACGCTTTGGAAAACAACATCCATGAACCCGAATATCAATGGGTTCATAAGTACAAAGATAATTTAAAAGTGATCAGGCAGTGATTCTAATATCTTATTGGAGTTCAGCCGATGGAAGTCATAATCTTCGATCTTGATAACACACTTGTAGACACAAGGGCTTGTAAGCCCTACCTTCAGACATCACATGGTCGTGCCCTTATCGTAGATAAATTACGTGAAGGAGAAATAGAGACTGTCCTGTATGATGAAAAGATTGTTGATTATGTCAATAATCTTTCGGATATGTATGGCGATACACATGTTGTCTTTATCACCGATTCCCCAAATTCCCCCGAGTGCCGATATTGCGAAACAATTTTAGATATACACGGCTTTCAGTTCGACGATAAACATATCCTATCTAACGCAGGAAAGCCTTGTTGTGATTTAGAAGAGTTCTTAGATGGTTTAGCACGTTATCACGACCAAGATTTTAGCGATGTTCGTTTACTTGTGATTGGTGATTCTGCAAAAGATATCCATTTTGGTCACTATATAGAGTCCCCATCAGTGTTTTGTACATGGGGTACAGAGTTTGAAGAAAAATGGATTACTGATAACGCCATTCCAACAGCTATTGTTAATAATTTAGATGAGTTAGATGAAATCATAACCGATTTTATTAATGATACCTTAGAGTACGAGGCTTACGACTTTCAACAACATTTCCATACAGTATCGTTAGACGATATAGACGTACATACAATTCCAGACGAAAATATAGGTCATTCAAGAGATTTTATTCCACGATACCGTGACTGTAGTACACAAGCGTATAAGAACACATGGTTTGATGTTTATTACGGTTTAAAACCAGCAAAAAATCTTACTTATAGATTGCTTAACCGTAATTGTGGAGTTCCTTATTGTACCAGTGCAGGTAAAGTCAATGATGGTTCGAATGTCGCACTAAAACGTTTGTCAGGAATTTATATAAAACAGTTTTATGAGTGGGCTGAAGAAAAGGGGCTGGAAGGAAAAGTTGCCTTAGTACCGATACCTAGTTCTGTTCCTGAAGAGTGTAATCATTCAAGACCAATGGCCAAAGTTGTCTATTGGTGGGAGGAATGGGCAAATGCTAAGAATAATCAGCCCTATGAAATTAAAGCGCATCAAGTAATTGAAAGGTGGGAGCCTAAAAAGCCATCGCATAAATCACATGAAGCAAGGCGAGCAGAGGCGCATATAGAAACGTTAGGTGTCTACAAGGAGGAAGACGCTAAGTTTCCTAAAGATATTACAGCAGTAGTATTGTTAGATGATGTTTATACGTCTGGTGCACAAATGAACGCGGTTGCATCTGTACTTAAGGGGTTAGATATGATTCCCGAAAATGTACCAATATATGGATATGCATTTGCAAGGACTAAATCAACAAACCCGTTTGCTAATATTCAAGCAATAATCGACCAAATTAACGCAGCAGAAAACGAGCAATAAAATAAAAGGGCATAACAACAACGTAATGCCCTTAGTTCTTTAGAGGAGCATATTTCCTTGGCTATCGCTTGAATAGGCAGTGGTAGCCAGTGGAGTGCGCATGTCATGCATTAGCATGGCTTGTTTATGTCCATTGTAGTATTCAACAATGAAAAACGGCTTAGTTTCTGAATCATCAAGCAGAAACTTATTTACGCCAGCACCTTCGGAGTATACATCTACACGCTTAATAAGCATTCGTAGATAATTGCTGATTTCTGCTACAGATAAATCGTTTAAAGTTACATCGCGCAGTAAGTTTCCTGTAACTGGCTTTGTTTCTTCCTTACGCAGTTGCTGGATGAGATCCAAGTTCACTTCTTGCATCTGAATGTAACGTTCAATCAGTTCAGGTTTATTCATTTTTAACGTCATATCCATGATGTTTAGATTCTGTTGTTCTAACCCTTCAATTTCTGCTGAATGATCAATGACAACTGATTGGCTAACGTGGTTTGTGTTAAATGTATCAGATGATTTGATCAGCATTTCTTTAATTATTGGGTAATATAAATCACGGTTATTACAACCGTTTCCATTGTTCTTACCCGTGCAACATAAACGAAAACTAGTGATGGTCTGGTTATAGTAAGACCCATCGGGACGCTTCTTACGGGAATTAATTTTGTGATACATAGGTGAGCCACATTCACAGTACATTAGCCCTTGTAGTGTATTGTCCTTTTCATATAAAGACGTTCGTACCTTAGATGATCCTTTCTTTTGCATTAGAATTTGAACACGATCATAGGTTTCTTTTGATACAACAGCAGGGAAGAAGCCATCTTGGGTCAAACCACGCTTCAAGTATTCCAGTCGCCCATAAACCGACGGATCCTTTAAGATGCGCTTGATAGGTGCTACTTGCCATTTCTTACCTTTTAACGAAGCAATACCTTGTTTATTCAAATGATCGGCAATACCACGATACCCAAAGCCAGCAAGGTACATTTCGAAAATGGTCTTTATACAGCCCGACTTTATGTTTAAGCGGTAATTTGTTCTGTCTTTGTCCCATGAAAGCCATAGTGGACGAGATTGTAAATTTACTTTTTTGCCTTGGCTAATATCACGAAACTGCTTATTCCAATAGCCTTTAACACGTTCTGAGAGTCGTTCGGTGTAGACGTTGGCAGATTCTACTTTAACCAACAGATCAACCATTTCCCCAAGATTAAGACGTCCCTTGAATACTTGACGGGTAAGCAAAACATGAATTTCAATCCCAGCATCAAGGATAGGATTAAAAGTTGTTTCAACAGCAGATAGAAAGTGTTCGCGAGTCAGGCGATCAATATCTTCGATAAGAAGCCACGAGCCTTTCGCAATATAACCAGCTTCTACTTGCTTTAGAAACATTCCAAATTCAGCATCTTCATGTCGATGATTACCATGAAAGGCAGATCGCCCTACGTCTTGCATTTCAATGAGGTCGATTTTAGTTCCTTTACAATCTTGTTCTGAAAGGTACTTCTTTATTGATAATTTCTGGCGTTCAGAACCAGACCGACCTTCTTTGGCTTGCTGTGAATCCGATAAACGTGTGTAAGCGTAGGCATTGATAGATGGCATAATTCACCCTTAATTCAGACAATGTAAGCCCAAGAAAATGCGTTTTCTGCATTACTTGGTGACTTTTTATGATGACATGAAAAAAAATGCGGCCTAAAACGCCGCATTAGGATGAAAGATATGTATTAAAAAAGACCAATCTGGGGGGCAGTGATAGAATCAAAATCTTTGCCTATAAATGGCAATATACCGTCAGCTACAGGTTTCAATTGCTTATCTATGTAATGCTGATAATCAGTAAGGCTTTGCTGGTAACTACTTGGTTCAGCACCGTTGACAGTAATTACGTATTCAATAACGCCTTTTCGTTGGTATTGTAAAGGGCGACCCAATTTAGCATTAATTTTGTCAGCCATACGAGCGGCACGAACCTGTGGAGGAATGTTCTTTTGGTAATCATTCAGATTACGTCTTAAACGTTTACGATAAACCAGTTGTTTATCATGCTTGCCTTCAAGAGTTGCATCTACATATGAACGAATGTATTCATCAGGGTCTTGGTTATGGAAGACCATATCAAATAGTACTTGCTGGAATTTTTGTGCTAATGGTGTCCAATCTGTACGAACAGTTTCAAGTCCTTTGAATATCATCTTTTCTTTACCATCTTGAATCACTAATCCAGCATACCGCTTCTTCGAACCAGTTTCAGAGCCACGAATGGTAGGCATCAGGAACTTTTGATAATGCGTTTCGTATTCAAGTTCAAGCCAACAGTCTAAGTTGTATTCATCGCGCAAATGCTTAGTCCATGCAGAATTTATGTCAATAACTAACTGATTACCCACCGAGTCTGCTTCATCTTGGGTATGGCTTTTCCCTAAATGCACGAAGACAGAATCAGTATCACCGTAGATAACTTTATAGCCTTTTTCTTCAATCATATCTTTCGTTCGAGATAGTACTTCGTGCCCGCGCATGGTAATTGAAGACGCTAACCGGGTATCGAAGAAACGACAACCAGACGAACCTAACACACCATAGAATGAGTTCATGATGATCTTAATCGCCTGAGAGAACGCCTTCTCGTTGTTCTTCTTCGCCACATCACGTGCAGCCCAGAGGTTTTCAATCATCTCTGGCAAGAAGTGTTTAGAGCGGTGGAATTGCCCACCTCGAAAGCCATCAACGGCTTGGTCTTCTGCTGGGCCTAGTTCTAGCTTCAACCCTTCAATCAGCCCCATAGGGTCAATCAGAAACGAGCGAATGATTGATGGATACAGGCTCTTAAAGTCGAGTACCAAAACCGAGTCGTACAGATTGGGAATCGAATCCATCACATAACCGCCGGGGCTCGCAATCCAATTCTCTGGCTCTAAGTTCGGTGCGACATAACCCGCCCTGTGGATTTGAGGCAGATATAAGTTAGTAAAGGCAGCAACAGAACCGCCAACACGATCAAGCTCCACACCGGTCAGTCGTGAACGCTCAATAGCAAAATCGAGTAGGTGAGTGTGTTCGAAGATTCGGTTTACTAGCACGCAGTCTTGAAGGTTGTACTTAGCGAGTGAAGGTTTATCGAACTTAAACATTCGGTTTATCTCATCCATACGGTCGTGAACGTTATGGATGTCTTTGCCTTCACCAAGCAGTTCTTGTGATACCGACTCAAGAGACCAAGAACGGAAGTGGTAGGTCGCTGTCTTGAGCATATCGATACCATCCAAGACAACGCGGCCGGGGATTGTGATAAAACCTTGCTGATTTTGCGCGGAACTGCGGAAAAAGCTAGGTTGATTGTCTCTGCCGATGTTGAGCTTCACTTCGTTCCATTCTGAACGTTTGTGCAGCAGCCTAAAATCGAAGTCGATAACGTTCCAACCAATGATGATGTCAGGATCAAATTCAGAGAACCAAGCTATCATTGCTTCGAGTAGCGCTTTCTCGTTGGCAACCCATTGGATATTGGTTTCAGCTTGTTGTGCTTCGCCGACCATGATCACTCGGCTGTCCATCGGACTGTCTAGGCCGATTGAATAAAGCACGCCTTTTTCCGAACACTCAATATCAAGCGAGACCACAGATAGACTGGGTAAGTAATCACCTGCTCGGCATTTTGCGTTTGAGACTCGACGGTGCTGATTTTTTTGCACAGCAGATCCGGTGAACTCAATACTTCCCTTGATAAAACGTTCCATCAAGAATCGATCGGCGAGTCGAATATCGCTTTCAAAGGTTTGGATTTCTTCGTTGTGAAAGGCTTGCGCTAAACCAAAGCTGCTTCTCGACAGTGAGGTGTAACACGCGGCGAGAGGTGTTTGCTCGAATGTGGCTAATTCTAGAGGCTTAAATTGGCAATCGATCGACTCATTCGCTGCGATTGCCTGACATGCATCTAGATCAGATTTAGCAACAAAAAATACCGGTTTTTCATTTTGAATCGTCAGCAGAGTAGGGCCTTGAGGGGTGCTTAACCACAAGTCGATTTGTGTGCGCCCTGAAAAATCTCTTGCTTGTCTTGTGAGTACAAAGCCTTGCTGAATATCCAATGTAGTAACCTATTGAAATGGGGAATCGAATACTACCATTTAGCGACCCTCTGCGCACAACAGGCAGTAAAAATACTAACTAAATTCTAGTTAGTAGAGGCGAATAACGGGACTCTATAAGCAAATAAGTGAAATTGTCGCGAATGGTTATTCAATGGTATTGAAAATATCTTTATCTTATGTAATTTTATTGGGTGTTGTTTTAACTGGTTGATTTTTAGAAAAAGCTTGTTGTTTTAGTTAGCTTATTTGTTAATAAGTACTTGCTAAAGTTCGTGTTTCAGCACATATTCAACAGAGCTTTTTTTTAGTAATTAAGTTAAGATGTACTCAATGCTGCGATCCACTGTTCCTTTGTTCAATTGTTTCAAACAGATGAAATGACACAGTGGTTGCAGAGCCAATTAATAGTGTGGAGATACAAGTTTGATAAATGTTTTCCTTGTAGATGATCACGAGCTGGTTCGCACAGGGATACGACGTATTATTGAAGACGTCCGTGGAATGAACGTAGCAGGGGAAGCTGAAAGCGGTGAAGATGCTGCAAAATGGTGTCGTACTAACAATACTGACGTTATTTTGATGGATATGAATATGCCTGGTATTGGTGGCTTAGAAGCAACCAAGAAGATCTTGCGTTTCAACCCTGATGTTAAAATCATCGTTTTAACTGTTCATACGGAAAATCCGTTTCCAACTAAAGTGATGCAAGCTGGAGCTGCTGGTTACCTTACTAAAGGGGCAGGTCCGGATGAAATGGTAAATGCAATTCGAGTGGTTAATAGTGGCCAACGATACATTTCACCAGAAATTGCGCAGCAGATGGCTTTGAGCCAATTCTCGCCTGCGTCTGAAAATCCATTCGCAGACTTATCTGAACGTGAACTTCAAATCATGATGATGATTACTAAAGGTCAGAAAGTGACGGATATTTCAGAACAACTCAATCTAAGTCCTAAAACAGTCAACAGTTACCGCTACCGCTTGTTCAGTAAGCTGGATATCAGTGGCGATGTAGAGCTGACGCATTTAGCGATTAGACATGGAATGTTAGACACTGAGACCCTTTAACACTGAGATCGTATAGTGACCAACTTGTTTGACTCAGTCTCATTCCTCAAGACAGTAACAGAGCAGCCCGGCGTTTATCGAATGTATAACGCCGAGGCTGTCGTTATTTACGTCGGTAAAGCTAAGAACCTCAAAAAACGCCTTTCCAGTTATTTCCGTAAAAAAGTCGACAGTGAAAAAACACGTGCTCTAGTCAGTAATATTGACAAGATCGATGTCACTGTAACGCACACGGAAACAGAAGCGCTCATTCTTGAGCACAACTACATCAAGCAGTACTTGCCTAAATACAACGTACTTTTGCGTGATGATAAGTCGTACCCTTATATTTTTATTAGCGGTCACAAGCATCCTCGTTTGTCGATGCACCGTGGTGCTAAGAAGAAAAAGGGCGAATACTTTGGTCCTTACCCTGATTCCGGCGCTGTGCGTGAGACGCTACACCTACTCCAAAAGATTTTCCCTGCCCGCCAGTGTGAAGATACGGTTTATGCCAATAGAACGCGCCCGTGTTTGATGTATCAGATTGGCCGTTGTGCTGCGCCTTGTGTCAGCTCAATCATCTCTGATGAAGAGTACAGTGAACTTATCGACTACGTTCGTCTATTCCTGCAAGGGAAAGACAAATTAGTCCTTGAGACGCTCATCGAAAAGATGGACACAGCAAGCCGTGAGCTTCGTTTTGAACAAGCTGCCGCTTTCCGTGACCAAATCCAAGCGATTCGACGTGTGCAAGAACAACAATACGTATCTGACGATTCAATGGAAGATATGGACGTGTTGGGCTTTGCTCAAGAGAATGGCGTAGCGTGTATTCATATCTTGATGATTCGCCAAGGCAAGGTTTTAGGCAGTAGAAGCCATTTCCCTAAAATTCCAAACAATACGGTGCGAGAAGAGGTCTTTTCGAGCTTTTTAAGCCAATACTATCTTGCGCATAATGAAGCGAGAACCATCCCAACCCGTTTGATTCTCAATGCCGATTTGATGGAAGATGTCACACCGATTCAAGAAGCCTTGTGTGAAGTAGCGGGTCGTAAGATTCACTTCAATACCAACCCTTCAGGTACTCGAGGTCGTTACCTTAAATTGTCGAATACCAATGCATTGACGGCTATTACCACCAAGATTAATCACAAGATGACGATTAATCAGCGCTTCAAAGAGCTCCAAGAAGTTCTGTCGATGGATGCTATCAAGCGCATGGAATGTTTCGATATCAGTCATACCATGGGTGAAAGCACGATTGCGTCGTGTGTGGTATTCAATCAAGAAGGCCCGGTTAAACCGGAGTACCGTCGTTACAACATCACCGGCATTACAGGTGGCGATGATTATGCAGCGATGGCTCAGGCGCTTGAGAGACGTTATTCGAAGCAACTCGATGTCGACAAGATCCCAGACATCATCTTTATCGATGGTGGTAAAGGTCAGCTAAACCGCGCTCATGAGATCATTTCTCAATATTGGGGGGATTGGCCGTTTAGACCAAGAATGATGGGTATTGCGAAAGGGGTAACGCGTAAACCGGGTTTAGAAACTTTGGTAACCCTTGAAGGTGAAGAATTTAATTTACCTAGTGATGCGCCAGCACTGCATCTTATCCAACACATTCGTGATGAGAGCCATAATCATGCGATTGCAGGGCACAGGGCGAAACGTGGTAAAACGCGCAGAACCAGTGCTTTGGAAGGAATTGAAGGGGTAGGGCCTAAACGTCGTCAAGCTTTGCTGAAATATATGGGTGGCTTACAAGAACTTAAGCGTGCAACTGTCGAAGAAATAGCCAAAGTGCCGGGCATTAGTCATTCTTTGGCAGAAAACATTTATCAAGCATTGAAACAATAGTAAAAATCCCGCACCATTAAAGCGCAATTAATAAGAGCCCAATAATATGCGTTTGAATATACCTAACATTTTGTCCTTACTGAGACTATTTTTGATCCCAGTATTCGTTGTCGTTTTCTATCTACCTTATCAATGGGCTCCTTTCGCTGCTGCGATGGTGTTTTGGGTAGCAGGTTTCACTGACTGGCTAGATGGCATGCTAGCTCGTAAGTTAGGGCAAACGTCTCGCTTCGGTGCCTTCATTGACCCTGTGGCTGACAAAGTGTTGGTCGCTACGGCTCTTATCCTGATTACAGAGCATTACCACTCGATTTGGATAACTATCCCAGCGGTGACCATGATTGCTCGTGAGATCATCATTTCAGCGCTGCGTGAATGGATGGCTGAAATCGGTAAACGCGCAAGTGTTGCGGTATCTTGGGTTGGTAAAGTCAAAACGGTTTCTCAGATGTTCGCTCTTTGGGTACTTATCTGGAGATACGACGACTGGATGGTGTGGGTAGGTTACATTGCACTGTATGTCGCCACCGTTCTTACTTATTGGTCAATGGCACAATACTTGATGGCTGCCAAAGACGATTTGTTAGACGAAAAACATCATTGATGAAGAAGCGAGCTGAGGCTCGCTTTTTTGATCTTTAACCTAAGGCTAAGTTATCAATAGTGGATATCTAATGTGATATAGATCTCCTTTGAATAACCCGCTCACAGTGTGTTTTGAACATAAAGTCAGCTATTTGGCCTGTTTCGTATGAAATCTATTCAAACGAATTAAAAAGTACAAAAATAATATTGACTCAATCGTCTGAATCCGTAGAATGCATCCCGTACCCAAGAGGATGGCAATGAGCGATTCGATTGGAGTTACTAAGGCGCCTTGGCAGAGTGGCTATGCAGCGGATTGCAAATCCGTGGACCTCGGTTCGACTCCGGGAGGCGCCTCCAT
>NZ_JALNTR010000011.1:0-132356 GCF_023161755.1 Vibrio sp. 1CM23M
TACTAGCTCAGTTGGTAGAGCGCAACCTTGCCAAGGTTGAGGTCATCGGTTCGAACCCGATGTATCGCTCCAAATTAAGAAGCCCGAACAGAAATGTTCGGGCTTTTTGGTTTCTGGCGTTTAGCTTTTACGTTTAAGAACTCTTGTTGTTCGAATCCGCGCTAAAAATTCATTTCTATTTTGCCTCAAAATTTCGCAATCAAGTTCGTTTTAAAAGCGAGATTCCCTATGAACTCGTTCCTCGTGCTAGGGAATGACGTAGACACGGACAGATGATTAACTTTTCATTCCTTTATCTGTGTAGTGAACTTTGTTTTCAGTGCGAGATTTTCTATGAACTCATTCCTCGCTCTAGGGAGTGACGCCTTGACCTCAAAGTCTCTCTAGTAACGTTTATAACCCCACGTCGTCATCCTCGGGCGTGAGGAACGATTGAAGCGGGGATCTCTTGCCGCTTGCTGATTAACTTCAGTTTAATCTATTGCATCAGGTAACTTCTTTAATAAAGCCATACATCGACATGTTGTTCGGGACTCCCTATGAACTCATTCCTCGCTCTAGGGAGTGACGCCATGACCTCCAAGCTTCTCTAGCAACGTTTATAGTCCCACGTCGTCATCCTCGGGCGTGAGGAACGAGCGAACCGGGGATCTCTTTCTTAAACGATAGTGTGACGATATTTACAGCAATTCCTTAGCCGCAGCTGCTATTTATCAAGCTATTATTAAAAACTATTGGTCGTTCATTTCACTTTATGTTACTTTCCCGCGCAATCTCGGAATGAACAATGTTCAAGAAGAGCAACGATTGCTTCTGGGGGATACGCGTAGTGACCATTCTTGCTGATTGGGACATTACGTAGGGTAGGTATTGGCTAGTCCTTTAGCTGATAGACGGGATACTTATGGCGCAGTTCGCCATGTTAATGGGAAACCCAACATTGAACACACTAATTACAACATTGCTAATCAGCTCTGCATTTCCAAAGGGACCAGCTCCTCATAGCTGCCCGATCCTGCAAAAATGTCCAATTCTTCAAAACAGTAGCATAACTGAACCTTGAGCTCACGCTAACAATTTATCGCTGTCTTAAGACGGCTTAATTTCGTATTCGTCATTTGACTTATGCGAGCGTACAGCTATATCTCATTTCTAGACAATACGCGTGCTTCACTATGAACTCTCTCCAAATTTAACGAGAGTTGGTGGGTAATTGCGTCTGATGGAGGTGAGTATGAACACATTCAAGGGGACTTTTATGACTACCGCCTTTGAAGTCGATATTAATACTATCGCAAATTCATTTTCAACTATGGTTCCTATCTTAGAGGGAACGTACGACCTAACACCTGACGCTATTTTGCTAGAGCAAGAACAGCATGAGTCGGATGTTCGCTCTTACCCAAGACGCCTGCCTATTGCTATTAAACGAGCATGTGGCGCTTTAGTTGAAGATACTCGTGGCCAACTCTTTCTCGATTGCTTAGCCGGTGCAGGTACACTTTCTCTGGGTTACAATCACCCTGAGATTAACCAAGCACTGAAAGACCAGCTCGATTCTGGTTTGCCATACCAAACTCTTGATATTACGACCCAAGCAAAAGAGACGTTTATCAATCGAGTTAAAGCTTTTCTTCCTCAAGACTTTTCAAATAACTCGGTTCTTCAATTCTGTGGCCCATCGGGAGCTGACGCTGTGGAAGCGGCGATCAAGCTTGCTAAGCAAACCACAGGTCGCAACACCATGTTTGCTTTCCGTGGTGCTTACCATGGCATGACCAACGGCACCATGGGCATGATGGGTAACCTCGGCACTAAAGAGCGTCGTAGCGGCTTGATGTCTGATGTGCACTTTATGCCTTTCCCATACAACCTCCGCTGTCCGTTTGGCATTGGTGGTGAAGCGGGTGCCAACGCGAGCATTCGTTATATCGAGCGTATGTTGAACGATGACGAGTCTGGAATCATGAAACCAGCCGCGATGATCGTTGAACCTGTGCAAGGTGAGGGCGGTGTGATTCCTGCTCCAGCATCTTGGTTACAAGGCTTACGTCGCATCTGTGACGAGCACGGTATCCTACTGATTTTTGATGAAATTCAGTGTGGTGTGGGTAAAACGGGTCATCGATTTGCGTTTGAAGAATCAGGCGTTAACCCTGATATCTTGTGCTTGTCTAAAGCGATTGGTGGCGGACTGCCTATGTCGCTGCTTGTGTTCGATAAGAGCATTGATACATGGAAAGCAGGTGAGCACACCGGTACATTCCGTGGTAACCAGTTAGCAATGGTGTCTGGCGCTAAGGCGTTGGAAATCATCGAGCGAGATGGTTTAGTTGAGCACGCGAACATCGCAGGTCAATACTTACGTCACGGGCTTGAGAAGATTCAATCACGCGTTGGCTGTATTGCCGAAGTTCGCGGTAAAGGCTTGATGCTTGGCGCTGAGATCAAGCAACCAAATGGTGAGCTTAACAAGTTTGGCGAACCACAATCAGACGGCGAGTTAACCCTAGCGATTCAACGAGCAGCGTTAGAGCGTGGCTTGATGGTTGAAAAGGGTGGTCGTGATGGCTCGGTAATTCGTTTCCTTCCGCCAATGATTATCTCTTTTGAGCAGATTGACTTTGCACTCCGCGTAATGGAAGAAGCGATCATCGCAGCTGGTGGTGGCTTACAACAAGACCCAGCTTCAAGCGAACAAGCAAACCAAGAATGGAACAAGCATTTCATCCAGACAGGTTTAGGCGGTAGCGACGAATTTGCTAACGTGATGAACCAAACCACTCAAGCGATGAAAGCGGTTTTTGAACAGGTTGAAACCCCTTATTCGGGTTTAGAACCAAAAGTGCTAGAAGCAGCTATCAATGCTGTCGACCTTGATAACAATCAACACGCTTTGGTTGATGTTGTAGATAGCACTGCAGATCTTGTCGCTGCAAACTCCATCTTCGTGCAACACCCAGATTGTATTGCACACCTTCATACTCCTCCTCTTATGGCTTCGGTAGCAGCGGAATCGATTATCGCTGCGTTGAATCAATCAATGGATTCATGGGACCAAGCATCTGCTGCGACTTACGTTGAGCAGCGCGTTGTGGATTGGATGTGCGACAAATACCAACTTGGCGCACAAGCAGACGGTGTTTTCACCAGTGGTGGCACGCAAAGTAACCTAATGGGTTTATTGCTTGCGAGAGACTGGGTTGCGGATAAGCACAATGGTTATTCTATCCAAAAGCTTGGCTTACCAGAATACGCGAGCAAGCTGCGTATCTTATGTTCAAAGAAATCTCACTTTACGGTTCAAAAGTCAGCCTCTCTACTAGGGCTAGGCGAAGCGGCAGTGTGCTGTGTTGACACTAATGCAAACGGCACTATTAAGCCTGACTTGCTAGACGCAGAAGTGAAAGCGCTTAAAGCTCAAGGGTTAATTCCTTTTGCTGTTGTCGGTACTGCGGGTACTACCGACCACGGAGCAATTGATGACCTTGAAGCGATTGCTGATATCGCAAACCAACAAGATCTTTGGTTCCATGTCGACAGTGCTTACGGTGGCGCACTTATATTAAGTAGCCATAAAGCTCGTCTGAAAGGCATTGAGAAAGCGGACTCTGTCAGCGTTGATTTCCACAAGCTGTTCTTCCAAACAATCAGCTGTGGTGCTGTGTTGCTGAAAGACAAAGCGAACTTTAAGTTCCTACTGCATCACGCAGACTACTTGAATCGCGAGCACGATGAGCTGCCAAATCTTGTCGATAAGTCTATTGCGACCACCAAGCGTTTTGATGCACTGAAAGTCTTCATGACGATGCAAAGCGTTGGGCCAAAGCAGCTGGGTGATATGTACGATCATCTCCTAGAGCAGACGCTTCAAGTCGCCGACCTGATTCAGAAGCATGACGATTTTGAACTGCTTGCTGAGCCGTCACTGTCTACTGTGCTGTTCCGATCGGTGCCTCGCAATGGGAAATTAGAAAACGGTGAGCTAGATTTAGACAAACTGAATCAAACGTTAAGACTGGAAGCACTGACTCGTGGTGTTGCCGTGCTTGGCGAAACGGTCGTCGACGGTAAAAGCGCGCTTAAATTCACTATCTTGAATCCGTGCTTAACGACATCAGATTTCAAATCTCTAATAAACAAAATTCAAACTTTAGCTATTGAGCTAGCAGAACAACAAGGGTAATTAAAACTATGGCTATTCTACAAATTGGTGCAGGCGGCGTTGGTTGGGTTGTTGCACACAAAGCAGCACAAAATAACGAAGTTCTGGGTGATATCACAATCGCTTCTCGCACAATCGCGAAGTGTGAAAAAATCATCGAATCTATCAAGGGAAAAAACAACCTTAAAGATTCAACCAAGAAACTAGAAGCACGTTCAGTAGACGCTGATGATGTTGATGCGCTTGTTGCTTTGATTAAAGAAGTTCAGCCGGATCTAGTGATCAACGCTGGTCCTCCTTGGGTAAACATGGCAATCATGGAAGCATGTTACCAATCTAAAGTTTCTTATTTAGATACATCGGTAGCGGTTGACCTATGTTCTGAAGGCCAACAAGTACCACAAGCTTACGATTGGCAGTGGGGCTACCGTGAGAAGTTCGCTGAAGCGGGCATCACAGGTATTCTTGGTGCTGGTTTTGATCCAGGTGTGGTATCAATCTTTGCTGCATACGCGGTTAAGCACTTGTTCGATGAGATTGACTCAATTGATGTAATGGATGTGAATGCTGGTGACCACGGCAAGAAGTTTGCGACAAACTTTGACCCAGAAACCAACATGCTTGAGATCCAAGGCGACTCTTTCTACTGGGAAAATGAAGAGTGGAAACAAGTACCTTGTCACTCTCGTATGCTTGAGTTTGAATTCCCGAACTGTGGTTCTCACAAAGTTTACTCAATGGCGCACGATGAAGTTCGTTCAATGAAAGAGTTCATCCCAGCTAAGCGCATCGAATTCTGGATGGGCTTTGGTGATGCATACTTGAACTACTTCAACTGCATGCGTGATATCGGTCTTCTTAGCCCTGATCCGCTAACACTGCACGATGGTACTGTGGTTCAGCCTCTGCATGTTCTTAAAGCACTACTGCCAGATCCAACATCTCTAGCTCCGGGTTACACTGGTTTAACGTGTATCGGTACTTGGGTTCAAGGTAAGAAAGACGGTAAAGAGCGCAGCGTGTTCATCTACAATAACGCAGACCACGAAGTGGCTTACGAAGACGTAGAGCACCAAGCGATCTCTTACACAACAGGTGTTCCAGCGATTACGGCTGCACTTCAGTTCTTCCGTGGCGAATGGGCTGATAAAGGTGTGTTCAACATGGAACAGCTAAACCCAGACCCGTTCCTAGCAACTATGCCGGAAATCGGTCTAGATTGGCACGTTCAAGAGCTAGAGCCGACAGCTGGTTTACCTCTGATCCACACTTTGAAGTAATTTCTGGCTCTTTGCCCTCGTCGCGTTGTCCTAGTGACAAGGTCAAAGCTCTGCGAATTCCATTCAAAGTCATATGATTGACGAGAACGTATAATTACAAGCCGATGCTGTTGCGTCGGCTTTGTTCGATTATCATGTGCCTTCGTGAACTCGAGGGCCGCAAGGTATTAACATGCAAAACAACGAACTAAAAACGCCTTATTTCATGATCAACGAAGACAAGTTGATTGCGAACTTAGAGAAAGCCAAGCAGCTGAAAGAGATTTCAGGTGTGAAGTTGGTATTGGCTCTCAAGTGCTTCTCGACATGGGGTGTGTTTGACATCATCAAACCTTACCTCGATGGCACGACAAGCTCTGGTCCATACGAAGTGAAGCTTGGCCACGAAACCTTTGGTGGTGAGACGCACGCTTACAGTGTCGGTTACAGCGAAGATGACGTGAGAGAAGTTGCTGACATCTGCGACAAGATGATCTTCAACTCTCAGAGCCAACTTGCTGCTTACCGTCATATTGTTGAAGGTAAAGCTTCACTGGGTTTACGTTTAAATCCGGGCGTGAGCTACGCAGGGCAAGACTTGGCTAACCCAGCGCGTCAATTCTCGCGTTTGGGCGTGCAAGCTGACCATATCAAACCAGAAATTTTCGATGAGATTAATGGTGTGATGTTCCACATGAACTGTGAGAACAAAGACGTCGATGCATTTATCGGCCTACTTGATTCAATCTCAGAACAGTTTGGCGAGCACTTAGATAAGTTGGACTGGGTGAGCATGGGCGGTGGTGTGTTCTTTACATGGCCTGGCTATGACATCGAAAAACTCGGTCTTGCGCTAAAAGCCTTCTCTGAGAAACACGGCGTGCAGATGTACCTTGAGCCGGGTGAAGCGATCATCACTAAAACAACCGATCTAGTTGTGACAGTGGTTGATATCGTTGAGAACGTGAAGAAAACAGCAATTGTCGATTCAGCAACCGAAGCACACCGTTTAGACACGCTTATCTACAATGAGCCAGCATCTGTATTGGAAGCATCAGAAACAGGCAGTCACGACTATGTGATTGGCTCATGTTCATGCCTTGCGGGCGATCAGTTCTGCGAAGCGAGCTTTGATGAGCCACTTAAGATTGGTCAAAAGCTGCATCTGTTAGACAGCGCGGGTTACACCATGGTGAAACTGAACTGGTTCAATGGTCTGAAAATGCCATCAATCTACTGCGAACGTAGCAGTGGTGAAGTTCAGAAGCTAAATGAATTCGGTTATGAAGACTTCAAACGCTCATTATCACAATGGTCAGTTAAGTAACTGAATCATATCTTCAGAGCAATAAAAAGAGCAGCCAATGAGCTGCTCTTTTTTGTTCAATTTTGTTTATTTAGCTTTCAATCATCACTCGAGTATCTTCACTGAGCGTTTCGAGTTCATTAACTACGTCGTCGATCTGTACTTCGATTGGCAGTTTAACGGCGATTTTTGATGTGAATAGGCTTGAGCTAACACCACCGCCACCTGCGATAAAGACACGATGACAGTCCATATCGAGAATGCTGATCCCTTGTCTATCCAATACATGAGTCACTTCGTTGACGATACCTGCTCGGTCGTTAGAGTCGAGTCTTAAGTGATGGACCGTGTCTTGAACATTGTGCGTATGGTCTGAATCGACAAACTGCACGATGAGATCCGGATTGGCGCTAAAGGCTTCTTTGACAATCGATTCGTTGATGGCTGGAAGTTGAACCTTTAGTACGCCAGCGACTTGGTCTTCAATAAAGTTCACTTTACTGATGAGCCATTTGCCGTCGTTTTCGTGAGTAACCGCAGCAAGCTGTTTAATTGTTGCTGGTGATGCTTTTCCGATAAAGTTTACGATAAATGTACTGTTCATATCAGCCCCCAAGGTTTCAATTATTCTTTGCTAATTAAATGTTTGATATCACGCGATAAAGTTCTTTAATTTCAGTGTAGAAGGTTACATCGAACAATGTTTGACCTAGGTCAATTTTTGAAACTAAGCTTCGATGCAAAAAAAGAGAATGAAGAGTAGGGCACAAAAAAAGCGGCTAGAGAGCCGCTTTTTAGAAGAGTTGTCACTGTGATTGATGATTCAGCAACTTATATTCAGTAACTTGTATTCAATAACTTATATTGAGTAGTACTAGAGACGAATTAGAACGTTACTTTGAAGTTCATACCAACAAACTGAGAGTCGTATGGTGCGCCAGCATCGTAAGCAAAACGTGCAGCGTCTTGGTTATCCCACCAAGGGTTAGTATTCAGGTTCACTTCTGCATCACCGCCCCATGCGTCACTTACCCAGTAGTGAATGTGTCCAACAGGGTTAAGGAAAAATAGCGACACATCACCCATGGTTTGAGAGCCCATCACTTCACCACCTGAAGCAATGATATCTTGCTCTGCTTCTAGCATCATTTCACCGACAACCGCACCGAAGAAAGGTGTGATGAAGAGATCTTGCCATGAAGGTACTTCAGCAAACGCTTCTACGCCGTATTCCCAGAAGAACGTCGACATAGTCCAAGAGTATAAGAATGACTCAAACTCGTCGTAACCTGCGTGTCGGGCTGCGGTGTAGTAAACACCACCAAAATATGGGTGCATTACGTAGTTTAGGAAGTGTTCGTCACGGTCCCATACTGGGCCTTCAGAAACGTTATCTTTCCACTTTTTACCTAATGAACTGATATCACGTTGGTCATCATCCCACTTAGTAATACTTTCAGGGAGTAGAGTCATTAGACCCACTGTCGCGACACTTAAGCCAAGAATGGTGTAGGTTTGACCCATTAGGTAATCCCAATCTTTCTCCTGGCTTACCAACATGTGTTTTGGTTGTTGGATTGAGAAGTCGTACTCATCACTCGATTCGCTCAGTGCGTAATTGGTACTAGGCTTGTAGGTGTACAAGTTGTCATTAAAACAGTAATCTTGAGCACATTCATCCGAGTAAGAAAGGTTGATTGGCTGGTCGAAGTCGTATTGGCTTGCAACCGAGTTAACTGACATTAGCATTGAAAATGCGGCAGTAACCTTTGCTAGTAACGGTGATTTGGCCACAAGGGTCTCCATGAGAAAGTTTGGAATTGATCAGGGTCACAATTATCTATTAAATGCCTGATTTAGGGAACTAATAATTTATAGCTTTTCCTAAGAAAACCTTAGGTTTAACATTATTAATATTAGTGAAAAGGCGAATTGCTCCAAATTCAACCATAGACCAGTTTGTAAATAATGCAGTGTCTTTTTATGACAACAAGGGATAGAAATATGACGAAAATCGCAATGTTAAGCACAGGTGAAGAAGTTCTTCATGGAGACATTGTAGATACAAACGCAGCTTGGATGTCTGCTGAGTTTTATCAGCATGGTTTTGCGCTTGCTAAGCGCTCAACTGTGGGTGATCAAATGAATGCTCTTGTTGAAGAACTACTGATGCTGAGCTTTAACTATGATGTGGTTATCGTTAATGGTGGTTTAGGCCCGACAACCGATGATATGAGTGCTGCAGCCGCTGCAGCTGCTTCCGAGCAGAAACTCGTCATGTTCCCTGAATGGCTTGCTCGTATGGAAGAGATGTTCTCTGGACGTGGCATGCCAATGCCAGACAGCAACCTTAAACAAGCTTTGTTACCTGCGAGCTCAGAGATTGTCGATAACCCTGTGGGGACGGCTTGTGGCTTCAAACTGAAAATCAACGATGCGACTTTCTATTTCACGCCGGGTGTACCGAGTGAGTTCAAACGCATGGTGACGTTTGAGATTCTTCCTGACTTGTCGCGTACCTACCCTCAAGTGGTTGCCTCTGAATGCAGTCGACTGTTTACGTTTGGTTTGTCTGAATCCGGTATCTCTGATGTTTTGGACCAATTAAAGCTGCCAGAAGGTTATGAACTTGGTTACCGCTCTTATCTGCCGTTCATTGAGGTCAAACTGTTTGGTCCTAAGGCAGACTTAGAAACTCGCGTTAAGCTTCTGCAGATGGTTTACAAGCTGCTAGAGAGTAATGTCGTGAGTGTTGATGAGCCGATGATTGACCATATTGGACACATCATGGCGGAAAAAAAGAAGACGTTATCGGTGTCTGAAGTGTCGACCAAAGGTTCACTGTCAGCGTGGCTGCAATTGAATGAGCAGATAGAAGATTGCTTCGGACACTCATGGGTGATGGCTGAGCCAAAAGAGAGCGAACTTGAAAAGAGCGATCCATTAGCCGCGACCTTTGCGCTGGCTGGAGCAACAAGAGAGAAGTGCGGAACTGAATTGGCTTTGGTGACTGGTAAGCTGGAAGGCAACACATTCAGCGTTGCATTGTCGACTGAAGCAGGCGAGTGGGGGCAGGTACTTGAGTTTTATCGTCAGTACTCGCGTAAAGACCAACGCAACGTGATTAAGACCGTTGCCGCCGATATGCTGAGAAGGCATTTAGACAACAAACCGATGTTTGGTACTTATTCTTCGGTTAAGCGATTGAAAGACATGTTTATTCCAGCGGCTATCATTAAGTAGCTATGTAAGCTAACGATGTAAGCGAACTCGCTAAGTCTGTATTAAAAACGCTAGAAAAAACGAAATAAAAAGGCCCAACATCTAAATAGGTGTTGGGCCTTTTGGTTATCTAGCCTTCTAGATAACCAAACAAGCAGCGATGTTTACACGCAACTCATGTCTGTAAGAACTCGATTACAAACCGCTTGTCATATGTAGGCTGTAGAACAAACCACGGCCGATTAACTCTGAAGCCAAGAACAATACTAGTGCTAAGCCAAGGTTAACTGGGTTCACTTTTGCTTTATTCAGCATAGGTAGAATCCAAATCAACAAGCTTGCCATTAGCAGTGCCACTTGAAGAATCACATAGCTACCTAAACCATCGACTAACTCAGACGCTTTTGCCGCTGAAGTTTGGATGTCACCGATTAGGTTCAGTTTTCCTACTGTCACAAGCAAGCTGATAGCAACAGCGATAACAGCCAGCATGGTGATGTTACGGTCAACCGTAAAGCGGCTGTCGTTTGCGAATACAATCACGAACTGAGATAACAGCAAGCCACCCACAACCATCGTCATGATGAAGCTCAGTGGTGTGTAGATGTTGTCCCACGTCGGTACTGTGTTGATCATGTATACGTTGATCATCGCGTACATGAAGATAACACCCAGTACCATCGCGCCAACCATCAGTGCTTTCTGGATAGCAACGCCACCTTTCTTAACTACCGACAGTAACCATTGCAGGCCACCGACAGCGAAGAATGCCGCACCGAAGAACACTTCGTTAGACAACCAAGCCGAACCTAGTTGATTAAAAGCGTTAAACGCGCGCAGTGGAGAGCCAAGATGCGTTGTCGAGAACATGAAGCCAAGACCCATCAGTGCCCATAAGATGAACATTGGAACCTTGTAGCTGTTCAGCTTCTCTTCGTCATGACCAAGTACCAGTGCTCGTGCACCAATCAGTAAGTAACCACCAACCGCAGTTTGCGCTAGCACCGTAAAGAAGATTAAAGACCACTCATGAAAAATCATCTTACACCTCCTTCGGGTTTGCTAAGTGACCACTGGTATCGCCAGTCGGTTTCGCGTTTTTGTTCAGCTTAATCACGATGTTTGGTAGCGTTTCTGTTGAAGATGGCAGTGGAGCCACATCCGCACCAGAGCCGTACTTCTCGCGAAGTGTATTGATTTCACCAAACTCCAATGCACGAAGTGGGCAAGACTCAACACAGATAGGCTGTTTGCCTTCAGAAACGCGTTGGTAACAACCATCGCATTTCGTCATGTGACCTTTCTTAGCATTGTATTGTGGTGCGCCGTAAGGACACGCATTGCTACAGTGCTGACAACCAATACATACGCTCTCATCAACCACAACCAAACCGTCTTCATCACGTTTGTGCATCGCGCCCGAAGGACACACTTTCACACACGCAGGGTTAGTACAGTGGTTACAAGCGATAGAAAGGTAGTAAGAAAAGACATCTTTCTGAACCCAGGTATCGCCATCTTGAGTGAAGCCACCACCGGCGTATTCGTATACGCGACGGTAGTTCGTTTTGATGTCTAGATCGTTATAATCTTTACAAGCAAGCTGACAGGTTTTACAACCCGTGCATTTACTTGAATCAATGTAAAAGCCGTATTGTTTCATTCCAACCTACCTTATGCTTTCTTTAGCGCTTTGATTTGAACTAGGTTTGTATGCTGAGGGTTACCCTTAGCAAGTGGGCTCGGGCGCTGAGTGGTCAGCACGTTGATAGAGCCTGCATGGTCGATCTTCTGACCATCTGGTGCGTACCATGCACCTTCGCCTAGTGCGACAACTCGAGGAAGAATCCTTGGTGTCACTTTCGCTGGAATGTGTACTTCGCCACGGTCGTTGAAAATACTCACCATGTCGCCGCTTTCAATACCACGTTCTTTTGCATCGATTGGGTTGATCCACAACTCTTGCGGTGCGGCTGCTTTGATTTCTGCAACGTTGCCGTAAGTTGAGTGAGTACGAGCCTTGTAGTGGAAACCGGTTAGCTGAAGTGGGTACTTCTCTGCAAGTGGATCGTTATGACCTTCAAAAGAGTCCGCGTAAACCGGAAGTGGGTGAATCACTTCGTCTTCTTTCAGCTTCCAAGTCTTCGCGATATCAGCCAGTTGCTCTGAGTAGATCTCAATCTTGCCACTTGGTGTAGTCAGTGGGTTCGCTTCAGGATCTTTGCGGAAGTCTTCGTAAGCGATGTAGTGGTGGTCGTAGCTACGTTTGTAGATACCCAGCTCTTTCATCTCTTCGAAGGTTGGCAGTGTTGGATCGTTCTTACGAGTTTCTGCGTAAAGGTGCTCAATCCATTGCTCTTGAGTACGGCCTTCGGTGAACTCTTTTTCTACGCCCATGCGTTTCGCAAGCTGAGTACACATCTCGTAGATCGATTTCGCTTCAAACTGAGGCTCAATCGCTTTCTGCGCGTAGATGAAGTAAGGCATGTTCGCCGCTTTACCGTCCATACACCAGTCGTCTTGCTCAGACGTTGTTAAGTCTGGCAGGATGATATCGGCGTATTTCGCTGAAGAAGTCATATGGTTATCAACCACGACAATCATTTCACACGCACTTTCATCTTGAAGAATCGCGTGAGTCTTGTTGATGTCTGAGTGTTGGTTGATGATGCAGTTACCTGCGTAGTTCCAGATCATCTTGATTGGGTTCTTAAGGCGCTCTGCACCGCGAACACCATCAGTGATGTCGGTCATTTCATGGTGACGGTAAATCGCGTCTGTCCACATGAACATTGAAATAGACGTTTCAACTGGGTTTGGCACAGTAGGGAAGCGCACAAACGGAATGTTGATGTCACTTTCACGAGCACCTGTAGAACCACCTGATACACCCACAGAACCGGTGAGTAGCGACAGCATTGCGATTGCACGACACGCTAGCTCGCCGTTCGCAGTACGTTGTAAGCCCCAACCTTGGTGGATAGCACACGGTTTTGCTGTGCCCATTTCACGACCAAGCTTAACGATGGTATCAACTGGAATACCAGTGATCTTAGAAGCCCACTCTGGTGTCTTCTCTACGCCATCTTCACCTAAACCTAGGATGTAAGATTTGTAGTCGCTGTTTTTAGGCGCTGATGCAGGCAGAGTCTTCTCGTCGTAACCTACGCAGTATTTGTCTAGGAACGGTTGGTCGACAAGGTCTTCAGTGATCATCACGTGTGCAAGACCTGCTACCAATGCAGCATCCGTAGAAGGACGAATTGGGATCCATTGATCTTCACGACCACCGGCCGTATCGGTGTAGCGTGGATCGATGATGATCGTTCTAGCGTTTGATTTGTTTTTGCTTTCTACGTAGTGGTGGATCAGACCGCCGCCAGACATACGAGTCTCAGCAGGGTTGTTACCAAATTGGATGTTAAGCTTAGTGTTCTCTAAATCAGAGAAAGAGTTGTTGTTCGCCCAACCACCGTAGGTGTAGCTCAAGCCTTTCGCGATTTGCGCTGTTGAGTAGTCACCGTAATGGTTTAGGTAACCACCACTTAGGTTCATTAGACGAGCAATTAGCGTTTGTGCTGGTGGCCAAGATTTAGTAACCGTACCGCCAAGTGTGCCTGTACCGTAGTTTAAGTAGATAGTGTCGTTGCCGTAGTCTTTGATAAGGCGTTGCATGGTGCCAGCGACTTCATCGTAAGCCTCTTCCCAGCTAATGCGTTTAAATTTGCCTTCACCACGTTTGCCCACACGTTTCATTGGGTATTTTAGGCGATCTGGGTTGTAAACACGGCGGCGCATTGAGCGACCACGTAGACATGCACGAACTTGGTGATGACCGTATTCGTCAGTACCTGTGTTGTCGGTTTCTACGTATTTGATTTCACCGTTTTGTACATGCATACGTAACGGGCAGCGAGAGCCACAGTTTACGGTACATGCACTCCATACGATTTTCTCATCCACATTCTCAGCAACTGCAGCCGCTACAGGTTTGGATTTGAAAGGTAAAGCGATACCGCCCGCAAGTGCGGCTGCACTACCTACCGCAGAAGAAGCTTTCATGAAGCCTCTTCGAGTAAGATTCATTACCCCAGATTCTTTCTTATTCGTCATTCTAAGATGCCTATTGTTATTGATGACTAGCACTTTATAGGTAGTTTTGGTTTTGTCTTTTAATATATAAATGTTGATTGATTAACATCAAATAAGATCGAAATTTAAATCTTATAAATCGAATGTATAAAATAGATCAAAGAATGAAATGGATTAATTAATATAATTATCTTTAAACCTATAACGGTATAAATAATAATGATTATCGATACGCATAAATTATTGGGTTCGCTATTTTATCAAGCGACAAGTAAAGAACAGTTGGTCACCATTGTTGAAGCTTTGGTTGAGAGCGAAGTGCTCTCTGAGGAATGCTTGCAGGCATTGAGAGGCGAAGACGAAGATGCGCTCGCTGCAGAGTTCAGTCGCCTGTTTGAAGGCGTTGGAGACATGCCTGCTCCGCCTTGGGGGTCTGTGTACTTAGATAAAGATCGCGTTGTGTTCGGTGCTTCTACTGTAGAGTATCGCCAGTTTTTAGAATTGAATCAGATTGAATTAGACACTGGGTTAAGAGAGCCGGAAGATCAATTTGGTTTAATGTTATTCGCTCATGCGTATTTGTTAGAAAATAAAAATATCAATTCAGCTGGTGAATTACTTGAGAGTCACTTATTCACTTGGTCTTCTGCTTATTTAGAAAAATTAAATAAAGCATCAGAGCTATCTTTTTATAAAAAGCTATCGGTTGATGTAATAGATTGGTTTAAGTACTTAACATCTGAATATAATTTAAACGTTGCTACTAAAAAGTTATATATCGACTAATGTCTGAACAAATAAATTCAAATAGACGCGGTTTTTTAACTCGACTTTCTAAACCGGTTAAAGCAGCCGCGAATTATGAAGAGATATCACAGCGCTTGCACGCAAGGCCGCCAAGAGCGGTCGACGAGGTGCTGTTTGAGCGTCTTTGCGACGGTTGTGAGCTGTGTGAGCAAGCGTGTCCGAATAGCGTTATTGAAATGCTAGAGGGCAGTGCGCTGCTGAATTTGGATTACAACAGTTGTTCTATGTGTAACAAATGCACTGAAGTGTGTCCGACTGGCGCACTTCATCCAACGGTCACACCTTATATCGACCTCAAGCCGAGTTTTGCTGATAGCTGCAATAATTACATGCAAATGGATTGTTCAGCATGCCAAACTGCGTGTTCAGCAGGTGCGATACACATCGAAGTAGGAGAGTTGCCTACAGTGGACAAAGATAAGTGTAACGGCTGTGGAGAGTGCCGAAGCGCTTGTTATATTGGCTCTGTGACTCTTAACCTGACTCGGCAATAAACGTTTGGCTTTGTATGACGCAAGCCAACAGGAAGACTTTGGCTGAGTGCTGTATGAGTTGTTTCAGATATCTAAAGACATAAATAGAAAAGGGTCCGCATTCCTAAAGGAAGCGGACCCTTTTTAATTCTTATTGAAGATATTCGAACAAAGCGACCTAAAGCCAGTTGGCTTATGCGCGTTTTTGCTTGTTTCTATGAATAACGTTACTCAGCGATAGCTCAGTCTTTGCTTTACAGATGCAAGGCAATATTTCATTACCTTGCGTGTAAGCCATAGCAAAACCAACGTACTCGACCTCTCCAGAATCCAACGTGCAACGGCAAGCGCCACAGTGGCCATCTCGGCAGTTGTATTCTGGCTCTAACCCCGCTTGTTCCATTGTTTCCAATAGAGTGTTTGAAGGGTTAGATTCAATAGAAGTCAGCTTGTTGATTTTGATTGTTGGCATTACAGCTCAAATCCTTCAAAGTCGTCAGCTTTTACTTCGTTGTCGATTTGGCCAACTAGGTAAGAACTGATTTCTGCTTCTTGTGGAGCAACTTGAACGTTATCTGAAGACAACCAAGCGTTGATCCATGGAATCGGGTTCGACGTTGCTGCTGGGTAAGCAGTACCTAGACCAACAGCCTGCATACGGATGTTGGTAATGTACTCAACGTATTGGCAAAGTATGTCTTTGTTTAGACCAATCATAGAGCCATCTTTGAATAGGTATTCTGCCCACTCTTTTTCTTGCTCAGCCGCTTCTTTGAATAGGTCGAAACACTCTTGCTTACATTCTTCAGCGATCTGCATGAATTCGAAGTCATCTTGACCGTTACGTAGCAAGTTGATCATGTGCTGTGTACCAGTAAGGTGAAGTGCTTCATCACGAGCGATTAGCTTGATGATCTTCGCGTTACCTTCCATTAGCTCACGTTCAGCGAATGCAAATGAACATGCGAAACTTACGTAGAAACGAATCGCTTCTAGTGCGTTTACAGACATTAGACATAGGTAAAGTTTCTTCTTCAGGTCGTGAAGTGAAATCTTAACGTCTTCGCCGTTGATGCTGTGGTTGCCTTCACCGTAGCGGTGGTAGTCAGCCGTTAGCTTGATTAGGTCGTCGTAGTAGAAAGCGATGTCTTTAGCGCGCTTTAGAATCTCTTCGTTTTCAACGATGTCGTCGAATACTACGCCTGGATCATTCACGATGTTACGGATGATGTGCGTGTAAGAACGAGAGTGAATCGTTTCAGAGAAAGACCAAGTTTCAATCCAAGTTTCAACTTCTGGTAGAGATACCAGTGGAAGTAGGGCAACGTTAGGGCTGCGGCCTTGGATAGAATCTAGAAGCGTTTGGTACTTCAAGTTAGAGATGAAGATGTGCTTTTCATGCTCAGGAAGCTTGTTGTAGTCGATACGGTCGCTAGACACGTCTACTTCTTCTGGACGCCAGAAGAAAGAAAGCTGCTTCTCGATCAACTTTTCGAAGATTTCGAATTTTTGTTGGTCGTAACGTGCAACGTTTACCGACTGACCCAAGAACATTGGTTCTTTTAGTTGGTCATTTTTTTGCTGAGAAAAAGTACTGTAAGCCATAAATGCCTCAAATCCTTTAAAGACCCGTAATAAAACGGACCCTGTTAATGCTTTAAACCCAGAGAAGATAACTCTTCTCTGGGGTCTTAATGTTTATTGCGGTTTAGATCTTACAACCGCCGCCTTCACAATCTTCTTCCGGCACTTGAACTGCATCGCCTTGGTCGTCTTTAGCACCATCACGAGTGTTATGGTAGTAAAGCGTCTTAACACCGTACTTGTACGCTGTTAGTAGGTCTTGAAGCAGCTTCTTCATTGGTACTTTACCGCTGTCGTAAACACTTGGATCATAGTTAGTGTTTGCAGAGATAGCTTGGTCAACGAATTTTTGCATGATACCCACTAGGTGTAGGTAACCGTCGTTAGAACCAATGTTCCAAAGTAGCTCGTAGTTCTCTTTAAGATTTAGGAAATCTGGAACCACTTGCTTCAGGATGCCGTCTTTCGATGCTTTCACTGATACGTAACCACGTGGTGGCTCGATACCGTTAGTCGCGTTCGAGATTTGAGACGATGTCTCAGAAGGCATAAGCGCTGTTAGCGTAGAGTTACGCAGACCGTGCTCCATGATCTCTTCACGTAGAGAATCCCAATCGTAGTGCAGTGGCTCTTCACATACTAAGTCGATATCTTTTTTGTAAGTATCGATTGGCAGTAGGCCTTTCGCGTAGTTGGTCTCGTGGAAAGATGGGCAACGGCCTTGCTCTTTCGCTAGTTCAACAGATGCTTTTAGCAAGTGGTATTGAATTGCTTCAAAAGTACGATGAGTCAGGCCATTCGCGCTGCCATCAGAGTACTTAACACCATTCTTAGCTAGGTAGTATGCGTAGTTGATTACACCTACACCTAAAGTACGACGGTTCATTGTCGACTTGTATGCAGCTGGAAGCGGGTAGTCTTGGTAATCAAGCAGTGCATCTAGAGCACGAACAACCAGCTCAGAAAGCTCTGCTAGGTCGTCTAGTTCATTGATTGCGCCAAGGTTGAATGCTGAAAGCGTACATAGTGCAATTTCGCCTTCGTCATCTTCTACGTTAGAAAGTGGCTTAGTAGGAAGCGCGATTTCTAGACATAGGTTCGATTGACGAACAGGTGCAACTTCAGAATCAAACGGGCTGTGTGTATTACAGTGGTCAACGTTCTGAATGTAGATACGACCAGTAGAAGCACGCTCTTGCATTAGCAGAGAGAACAGCTCAACGGCTTTAACCGTTTCACGCTTCACTGAAGGATCGTTTTCGTACTTAACGTATAGCTCTTCAAAACGGTCTTGGTTTTCGAAGAACGCATCGTAAAGGCCAGGTACGTCTGAAGGTGAGAACAGGCTGATGTTGCCACCTTGAACTAGGCGAGAGTACATAAGCTTGTTCAGTTGTACGCCGTAATCCATGTGACGAACACGGTTCTCTTCAACGCCGCGGTTGTTTTTCAGTACTAATAGAGACTGAACTTCACCGTGCCATAGTGGGTAGAACACTGTTGCTGCACCGCCACGAACACCACCTTGAGAACAACATTTTACTGCTGTCTGGAAGTATTTGTAGAAAGGGATACAGCCCGTGTGGAACGCTTCACCATTACGGATTTCAGAACCAAGTGCGCGGATACGACCTGCGTTGATACCAATACCAGCACGTTGAGATACGTAACGAACAATTGAGCTTGCTGTTGCGTTGATTGAATCAAGGCTGTCACCACACTCGATCAGTACACAAGAACTGAATTGACGAGTAGGCGTACGTACACCAGACATGATCGGTGTAGGTAGAGAAATCTTAAACGTAGACGATGCGTCGTAAAAACGTTTGATGTAGTCAAGACGAGTCGATTTCGGGTATTTAGCGAATAGACACGCAGCAACTAAAATGTAAAGGAACTGAGCACTCTCGTAGATTTCTTTCGTTACACGGTTTTGCACGAAGTATTTACCTTCGAGCTGCTTAACCGCTGCGTAAGAGAAGTCTAAGTCACGTTTGTGGTCGATGTACTCGTCAAGCTCTTCGAATTCAGCTTTCGTGTAGTCTTCCATAAGGTGGCTATCGTATTTACCCATATCAACCAGTTTTGCAACGTGGTCATACAGTGCAGGCGGCTCGTATTCGCCGTACGCTTTTTTACGTAGGTGGAATACAGACAGACGTGCTGCTAGATATTGGTAATCAGGAGTCTCTTCAGAGATTAAATCCGCTGCTGACTTGATGATAGTTTCATGAATGTCAGTAGTGGTGATGCCATCGTAAAACTGAATGTGAGCTTTCAATTCTACTTGTGATACAGAAACATTGTGCAAGCCTTCAGCTGCCCATGTAATCACGCGATGGATCTTCTCTAGATCGATCGTTTCTTTGCGCCCGTTACGCTTGGTAACAGTAAGTTGTTGGTTCATTCTGCTTAATTTCCCTAACAAAACTGAACAAGGCCGTGTTTTTGTGTATTTCTTTGTAATTTTTGTAAATTACGTTTCGGCTTTGTGATCTTGGTCTACCCATACATTGTAGTTCAAACACAACATATAGGGGTCATTTGTTTGTTGGGTTACAAGATAGTGCTACAACTGATATTTTTCAAGGTAAAGAAATGGGGTTGCTTGTGGATAAGTGGTGGATTGAAAAAAAACTGTAAGTGACCACTAACTGATGAGGTTAGATGTGACTTGATTGTATAAAAGCCGGCTTTTAATGATGCTTTATTTTTGCACGCCCATAAAAAAAAATCCCTTGATCTTTGGCCAAAATGGGCGATGGATTTTGGGCGATTAAATTTAAATCGAGGTGGTCAAAATGGAAGCTAGCGCACGAAATTTAGACTGAAAAAAGTCGCAAAGTTATGGTAATTGCAACTCTTTTCATTCGTCTTTTTTACAAAAGATTTTACGGTAGGGCTACCGATATTTTTTAGCCAAAGTTTTGTGTGTGAACGATGTAGTTCACATCGACTTTTTGGCCTAAACGGTAGGTGTTCGTCAACGGGTTATAGTGCAGGCCTGTAATGCCTAATTCTTGCAGCGGAGTGTTATCGACCATCTTGATAAGTTCAGCAGGGCGAATGAACTTCTCGTGTTCATGAGTGCCTTCTGGAACGATCTTCAATAGCTTCTCTGCACCAACAATCGCAAACAAGTAAGATTTGAAGTTACGGTTCAATGTAGAAAAGAACACGTGGCCGCCCGGTTTCACCAATTTTGAACAGGCAGTGATAACAGATTGCGGGTCAGGAACGTGTTCAAGCATTTCCATGCACGTTACTACATCATACATCTGTGGGTTCTGTTCTGCGTGGTCTTCGATAGTGCTCTGGATGTAATCGAGCTTGGTGCCAGTTTCCAATGCGTGAAGGCGTGCAACTTCTAGCGGTTCTTTACCCATGTCTAGGCCTGTTACTATCGCACCTTCAACCGCCATGCTTTCTGCAAGAATACCGCCGCCGCAGCCAACATCGAGGACTTTCTTGCCAAACAGGCCTTCCGTCTTCTCTAATACGTAATTTAGGCGCAGTGGGTTGATTTGATGTAGCGGCTTAAATTCGCCTTCTAGATCCCACCAGCGTGACGCCATGTCTTCGAATTTCTTGATTTCTGCTGGGTCTACGTTCTGTGATTTAGTCATAATCGGCATTTCCAAGTTAAATAATGCATCCATGAAATTGCAGGCATTATAACTTGCCTTTTCGTGCTGACCAGAAGATCTACAATTTTGCTAGTTTATTGGATGTAAAGTGACCATGTTTCAGCAAGATATGATGCGGAGGTGCAATTTCTCATCAATTGATTGGCTACAAGGGTCACAAGATGGTAAAAGGAGAGGGAAAGTGATGCCTCCGTAGGTAAATTTGTGTTATATTTTTCGGTCTTATACGTATTCAAAAATACGATCTGACTATAGAGGGAAAATGGCTCTATGAGCGATCTAGCGAAAGAGATCACGCCCGTAAATATTGAAGATGAGCTTAGAGGTTCATACCTAGACTACGCGATGTCCGTCATCGTTGGTCGTGCCCTTCCAGATGTGCGTGATGGCCTAAAACCAGTACACCGCCGCGTTTTGTTCGCGATGAATGTACTAGGTAATGATTGGAACAAACCATATAAAAAGTCTGCTCGTGTAGTAGGTGATGTAATCGGTAAATACCACCCGCATGGTGATAGTGCTGTATACGATACAATTGTTCGTATGGCTCAACCGTTCTCACTGCGTTACATGCTAGTTGATGGCCAAGGTAACTTTGGTTCTATCGATGGCGACTCCGCGGCTGCAATGCGTTATACCGAAGTTCGTATGGCGAAAATTGCTCACGAGCTACTGGCTGACCTTGATAAGGAAACTGTGGATTACGTACCGAACTACGATGGTACAGAACAAATTCCAGCAGTACTTCCTACAAAAATTCCTAACCTATTGGTAAACGGTGCTTCTGGTATCGCAGTAGGTATGGCTACCAACATTCCACCGCATAACCTTGGTGAAGTTGTTGATGGCTGTTTGGCTTACATCAATAATGAAGAGATCACTATTGATGAGCTAATGGACTACATTCCTGGTCCTGACTTCCCAACAGCAGCACTTATCAGTGGTCGTAAAGGCATCGTTGATGCTTATAAGACTGGCCGCGGTAAGGTTTACATGCGTTCAAAAGCGGATATCGAAGTAGAGAAGAATGGTAAAGAAACCATTATCGTTACTGAGATCCCTTACCAAGTAAACAAAGCTCGTTTGATCGAGAAGATTGCTGAACTGGTTAAAGATAAGAAAGTCGAAGGCATCAGTGCACTGCGTGACGAATCTGATAAAGATGGTATGCGTATTGTTATTGAATGTAAGCGTGATGCAGTAGGCGAAGTGGTTCTAAACAACCTATACGCTCAAACTCAACTGCAAACGACTTTCGGTATCAACATGGTTGCGTTGAACAACGGTCAACCACAGTTGTTCAACATCAAAGACATGCTTAAGTGCTTCGTAGACCACCGTCGCGAAGTTGTTACACGTCGTACTATCTTCGAACTGAAGAAAGCGCGCGATCGTGCACACATCCTTGAAGCACTGTCTCTAGCACTTGCTAACATCGACGAAATCATTGAGCTTATCCGTAACGCTCCAACACCAGCTGAAGCAAAAGCTGGCTTAGTTGCACGCGGTTGGGATCTTGGTAACGTTGCTTCAATGCTTGAGCGTGCTGGTACTGATGCGGCTCGTCCTGATTGGTTGGAAGACCAATACGGCATCCGCGATGGCCAATACTTCCTAACGGAAACACAAGCACAAGCTATTCTAGAACTTCGTCTTCACCGCCTAACTGGCCTTGAGCACGAGAAGATTCTAGACGAGTACAAAGCACTTCTAGAAGAAATCGCTGAGCTAATGCACATTCTTGCAAGCACTGAGCGTTTGATGGAAGTTATCCGTGAAGAACTTGAAGCGGTACGTGAAATCTATGGCGACGAGCGTCGTACAGAAATCACAGCGGCAGTTCATGACATCGACATGGAAGAGCTGATTGCTCAAGAAGACGTTGTAGTAACGCTTTCTAACGCAGGTTACGTTAAGTACCAAATCCTAAGCGACTACGAATCTCAACGTCGTGGTGGTAAAGGTAAGAGTGCAACTAAGATGAAAGATGAGGATTACATTGAGCGTCTGCTTGTTGCTAATACTCACGATAACATCCTATGTTTCTCTACTCGTGGTAAGACATACCGTCTGAAAGTTTACCAACTACCATTAGCAAGTCGTACTGCTCGTGGTAAGCCTATCGTGAACATTCTTCCTCTAGAAGAAGGTGAACGTATTACGGCTATCCTGCCTGTTTCTGAGTTCTCTAACGAGAAATTCATCTTCATGGCAACGGGTGACGGTACAGTTAAGAAGACATCACTGGATCAATTCGCAAACGTACGTGCTAACGGCCTAATCGCAGTTAACCTACGTGACGACGATTCACTGATTGGCGTTGATATCACTAACGGTGATAGCGACATCATGCTGTTCTCTAAATCGGGCAAAGTTGTTCGCTTTAACGAGGACAAAGTACGTGCAATGGGCCGTACTGCCTCTGGTGTTCGTGGTATGAAGCTTCCAGAAGACGATCAAGTAGTTTCACTGATTGTTCCTTCTAACGAAGGCGATATCCTAACTGTGACTGAAAATGGTTACGGTAAGCGTACTGAGCTAGCTGAATACCCAACGAAAGGCCGTGCAACGCAAGGTGTAGTATCTATCAAAGTCTCTGAACGTAATGGCCCAGTTGTTGGCGCTGTTCAAGTTGAAGAAGGCGATGAAATGATGATGATCACCGACGCAGGTACGCTAGTACGTACTCGCGTAGCGGAAGTTAGCCAAGTTGGTCGTAACACTCAAGGTGTAACACTGATTCGTACTGCTGAAGACGAGAATGTTGTAGGTCTACAACGTATCGACGAAGTAGAAGAAGCTGAGATTGTAGAAGGCGAAGCTGAAGAAGCTGGTGCTGAAACTATCAATGCTGACGTTGCTGAATCAAGTGAAGAGCAAGCATCAGATGCTTCTGACTCTGAAAGTGATAGCGAGCAAGACACTGAGTAATCTCAATTACGCTAAGTAATTAAGCTTACCATTGAAAAAACCGAGCCTAAGTGCTCGGTTTTTTATTGCCTGTTATTTGTGAAACTTGGTATGACTTTATAGCAGAGCTGTGATCGCTAAAATCTCGATAGCTAAACCTTGATCAATATAGAGGAGAGATGAAAACGATAGAGTAGGGAGTGAATAGAAAGGAGTGTGAAATGGACATCTGGTTGTTGGTTGCGTTGGTACTAATGAGCTTGTTTTTGATTGTGGTCGTCATCGCGGCGAACAAAAACAGCGGTCATCTAAAAAGCAATGTAGTGATTTCGATTACTGCGGTCGCTTTGAGCGTGTTTGTTTGGTCTCAACTGAAACAAGAGATACCTCAACTTCCTTTAGATGATAACAATAGTTACACGGCAACAGATTTCGAAGATGAGCTTCAGCAAAGCCTCAAACAAGATCCGAATCAATCCGATTTGTGGTTTAAGCTTGGTGGTGTGTATATGCAGAAAGGGGAATTTGATGCAGCGTTCACCTGTTACGACTACGCGATTCGATTAGATCCTCAAGCACCTTCCGGGCTCTATGCAGCCAAAGCAACGGCACTTTACTATCTTAGTTCACAAGCGATGAGCGATGACGTGAATGCGTTATTGGCTCACTCAATGCAGCTTGATCCTAATGATCGTACGGCATTGATGCTGATTGCGACCGATCACTTCATCAGCATGCGCTATCAACAAGCGATTGATGCGTGGACTCAAATCCTCGATTCCAATCAAAAGGGGATTGATCGCGTTTCGATTATTCATTCGATCAACCAAGCCAAACAGATGATCCGTTAAGCTTGGCATAATCGCTAGTCGTTAATCGTTTGTTTTTAGTTATTTACTTTCCTGCATTTCAATCAACCCACCTGCGTTATGGATTTGAGTAAACCCTTGAGTTCGCAAGAATTGATAGGCTTGTCCTGATCGATTGCCACTGCGGCAATACAAAACGATCGGTTGGTCTTTATCTATCTTAGCGAAGTGAGTAGCCACTTCAGAAAGAGGGTAGTTGATGGCGTTGTTTAGATGCCCTTGTTCGAACTCTGCTGGTGTTCTGACATCAACCACTAATGCGCCTTTCTCTATTAATTCCCACCCTGTCTCAGCACGCTCAGAAGCGTGAACGCCTGAACTGAGCTGTGCGATACATAATGCTGAAAGTGAAAGTAAGGTTTTCATTGTCTATTCCTTGAATTGGCGAGTGGATTGGGGAGGAGATATTGATGTGTATTGCCCCAAACCTAAAAAACCAGCCACACAATAATAGTGTGACTGGTTTTTACCTAATGGTCTAATTGAAGAAACTAGTATTCGTAGTTGGCTTCACGCTTTTCAGCTTGCTCTTCCCATTTAGGAACAACTGTGTCTAAGAAGTGTTGTTTCTCAGCGTTCATCTTATCCATGTCCATTCCAAGCGCTTTTTGAGCCGCTTCTTTGGTCGAGATGTCTGGAATCTCGATTGGATCAGTGATGCCTTTCTTTGCCAGTAGGCGAACAATCTTAGTACGAGCATCGGCTGCGCGGTCAACGGCAGTACCTAGCACTTCTAGAGCGATTTCAGGAGCGTGCATATGAACGCCATGAGATGCAATAGCGTAGTCCCAGCGCCATTGAGCATGACGGATATCCAGTAGGATAGGCTCC
This sequence comes from Vibrio sp. 1CM23M, assembly GCF_023161755.1. NCBI lineage: Bacteria > Pseudomonadati > Pseudomonadota > Gammaproteobacteria > Vibrionales > Vibrionaceae > Vibrio > Vibrio sp. 1CM23M. Next base: position 25,166 of record NZ_JALNTR010000011.1, read on the forward strand.
ATCTCTTGCTCTGTCGCACCTGCTTCCCATGCCGCGCCTGCTTCAAAGTGAGCGGCAACGATTTGTTTCTCAGCAGTCAGCTTCATGTTCAACACTTGCGCTTTACGGCTTGAAACGATGTTACGCATGGTTTCTTTAGATTGAGTGTGACAGTTTGCACACGTATCTTCGAAGCGGTCGAATGGGTTACCCACTTTATGGTCGGTATAAACGGTGCCATCTTCTTTGGTCACTTTCGGCATATGACAGTCAACACAAGCAACTTTGTTTTTGCCGTGAATGCCTTCACGCCACGTTTCATAGCCAGGGTGCTGTGCTTTTAGCATTGGCGCTTTAGATACTTTGTGCGTCCAATCTTTAAAGCCGATTCCATCGTAATACTCTTCCATTTGCTCAACACGAGTCCCTTTGTCCCAAGGGAATTTCACGCCTTTGGTTGGCCCTGTAAAGTAGTATTCCACATGACATTGAGCACAAACAGAAGCTTGTTGATCTAAGCGACCTTGGTCTTCAAACTTCTTACCAATCGCATCGAACGCACGTTCAACATAAGGACGCGTCACCTTCAGTGCTGGCTCACCATTTTTAAAGCCTTCGCTTTGGGTATCGTGACAGTCTGCACAGCCAATAGGATTCACAATCTCGTTGCCAAGACGTGCCCATTTACCTTCAAAGTAACCGTCTTCGCCACGCTCTTCGATAACACGTGCTACGTCTGGGCTTTTACAGCTCCAACACGCCATTGGCATAGGGCCTGAACTTTCGTCAGTTGGGCCGCCAGTACGGAGCGTTTGTCTTACATCGTCAATCGCATAAAAGTGACCACGTGCTTTGTTGTAATCTTTTGCGAAGCCGTAGCCAGCCCACATGATAACCATGTTTGGATCTTCTTTTAGTGCGTCTTCAATGGTTTCGCTTTCTGAAGTTTGTCTCCATGAATGATATTGATCTGGGTGGTTTTGCTCGAACTGATCGTTACGAGGATCGCCAATTTCTTTTTGTTCAGACGCAGCAAAACTGGTCGCGCTTGCTAATGACGCGCTAACCATTAATAGTGCTGTGACCGAATTACGTATCCAATGCTTTTTCACAGTGATATCTCCAATATACTGATTTTTATACCAAGCGTTGTGAGTTTGCTATTCAAATTAAGAACTGGAGAATTCCTGTTTATATTAATTCATAAACAAACACATTTTGTTACGTGTTGGATATAGATTGTCCCAGATCAATTAATGGCAGTGACCTTAATCACGTTGAAGTTTATATAACCCTAAAGTGGTATTGGTGGTTAGATTAATTAGAATTTAACTGAGAATTATTATCATATATAACAATCAATTACCTAAATTGACCATGATATAAATAGGGTGATTGCGTTCACAGATTAACCTATCGAAATTTCGTATTACCCAATTAGAGGTATATTCTAACTATAGAAAGCGTTGTGGCTTATCCAAAATAAGAATTGATATCATTTAAACGGTAATAATATCGTTTAAGGGTACTTTTGTTTAACCGGAATATTATTTAGTTGAGAGTTAAATAATGCCGGTATAAGGAAAGGATAAAATGGGCAATATTAAATTGGCCATAGTCATAATGCTTAAATCCCTTCTAGCATTCTGCCTCTATGGTTATTCCATTCATGCTGTTGCTGAGCCTGCTGTTACGCCAGTAGGGGAATCAACAAGACATGAAGTCGAATTAATCCGTGACAAAGACTACAAGTGTGTTCAGTGCCATAAAGATTCAAAAGAAACGGTATTGGGTTCACATGGTGAAAGTGCACACGCTTTGCTTGGCCGTGAAGTAAACTGTACCGACTGTCATAGTTCTATTAGCCCCGACCACCGCGAAGGCGCGCCTAAAGTGGTGAAGTATCGTGAGGCTCAATCACAACCAGGGACCGACAAGGTTTACCTAGATCCTAGCTTAATTTTAGATGCCAATAGCCAGTGTATCGATTGTCACAAGCCTGATGATCTGCGCGAAGCGAGCTGGACCCACGACGTTCACGCACAAAATTTAACGTGTTCAAACTGCCATGATGTTCATGCGACAGAAGCAAAGGTGTTGGGCTTAGATAAGAAGCAAACCATCAAGCTGTGTGTGGATTGCCATTCAGACTTCAACCAGAAGAAAGAAGGGGAGTAATCTATGAGCTGCTCAAGAAGAAACTTTTTAGCTGGCGCGGGTGCCGTTATTTTTACCACAGGTGTTGCGGGAACCGCAGCTGTGACAAGTCGTAAAACGTTGGCCAATGTTCAAGAGGATGGGGCTAAACGTTATGGAATGATTCATGACGAGACCGCGTGTATTGGTTGCACCGCTTGTACAGAAGCTTGTCGTGAAGTGAACAAAGTGCCTGAAGGTGTATCGCGCTTAGAGATTATTAAGAGCGAACCTCAAGGCGAATATCCAAATGTTGATTACCGTTTTACTCGTAACTCTTGCCAACATTGTGATAACGCACCCTGCGTGATGGTTTGCCCGACAGGTGCAGCCTATAAAGATGAAAAAACCGGCATTGTCGATGTTCATCAAGAGAAGTGTGTCGGTTGCGGTTACTGCTTGTTAGCTTGTCCGTATCAAGTGCGTTTTTTCCATCCAGAGAACAAATCCGCAGATAAATGTAACTTCTGTCGTGATACCAATCTTGCACAAGGGAAGCTGCCTGCTTGTGTCGAATCTTGCCCGACCAAGGCGCTAGTATTTGGCGATCTAAATGACCCTAAGAGTGAGATAAACAAGGTGCTTAAATCTGAGGTGGTTTACCGAGATAAAGCTTATCTAGGCACTCAGCCAAAACTCTACAAAGTGCCACACCAAAAAGGGGAGATTTGATTATGAGTGCATGGGACACAGCTTTTCAGTCTGGTACTGTGGTATGGGACTGGATTATAGCAATCTATCTATTTCTCGCGGGGATGTCGGCAGGTGCCGTAATGATCTCCATTTACCTAAAACGTAAGGTCATTGAAGGCGATCCTGCTCATAATGGGGTGTTAAAGGCCACGGCTTTTCTCGCGCCATTCGGGATCATTTCAGGTCTGCTTATCTTGGTTTTCCACCTGACAAAACCGTTATCCTTTTGGAAGATCATGATCTTCTATAACCCAACGTCTGTGATGTCGATGGGTGTGATCTTATTCCAAGTGTATATGGTGATCCTATTCCTTTGGATCGGCATTATATTCCGAGATCAAATTGTCGTGTTCTTGAATGACCAAGCTTGGTTAAAAGGGCGACTCGATTTTGTCGGTAACTGGATTGGCAAATTGGAAGTGTTTGAGAATGCTTTGGAAATCTTCTTAGCTGTTCTTGCTCTGATGCTTGCCGCTTATACCGGATTCTTGTTGTCAGCTTTGAATACTTTCCCACTATTGAATAACCCAGTGTTGCCGATTTTGTTCTTATTCTCGAGCTTATCTTCGGGAGCGGCGGCGTGTATTTTATTTGGTGTGTTGGTCTTTAAAGAATCACCTCATAGCCCGAGTATTTCATGGATCCACGGATTCGAACGTCCGGTCGTGATGTTTGAGTTGTTTGTTTTGATTACTTTCTTTACTGGGCTTATCTTCGCTGGTGGTCAAAGTGAGCAAGCCGTATGGAACGCCATCGGCAGTGGTTTCTGGGCGAGTTGGTTCTGGTACGGCGTTATCGGTGTTGGCATGGTTCTACCGTTGTTGCTGAATGCCGTTACACCAACCTCGATCCGCCATAGCTCGGTGTATATTTTCTCGGTGACTTCGTTAAGCCTAATGGGCGTATTAATGCTGCGAACTTTTGTCCTTTATGCCGGGCAGTTAACGATAGCTTAATTTCGCTCAAGTTTATTAGTGAGCAGATGTTGGATACTAAATATCTGCTTATTAATGAACATGTTCTTAATAAACATGAGATGCGTGTTTAGATCGGCTCTGCTCAGGTAGAGCCTTATTGAGGTGATATGGTCGGTTCTTTGGGGCTGTTTAGTTTGGTGTTGGTTGCTGTACTCAGTAGCATTATTGGTGTGCATTCGTTTTACCAAATGCTATATAAACGGACGCAAAATCTAGGTTTAATCCGCAGTTTCTCTCTTTCAAGTGCGCTGTTTTCTCTCATTTCTGTCGCGTTGCTTGGCTATGCTTTTGTCAGTGATGACTTCTCTATCTTATACGTCGCTGAACATTCAAATACTCAATTACCCTCATTTTTTAAGCTCGCAGCCGTATGGGCAGGTCATGAAGGTTCCTTGTTATTTTGGGTACTGACGATCAGCGTCTGGTCTGGCGTTATCGCCTTACAAAAACACTATTCGGATGAATACCAAAGTCGTGTGTTGTGGGTCATGAACCTACTGCTCGCGATATTTGCTTGGTTCACCTTGTTCGCATCAAACCCATTTGAAATGAACACGACATTGCCGCTAGAAGGGCGTGACCTTAACCCAATGCTGCAAGATGTCGGTCTGATTTTCCACCCTCCATTGCTTTACCTTGGCTATGTCGGCTTTTCTGTGGTGCTGGCATTTGCTGTCGCCGCTTTGCTTGTTGATCCTATTGAGTTTGATTGGGTTGCCCATTGTCGCAGTTGGTGTTTAGTTGCTTGGATCTTTTTAACTGCAGGGATCATTCTTGGTTCTTGGTGGGCGTATTACGAATTAGGTTGGGGCGGCTGGTGGTTCTGGGATCCGGTTGAAAATGCCAGCTTGTTGCCGTGGCTTACTTCGACCGCTTTACTGCACAGTCTAGGCGTTGCTAAGGGCAAACAACAGTTACTGAAATGGTCTCTCAGTCTCGCTTTCATTACGTTTTGTTTGAGTATCTTAGGCACCTTTATTGTTCGTTCTGGTGTACTCACATCGGTACACGCTTTTGCCGTCGACCCAACCAAAGGTATCGCATTGCTTCTTATACTAGTTCTGGTACTGGTGAGTTCATTTTCTCTGCTTATCGTCAGAGGAGAGTCTTTTGAATCTATTCCGATTACTAGCTTCGCCAGCAAAAGCTTTTTGAGCTTAGTTGCTGTGCTTATTTTTGTTCTCGCGACTGCTGTCGTGGTGTTCGGCACGTTTTATCCTATGGTCTTTGAGTTGCTTGGCCTAGGAAACATCTCGGTCGGTGCACCTTACTTTAATCTCTTGATTGCACCTTTGGCTTTGCTTGCGTTGGCTGTCGTCGGCCTTGCCCCATTGCTGAGTATTAAGCCTCAAGCATCGAAAGGCGTTATTACGTTGATCGCTCTAGTATCTATTGGTCTCGGGTTCGCCTGTTACGCTTTGCAAGTAGAGAAGATTCAAGTGATGGCACTAATGACATGGTCACTCGCATTTTGGGTTTTACTCACTCATGTGTATGGCTTGGTGGTAACGCGCAGTTCCAAGTTTCAACGTAAAGTCTGGGTGATGACCTTTGCCCATGTTGGGGTTGCGGTGTTAGCGGTAGGTGCTGCCATGAATAGCTACCACTCGTTTGAGCGCAGCTATAAATTAAGCCCGGGTGTAGAAGTCGAATTCATGGATTGGACGCTTTCTCATCGTGATACTAAGCTGTACGTCGCTTCAAACTTTACTGCAGAAAAAGCGATACTCAGCCTAGAGTCTGGCGAGCAGCGCTTTTCTATCGCGCCAGAAAGAAGACATTACCAAGTTCGAGTCATGAACATGAGTGAGCCCGCAATGAAATGGTTCTGGCATGGTGATGTTTATATCACCATGGGCGAGAAAGTTGATTCCACCGCTTACGCATTTCGTGTTCAGTATAAGGCGTATGCGCGCTGGATCTGGTTTGGTGGGCTGTTCTCCATTATCGGCGCTTTGCTCTCATTGACTCATCGCAAAAAGAAAACCGTTAAGGCGTCTCAATATGCATACCAGCGTTCGTAACAAGCTAATTAGTCTAATTGCCTTAGCATTGATTGTGGTGCTGGGGTTTGTCTTTGCGCTTGATAATAAGCAGCAGTCGACCATTGTGTCTGAACAAAAAAGGGCATTTCCAGAATTTACATCGAGTGCGTTAGTAAATAGTGAAGGCATCAGTAGTAAACAGGAAATTACGTTGGCTGATGTCACTCAACATCCTTACCAACTGGTCAATGTGTGGGCTTCTTGGTGCGGGATCTGTAAAACCGAACATTCATTTTTGCTTCAACTTCGCGATAAAGGCATTCCCATCGTTGGGCTTAATTATCGAGATAACTCTGGGGCTGCGATTAACGTGTTATCGAACGATGGCAACCCGTACTCAACCGTGATCAGTGACCCTCAAGGCAAGTTAGCGTTGGAGTTGGGCGTAATCGGCACGCCTGAAACGTATTTAGTCGATGCCAATGGCCAGATCATTAAGAAGCTATTGGGCGTGATTAATGAAATGGTATGGAAAGATGAGCTTGCGATGTATTTTGATGGTGTGAATGGATGATGAAGTCTCTAATACAAACCTTGTTTATGCTGTCAGCTCTTTTAGTGATTAGCCTTCCGACTATGGCTGAAGATCTGTTTACTGCCAGTAATAAAGAGACGAGTATTCAAGTTGAACTGTTTGAGTTTGACAACCCAGAACAACAGCAACGTGCTATTAGCTTGGCGAAAACGTTACGCTGCCCACAATGTCAAAACCAAAATCTGATTGAATCCAACTCACCGATAGCAAAAGACTTACGCCTTGTCGTGTTCAATATGGTGAAAGCAGGGAAGAGTAATAGTGAAATCACTCAATATATGACGGAAAGATTTGGTGAATTTGTACTTTATAAGCCGGCGATGAAGGTTTCAAATCTATTACTTTGGTTGCTACCGAGCCTATTATTTCTCTTATTTATATATTTATCAGTAAAAAGTGTTAGGAATGGCTCATAAAAATTGTGTATTACTGTTTACCAATTGACCTGTATTTTGTAACATTAACCGATTATAAAGGCTAAGCACTGCTATATAAGGATGTATCTGTGGATAACGTAATCTCAAATTTAAAGAAAGAGTTCCATACTCGTGTCCAGTCAGATAAATGGGCAGAGAGATACAGTGCTAAGTCGAGCATTTCTACGCTTACGCAAGAAGAGCTAACCGAATTAGAGAATGCTTGGGTGCAACTTGTCATCTGGAAGCAAACTCAAGTAAGTTGAGCGTTCTGTAAAAAAGTGTAGTTTTAGCCGCAACTGTTTACTTTATAACCCCATGTTGGTCATCCCAATGTGGGGTTTTTTCTTACCTGAAAAATAATTGTTATATTATAACAATTTGTACAAGGTCGACCTTGAAAAAAATTGTTAACAGCCTCATAGTGTCTATCATTAGATAGTTAGCTACAAAATATTGCCTAGACATATAATGTAGCGTCGTTAAATACATCGAATTTTCAAGTGAGTATAGCTATGGCGGAAGTACGTGCCAGAATAGATTTCAAAGTAGGGGCAACAAGCAGTATTGATGCTGAACTTCTGTCTTTTCATGGGTTGAAAACAGATAAAGAGCATGTTGCTGTGATATTTAAATCAGCAGACAAGACACAAGACATACCTCTTGTTCGTATGCACTCTGAGTGTCTTACTGGTGATGTTTTCCATTCTTCTCGCTGTGACTGTGGTGAGCAGCTAGACGAAACCATTAGAATTATGGGTGAGACGGGTGGCGTGATCCTTTATCTTCGTCAAGAAGGTCGTGGTATTGGTTTGTACAACAAAATCGATGCGTACCGTCTGCAAAGCGAAGGCATGAACACTTATGAAGCCAACAACCACCTAGGTTTTGGCGATGACCTACGCGATTTTACTGAAGCTGCTGAAATGCTACGCGCTTTAGGTACCACAAAAATCCGCTTAGTCACCAACAACCCTAAGAAGATCAATGAGCTAAAATCCTTTGGTATTGAGATTGAAGAAGTGGTGAATACCTCTGCTCATATCAAATCGGGTAATGAAAGCTACCTAAAGGCGAAAGTCTCACACGGTAAGCATAACCTGGATATCTGATTAGCCTCCTTTGTTGCGCATAACACAAAAATGTTCAAAGACCTCACAAATGTGAGGTTTTTTTGTATTTATCTTGCAATAAAATTGTAAGTTTGTATTATTCCAATCCGTAGTGTAAATGATAATAGTTTGCACTATTACTACGAATAATAATTTAAAGCTCAACAAGGATGCTTCATGACCATTAAATCTTTAGTGACAAAAGCCGTAACTTCGTCACTCATTTTTGCCTCTGCTTCTTCTTTCGCAGCAGTAACTCAAGATCAAGTTGTAGAACATTACGCAGATATTGCGCATGCAGTGTTTGCAGATTCAGTAATTACAGCAAAAGCGTTGAACTCTTCTATTGATACCTTCTTAGCTTCTCCTTCTGCTGGCAACTTCGAACAAGTAAAACAAGCTTGGCTTGAGTCTCGCGTACCATACCAACAGTCAGAAGTATTCCGCTTCGGCAACGCTGTTGTTGATGATTGGGAAGGCCAACTAAACGCATGGCCACTAGATGAAGGCCTGATTGATTACGTTTCGACTGATTACCAATATGAACTTGGTAACGAAGGCGCTAGCGCAAACATCGTGGCTAATAAGACTTTCCAAATTGGTCAGACTACGGTTGATGCAACTAACATTACTCCAGAGCTAATCGCAGACTTGAACGAGATCGGCGGTTCTGAAGCAAACGTAGCGTCTGGCTACCACGCGATTGAATTCCTACTTTGGGGCCAAGATTTAAACGGCACAAACAGCGGTGCAGGTGAGCGTGCTTACACTGATTTCGTTGTTGGTGCTGAGTGTACTAACGGCAACTGTGACCGTCGTGGCGCATACCTAAAAGCATCAGCAGAGCTACTTATCCAAGATCTAGAGTGGATGGAAAAGCAGTGGGCTGAAGGCGAGAAAGGCAACTACCGTCAAGAGCTGCTTTCTGAATCTAGCGAGAACGGCCTCCGTAAAATGCTATTCGGCATGGGTTCACTGTCTCTAGGTGAGCTAGCGGGTGAGCGTATGAAGGTTGCATTAGAAGCAAACTCTACTGAAGACGAGCACGACTGTTTCTCTGATAACACGCACAACTCTCACTACTACAACGAGCAAGGCATCTACAACGTTTACACGGGTCTATACAAGCGTGAAGACGGTACTCTGCTTTCAGGTCCAAGCCTGTTTGACCTAGTAGAGCAAAAAGATGAGCAAGCTGCGAAAGAGATTCAAAAGCAGTTTGATCTAGCACGTGCACAAGTAGGCGAATTAGTAACGTCTGCAGAGAAAAACAACCAGCACTTCGATCAGCTAATCGCCGCTGACAACGCTGCGGGTAACGCACTAGTAAACAAAACAATTGTTGCGCTAGTGTCTCAAACAGCGGCAATTGAGCGTGCTGCGGGTGTGATTGGCATTGATAGCCTAAACCCAGACACAGCGGATCACGAGTTCTAAGACCCCGAGCGAACACAAATGTAAGGGCTCTGATTGAGCCCTTAATTGTTTGCTAATTAAGAAAGTCATTTCCACATAAAAACTAAAATCAAAAACACAGCAAGGCAATGTATGAAGTCGTATCTCTCAGCCTCACTATTAACCGTACTGTTTTTCTTATCTCCGCTACACGCCCATGAAACCTACTCTGGTGGCAAAACGACCGTGAAGAAAGAGGGAGCGAACGCTTTTTCCCTTCCTGCTGCCAACCTACCAATGAGTAAGCGCTTAGATTTCAGTGTAGGTAACAGCTTTTTTAGAAACCCTTGGGTACCAGCACCTTCATCAACCGATGCACGTGATGGTCTTGGCCCACTGTTTAACACCAACGGCTGCCAAAACTGTCATATCAAAGATGGTCGTGGCCACGCGCCAGAAAAAGGCGATGAGAATGCGGTTTCAATGTTGGTTCGCTTAAGCATTCCAGCGGAAACGCCAGAACAGCGACAAGCCTTTATTCGAGATGGTGGTATTCCTGAGCCGACATACGGTGGTCAGCTACAAGATTTCGCGCTTCAAGGTGTAAAACCAGAGGGTAAAGTGAATATTAGCTATACGGATGTTCCTGTTGAATTCAAAGACGGCACTGTCGTTACTCTGCGTAAGCCCATTTTGAAGATTACCGATCTTGCCTTTGGCGAGATGCATCCTAAGACTGAGTTTTCAGCTCGAGTGGCGCCGCCAATGATTGGTCTTGGTCTGCTTGAAAGTATCCCACAAGAAACGATTCTAGGATTTGCAGAGCAGCAATTGGCTGACAAGCAAGGCGTGTCGGGTAAGGCTAACTATGTTCTTGATGTTCAAACTAATGAAATGGCGCTAGGTCGTTTCGGTTGGAAAGCTGGTCAGCCAAACTTAATGCAGCAAAACGCGGCGGCATTTAACGGTGACTTAGGCCTGACAAGCCGCTTATTCCCGAATGAAAACTGCACATCAGCGCAATCAACCTGTGATGATTTTCCAAATGGTGGAGAGCCAGAAGTCAGTGACAACATTTTAGATTTTGTTGAGTTCTATTCGCAGCATCTCGCGGTTCCTATTCGTCGTAATGTCGATAACCCAACAGTTGTTCAAGGTAAAAAGCTGTTCAAAGAGATTGGTTGTCAAAGCTGTCACCAAGCTGAAATTCGCACAGCAGAGCGTGAAGGCTTGCCTGCTCTTTCGAAACAGTTGATTAGCCCATACACCGATATGCTTTTGCATGATATGGGTGAAGGTTTAGCCGACAATCGCCCAGAATATCTTGCCAATGGCCAAGAGTGGCGTACCACACCACTTTGGGGATTAGGCTATACCAAAGAAGTTAATGGTCATACGTTCTTACTTCATGACGGTCGCGCAAGAAACGTTATGGAAGCGGTACTTTGGCATGGTGGCGAAGCAGAAATGGCAAAACAAAAAGTATTAGCTTTGAGTCGCAGTGAACGCGAAGCACTACTAGCGTTTTTGGAATCATTATAGGCTGTCTTGAATTCAGTTAAGCCAACGGCTTAGTTACTTAAGAAAGCCGCTAACAAAAGACTGACTACCGCTGAACTTGTAGTAATACGAGGTCAGCGGTCGTTTCATATTTATTGAACTCATATAATTAAAAGAAAAACTAGGAAGTAAGGTAACAGCATGGCACATAAATTTTTGTTAATGCCTTTATCGGTATTAGTCATAGCAGGCTGTCAATCATCGGGTGAGCAAGCCGCTTCATCTGAGGTTAACGGTGTCTCTTATCAAGCAGACACAACCAATCATATTAGTCGCAGTGTTTATCAGCAGGAGTTTGATTCTGCCGTCCTATTCGCCAAGCAAGCCAACGAGCTGGAAGTCTTGATGCAAGGGTACTGCCAAACTAATGATGTTGAGTTAGATGCTTTGAAAAATCAGTGGCAGCTCACCATGAACAGTTGGATGGCACTGCAAGGACAAGAAAGAGGCCCAACGGCGGCACTTGAAGAGAGCTGGAATGTTCAATTCTGGCCAGACAAAAAAAACACCACCGGCCTAAAAATGCGCCAGTTGACTCAGCAAGATAAAGCTTGGTCTCAAGATGAAATTGCTCAACAGAGTGTGACGGTTCAAGGACTAGGTGCGTTGGAATGGTCGCTTTATGACGAACAATCGCCACTACTGCAAGATAAAGCGTCTGGCTGTCTATCTTCACAAGCTATCGCACAAAACTTGGCAATGAAATCGGCCTCTATTGCTGAGGCTTGGCAGGTTAACCCTTGGTTAGCGTTAGACGAGATGCGTTGGGAATCTGAATACATCGCTTTACTAACTAACCAACTTGATTACAGCATGAAAAAGCTCAGTCGCCCAATGGCTAAAATTGGTCATCCCCGCCCTTACTTCTCGGAATCATGGCGTGCTCAAACCTCAATGACTCAGTTGAAAGCGAACGTAGCGGCGCTAGAGAAATTGTACTTAGCTGAAGGTAATGGTCTTGATGGCTTATTGAGAGAAAAGGGCTTAAATGACCTTGCCGATCGTGTTGCAGCCCAGTTCACGTTAACGTTAGATACTTGGCCGACAGATTCTAGCTTGTTTACTCTACTGCAGAGCAAAGAGGGTTACCGAGAAGTTCTGACCCAATACAATAAGCTAGAACGTTTGAAGTACCTGATTCATGAAGAAGTGGCGATAGAGCTTGGCGTGGTAATAGGATTCAATGCTACCGATGGTGACTGATAATACGCGAAGAACGTTACTCAAGGCTGCACTGGGTTGTGCAACTGTTCCATTACTTCCATTTGGCTGTGCGAGTCGAAAGGATGAGGCGAGTGCGTCGAACGATCCCCAACTGATTGGTTGTGCGCTGAATGGGCGAGGTCAATATTCAGCGGTTGTGGCTGACGAATATGGAATGCCATTGAGTCAACTTCCGATCCCAGATCGTGGTCATGGCGTTGCTATTTGCCCAACCTCATCACATGCGGTGGTTTTTGCCCGTCGTCCTGGTGACTATTTTATGGTGTTTGACTATAAAAATGGTCAGCAGATCAAAATGGTGGTGAAAGGTAACAACCGCCACTTCTATGGTCATGGCGTTTACTCATTAGATGGCAAGTTACTGTATGCCACCGAAGGGAAAACGGACACTAGCCAAGGCGTGATTGGTGTGTACGATGTCGACCAAGGCTATCGTAAGGTCGAAGAGTTCACTGGTTTCGGTATCGGCCCACATGAAGTGATCATCATGCCTGATGGTAATCTTGCGATTGGCGTTGGTGGCGTTCATACTGATGGCAGAACACCGAAAAATTTGGACTCCATGCAACCGAGTTTGAGTTATGTTTCTCCTGAAGGTGTGTTGCTTGATCAGGTTGAATTGCTAGACAAGAAGCTGAGTATTCGACACTTAGCCCATGATGGGGCTGAAACCGTGCTTTGTGGTCAGCAATATCGTGGTGAGCCAGACGAGTATCCTTCGCTTTTGGCGATGCATACCAAAGGTGGGCAGTTTGAATCACTGAACGCAGAGCCTGAGCAATGGGCAAGATTTAATCACTACATCGCAAGTATTGCGGCGTCAGATGATTGGATTATCGCGACTTCGCCAAGAGGAAATTGCTACGGTATTTGGTCTAAAGAGAGCAAAGAATTAGTTGAGCTGTCTGCGCTGTCGGATGCCTCTGGTGCTGTGCTGCTTGATGGAGAGTTTCGACTCAGCTCTGGGGCGGGCAGTGTGGTTAGCCAGCGCAAGCCTTATGAGAAATCAACTCAGCAATCATCGGTCCAGTGGGATAACCATTGGAGTTCTATCTGATTTATAAAGCCGCTTAAAAATAACATGCTTACTCCTATATCTTTGCCATACTTATGGGATGATTGATGATGGAGTTAAGCATGTTCGCGAAATACTTCTGTGGATTACTAGTTTTAGTCTCTGTGCATGCATGGAGCTATACGAGTTCTGACGAGAGCCGCTTCATTCCGGCTGATTCAGAACTCTCTTTCATGCTTATATATCCAGAGCTGACACAGAGTATCTATCAAGACACTTCTCTGCCTATCCTTTGGGATTCTCCTGAGCTAGTTAAAGCGTTTGAGTTCCAATTGTCGCTTCTTGAACAAGCGCAAATGGCACCGCTTTTTGAACGACAACTCAAGCAAATCCGCCAGTATCAATCTCGTCGTCAATGGCAAGAGTTAGACATCTTACTCACTGATACCTTTATCTATTATCTTAGCTACGTTGAAAACGCGCCGCTTGCCGGTAAAGAGTGGTACTTCTCGGGCAAGTTGCATTCTAAATTGCCTCAACCTTCGCCGCATATTTTGATGAGACTGAAAAGCAGCGTTGCTAATGATTACTTATTAGAGATGGTGTTGTCTTACGCGCCGCCTGTTGGGAACTTTGACCAATTTAAGGCGACCTATTCCGTGTTGGAAACCGCGTCTGAACTCAATATCGAGCGATACAGACAAAAAGGATTGAAACGCTTGGGAGACTCGCTCACAGATAAAGCCACTCTGGTTGAGCGTATTGCATTGGTCGGCGTTGATACCTCGATGATCGCGGTCGACTTCCCTGAGTTCGATCGAGATCTGCAAACGGCAATTAAGTCCTTCCAGCGTATGCACGGTCTTACAGACGATGGGATCATCGGCCCTGACACGATCAAGTGGATCAACATGGGCTTTGATGATCGATTAACCTCATTGGCGCTGAATGCCGAACGCGTTCGTTTGTGGCCAAGAGACAGAGACTCTCTCATTGTTGTTAACGTGCCGAGTTTCGACATGAAGTATTGGGAAGATGGCGAAGAGGTGTTTGAGTCGAAAGTCGTGGTAGGCAGAAAATCACGAAAAACGCCGCTTTTAGAGATAAACCTAGATTCGGTCATTCTAAACCCGACTTGGAATGTGCCATGGAAAATCATGGTCAAAGACATCTTGCCTAAGGTCAAAGCTGATGAAAGTTACCTTGAAACGAACAACTTCCAAGTGATTGACGGTTGGCGTTCAATGGAAACGGTCGACACCACAGAGATCGATTGGCAGACCATCAACTTCAATTCTTTCCCATATCGAATGCGTCAGCAGGCAGGTTCACGTAATGCATTAGGCTTGTACAAGTTCAACACTCCCAATAAGCGCGCGATCTATCTACACGATACACCAAGTAAAGGTCTGTTTAATGACGACTTCCGAGCTTATAGCTCAGGTTGTATACGTGTTGAACATGCAGAAGAACTGGCTGAGTTGTTGTTTGCCACCAAGGTAAGGAAGGTTCCGAACCAAAATAGCGACCTTGCGCCGAACACCAAAGTTCGTCTCAAGAAGCGAATTCCAGTGCACATCATCTATCAAACCGTGTTGTTTGAAGAAGGAGGTATACAATACCGCGGCGATATCTACCAATATGATAAAGAGGGCGGTTGATTAAAATACGACCAATAAAGGTGATCTTGACCGAAAAATGACAAGCAAGCTTCTATTGATAAAATTATAATGAGTATCAATAACTAACCGTGTAAAGGTTACAAATACTAACGTTTTGCACGGTTTTTGTACGTTGACGCAGCAAATTCCATTATGTATCGTGCATTTTTCGTTCGATCTAATTGGTTTTTTTGCTGTATGTCTCAAAGTTTATTTTCACGCCGTCAGTTTCTGACTTACGCTGGTGGTACTGCTGTAGTCGCCTCTCTTACTCCTTCTATCGCTTTCGCTTCATACCCGGATCAACCAAGAACGATTAGCATGAACAATCTTCACACTGGTGAACGATTAGAGACTTGTTATTTCGATGGCACTAACTATGTTGGTGACGAGATGGCACGCCTTAGCAAACTGTGCCGTGACTTCCGCCGCAATGAGATTCATCCAATGGATAAGAACCTGTTTGATCAGATCACTCAGATTCAAAATGTACTGGGTATTCAAAAAGAAGTTCAAATCATCTCTGGTTACCGTTCTCCAGCGACCAATGAAGCACTTCGTTCTAAGTCGAGTGGTGTGGCTAAAAAGAGTTACCACATGCTAGGTAAGGCGATCGATTTCCGTATCGATGGTGTTGATCTGAAAGAGCTAAGAGATGTAGCTAAAAGCCTGAACGCAGGCGGTGTCGGTTATTATGCGCGTAGCAACTTTATCCATATTGATACTGGTCCAGTGCGCAGCTGGTAGAGCGAATCTGAGTTGAAGGGGGATACCGTAGGCACTTGTCAAAGTAGACATCCAATGTCATAGTTTGCCCAAATTTCAGTTTGTTCTAATAATTCGGTTTATTGCTGCTCAGTTTGTTGCTGTTTAGTTTGTTGCTGTTTAGTTTGTTATTGTTGGGTTTGTTGCCAATAACATAGCGATATTCGAGTTGTTCACCAGATTCGCTCTTTAAGGTTTGTATATGTCTCTTAAGTATCAAGTTGTACCTGTTACCTCTTTCTCTCAGAACTGCTCGATTGTGTGGTGTGATGAAACCATGGAAGGCATCGTTGTCGATCCGGGCGGTGATGTGCAACAACTCGCGGCTATCATTGAAGAACTCGGTGTTAAGGTTGTGAACTTGGTGCTGACGCACGGTCACTTAGATCATGTTGGCGGTACGGTACCACTTGCTGAGATCTTGAAGGTGAATATTGTTGGCCCACATAAGGCTGATAACTTCTGGCTACAAGGTCTAGAGAATCAAAGTCAGATGTTTGGTTTCCCTCTGTGTAAAGCTTTTGAACCAAACACTTGGTTAGAAGAGGGCGACAAAGTGACTTTTGGTAACCAAGTTATCGATGTGATTCACACGCCGGGCCACACGCCAGGTCACGTTGTACTGTTCAGTGAGCAAGCTCGTTTAGCGTTTGTGGGTGATGTGTTGTTTAACGGCGCAATTGGCCGTACTGACTTCCCACAAGGTGACTTCAATACGCTTATCGCTTCAATCAAGACTAAGCTTTGGCCACTAGGCAGTGACGTAACATTCGTTCCGGGCCATGGTCCTGAATCGACATTCGGTCGCGAGCGCGCATCAAACCCGTTCGTCGCAGATGAAATGCCTCTATACTAATTAAATCTTTGATTAACCGACCGATTGTTCGTATCGATTGATTGAAAATGAAGCTTAGCTTTTGTCCTGAAAGCTAAGCTTTTTTATTGCGCGTGAACTTACTGGTAAACCTTAATCAGGAAGGCGTTCAGCGGCAGCCAAGTAGCGTCGAGCCAGCCCCACAAACTCTTCTCCACTCATATTCAAATCATGGGTTGATATGAAAATGTCATAACCGTGGAAGCCTCTTTGATACTTCATTCTGTTGGCAAGCATCGCCTGTAAGCCAGAATAGTCTTTAATCACCGCGTTTTGAGTGTTTGTTTCATTCGGTGAATCAAGGTTGTCCTGTGATTGGTTATCGTTGAAATTTACGTCGTCGGTATTCTTCGACTCTTTGTATTGGCTTAATTCAACACAGCCACTTTCAGTACAACGCGCATGGTAATGCGATGAGTCGAGAACCATATCCTCAAAGTTGGACTCTTTACCTGCTTGTTTGGCTCCTAAGTACAAAAGTGCTCGTTGGCTGAGCAATAATTCACAGGTGATTTTTGGACAAATCGAATCGAGGTAGGGCGAGTAATCTTTTACCCTAATTCCGACCCACGGCAGGGGCTGATGCCAACCATCTTGTTCATAAGTGCAAAGACCAATTTTTTGGATGTTACTCCATTTTAAAACCCAACCCCCTTTGTAAAAGTGCTGCTGAAAATGAGTCGGGGTAAGTGTGAACATCACTCGGCTGCGCAGCATCAAATAGTAGCCGGTTCCCAGAAGGGCAATACTGCAAAAAGCACCCACGATCAGTAACTTTGGATTGTCACTGTAGAGCGCAACGATCAAGCAAACGAAGCCTAAAATAACGGCGAGGATACGGTACGAGCGAGTGAATGAAGGCAAAGAGAAATTAGTAAGGTGACGAGTGTCCATAGGCAACACCAAGTTTTCATATTTTTGTCTGGATGGATAACCAGTGTATATGACCCTGAATTGATAAGTCGATGTTTAAATAATAGACGCTAGTAGACAATATCGGTATTTTTCGTCGACTTTCGACGCTTCACTCTACAAATAGCTCCTGTTTTTTGGTATAAATCGCGCTTCAAATTTTCACCACTGCGAAAAGAGCAGTGAACTGGAGAAATATTCAATGAGACTTGCTCATAAGCGTAAGGTGCAGGCTAAACTGCAGAAACGCACTAAAGCGGCTGTAGTTAAAGCAGTGGCAACGCCGAAAAAAGCGAAGCCTGTCGCAGAGAAAGTTGTAGCAGAAAAAACTGTAGCAGCAAAACCAGCGGTAGAGAAAGCAGTAGCAGCAACTAAAGAAGTTGCAGTAGCACTGACTCCTAAGCAACAACAAGTTCTAGACATCGTTGTTAGCAATGCTGAAGGCATTAACCCTAAAGGTATCGGCCTAGAAGCTGGTCAAGAAGACGCGAAAGCAGCTTCATGGGCAACAGGCGCATTGAAAAAACTTCTTGAAGAAAACCTAGTAGCGAAAGAGCAGCTAGCAGGTAACAAGGTTATCTACAAAGCTATCTAATCCTGTGGGATTGCATTCGCTTCGTTAAGTTTTTAAGCCTCGATTTTCGAGGCTTTTTTGTATCTGGCACATTATGCCAAGCCCGAGCCCAAATCTAAACTCAAGCCTAAACCTAGGCTCTATAATCTCAATTCCAATTCCAATTCGATATACGGCTTCTTGTCTCGTGTCAGAGCTTCGAATCAGCAAGCACTAAAGTAGGGCGTTAGCTAGGTAGAGTAAGAGAGCAAAGCCTTGATTGTTTTCCCTAAAATACAGCAATGAATAGAGCTTCATCACGAAATGGCAATCAATTGTTAAGAGTATTTAATTATTAATACTTAGGTATTTATCAATAAGCATTTCTCTGGTGAATGGCCTCAATCCTTTAAAATCGACTTTACCTAATCATCTCCTACGTAGTTCTACGTAATCCTTTGGTCTAATACGCAGTTTGTGTGCGCCTGTCGTGCGTGCTCTCCCTGATATCTTGTTGCCTCATCACGGTGCACTCTTATGTTGAATCATAAAAAATGCTCATAGAAAGAGTGTTAACCCAACAAAGGACGTGAACATGAGTCTCATTTCTAACTCCCTCACACGAGTTTTTAAAAACGTTGCAGTAACTGCTGCGGCTTGTTTAGCTTTGGTCGCTACAGGTGCTACAGCCGCTGATAAGGTTTACCGTTTAAAGCTTGCGGAAACTTGGGGGCCAAACTTCCCAGTTTTCGGTGATGCAACCAAAAACATGGCGGCGATGGCTGAGAAGATGTCGAATGGTCGACTGCAAATCAGAATCGATTCAGCAAACAAACACAAAGCACCTCTTGGCGTTTTTGACATGGTTAAGTCTGGTCAATACGACATGGGTCACTCAGGCTCTTACTACTGGAAAGGTAAAGTTCCAAACACTCTTTACTTCACTTCTATGCCTTTCGGTATGACGCCAGCAGAACAATACGCGTGGTTCTATCACGGTGGTGGTATGGAGTTAATGGAGCAGGTTTACTCTCCACATAACTTGATGTCTTTCCCTGGTGGTAACACGGATATCCAGATGGGTGGTTGGTTTCAAAAAGAGATCAACAGCGTTGAAGATCTACAAGGTCTGAAAATGCGAATCCCAGGCTTTGCGGGTGAGATTCTTGCAGAGCTAGGTGCGAAACCGACGAACATTGCCCCGGGTGAGCTTTACACCTCTTTGGAGCGTCGCACAATCGATGCACTGGAGTGGGTAGGTCCATCACTTGATCTTCGTATGGGTTTCCACAAAATCGCACCTTACTACTACACAGGTTGGCACGAGCCGGGTTCAGAGCTTCAATTCCTAGTGAACAAGCGTACATGGAACAAGCTTCCTGAAGACCTACAAGAGATCTTGCGTGTTGCCATGCGTACAGCTGCTTATGACATGTACACACAAGCTACGCACGAAAGTGGTAAGAACTGGGTTTCAATGAAAACAGAATACCCAGATGTACAAGTTAAAGATTTCCCGCCAGAGGTAATGTCTGCACTGAAAGAAGCGAACGATCGTCTTCTTGCTGCACATGCTGAGAAAGATGAGCTGGCGAAAGAGATCCAAGCTTCACAAGCAAGCTACCTAGAGCAAGTGCGCTCATGGACGGATATTTCACACAGAGCTTATTTAAATAGTCAAGCGAAATAATCGACAGTTGTTGAACTGAAGTTAAATGAACCCAAAGCAAACGTACTGTTACATAGCTTAAGTCTAAGGGCTTACGTATCTAAGCAGATAAGCGGCGGGTTCATTTTAAACATAATAATTAAGCAGGATAAATCCTGTATTACGCTCAAGAACCCTTTCTACGTCGTGCCTATTGCTAGCTATAAACTGAATCGTTTTTAGTTGGGTTAGCTGTACTGCAAGATGTCTTTTCAAATTCCATGGAGTCGGGAATGCGAAGTCTAATTTATATTGAACGCCTGTTTAATCGTATCGGTGACGCACTGGGATGGCTTTCCAGTATGTTGTTTATTCTACTTATCGCCAACGTTGTGTATGACGTTGTCATGAGATATGCCTTCAACGATGTCTCTATCGCTTTCCAAGAGATGGAATGGCACCTTTTCTCAGCCGTTTTCCTATTAGGTGTTCCTTATGCCATCAAGGCTGGTGGTCATGTGCGAGTGGATGTGTTCTACGAGCAACTGAGCTTCAAGGCGCAAGCCATTATTGACCTGCTCGGCACGCTGATCTTTCTGATGCCTTTCTGTTTGCTGGTTGCTTGGTTTGGAATCGATGTTGCGAAAGAAAGTTTTAACCTTGGCGAAACGTCGGGCGATCCCGGAGGCCTTCCTTATCGATGGATCATTAAAGCGATGATTCCACTTTCATTTTTCTTGATGGCACTCAGCGGAGTCGGTTTGATCCTGCACTCGTTGAATAAGATTTTTAATCCCCATCTCATCCATGCAAACAATACTCATACAAAGAATAAGTAGAGGCTGAACATGATTGGAATAGTAATGTTTTTCGTAGCCTTGTTTGCACTTTTACTTGGCTTCCCAGTGGCGTTCACCTTTGGTGGTATCGCGTTAATCTTTGGTGTTTGGGCTGAAGGCATCGAAATGTTTGCCTTCATGCCATATCGAATTCAATCAATCATGGAAAACACGGTGCTGATGGCCGTTCCATTGTTTGTCTTCATGGGGCTTGTTCTACAAAAGACCAAGCTTGCTGAGCAGTTGCTTGAGTCAATGGGGCGACTGTTTGGTGGTGTGCGTGGTGGTATCGCAATCTCGACAGTACTCGTAGGTTCACTGCTTGCCGCTTCAACTGGCGTAGTAGGGGCTTCCGTAGTGGCGATGGGGCTTATCTCCCTACCTGTAATGCTTAAGTACAATTACGACAAAGGCTTAGCCTGCGGCACTATTTGTGCGTCTGGTACGCTAGGGCAGATCATTCCACCTTCCATCGTATTGATTCTATTGGGTGATGTTCTAGGTGTTCCAGTAGGCGACTTGTTCCAAGCGGCGATTTGGCCGGGCGTGATGCTGGTCGGCGCGTACATCGTTTATATCTTGATATACGCAAAGCTACACCCTGAAGCGGCTCAACCTATTGAACGTGATGACTCCATCAGCCGTAAGCAGGAAGTGTTTAATGCACTGAAAGCGATTCTTCCGCCTTTAGCGCTCATCATTGTTGTTCTGGGCTCTATCTTCGCAGGTGTTGCTACGCCAACAGAGTCAGCGGCATTAGGTGGTGCGGGTGCGATGATTCTTGCTCTGCTTTACGGTCAGTTTAGTTGGTCGATGGTCTACGACGCGTCGAAAGAGACGGTGAAAGTAACGGCGATGGTATTTGCTATCTTGTTGGGTGCAACGGCATTCTCAATGGCGTTTACCTACACTGGTGGTGACTATCTGGTTGAAGAGTGGATGCTACAACTGCCAGGTGAGAAATGGGGCTTCCTGATCATTACCATGTTGGTGATTTTGATTCTGGGTTTCTTCATCGACTTCGTAGAGATCTGTTTCATCATCGTGCCGATCATTGCGCCAGTTGCTGAGCTGATGGGCATCAACATGACATGGTTCGCTATCCTGATTGCGATGAACCTGCAAACCTCCTTCTTAACGCCACCATTTGGTTTCAGTCTGTTCTATCTAAAAGGCGTAGCACCTAAAGGTGTGACAACTAAGGACATCTACCGAGGCGTGATGCCGTTCATTCTGATTCAAATCCTCGTACTTGGATCACTTCTCGCTTTCCCTTCTTTCTATGGAATGTGAGTGAAGCCTAGAATGTGAATGATATGTTTCAACGGCTATCTATAAATTGCTAAAGTAAAACGGCTTATTGATGTTCAGTAAGCCGTTTTTTGTGAGGGAAAGGAATGCCTCTAAAAGCCAAGCTGATTTTGCTGACGCTGCTCCCGTTGCTGCTCGTAACGGCGAGTATTAGCTGGATCTCGCTGCACCAGACCAAGACGTTAGGCGCTAAAGAAGTCGAGATCTTTAGAGATAGCCTAATCAAGTCGCGTGAAAACGCCCTCAAAGACACGGTTGACCTCGCGTTCGACGCCATAGAACACATCTATAACGATCCAAATATCCAAGAAGCCCAAGCCAAAATAAAAGTTCGAACCATATTGTCTAAACTTAGATATGGCTCTGATGGGTATTTCTTCGCATACGATCGCCACGGGACCAACTTGGTTCATCCAATACAGCCGGAATTGATTGGAAAAAATCTGCTTCAATTACAAGATGAAGATGGCGACTTTCTGATAGAAGCTCTGCTAAGAGAGGCGCAAACCGGAGGCGGGTTTCACCAGTATTTGTGGCAAAAGCCTTCGACTGGGGAAGTCGTCTCTAAGCTGAGCTATGCGGCTTGGTTAGAGCGTTGGGATTGGATGATTGGCACGGGTTTGTATATTGAAGACGTGCACCAAGAAGTGGCTTCGATGCAGGCTGCGATAAATAAGAATATTGAAACCACGTTCTTTTCGATTGTGGTGATTTTGAGTGTGACGGTCGCTGTCATCATCGTGCTGACCTTGGCCATTAACATGCATGAACATCGGATTGCGGATAACAACCTAAAGGAACTGGCGCACAAAACGGTGATGTTCCAAGAAGACGAGAAGAAGCATCTAGCGCGTGAGTTGCATGATGGTATTAACCAATTATTAGTGTCGAGTCGTTGCCACTTAGAACTGCTCGGTAATAAGCTACAAAATGAAGACCTTAAAGCACATTTGAATAAGTCGCAGCATTCACTGATGCGAGCGATCGAGGAAGTGAGGCACATCTCACATCAACTTCGTCCAAGTTCATTGGATGACATAGGCTTAGAAGCGGCGCTATCTTCGCTGTTATTAGATTTTCAGGCGCATTCGGGTATTGAAGTGGAAACCTTGTTTAGCACTCAACAGGGCAAGCTGAAATCTGAGGCTGCGACAACTTTGTATCGAGTGGTACAAGAGTCGCTGAATAATATCGAGAAACACGCGCAAGCGACTAAAGTAACGGTTATCGCGCAGCAAATTGGTAATGTGCTGCAGCTATTGATTCAAGATAACGGCGTCGGTTTCAACACCTATAAAGCGATGGAAAAACGAGGGATCGGGCTGCGTAACATGAGAGAGCGAGTGGAGTTCATCGGTGGTGACTTTGAACTGATGAGTGAGATTGGCCTCGGAACGGAAATTACAGTGTTACTGACACTAGAGGGATTAATGAATGAGTGAAGTTATTCGAGTTGTGATTGCTGATGATCACCAAGTGGTACTGGATGGCTTTATGGCGAGATTGGAACTCGAGCCAGATATTAGCGTGATAGGTACCGCCAGCAATGGACTAGAAGCGGTAGAGGTCGTTAAGTCTCTGCGCCCTGATGTGGTGTTGATGGATATCAGCATGCCTATCATGAATGGCATTGATGCCACCCATCTGATTAAAGAAGAAGATCCAGAAGCCAAGGTATTGATGCTGACCATGCATAACAACCGTGAATACATCATGAAGGTGATGCAGTCGGGGGCTGTTGGCTACATGTTGAAAGAGATTTCGGCTGAAAAAATGGTGCAGGCAATCAAAACGGTCAATCAAGGCTCGACCTATTTCTGTGAAAAAGTCACGCAGAATTTGTTTACTCAGCCGATTACTCCTACGCCATCGGTCAAGAATCCATTGAGCAGACGTGAAGAGGCTGTGCTGAAATTAGTCGCAAAAGGGGAGAGCAGTAAAGAGGTCGCGAAGGCGCTGAATATCAGCTATCGAACGGTAGAAACCCATAGGCAAAATATTAAGCATAAGCTCGATATTCACTCTACGGCAGAGCTTGCAAAATATGCGGTCAGCTCCGGGCTTGTGGACTGATCTTACGCTAAATTACGTTAAATGTGTAATTTAATTACTAAATGTGTAATTTGCGCCTCCTTTATGGAGGTTTTTTTAGTATTTTTGCGACAGGTTGATATTCTTCTTTTCGAAATTTAAGCGCCGAATGCAATGTTGCAAACTGTGCGCTGCAAATTAGAGAGGAAGCATGGAGCCTGTAAAAGATAGGTATAGTATTGAAAATACCGATTATACAGTAGGACAAGATAACGTTCAGAAATGGGGTTTTGATGTTCATAACCCAGTATTTGGAATCAGTGCAGGGGCGATCATTATCTTCCTGTTGGCACTTCTAGTCGCAGACCCTGAAACCGCAAAAGCGGCGCTTGATGGAATCAAATGGAAAGTCATTGGTAACTTCGATGGTTTCTTCATGTGGGCAGCAAACATCTTCGTAATTTTCTGTTTTGCCCTCATTGTCTCCCCGTATGGCAAGATACGTATTGGTGGCAATGATGCCAAAGCAGAGCACTCTAACCTATCTTGGATGTCGATGTTATTCGCCGCGGGAATGGGTATTGGTTTAATGTTCTGGGGTGTGGCTGAGCCAGTCGCTTACTTCACTGGCTGGTATGAAACGCCATTAGGTGTTGAAGCATACTCTCCTGAAGCGGCTAAGTTGGCGCTTGGTGCAACCATCTACAACTGGGGTCTTCACGGTTGGGCGATTTACGCTGTTGTTGCTTTAGCGCTTGCTTTCTTCACCTTCAATAAAGGTTTACCTCTATCAATCCGCTCTATTTTCTATCCTATTTTGGGTGATAGAACTTGGGGTTGGTTTGGTCATATAGTTGATATCGTCGCTGTACTTGCAACACTATTTGGCCTTGCAACTTCACTGGGCTTAGGTGCTCAACAAGCAACAAGTGGTATTAACCATGTATTTGGTACCGATGGCGGGATTGGCATGCAGCTGATTGTTATCGCTGTGGTCACTTTCTTAGCAACAATGTCAGTGGTTCGTGGTATCAACGGTGGCGTAAAGCTTCTGAGTAATGTGAACATGCTGGTTGCTTTGGGCTTGCTTATCTTCGTTACCATCGCTGGTGGCATGGCGGGCATTAAAGCAATCCCAACCGCGCTAATGGGCTACATTGAAAACTTCATTCCTTTAAGTAATCCTCATGGTCGTGATGATGAAACGTGGATGCAAGGTTGGACGGTATTCTACTGGGCGTGGTGGATGTCTTGGTCACCATTCGTCGGCATGTTCATCGCTCGTATCTCTAAAGGTCGTACGATTCGTGAATTCATCGTTGCTGTATTGTTCATTCCAACGACTGTAATCATCATCTGGATGGCTATTTTCGGTGGTATCGCGATTGATCAAGTGGCGAACAAGGTGGGCGAGATTGGTATGAATGGTCTGCAAGATATTACACTTTCTCTTTTCCACACTTACGATGCACTGCCAATGAGCTCTGTGCTGTCAGTGGTATCGATTGGTTTGATTATGGTGTTCTTTATCACCTCGTCTGATTCAGGCTCATTGGTTATCGATAGCATTACCTCTGGCGGTAAAGTGGATGCTCCGGTTCCACAACGTGTATTTTGGGCGTTGATGGGCGGCGCGATTGCAGCGGTTCTACTATGGGTTGGTGGTACGGAATCTATTCAAGCACTGCAAGCTGGAACGGTATCAATGGCGCTACCATTTGCCTTCATATTATTGCTTATGTGCCTAAGCTTATTGCTAGGTTTACGAACTGAAAATCAATTGGTTAAGCACCAAAATGCTTTGAGTTAAAAGTATTTTTGATAAAAAGGTCGACAGGGTCGGCCTTTTTTTCGTCATAAACTTGAGTAATTACGTGAATATTGTTTGAAATTCCATCGAACCGATTCTGGTTTACTGAAAACAACAAGTTAACCTGCTAAACTTCAGACATCCAAGTATTTGAATTATTGTGACAACAGCTTGTACTACTTGGATCGTAGGTTCGAGTTTGTGATTAAGTCGCAGGTAAGTAAGGAATACGAGGTCAATAGACCCTAATAGTATTCCGTAGAGAGGGATAATGACTAAAGGTATAGATAAATACAGTATCGACAGTACGGATTACACTGTCGGTCAAGATAACGTCCAAAAATGGGGTTTTGATGTTCATAACCCAGTATTTGGTATCAGTGCGGGGCTTATCGCTTTGTTCCTGATCGGTGTTCTTATTACAGATACCGCTTCAGCAAAGGCTGCACTAGATGGCGTTAAAGGCCAGATTATCAATTCGTTTGATTGGCTTTTCATCTGGTCGGGTAATATTTTCGTAATTTTCTGCTTGGGCTTGATTGTTTCTCCATACGGCAAAATCCGCCTTGGTGGTGTTGATGCAACGGCAGATTACTCATTCATCTCTTGGCTATCGATGCTGTTTGCCGCAGGTATGGGTATCGGCTTGATGTTCTGGAGTGTGGCTGAGCCTGCTGCTTACTTCACGGGTTGGTTTGAAACTCCGTTAGGTGTTGAACCAAACACACCAGAAGCTGCAAAACTGGCATTGGGTGCAACCATGTATCACTGGGGTCTACACCCTTGGGCGATTTATGGCGTAGTAGCACTGTCACTTGCGTTTTTCTCTTACAACAAGGGATTGCCTCTTTCTATCCGTTCTATCTTTTACCCAATTTTAGGTGATAGAGCTTGGGGCTGGGCAGGTCACATCGTTGATATTCTTGCTGTACTTGCAACGCTATTTGGTCTGGCGACATCGTTAGGTCTTGGTGCACAACAAGCGGCAAGTGGTATTCAGCATGTATTCGGCATTGAAGCGGGCCTAGGTCTGCAAGTTATTGTGATTACAGCGGTGACTTTATTGGCGGTAGTATCAGTACTTCGTGGTATTGATGGTGGCGTTAAAGTTATCAGTAACATCAACATGTTGGTTGCTTTCCTACTGCTTATCTTAGTGGCTCTAATCGGCTACGCGGTGACTTTAGGTTCTATCCCAACAACATTGATGGCATACATTGAAAACATCATTCCGCTAAGTAACCCTCACGGTCGTGAAGATGAAACGTGGATGCACGGTTGGACTGTATTCTACTGGGCTTGGTGGATCTCATGGTCTCCATTCGTAGGTATGTTTATCGCACGTGTTTCTAAAGGTCGTACCGTTCGTGAGTTCATCACAGCAGTACTGATTGTACCGACTACAGTGACTATCATTTGGATGTCAGTATTCGGTGGCATGGCGATTGACCAAATCGTGAATAACGTTGGTATTCTTGGTCAAGACGGCCTAACGGATGTATCACTAGCAATGTTCCAAATGTTTGATGCACTGCCGTTCGGTACTCTGCTTTCAATCATTGCGGTTGTATTGGTTCTAGTATTCTTCATTACATCGTCTGACTCAGGCTCTCTAGTAATCGACAGCATCACCGCGGGTGGTAAAGTTGATACACCTGTGCCTCAACGTGTGTTCTGGGCGTTCCTTGAAGGTGCGATTGCTGTGGCTCTATTGTGGGTTGGTGGTACTGAAGCAGTACAAGCTCTACAAGCGGGTGCAATCTCTACAGCATTGCCATTCACCATCATTCTATTACTGATGTGTGTGAGCTTGCTAATGGGTATGCGTACAGAAAAACGCTAGGCTTTTAAGCTGAAATCTACTGCAATTTATACGCAGTAGAACGTTAAATACTATGAAGGCAGAAGAGGAAACTCTTCTGCCTTTTTTGTTTCTTCTTTAGCGTGTTCTTTGTCTATTTTTATCATGTGAAGTGCGATAAAAATTCTAATAATCGTAGATACAATACCGCCTTAAATTTGGCGACAAGCCAAGGAATTGACATTAGGTAAGCTTATGGTTTGCTTAAAATTATATTCCAATATTAAATTGTGAAATCGCTCGAATTTAATACTGATATTGGGTAGTATGCGCGAGATTTCCCACCACTCGTGAAACTTTGACATGAAACTAACACTAAAGCAGAAGTTGATAGGTGCTAGCCTATCTGCTGTTGTCGTTATGGCTACAGCGTTGACTTGGTTGTCAGCAAACCAATTATTTGAACAGACTCGTAATGGCGTATACCTACGAGCTGAAAGCGTATCTGAAGCAGCATCTGAAGGTATTAAAAACTGGATTGATATCCGTACCGATATCGCATCAGCATTTAATGAGTTTTCACGAGAAAGTGATGTTGTTCCTTTCCTTAGACAAGCTCGTGTAGCGGGTGGCTTTGACGATATCTTTTTAGGTACTCCAGAAGGTGGAATGTACCGTTCACATCCTGAACGTAATCGTGCAGATTACGATCCTCGTCAACGTCCTTGGTACCAAGAAGCAAACGCTGCAGGTAAGCAAATCATTACCACGGCTTACCAAGATGCAATCACCAAAGCACTGCTAGTAACGATCGCAGAACCTGTTCGCCACAACGGCCAACTTGTTGGTGTTGTTGGGGCAGACGTACTTATCGACCAATTGGTTAACGATGTAATCAGCCTTGATGTTGGTGACAACGCTTACGCAATGCTTATTGATGCCTCTGACGGCACATTCCTAGCACACCCAGATTCAGCACTAAGCTTGAAGCCGGTAAGCCAGCTTTCAAACGATATCTCTATGCCTATTATCGAAAACGCAGTGCGTACGGGTAGCATCGAGATCATCAAAGAGCGCGGCGCAGACAAGTTACTTTACTTCACGAAGGTACCTAACACTAACTGGATCTTCGCGGTTCAGATGGACAAAGCAACAGAAGAAGCGAACCACTCAACGCTACTTACTCAGCTGATCATCACTGCTGTCGTTATTACGCTCATCGTAATCGTACTTGTGTCTTGGTTAGTGAGCTTCCTATTCCGCGACCTAAACCGCGTTTCAGCGGCACTTGAAGAAATTGCTTCAGGTGAGGGCGACCTTACTCAACGTCTTGAGCCTAAGAGTGACGACGAAATTGGTCAGCTTGCTGCAAACTTCAACCGTTTTGTGGGCAACATGCACACCATGGTGATCAAGCTAAGCGAAGTATCTGCTGCGCTAGGCAACCAAGCTCGTCAAACGGCTTCTCAAGCGGAAGAACGTAGTGCTCGTATCCAAATGCAACAAGACGAGATCAACATGGTAGCAACAGCTGTTAACGAAATGGCTGCGGCAACACAAGAGATCGCAGGTAACGCAGACCACACTGCACAGAACTCATCTGAAGCGGTTGGCGCGTGTGAGCACGGTACTGGTCAAGTAACACAGACTCAAAGCTCTATCCAAAACCTTGCTCAAGAAGTTCAAATCGCAACCAACGTGATTCTAGAGCTTGAAGAGCACGGCAACAGCATCAACGCTATCTTGTCTAACATTCAAGGTATTGCAGAACAAACGAACCTACTTGCACTTAATGCCGCTATTGAAGCTGCACGTGCCGGTGAGCAAGGTCGTGGTTTCGCAGTAGTTGCGGATGAAGTTCGAGTTCTAAGCCAACGTACACACGGTTCAACGCAAGAAATTCAACAAACGATTGAGTTGCTGCAAGGTACAACAGGCAAAGCGGTTAACATCATGAACGATAGCCGTACTCTTGCTGAAACCAGTGTTGATGACGCGAACTCAGCAGCTGCAAGCCTAACGCAAATCCATGCTGCTGTTGAACGCATCAGCGACATGGCAACACAGATTGCTTCTGCTGCAGAAGAGCAAGCGTCAGTAACGTCTGAAATTACTCGTAATACTGAAGGAATCCGTGACGTATCTAACGAGCTAGCAGACGAAGCACACCAAGCTGCAGAGCAAGCTGCGCAGCTTTCTGAGCTGTCTCACGAGCTAGAAAGCGAAATCAGCCGCTTCAAGCTGTAATCGCTAACAGGTAATTTGAAAGCCGAATGTGAATATCACATTCGGCTTTTTTGTGCGTGCTAATTAGAGTTGTGACCCAAACTAGTTATTCGGGTAACCTGGAAACTTAGCTTTAAGGGCAAGTCGCTTAGGGAAGTACTGCTCCATAAATTTCACCATCGCAGGGTCGTTCGCTTGTAGCTCTGTGAACGTTGCAGAACTTAACTCTTGCGCGTTGTAACCCTTATAGTTCAGGTCGTAGTAGGCATACAGAGAATAGGCTAGGTACTCTTGGTCGTATGACTCTGCGTCTAAATCCGCTTCGACAATCGTAGAGTCTTTACCGTTTGGAAAGTAAGAGCCTGCAAGAATCGCTTTCTCATTCAGTTCATCTAACTCTTTCTGCATCACACCCCATTTCGACGAAGATGATTGCACCGCTAGGTTCATCACACCGTAATCGTGAACAAAGTGAATGATCTCTTCGAACGCAGCGTCTCGTTGAATGACTAGATCCGGTTTATTCTCGCCTGTTGTTGTGTCAGTAGTTTCAGTTGCGAACAGATCTTGGAAGCGGTAATTGTCTTCTAAGAAGTCACCAACTCTCTTATCCCAGTTTCCATCTGATAGAAATGCCATTGCTGCTTTGCTGTCGTAAATAGCCTTAGTCACTTCAGCGGGGAAGCTATCAAGGTAGTACTCCATGATGTTCTTAACATGAGCGACTTTTGCCTCTGAATTGTTTGCAGATTTATCTTCGATCAACAGTGGGATTTTGTAGCCATGAGCCTCTACGCAAGTTCGTTGATTGATGCCATTTTTAAGCAGCTCACCCGTTGTATTTGAGATAACAGAACAGTCAGCTGTAGGCACACGTGAGAATGTCTCTGAGGCGCTTTGAGCGAAGGATGGAACAAATTGAATGCCATTGCTCAGAGTGTTACCAACACGAACATAGAGGTTCATAGGCCTCATTTGGTCGATATTAAATTTGATGCCAGTAGCATCAATAATGAATTGCTTATTGATGGTCACGGTATCCGCTTGTTTCCATCGAATGACGTTGTTTATGTCGTTTTCAACCTCAGCGATAGCAAGCTTTTCAGGTGTCTTTGTTGCGTTAAAGTCTTCGTAGCAAATACTGAAGTTTTCAACGTCGAACGTCTTACCCGCTGAGTTTGTTGCTGTCACAGAGAAGGTGATATCTGCGTCGCTTTGGGTCTTGTAATTGCGCTCAGGACTGCCGTGGACTTGCGCGAAACTGCCGCTCGCTTTTTGTGTATTACCGTACTGGGTAATATCAATGTTCACGTTCTTGTCTGTACCCGCAGCAATCGATTTCACGCTGAATTGCAGTGAGTAATTACTTCCTAAGCTAACCACTGAGCTAGCGCTTGATGCGTCGATGACATTCTTTGATGCGCTCGTGTTATTGCTGTCGCTGCCGCCGCATGCAGTGAGCATCGTAGTCAGAACAAGAGTTGGAATTGTGAGTTTGTATACCATAGGGGACCAAGTTATCTGCAAGCTATAAAGCCAGCATGTTACAAGAAATGGCATTTGCTCTTAGTAAGCTTTTGTAAGTAATGTATTAATAGTGCTTACAAATAAGCAATAAGTGATTGGCGGTGGTTATCTGTTTGAGCTGCTCGAAACTAGAATCACAGACACACAAAAAGCCCGAGCATAAACTCGGGCTTTGAATGGTTTTCTTTATAGCTTAAGGAGAAGCTAGATTGCCTGACGAAGTTGGAAATAGCGTCCTTCTTCGTTCAACAGTGTCTCGTGAGAGCCGTTTTCTACAATCTCGCCTTGTTCAATCAGAACGATAGAATCCATCGATTCCAGACCAATCAAACGGTGCGTAATGAAGATAACTGTCTTGCCTTCAAAGTGCTTCTCGAACAGCGCCATGATGCTCTGCTCAGTTTGCTTATCTAAGCCTTCTGTTGGCTCATCAAGAAGCAGGATAGGGGCGTCATGAAGGATTGCACGCGCAATACCAATACGGCGCTTCTCACCACCAGACAGTTGACGACCGCCGTCACCTAACCAGCTATCAAGTGCGTTATTCTCAAGCAGCTTTTCTAGGCCAACGTCTTTAAGGATGTTAGCTAGGTGATCATCATTGGCGTCTGGTTTTGCAATCAACAAGTTGTCACGCAGAGTGCCGTTTAAGATGTCGACACGCTGGCTTACCACACTGATAGATTCACGAAGTTGTGATTCGTTCCATTGTGTCAGCTCAATGCCCGCGATAGAGATGTAACCCTTTTTCGGATCCCAGTAGCGAGTTAGAAGCTGAATCAGTGTCGATTTACCAGAACCCGTTTGACCCACAATCGCAACCTTGTTCGTTGCTGGGATAGTTAGGTCAACAGCGTTCAGAACACTGCGCTCAGAGTCAGGGTAGTTGAACGTCACGTTTGAGAACGTAATATCAAGCGGCTTGTTGATGTCGAGCTTCTCTTCAGCGAACTGAACTTCAGGCTCTGACAGAATAACCTCGTTCAAGCGACGTGCTGAAGACAGAGTTTGACCTAAATGCTGGAACGCACCTGCAATTGGCATCAACAATTCAAAACTTGCCATAGTAGCGAACGCCATTAGCGCGATGAACGGGTCTGGTGCATTACCACCCACACCGTCAGCCGCAAGCCAAAGCATAAGAACAAGCGTCAAACCATTGAAAAGCATTAGCGCTGCTGAAGCCATACCGGTTAGGTTAGCGTTCACAAACTGATTCGCCATCAGCTTCTGCTGTGTTTCTAGAATCGCATTACGGTAACGCTCTTCCGCACCGAACAGAGTCAGTTCGCTGTAGCCTTCAATCCAATCTAGCGTAGTCACACGAAGATCCGCTTTGTTCTGTGTCAGTTCGCCGCCGTTACGCTTGCCCAGTTTGTAGAACAAGATTGGCCAAACCAACAGCATGATCAGAAGGATAGAACCTAAGATCAAACCTAGTGAGCTATCGAACCACATCAAGAACAGAGTCAGGAAGAAGATACCCAACACACCCACTGTCACAGGGCTTACTAAGCGCAAGTAAACGTGGTCCATTGCGTCGACGTCAGCAACTAAGCGGTTAAGTAGGTCAGCGTCACGAAGGTTTGAGATACGACCTGGGATCAGCGGAGCCAGCTTCTTGAAGAAGAAGATACGCAGATCCGTCAGTAGTTTGAATGTCGCATTGTGGCTCACAACACGTTCACCCCAACGACCAGCAGTACGGCTCATTGCCAAACCACGTACACCACCGCCCGGTAGCATGTAGTTGAAGGTTTCACGCGCAATCGTAAGACCAGCAACCGCAGAAGCTGAAATGAACCAACCCGATAGCGTTAACAAGCCGATAGAAGCCGACAAAGTAGCAAAAGCCAATAGCATGCCTAGCGATAGGCCAAACCAATGCTTTTTATAGAGTTTCAGGTAAGGCAGTAAATCACGCATCTAAATTACCCTTATTGTCTTGTTGAGCTAAGTTCGCGTTTAGCATCTCTTCGAATAAACCACCCGCAGTCGAGAGCTGAGAGTAATGACCTTGTTCCACAAGACCACCATCGCGCATAACCAGAATGTTATCGACCGATTGAAGAGGAGCAAGTTGGTGCGTCACAAGCAGGGCAGTGCGACTTTCGATGTTGCTGTTGATGCCTTTCATCACGAGCTGCTCACTGCGAGTATCTAGGCTGGCAGTGGGTTCATCTAACAACCAGAATTGGCCGTCTTGAATCATTGCACGAGCCAAGGCCAAACGCTGAGATTGACCAACAGATAGGCCACCTGAACGGTCAGAGATCATGTAATCCAAGCCGTGCTCGTTTACAAATTCGTTAGCAAAAGATTGCTCAAGTGCGTTTTGAACAGTTTGGTCAGTGATATCTTGCTTACCCAGAGTGACGTTGTCACGAATGCTGCCGTGAAGCAACAATGGGTTTTGACCAACCCAGCTGATCGTCTTGCGCCAAGATACCAAGTCTAAATTACGCAGTTCAATGCCATTGATTTTCAAGCTTCCTTCATAAGGCATGAAACCAAGAATAGCGTTGATCAAACTTGTTTTACCCGCACCACTTGGGCCAACTAACGCAGTCGATTGACGAGTGTTCAAGGCGAACGAAATAGGGCCAACCAATTGAACACCTTCAGGACTTAATACTTTGAGATCTTGAGCTTCAATATTGATGCCTTGAGCCGGATCGAGTTGAGTGTCGCCTGATTTAACCTTAGTGATGTCGGTTTCTAGGAACTCGACAATACTTTCGGCTGCGCCAACCGCTTGTTGCTTCGCGTGGTAGAAAGTACCTAAGTCACGCAGAGGTTGGTAAAACTCTGGCGCTAAGATAAGGATAAACAAACCAGCGAATAGCGTAATGCCTGCACCGTAGTGGCCAAAGTTCAGCTCACCAATGTAGGTGAAACCAAAGTAAACTGCCGTCATCGCAATAGAGATAGACGTGAAGAATTCAAGCACAGCAGAAGACAAGAAAGCGATCTTCAATACATCCATGGTACGCGTTCTGAACACTTCAGATGCACCTTTCAATACTTCTGTTTCAGAGCTAGTGCGGTCAAAAAGACGAATGGTTGTCATTGACTGCAAACGGTCGTAAAAGTGACCTGAAAGACGTTGCAGTGCTTTGAAGTTTTTACGGTTTGCATCGGCTGCTTTCATACCAACTAATGCCATGAACATCGGCACCAGTGGCGCAGTAATCAAGAAGATCAGACCTGCTGCCCAGTTTACAGGGAATACTACGACCAAAATAATGAACGGAATCATTACCGACAAAGACATCTGAGGTAAGTAACGAGAGAAGAAGTCTTGCATGTCTTCAACTTGTTCTAGCAATAAGGTTGCCCACGTACCTGCAGGCTTACCTTTAATGTAAGCAGGGCCTAGCTCACGTAATTTATCTAGGATGATTTGCCTTATGTAGACACGTATTTGTTCACCACAGCGATAACCTGCGATTTCACGACCCCATGTACAGCCCGCACGGCCAACGACCGATAATGCCAAGCCTGCGAAATGACCAACCAGTTCAGACTTATCGACATTCTCGATGATCAGCTGGTGAAGAATAGAGGCGAGAAGAGCTGCTTGAGCAATTAAAAACACGCTTGAAAGTACGCCAAGGCTAATCGCAATCATAAGCCAGCGTTTCGCTAACTTACTCTGTTGCTTAAGCCACTTGTTCAAGCTGCGTTGTTTTTTCTTATCCATTATGAAGGCTTAATGATAATTATTATTTGTTGAGGGCGGCTAGTATACAAAAGAAAGCCCAGTGGATATACCACTGGGCTCTAGGGATTTACAACAAAATGTGATGACGCCCTGCATCTACTGAGGCGAGAGCACCGATAATCAAATCTGCAATCTCAGATTTACTTATCGTTAAGGCCATCTAGGAAGCGTTCAGCATCCAGTGCAGCCATACAACCTGTACCAGCAGAAGTAATTGCTTGGCGGTAGTTGTGGTCCATTACATCACCTGCAGCGAACACACCTGGGATGCTTGTCTGTGTCGCGTTACCTTCAAGACCTGACTGAACGATGATGTAATCATCTTTCATGTCGACTTGGCCTTTAAAGATTTCAGTGTTTGGTTGGTGACCGATAGCAATGAATGCGCCCATTACTTCGATGTCTTCTGTCTTATCAGACTGAGTATCTTTAATACGAACGCCAGTTACGCCCATGTCGTCGCCTAGAACTTCGTCTAGTGTGCGGTCAGTGTGAAGAACAATGTTGCCGTTCTCGACTTTGTCCATTAAACGCTTCACTAGAATCTTTTCAGCGCGGAACGTGTCACGGCGGTGAACTAGGTGAACTTCAGACGCGATGTTAGATAGGTAAAGTGCTTCTTCAACAGCGGTGTTACCACCACCCACAACCGCTACTTTCTGGTTGCGATAGAAGAAACCATCACATGTAGCACAAGCAGAAACGCCACGGCCTTTGAATGCTTCTTCAGACTCTAAACCTAAGTACTTAGCCGATGCGCCCGTTGAGATGATCAACGCATCACACGTGTACTCGCCAGAATCGCCTTTAAGACGGAAAGGGCGGTTTGAAAGGTCTACTTCGTTAATGTGGTCGAACAGGATCTCTGTTTCAAAGCGCTCTGCGTGCTCTTTCATGCGATCCATCAGTGCTGGACCCGTTAAACCTTCAGCATCTCCCGGCCAGTTTTCCACTTCTGTTGTGGTTGTAAGCTGACCACCTTGCTGCATCCCCGTAACAAGTACTGGGTTTAGGTTTGCACGAGCAGCGTAAACTGCAGCTGTATAGCCAGCAGGGCCAGAACCAAGAATCAATAAATTACAGTGCTTTACGTCGCTCATGAGGACTCCGAAATTGAAATTGTTTTTATTTATAATCGCTTAGGATTGTATGGAAAATATGGAGGCAATAAAAGGTTAAACAAGGGCTGAAGTGTAATTAATCGTTATACGTTAGAACTTAATGGAGACAAACGTTTTCGTGACTTAAAGATCGGCGAAATCAACGCCTTCTTCAAGGATTGTTGCTGCCGTCTTTTCGATTTCTAACGGCCATGTCAAAATACGCCAAAAACTGTATATAAAAACAGTATTTGGTTATAAGATTGCACGCACGTTTGATAGGCAACGTTAAAAAGATGAGGAACGAGCGATGAACTTACTCCCAACAGGCACACAGCTAGGTAAATTGGAACTACTGGAAGTGTATCAAGACGCTTTAGGGCCGAAGTGCTTCACGGTTAAGAATGAAAACACCCAAAGGTTTATGGTGTATTGGAGTGGGGATTATGACAACGACCAGTGCATTAAGTGGGCTTACATTCCGGTAACCAAGCCTTTGCTAGCCAGCTTGTTAAATAAAGATGTGAGTTTTCACGATGCGTTCCACCGTTCAGACAAGCTGTACTTAGCGACTATCTATACAAACGAAGTAGGGAAGCCCGCGAAAGTCGAACTGCTAAACACAACGAACAAGCATTTAGTAAACCTACCGCCCGTTGATTTTGACATCGACCTTGAAGAAGCCTGTATGTTTTAGTGGGTGCAGGCGAGTTGCGGGTTCTGAAGCTTGCTTTTTGACATAAATGAGTTTTGGAAAGTTGAATGCTAGCGACTTATGAATAAATATAGATATGGAAAGTCGATTCATTTGGTATTTAAGGTTTATGTGGTAGAACAGATACAAAATGCCCGAAGTTTCAAGAGACTATTTTATTATTAACAGCAACGAAAATTATCACCGCATATCAGGACGACCAATCAGGTAAATACGGAGACATCGATTACAAGAATCTAATGCAAGCTTTTGAATGGAAAGTAAATTAGTGGTCGTTCCACAGCCCATGATGTTACCTTTAGTAATCAAAAACTATTCGGGCCTTCGTATATTAAAAGAACCTTTATCTACTTGCTATTCAGTTGAATACTCACACCTAGTTGCTGTGTGAGTATTCAAAAAAATAAGCTAAAGTAATGTATTAATTAAATTGAACTGCCAGGGTGATCTTCAATAAATACTTGAGCATCGAGCAATTGCTGTTCAGTACCATCAAGCATGACTAGGTACTTATCTGTTTTTATTGCAGCTTCATATTTAATGATGCTGTCTTTTGGAATTCCAACACTCGCTAAGGCACCGCCCAATGCTGAGAACCCACCAGTGATGACTGCCCCTTCCACCGCCCCTGCTAACGTAGCAACAAATGGACCTGCAGCAAGTACAGCACCAACACCCGGCAACCAGAAAAGGCCAGAACCGATAAGCGCTCCCCAGATACCGCCCCATAAACCGCCGGTTTTACCCCAAGATTTGACTCGGTCACCAATGTTGTAGAAGCCCGTAGCATGCTCTTCCGTTTCATAGCCTTTGCCGATAATCGACATTTTATCAATAGGGAACCCCTGCTTTGCTAACTGAGTGACTAAATGCTCTGCGTCAGCATGAGTATGTGCGATAGCGATTGTTTTATTTGAGCTCATTATTTAGTCCTACAGTGCTTTTTCAATTTTTTTTGCGTTTGTTTTTGCGGTTTGTTGTTCAATAACTTCTACCGCTAAAGTCGTTGGTTCTTGTTCACAAACTTCCACAATCTGAGTGATATCGATAGTGTCAAAATCTTCAACTTTATGAGTATCAATACTTTGTGTTTCTGCATCCCAACCCATTAAATAGTTAACGCTGATAGGGATAATTTCTTGGTCTAGTTCCAAAAAATCGGCACAAGTAATAGTTGACTCAACCTGTATTTCTGCTGTTGTGGATGCTGTATCTAAAATGTCATCATTTGCTGCTTGAGCAAATGTAGAAAATGTTACAAGCGTTACAATAGAAAGGTTAAGTAGTTTATTTGTCATGTTGTTTCTCTCATTGAGTAGGTGTGAGACAAATACTAATGAAACATCTACACATTGTTATAAATCAAGGGTAATCAAAAACTAATTATTAAATTTGACCTTTATAACAAGTGGTTAGAGTTAATTCGCTTTGCTCTTTTATCATTAGTTTATCTACTTTTTATCACCGTTTTATAGCCAACTATATAGTGCGTTATCTATTTATAAAGACTGATTACTAAGTCTTAATGAATTTGCCAAAACTCAATTTCTGATGGGCTACGCGAGACAGTTTTTATCACTAAAACAATAAACATAGCTATGCAGAATCTCTATATAGGAAGAGGATTCTCTAGTGCTTAGTAAACGATGCAACTACAGATAGCACGACAACGAACTCATGCCATAACATAAATAACAGACGTAAAAAGAGCCGCATAAAACTCTCGAAAGAAAGTTTCAAACAGCTCTTTTTCGTAATGTGGATTGGACGTAAGTAAATTTAATTTTGTCGCAATGATGTTTTTGGTTTGGATTAACGAATCTTGGCAAGCAAAGCTTGTCTATTACTATTCAGAGCATGAACCACCTGACTTATCTTGGTTGCTATGGCTTGTTTAACTGCCTTTTTATCATCATATTTCTGTAGTTTATTTTGGAGTCCAAGAAATGCATCTTCTAGTCCCTTGTCCAAATCACAATCAGTGCTGTTTAGATAAAAGGTTTGGCTTGGCAGGAACGCAGAGACTTGAATCTCGTAATCTTGGAATACAATATTGAACTTAGCTTCATACTCAACGTGCAAAGCGCCTTCGGTTAACTGCATTAAAGTTGATAACTGTTCATTAATCATTGATTGCGTTTGTGGCGTGATAACTACATTTCGAGTTAAATTTTTCATTTTGTTTGCCTATTCAATGGGACTTGCACCATAGTAATTTGTATTGCTCCCAAGCTTTGGGAGCACATGGATAGCATTCTGAGAGCGCAATTAATGGATTCGAGTTAATCCAGCGTCCACATCAAAAATGTCTTGTTCACTTAGTGAACCAGTAGTCTGTTTCAGCTGAACTCTTGATAAAATATATTGATAACGAGCATCCGATAGGTTCTTTTGTGCTTGATAAACGTTTTGCGTACTATCCAAAACATCTACCATGGTTCGTGTTCCCACCATAAAGCCTTGCTCTGTCGCCTCTAACGCTGACTTTGCGGACACCAATGATTGTTCATAAGCCTTTATCGACCCAATCGCTGAGCGAATGTTGTTATTGATTGCTCTAATATTCTTCTCTACGTCGCGATAAGTACTTTCTAGGTCTTGGCTCGCAGCAACATATTGATATTGCGCTTGTTTACTTTCTGAAGTCACTCGTCCACCGGAATACACTGGCAGATCTATCGATATTCCTATATTGAATAAGTTCTCATCGTCATCTTGCGTATAACCTGTTACTGGGTTGTTCGGTTCATCAAAATTCTTTGTGTATTCATAACCAGTGGTCAATGAAATTGTCGGTAAATGACCAGAGTCAGCGAGTGAGATTTGCTCTTTAGCAATATCTTTTTGAATACGCCCCGCTAGAATTTGTAAATTCTCACTGCTTGCCTTTTGAACAAGAGCATTTACAGAAAGTTCAGGCATCGAAGTCGAGAATCGTTTGATATCAAGAATAGAAAGGTTTGAAGCAGGCTGTCCGGTAATCGCTCGTACTTCTTCCAAAGCGTTTTCTACCGAGTTTTGAGCCTGGATTTCTTGCGCTACAACATTGTCATATTGCGCTTGTGCATCCTGAACATCAGTAATGGGAGCACTGCCCACTTCAAAGCGTTGTTCAGTTTGATTTAGCTGTTTAGCTAAAGCCTCCTTCTCTGATTGCACAAAAAGAAGATTATCTTTAGCAGATAAAACATCAAAGTAAGCTTCTGTTATATTGTAAATAACAGATTGCTGAGTAACCGCATAACGAGCATCTGCCTCGCGTGCCGTTTTTTCAGAAATATTGAGAGATACCCAACTGCTGCGATCGTATATCGACTGAACTAATCCAAGATTAACGTTCCCAGTGCTACCGTCAGCCTCATGACGATCAGTATCTTGATAGACATACCCTGCTGTTAGGTCAATCTGTGGTAACAAGTTACTTCTTGTTGAGTTGATCGCCTCAAATGCGCTCTCTCGCTGGGCGGCCGCTTCAAGTAACTCAGGATCGTGTTGTTTGGCTAAACCATAGATTTCACTCAGTGAATCAGCATTTACCGCGCCACTCACCGCCAACAAGATCAGAGGAGTAATTTTTATCTTATTTTTCATTTTGATACCGTATTAAATATGAAGTTTTCTTATTAGGAAGTAGCGAAAGCGGTTGGGGCCATCAGATCACGAAGCTTTTCTAACGTATCGCCCTCCTCATTACGCAAGGATTCGGATTGATTGGCCGCGACAACATAGTATGAAAGGCTATTAAATGTATCTGAATGGTAGAGCTTGGTTCGAGTTGGCATATTCTCTCCTAGATAGGGTGTGGTTAACGTGGTGAGAATATTAAGGTACTAAGCAAGCTTTGTTATCATCAATTAATTACACTATGCTATTTTTTATATAATCCATTTAAAACAACAATTTAGAATTAATTTTTATTGGGTTTTTATCTGATTTTTATCTGATTTTTATCCTGAAATTAATAATAATCTGATGGTGGCTTTGCAGTAGAAGATTATTAGATATGGTTTATACGGCCTTTATTTATTCAGATTTGTCATCCGTTATGATCATCTTAATTAATCAACTAACGGATAAGAAAATGAAAAAACTACTTTTACTATCACTAATGGCAATTGCGGTTGCCCCGCAAGCTTTCTCTCAAAACTTAATCATCGACACCAAAGGTTTAGATCAGGAAAAATACAGTGCTGATATGTATCAATGTGAACAATTGAGTGGCCAGGTGCAGTTGCAACAAACACAGAGCACAGGCAGAACGACAATTAGGCATGTTGGCAGAGGAGCGGCTCTAGGTGCTGGCGCAGCTGCAATCGGCGGTGGCTCAGGTTCAACAGGCGCAGAGATAGGCGCGGGCATTGGACTGGTGACGGGGTTTTTAGGCGGTTCAGCGCAAAAAGAACAAGCTTCTATGCAATATTCAGGAGAAAAAGACAAAGTGATGAGAAACTGTATGACTGAACGTGGTTATACCATCCTTAACTAAGGTAAAGCGAACACAAGGTGAATGAACTCAAACACAAAAGGCACGGTAACCTCAGTTACCGTGCCTTTTGTGTATCTGGTTGCTAGTTTCTAACGAGAGCTCAGTTCTATTTTGGTCTTTATATCCGATAAATCACTGTTGAAAAATAAGACTTCAGATAGATCGAGTACTAAAGTGGTCGAAGCCTCTAATACCGCATAGTAATAAAGCTCTTCTGCTGCATCTCGATTACCCGTTAACTCTGCTTTTTTAGCACTTAGAATATAAAAAAGAACCGAACGACGATTTGGAGGTATCGCATTAAGTAACGAATTTGCTGCTACAGTATCATCCTGTGATAAAGCCATCATTACCATAGCCTCTATTACTCTTGGAGTATTACGTCCTTCTTCGGAGAATGACGAAAATTTCCTTAGTGCTCTTTCATTTTGCTCTGCAATTAACGTTGTATTATCTTGCTTGGGATTCAAATACATATAAGAAAGGTTATAAATATAACCCGAAGCCACAATGTAAGGATTTTCTGGTGCGTAAATCTCAGCTTGTTTTATCAGGTCAAGAGCTTCTAGCTCTGAAGTACCATGGTAGGTAGCCGAGTAGGCGGTCAAGATTGAGTTTAATGCGACGCTATCATCAGGTAATTCATTAACTAGTTTCGCTATCTGTTGTTTATCGATATCAAGATTGAATGAATCCAGTAAATCATCCAACGACGATTTTATAGATCTTTTCAATGCTTGATTAGATACATCATATTTGCGGTCTAAATGCTTATGTTTCGATATACGATTGAAATACTCTATCTCTAACCGTTCTTTATTTTGATTTGTACTGCTTTTAAAGTGAATCTCATTTGCCGCCAACTTGGCAGCGGGACCATCATAGATAATCCGAAAATCTTGATATGTTTTTAAAAAGTCTAATAACGTTTTGATGACACCGACTTTCAAATCATCTTTTCTTACATCATCATCAATAATCACATGAATGTATCTAGGCTCAAGAGATAAATAACTTGGTGTTTCAACGATATCTTTTGTCGCTACATGTGTGCTTGGGGCTTGGTTCTGATTAATAAAAAACCAAGAGACTATCACGGCAAAGAGCACAGCAACGGTAATCAGCAAAGGTGCTTTTTTTACGTTAGTTGATTTGGGCTCTTTTGTCTGTGCCTTTGGTGGCTGTACTGGCGGATGACTAGGTTTAGTAGGCTCGACTAACTGTGTTGAGGTCTGCGCCTGCTCTTCAGCAACCGGGTCTTCATTGAAAGCTTCAGGTTGTTCCACCTCTTTGGTCTCTGCGATAACAGACTCTGCAGATTCTGTTTCAGGTTGCACTTCGCCTTCATTTGAATAGTCCGATGTTTCAGTTTCTAGCGATTCACTTCTAAAAACACTATCAATCAATACTTTCGGAGCTTCGATTGTCCGATCAACAGTAGCGTCTAATTTATAACCTCGTTTGGGCACCGTAACAATATATCCATGAGGGTGATTCCCATGCTGTTTGAGAATTTTACGAAGCTCAAAAATAGCTTGCGTGATAACTTGATCAGAAAGAATCGAACCATTCCACACTTCGTCAATCAGCTCGTCTCTTGAAAAGACAGTATCTGGGTATTCACAAAGGAAATGAAATAGTTTGGAAAGTCTATTATCAATAACAATGGTCTCTCCATCGAGGATAAACTTATCCTCGTAGGGAACAAACAACCATTCGTCGAACTTATACTGCACTTTTTGATTCTTCATAAATTCTGTCGAGACTCTTTATAACTTATTGTATTTAGTTAAAAACTATAGGATAGAATTGTACAAAAAACAAAAAAACCTCGATAATTTTCATTATTGAGGTTCTTTAGAATCAATAGCTTATTTTGCGCTTAAATACGCTTCGTCGTAGCCTTCTAACGTCTTCACTGACAATTGGTAGTGTTAGCCTCTTTTCATTGAAGTGTGGTAGCGATAGCGCCCAATTTGTCTCGCGTTTCATTAGCAATATCCGCAATTGATTTACGTACTCACCGCCACTGGATTTTTAGAGTGTTAACCTACTTTTTGTACAGGATAATCGTAAGTAGGCTGGACAAATTCATTTTGCGCTTTAATGGTTTGCAACTCCCATTCCCCGCGATCTTGAGTCATTTTTAATACCCCAAACGCTGCGTTGTGTGCATGCCTAAAAGCATCGACTGCCGATAAACCTTTTGATAGGCCTGCAGAAAACAAGCCCGTGATCAAATCACCAACGCCTACCGGTTGTTTGGCAAACTCTAGTTTAGGGCGCTGAGCTAAGTAAGTGCCTTCCGCTGTTGCTAACATCATCGAGAAATTTTCATCTGACAAGCTATGCAAGTGTTTCACTAACACCACTTTCGGACCTTTACTCAAGGCCAATGCGCACGCCTTCACTGCATCATCAAGTGATTCAATTTTCATCCCAGTAAATTGAGTCAGTTCAAATTGATTAGGAACAATCACATCAGCGATCGGCATCAGGTTGTTGACCAGTTTATCGGTGACTTCATCAGGTACTATACACCCTTTTTCAGGGTCACCCATTACAGGGTCGCATACATACAAAGCTTGTGAGTTACGGGTTTTAAGGGTGTTCACCGCCGTTACAACAGAATCGCATTGAGCTGCACTTCCTTGATAGCCTGAGACTAAGGCAAAACACTGATCAAGCTGCCCGATATTGTTTAATCCCGAAATCAACTGGTCAATGTCTGAGGCGTCAAACGCTCGCCCCGTCCAACCTTGCTGATATTGAGTATGATTAGAATACTGAACGGTATGAATTGGCAAAACCTCAACGCCCATTCTTTGCATTGGAAAAACGGCGGAGCTGTTACCTGCATGACCAAAAACAACGTGTGATTGAATTGATATAATATTTGTCATCGAAAGCTTCTCTTTTAAATTCAGTTTATTAGATAATATCAGTCAACAAGATGCCGACACCAATACGTTGGTTGTGATAGTCATAATCAATCAAGCTTTCACCGTAACCATTAAAATACTGCACGTACCCACGCAC
This sequence comes from Vibrio sp. 1CM23M, assembly GCF_023161755.1. Taxonomy (NCBI): domain Bacteria; kingdom Pseudomonadati; phylum Pseudomonadota; class Gammaproteobacteria; order Vibrionales; family Vibrionaceae; genus Vibrio; species Vibrio sp. 1CM23M. Next base: position 69,335 of record NZ_JALNTR010000011.1, read on the forward strand.
GTGTTCTAAGAGTGGGAAGCTGACGCCCGCTTCAAGACCGCCGTAGCCTGTTCTGAAGTTGTAGTGACCTACGCCAGTGAACTCTAATACGTCATATTTATACGCTGTCGTCAGTTCATAGTGACCAAGGTAGTCCTCGATATCGGTGTTATCACTGTCCATTCCGCCCAGGTTATACCAAGGTTCAACGTACATCATAAAATTATCTTCCTCGTAACCCACACCCGCATAAATTCGGTTCCAGCTTCGGCTTAACTCATCAGTACGACCGTTTGATTCGTGCTCATAACCAACTCGAGAGAACCATAAGCCATCCCCAGCTTCGATAGGTAATTTTGTTTCGTAAAACACTTCTGGGCGATAGTTCGTATCTCGAAAGGGCGCAGAGATATCAGACGAGTACGCCTGCCAAAATGATTTTAATGTAAAACCAAAGTACAACTCGTCACTTTCATTGAAGATATCATCCGTAATCAAAGGCACTTTAAAGCTTATCTGGAATTTGATTTCTTCATCGCTCAAACCATCGGCTGCATCGCCGAATACCTCAGAGTTGTATGGGTTTTTATTGACCGCTTTCATATGAGTGATCGGTAGTAGGTAGTTCTGACGATAAGGCGTAATAACAAAAGGGTTCTCTGCCGTTTCTTTTTCTAGTTCATGTCGCGTTGTGGTTTTGGCACGTCCAGCTGTTTTTTCTTGCTCACATTGAGCTTTAATTTGTTCTAGGCTGTCTTGCTCAACATCCATATGGATTTGACGTAATACACAATTATCAAACGTTTGTTCAGAGTCGGTTCGGGTATCATCAGCCATAACCGGTGACGCAGCTAAAGAAAGAAGTAGTAGTAAAGCTTTAGACTGCGGAGAAGGCTGATTAATACGGTTTATGTAAGTGTTCATTGTTCGCTACCTTTCATATCGTTAAGTAAGTTTCGATATGAATAATGCGCGATACTGTCAGCGAATAAATAAAGTAAATTTCATTTTCTCGTAACCTTTAAATCATTGATGATTTTCTCTTCGCTATACAAAAATAAAACCTATCAAAAATATAAAATATACATTTAAGTAAATAAAATCAGTGGTTTATGATGGTCTCCATGTTGGGTCGAACCGTTTGGCCGAAAAAATAAAATGGAGATAAAACAGTCATGGCAAGTTAGTTTATCCCTGCATGTGACTCTTTATAAAACGAACAGCGTTGTCGAACTAACGTCGATGACAAGTATAGTTACATTGTGAGCTACTACTATCCTATATAGAGATTGGCGAACCAATCTCTATATAGATCGCCACGGTTAAGGTTTGCTATTGCATAATTTCATTAGCGCAAACCAATTGTAATTTAACTGTGCTTGATCACTAACCCTGCTACTCACAAGCTTCTGCAACGCTTGGTTTTTCAGGAGTTGCTCTTTACCACTGTCCAAAGAAGAAAGGAGCACGTCGCGCTCCACGCTATCAAGCATTTCGTTTGCTAGCACACGAACAATGGACTTGGTGTAGAGCAACCGAAATACCGTATCATCTTCATTCTCACCTAATACGTGAGGATAAAATGATAAAAATAGATTGTTCAAATTCAATTGGTTAAGGGCACTCTTATGCTTGTATTTAACCTTACGCACCAGTTGCGCCACACGACGTTTAACAATATCTACTGCCGTTCTAGAAGGTATTAACTGGTAAGAAAGCCAAAGCACAATTAATCCCACCATATTCGCCACTAATGTATTTAAGAAATGAGCAAAATCAAAAGTAGGTATACTGGTTGTCGGTACAAGATTACTCCAAGAGAACAACGAGACCATCATGATGATTTTTAATAGCGATTTACTTTGGTTAAACCAATACGCCATGATGTAAATCCCCACAAATCCCACCGTATAGACAATGATTGGTGAGCCTATGGGCATGACAATAAAGTTGACTAAGAAGGCAAATCCTCCGGCCAAAAACTGGGCATAAATGTTTGGACTAAATGCTTTTTCTGCACCAGGGTTTGCCGCAAAGACCGATACCACCATACCAGCCATGATCATTGCACCCATTCCATCTTGCCACTGCAGTTCAATCCACATAAATGACAATAGAAAAAGGGCTAGTGCTGCCCTGAACATATTGATTAGCACCAAATAACCATCGGTAAAATCGCTAATTTTATCTACAAATTGTGTCTCACTAGTTTTTACTAGGCCGTTTTGCTGCGAAAAGTTGTTAAGTTGGGCAGCAAAATGCTTAACTTGAAAATGAAAAAGTGAGAAAAAGTCACTTTCTGTCAGTGACCACTCTTGTGCAAAACTTGTTTCAAGTATGAAGTCATTCTCTTGTAATGCTTGCCATGCATCTTGGGTCATACCTGCAGAATCACCCATGTTACGCAGTTCAATACCCATTATGGCAATGTTGATACAATCGTAAAAACTTGTACGACTTGATATTTTTGCAGCCATATCGTTTTGGCTGCCAAAGATTTCATCATCCACTGCCAGCCATTTTCGGCCAATCATCGTCAAAAAAATTCGGATTGATTTAGTAACAGAGGACGCATCCGATTGAAAAAGTGTCTTGATAAAATGAATTGTCTGCTTTTTGACAAACGTTAGCTCACGCTTATCATCCGGATACGGAATCATGAGACTCGCTACCATAGACATCACTATTCCAAACGAGATACCGACACATCGTAGTTGGACGTGGTCGAAGAGGTTTGCCATATTCGGGTCCGCTGCCACTGGAAATCCAACCAATGATAACGTTACGCCCACAATGGCAAACATGTACGAAACTCGGTGATGAAAATAAGAAGCGATGCCAAGGCTAACTACAATGCCCAAAATAATGAAGCTATTAAAAAGCCATGCATCAATCAAAGTCACACTTGCGATGAGCAGCACATAAGCGCCCCCCATAAAAGTGCCTGCAAGACGCGCCATGGCTTTTCGGATGCTAGCTCCCCGAGTACCTGTGATTTGAATAATGGCTGTCGTCATCATTGCCGTTCCAGTGGAGTCGGAATCAAACAGCTGTGACAAAACCCAAGTCAACACTACGGCAACAGCAAAACGAAAACCAAAAATGGCAGAGTCAGGATCGAGCCACTGCCGTGCCCAATTAAGTAACATCATTGAATCGTAACCGAGACAGTGGTGCCCGCAATCAGTCTCTCATTTACGATGACTTCATGTGGAATGCTAATACGAACAGGCACACGTTGCGCTAAACGCACCCAAGGGACGGTGGGATCTACATTTGATACCAAGCCAGAGCTATCGGCACTTTGGTCGGTGATAGCACGTCCAATTCCGTCCACTGTACCTTCAAAGGTGTCCCCAGAAGAGTAAGGTGTGATGGTTGCAATCGCCCCTTCTTTAATTTCTTTGATTTTGTTTTCGGTAAAATAAGCTTGAATGTAATAAGTGTTGCTTTCCACCAATGCTACAAAGGTTTCGCCAGTATTAATAAAGTTACCTTGGCGTTGTTGAAGGTTAGTGACATAACCATCTTGCGGTGCAACCACTTGGGTACGACTCAAGTCTAACTGCGCTTTAGCTAGGTCTAGTTTTGCCTTCTTATACTCAGCTCTATTGGCATCAACTTGCAACTTTTCTGACATTACCTGCTCAGGTGAAATCAATCGTGCAGACAATAATTTCGAGTCACGACGATACACATTCTTCGCTTGATTGAGCTCAGATTCTGCTTTTAGCATCGAGAACGTGGCATCAGAGACGTTATTATTATAATCCGTATCATCAATGGTAAATAGCAAGTCACCTGCATGGACAAACTGATTGTCTGTCACCGCGATGCGAGTAATTTCTCCAGATACCTTCGGCGAGATTTGCGCAATCTCCACGTGTATTTTTGCATCACGAGTCCACAAAGAATCTGTGTATGCCACCCAAGAGGTATAACAAGTCAAGCCGGCACCAATAACAAGAGCTGTGGGCAATAATACTTTAAATACATTCATTTTATTTTACCTGTAATAATAAAAACTGCCCAGCAACAATGATTACTAGGCATAGTTCACATAAAGAAGGGTTCATGATTTTATTCTTTCTTAGTACATTGCCAAGAAAGTACTTAACTAACATTAGAGCAAACAAGCTAACAATAACAAGTATCATAAAACTCGGTATATAAACGTTGCCAAATAATAGTTGGTCTTTCATTTTAACACCCATTAATAATGGTTTTGATATTGAGCGGACAAACGTAATTAATACGTGTTACTGATATTTAATATTAGACAACTCTGCTGACCACTCTCGATAAGTTGCCAAGAAGTATATCTATTCGGAAAGATTAAATAATTACACTTACATCATTAATTCATAATTTTAACATGCGAAAAAATATTAAACTGTTGATTTGTATGTATTATATTTTCTTGATGTTAATTTTTAAGAGCTTCTTTAACTTTAGTAGGCAAAGGAGGAATCTGTATTTTGGGTTCTGGCGTAAATTTTGAAATAGTATCTCCATGACTATTTCCCTAAAAATTGAAAAATTGTCACTTCAAAGAAATAACTCAAGTAATTATTTCTTTATCATTTTTATTCCATTATGTTTTTCCTGATTCTTTAATTATGACTCTTTTATTTTTAATTGATGGTTTTATATTCTGATTCGGTAATAATTCATCTCGTCCCAACCAAGACTGGTTTTAAACAGTAAACAAACCTGTCCTTGATTATTAATTATGTAACGGAGAAAAACATGCTAAACAACAAACAAAACAACCAAGCTGCTGATGACGTATTTGCGGATCAATTACTTGATAGCACTATTAACAATCACGTTTTTCCAAGTGATGAATCAAATCCAGACGCTGCTTATCAATTGGTTTCTGATGAATTAATCCTAGATGGAAACTCTCGTCAGAACCTAGCGACTTTTTGTCAAACCTGGGTGGATGGCAATATCCATAAGATCATGGATGAGTGCATCGACAAAAACATGATTGATAAAGACGAGTACCCACAAACCGCAGAAATTGAAGACCGTTGTGTTCGTATGCTAGCTGACCTTTGGAACTCACCCGATGCAGAAAACACGATGGGCTGTTCAACAACAGGTTCAAGTGAAGCTGCAATGTTAGGTGGCATGGCTATGAAATGGCGCTGGCGTGAAAAGCGTCGCAAAGAAGGTAAATCAACAGATAAACCAAACCTGATTTGTGGTCCTGTTCAAGTGTGCTGGCATAAATTTGCAAAATACTGGGATGTTGAGCTTCGTGAAATCCCTATGGAAGGTGACCGCCTTCTGATGACACCTGAAGAAGTTCTAGCTCTTGCTGATGAAAATACCATTGGTGTGGTACCGACACTGGGCGTGACATTCACTTGTCAGTACGAACCTGTAAAAGCGATTGCAGATGCCCTAGACAAACTAGAAGCAGAAACAGGTCTTGATATCCCGATGCATGTCGATGGCGCAAGTGGCGCATTCATCGCACCATTCTGTGACCCAGAGCTTGAGTGGGATTTCCGTATTCCGCGAGTGAAATCTATCAATGCATCTGGCCATAAATACGGTCTAGCTCCTCTTGGTGTGGGCTGGGTTGTTTTCCGTGAAGCAAGTGACCTTCCGGAAGATTTGATTTTCCGCGTGAACTATCTTGGCGGCGATATGCCAACGTTTGCTCTCAACTTCTCTCGTCCTGGCGGACAGATCGTAGCTCAGTACTACAACTTCCTACGCCTAGGTAAAGAAGGCTACAAACGCATCCACGATGCTTGTTACCACTCAGCACAATATCTATCGGACGAAGTCGCGAAATTAGGGTTATTTGACATTATTTATGATGGTCGTGGCGGTATCCCTGCAATGAGCTTTAGCTTGAAAAACGACGTTGATGCAGGCTTTAACCTGTTTGACTTAAGTGATGCAATTCGTGCTCGCGGCTGGCAGATCGCAGCATACTCAATGCCTTCTAACCGTGAAGACTTGGTCATCATGCGTGTGCTTATTCGCCACGGTGTGAGTCGTGACATGGTTGATCTATTGGTTCAAGACCTTAAGCGTACGATTGAAAAGTTCAACAAGTTTCCTGTTGTGAACTCTGTTGATGAAGACAGCGCAAGCTCATTCAACCACGGTTAATCCGAACGCAATTTGGGGCTATTCACTTAGCCCCAGTCATCACTTAATTAATAACAAACTAAATTACCATCAACATCTTTGAGGTTTTCATGACATTCTTATCCAAACTGTGCCCGACAAAATTTGTCAGACATGTATTTCTAAGCTTGCTTGCCATATTCATGCTCGCTGGCACCATTAATATTGATGCGACGCAAGCGACGCCTTCTTTCAATCTCATTAATTCGGCGCAAGCACAAGAACAAGCATCTACGCAAAAAACAGATACCACTGCTGTAAAACCCGCTGTGAAAGCATCTGTAAAAGCAGAACCAATGTGGATTGTGAAAGTATTCCGAGAGCACCAAGCGCTGGCTATTTTCCTGACTCTCGCAGTGGGTTACTGGATAGGAGCTATCAAATTTGGTCACTTTAGCCTTGGCGCAGTAACAGGTACTTTGATTGCCGGCGTATTAATTGGTCAGCTTGATATTTCGATATCATCGCAAGTTAAATCAATTTTCTTCACGCTCTTTTTGTTTGCTGTCGGCTATGGCGTTGGTCCACAGTTTGTTCGAGGTGTTGCAAAAAATGGTGCTCCACAAGCTATCTTTGCCGTGGTTATTTCACTTCTGTGCTTTGCTGTAACTTATGCTGGCGCAAAAATGGCCGGTTACGATGTAGGTCTGGCCGCTGGTCTTTGGGCTGGCGCACAAACGATTTCAGCTTCAATTGGTCTTGCAACCGATGCGATTAACTCATCTGGCGCTGCCAATACTCAAGAGTTACTCGATCAAATTCCGGTGGCTTACGCAATTTGTTACCTGTTCGGTACTATTGGTACTGGTATGATTCTAGCGTACGTGGGGCCAAAACTGTTGGGCGTTGATCTAGAAGAAGCCTGCAAAGATTACGAACAAAAAATGTCAGAAGGCACACCTGAAGAAGGTATTGCACGAGTTTGGCATCGCACAGAGTCTCGTACTTATGAAGTTCAAGACAACATCAACAACAAAACGGTAGCTGACTTTGAAGCTCAGCACCAAGAAGAACGTTTGTTCATAGAGAAAATTAAACGCAATGGTCAGATGATTGAGTTTGATGCAACCAGCCCACTGATGGCAAAAGATGTGATTGCATTAACCGGTCACACAGACGCATTGGTTCATGCTCAGCAATATTTGACAGAAGTCGTTGATGATGAGCTAGATAATCTGCCTCTTGAAACGGTCGATATTGTTGTCACCAACAAAAAATTTGCTAACCGCACTTTGGTTGAACTAGCAAAAGAAGATTACACTCGTGGTGTTTACCTAAACAAAATTACTCGTGGCGCGGCGAGTCAAGAAATCCCGATGCTTGCTCAAACGGATATTCATCGTGGCGATGTACTGTCAGTGACTGGTACCACTCTTCATACCGAGCGTATGGAAAAAGCGGTAGGTCACGTTGATAGAACAACAACAGAAACAGATATGGTATGGGTTGGTTTATTCATCGTTATCTTTGGTCTGCTTGGCGCATTGGTGGTTAATGTTGACGGCGCACCTGTGACCTTGTCAGTATCTGGTGGTGTGTTAATCGGTGGTCTGATATTAGGTTGGTTGCGCTCAGTACACCCAACGTTTGCTCGTCTGCCACAGCCGACACAATGGTTCATGAACTCTGTCGGCCTAAACATCTTCATTGCTATTGTCGGTATTTCTGCTGGTCCTGGCTTTGTTGCAGGCCTTAAAAACGCTGGCGCAGGTCTGTTCGTAATTGGTGCTGCAGCAACAGCAATCCCAATGCTACTGGCACCATTGATTGGTAAATACATTTTTAAGTTCCATCCAGCACTGAACCTAGGTATTTGTGGTGGCGCTCGTACCAGTACAGCTTCGGTTGCAATGGTTGGAGAAAAAGCGAAAAGTAATATCCCAATGCTTGGCTACACCGTTCCTTACGCTGTATCAAACACACTACTGACACTTATCGGTATGTTCATGGTGCTGTTCTACTAACCTAGAATGCACTCATAAACAAAGCCTCTTGCTACTCGCATGAGGCTTTTTTGTTCATCCAGCTAGATTGTAAGCAATCAAGTTCGGGGGCAAAATATCACTGGTCGTGTCATTAATTATTGCAATCGAACAGGATTTATCGTGACCAAACCAACGATAAGGACTGATATCCATTTGAGGCATGAATCCATACGTTCTTGACACTTCCCTAAGTAACTACTGTGATCCTACTTGTTTAAATACGTTGCTTGTATAGGCAAAACGAACTTATTCAACCAACTGTCAGAGAAAGGGGGTACCTAGCGCTAGCACGCTTCAGGTCATCAAGACTCTAGATAAAAGCTTATTACGAGAAAGAACAGTGAAGCCGCTATCTTAAAGGAAGCAAATTGATTTGAGGGCGGCCGAGTTCCCCCCGAACTCGACCTGTTCCAGACGCGCAAGCAAAGGCGTTTGGTTTCTGGCGTACTCATAAATTAACCAATTTCAGTTTGTTGTGTAAATAATCAATAGCTTGGCAATTGATAGGTAGGTCGTATTTCGTTGTGCAAAAGCATAGAAATGAATGATGGCGAGAGTGAGGGCTGAACTCATGCAAGGAGGCTGGCGTATTGAAGCGAAAGGGCTGACACAATATGAAACATCACTTGCTAGTTAATAATATCGTTAAATTTAAATTTGTAGGGATTTATAACTAGCTAGTGGAGTGTGCTAGTTTTAAGAGTTGGTCATCTTTTATTCTGGTGTTATACACTGCTTTTGAATTTCAGGTTAGATTTAGCGTCTGAATTATTAAATTTGACGGGATAAATGATTGTTTAATGTTGATTTGGCAAGATCTTCAAGTATCCTTTATGTAAACAAAACGTTAAATGTCGAAAGTTAATTAACAATCATTAAGGAGTCGATGATGTTACATGCTCACGAAAATACCCTACATATTACCCACCTCAGTAACCACGCGGTTAAGGAGTTGTCACCATCATTCTCTAAGCTACCAAGCACAGAGCATGCGGATGGCCAGTTCCGATTGAGAAGGTACTCAGTGGTTGAATTCAGTAATGGACAAGTCGTTGAGCTAGACAAACATAACTTTGTTCAGTCTGAAGACATTAATCACTTTCAAGGTGACGTTGTTCGTCAATTCGAGCCGATTGAAGCACAAATCCTAAGCAGCGAAGGCATGCAAGAGATGTGTGAACTGTTTATTGAAACCAACGGGCTTGAAGACGGACAAGAAATCGAAATCCATCAGATCCGCATCGCTGCTATTTTTGAAGAGACACAGGTTGCACCAGAAGGTGTTCACCAAGATGGTTTTGACCACATCGCGATCATTGGTGTTACTCGCCACAACATCGTTGGTGGTGAAGTGATGCTGTATCAAGATAGCCACGAGGCACCATTCTTTAGAAAAGTGTTAGGCGATGGTGAAGTGGCAATGCTTGCAGATAGTAAGCTCTGGCACAATGCACAACCGATTCGTACCATAGACCACGGCGAGATGGGCTACATGGATGTGTTTGTTCTAACGGCTAAGGATGCGCGTAATGTCCTTCACTCTTAATGATGTGCGCCAACAGTTTAGCGCGTTAGGCCAATATCATAATGGCAAGCCAGTCACTTTCTTTGATGGGCCGGGTGGCTCTCAGGTGCCTGAGAATGTTTTAGCTTCAATGACCGAATACCTAGGGCATTTCAATTCAAACCTAGGCGGCCACTATTTTTCTAGCCAAAAGACCACAAGCTTAATGCAGCAAGCGCGAGAAGCGGCGCAAGCACTGCTTAATGCGGAGTCTTCTGGCAACGTTGTGTTCGGCGCGAACATGACATCGTTGACCTTCCAACTGAGCCGAGCGATCAGCCGAGATTGGAAAGAGGGCGATGAAGTTATCGTCACGGCGTTAGATCATTATTCGAATGTATCGAGCTGGCAGCAAGCGGCAGACGACAAAGGCGCGATTGTTCGCCAAGTTCGTGTAGACGAATCAGATTGCAGTTTGGATATGGCGCATTTTGAGTCTTTGCTGAACGAGAAAACCAAGCTTGTCGCGGTGACGTTTGCTTCGAACACGACAGGCTCTATTGTCGATATGGCGAAAGTTATCGATCTTGCACATCAGCATGGTGCTCAGGTTTATGTCGATGCCGTGCATTACGCACCGCATCATTTGATCGATGTTCAGCAACTGAATTGTGATTTCTTAGCGTGTTCAGCTTATAAGTTCTTCGGCCCGCATATGGGCATTGCTTATGTAGCACCTCAATGGCTACACACGTTAAAGCCTTACAAGGTAGAGCCTGCAACCAATATCGGCCCAGGTCGTTTTGAAACCGGTACGCAAAGCTTTGAAGGCCTTGCCGGTGTGATTGCAGCGGTCGATTACTTGGCGCAGTTTGGTGAGCCAACCGACTCATTGCGTTCTCGTTTAGAGCAAAGCTACGCGCTGTATAATAAGCACGAGAGCCAACTGAGTGAGTACTTCCTTAAACGCTTGTCTGATCTTGAAGGGGTAAAACTCTATGGTAAGACGGAGTTTGATTCGAACCTAAGAACGCCAACCTTTGCTGTTACCTTTGAAAACCATTCTCCAGAGTTCATCGCCAAGAAGTTGGGTGAGCATAATATCTGTGTGTGGAATGGTCACTTCTATGCATTAGGGTTGGTGAAGCAGTTGGGTATTGAAGAGCAGGGCGTGGTGCGTATTGGTTGTATGCATTACAACTCGATTGAAGAGATCGACTTGTTGTTCAATGTGCTTGAAGGGATCTTGCGAAGTAACTAGCGAGAAGCCATTAGCAAGAAGCTATTAGCATGAAGTAATTAATAAGAAGTCACTGGCCTTTGCTGTTTGTGCCTTTAGATCGAAAAAAGAGCATGCTTCTCTCAAGAGTATTGAGTAGGAAGCATGCTCTTTTTCGTTTCACAGCGCTTATTACTTATTTACGTAACGCCAGTGATTCGATTAAGACCGCTTTTAATCAAGACAGCTGCTCAACAATAGCTACACCCACTGCGTGTGCGCTGGTTGGGTTCTGACCTGTAATGACTCGCTCATCAACAATCACAAGCTCTTGCCAAGGTTGAACCTTGTTGAAACGTGCTGCGCTACGAGCAAGCGACTCTTCCAGTAGGAATGGAATGTCGTTGATCGTACCAAAGTCGATCTCTTCTTCACGTGTAAAGCCAGTCACCGATTTAGAGCTTAGTAGCTTCTCGCCGTTGCTCAGAACAATCGGAAGCAGCGCCGCAGGGCCGTGACATACTGCCGCGACAATACCACCATCTTCATAATGCTTTGCTGCGATGCTAGCGAACTGTTCATTGGTTGCTAAATCTGAAAGCAAACCGAATCCACCTGGGTAGAAGATAGCATCGTAGCTTTCAGTATTGATTTGGCTTACTGGAATCGTATTGTTGATGCGGTTCTGGAAGTCATCATCCGCCAAGATATCAGCGTTAACCACATCTCCTTCAATATCCGTTCCGTAGAGTGGGGCTTTGCCACCATTGATAGAAGCGATGTCGTATTCGAATCCAGCAGCCATGATCTCTTTCAGAGCGTGGGTTAGTTCTGGAGCGTAAGTACCGTTCGCTTGGTCTGTATCGCCAAGTGTTGCGTGGTTAGTTACTGGAATTAGTATTTTTTTCATGATTCATCCCTTTGAGCTGCTGTTTTTTTATTTAGAAACGATGCCTGTAATTAGATGCTGACGCTTTTCGTTAAGCGCTAGGTATCGTGTTGTTACTTAGCTATCGCCGTCTTGTTGTATCTAATACTAGTTCCAAACCAATTAGGTGATAATATACTAAACAGGCAAAACATTGTTGCTATATAGCAAAGATAAGATACGGGTAGATTAAGTATGGACAGCTTTGAAGGTATTAATGAGTTTGTTGCGGTAGCCGAGTGTCACGGCTTTTCTGCAGCAGCAAAACAGTTGGGTTGCAGTACTAGCCATGTCAGTCGCCAAGTTTCAAGGTTGGAAGAGCGGGTGGGTGTGGCTTTACTGGCTCGATCCACTCGTATGGTGAGCCTAACTGAATCGGGTCACACCTATTATCAACAGTGCAAAGACTTAGTAATAGGGCTTCAGCAAGCGAACGAACAAGTGACTTCTCAGCAGACTCAACTTAGCGGTACTTTACGTGTCAGTGCGGCGGGTGCGTTTGCTGAAAATCATGTTGCGACAGCGCTGATGGAATTTGCCAAAGATCACCCCGATCTGACTATCGAAATGAACTTCAATACTAAGATGGTGAACTTCATCGAAGATGGTATCGACTTCGCGATTCGTTATGGTCGATTAGACGATTCAGGGCTGGTGGCAAGAAAGTTGGTCGATCGTCCAATGGCGGCTGCAGCCAGTAAAGACTATATAGAGCAATTTGGTTCGCCTACTCATCCAGAGCAGTTGAAAATGCACAGCTGCATTATCGCCAACAGTGATCAGTGGCTATTTGAGAAAGAGGGCAAACCGCTAAATGCAGTGCGAGTGCACGGGCGATGGCGTAGTAACAATTCGAGTGCAGTACTGAAAGCATGTGAAGAGGGGCTTGGTGTTGTCTACCTCCCCAAAAGTAGTTTCAATGGCGGTCTGACTAATGGAAAGCTTGTCCCGGTGCTTGAAGAGTATTGGGGAGCAGGAACCAGCAGTTGGGTCGTATATCAAAATCGTCGTTTTTTACCCCAGAGAGCACGGTTAGCGATCGATTTCTTAGTCGCTTACTTTTCGGATTGGAATGAGTAACCGACGAGGTTTAAGCGAACAGCCAGCAAGATAGAAGTGAATGATTAACGGAATTGAAAAGAGTCGTAATTATCGCTAGCTACCTACTTTAAGGTCGAAAACAGAAAAGCTAATACTTACATAGATATACGTTATCTTTTTTTGTTTTTTGACGCGCGTAATAGGAATGAGAGACTTGTCTACTTTTGATAACTGGTGTTAGCGATTGAATTGTAGAGAAGCCCGCAACAGTACGATATACTAGATACCATATTAATGTCCCTAACGCGTGATAGATTCTGTGGAAGCGTTGGCAGGATGTGTTGTTATGCTCCAGTTTATGAAGTGTAGCTAGAGTGCGGAGTTGGCAATGTCTTCAATAAATTTCGAATCCACGTACGGTGTAATAACTATTCAAGATATGAATGTAGTTAGTGTTGACGCTAACTATGCTCGCATCTATGGATACCCATCGCCCGAAGAACTACTTTCTAATATCGATAGCTTTCTAGATCTAATCTCAGAAGATTATCATGTTCTCGCCTATCAAAATTACCTTGAAACGGTCAGTGGTCAACGCGACCCTCAGGTTCACACCTATACCAATGTTGATCGTAATGGCAGAGAGTTCACCGTGTTTTCTATCGACCATGTGACGGAGTGGCAGGGAAGACCTGCACTGCAAGTCACGGTGATCGATCTTTCCCCTGCGATTCAGCTGCAAAATGCGGTGCGTGAGCAAGATAAGATGTATCACGACATGATCATGCAATCTGGGCAGGGCATCTTGGTTCACCGAGATTTCAAGCCGCTGATGGTTAATCAATCTTGGGTTAACATGCAAGGCGCGGCTTCCATCGAGCAAGTATTAGAGCTGGACTCGATTCTTGAATTGGTACCAAAACAGAATACCGATGGCATCAGCAAGCATTATCAGGCGATCGTGTCGGGTGAGTTGTCTGGCACGAGTACCGTGGTTGAAAATATCGGCTTTGACGGCGTTCATCGGTTTTTCAATATTTACGACAATGCGATTACTTGGAAAGGTCAGCCAGCCGTTCAGGTTGTACTCGAAGATGTGACGCAAAAGGTGATGCTGGAAAAGCAGTTGGTTCACCAAGCGAACTTCGATGAAATGACCGACTTACTTAACCGCAGAGCGATTTATGAGTGGCTGAGAGAGCACATGTCCTCTAACAACTACCTTGTGTGTATGCTGCTAGATATCGATGATTTTAAGTCGATTAATGACACTTACGGTCATATGGTCGGTGATGAGGTCATTTGTGCTTTGGCTAATATTACCAAGCGCAGTGCCGAGAAAGCCGGCGGGGTCACAGGCCGTTGGGGTGGCGAAGAGTTCATTATATTTATCCCAAATACGTCTCTTGAAACAGCACACAAAGTGTCAGAAGAGATTCGCCAACAGTTCAATCAAGTTGAATTCAGAATTGATGAACAGTTACGATTTAATTCGAGTGTCAGTATCGGAATCAGTGATAGCCAAGCCTGTGAAGACGGTGTCACGATTGATGCACTCGTGAATTTAACCGATCAATCTCTCTATCGCGCGAAAGCCAACGGCAAGAATTGTGTAGACGGAGATGTGGTTGCGCTCTAACGCCTAAAATCGTCACCGAAAGCGAATAGAATCGACAACGAAAAATGCCCTCAAGTCATCACTTGAGGGCATTTTAGTTTTTGGCTATTCACTAAACGCCTCTAACTATAAGAAACGCTTATGTTCTACAAGTTATGCAGACACTTCCACTTCGTAAGAACCAAATTTACGGATGTTAATCACACCTGTATCTAGGATTAGGTATTGGCCTTTAATGCCTTGAAGTACGCCTGTCACTTCAGGGTTCTTATCAAAGTTATGCGACACAATCTTCACTGGGTGCTGCTCAACTGGGTAGCTCAGTGAAGTGATGTTTTCGCTCAGAATCTCGATAGCATCGTCGCCAAACTTCGCTCTGATCTCTTGGATTTTATCCTCAACCAACGGCAACAGTTCTTTGGCTTTTTCTACCAACTCCATATCGTCGCCGTCGCCTTTTAGCAGCGTGCGCCAGTTAGTTTTGTCAGCAATGTGCTTCGCTAATTCAACTTCGATCAGGCCAGAAATCTGACGTGTTTTTACCTTCAAGATAGGCAAACCTTGAGTCGCGCCTTGGTCAATCCAGCGGGTAGGGATTTGAGTGTGACGAGTAATACCCACCTTAAGGCTTGATGTGTTCGATAGGTAAACGAAGTGATCAACCATGCAGTTCTCTTCACCCCATTGAGGCTCACGACAAGTGCCTTCATCGTAGTGGCAAGTCTCCGGTTTCATGATGCACATATCGCAGCTGGCTAGCTTTTTCATGCACACAAAGCAGTGGCCTTGAGAGTAGCTCTTCTTGGTTTTCTTGCCACACGAGCAGCAAAAAATATTGCCTGTGTGAGTGAGGTTGATGGTTTTACCAATCAGAGGATTTAGTTCTACAAACTCTTCGCCTACAGGCAAACGGTAGGTTACCGCACCATCAAGGGAAGCACTCATCTTCTTGAGTGTTCCTTTCGCTAATAAAGACATGACATTACTCGTTGTATTTTGATTATTATTTCGTCGACTCGAATGCTCTGTAAGCAGCCTGTTCGGTTAACGATGATTATGCGATGAGTATAACAAATGGAGCCTATTTTTATACGCAATAATACTTGATTCTCGGCGTAAATAATTAGCATGAAATGTAAGCATAAAAATATAGTATGACATTTTGTTCAGGCGTGATATAACGTTTTTTAGTGAATTATTGGTATTAAGATCACTAATTCACGTAACTTATTTTATATCGTGACATCCCAACTCTAGGGATATAAGCCGGAAGCTTAGACGTGAAGTGGATCCATAAGATTGTTATCTTTCTAGTTATCGCAACGCTGGCGATTGTCCAGTATTACCGTGTGAGCGGAAATCGTGTGATAACGGCAATTACGCCAGATAAATATGAGTTTATCGCGACCAGCGATCAAGTTGACAGGGGTGTCAGTACCTCTCAATTATCCTATGAAAATGGCCAATATGTTCTTAACTGTGAGCTAAAGGAATCAGAGTATCCTTGGCCTTACTGCGGCTTATCGATTCGTATCGATCCAGATATAACCACAGGTCTTGACCTTTCCCAGTATCACACTTTTAGAGTGAACATCGATTACCATGCTGAGGCTGACTCAAGCGGCCGTTTGAGAACCTACCTACGTAACTATAACCCTGCTTATTCAGTTCCGGATAACGAGTATACACATAAGTACAACGGGATGGAGTTTTCTCCGGGCGTTGATGGTGGTGTGATTGAGATTCCGATCAAAAACCTGCAAGTAATGACATGGTGGTTAGCTGATAACGACATTGCGTTAGAGCACTCAGCGCCCGAGTATTCGAATGTGAATATGGTTGAGTTTGCTACCGCATCTGGTGCGAAGCTTGGCCATCATAGAATCGTTATCCGTAGCATCGAGTTTGAAGGCTCTTACATCACAGGCGAGAGCTTGTTCCTTATTTTACTGTTTGTTTGGGTCGGAACCGGCACGGTGTTCTTGCTTTCTGAATTAAACAGTTCAAGAAAGCGTATGCTGATTGCCGAAAAAAGACACCATCACCTTAAGAACGTCAACCGAGCACTGAGAGAGCAAAACTTTGAATTCTCTGAAATGGCACACAGTGATGAGTTGACCGGAATACTAAACCGACACGCGATTCGTGATTGGCTAAAAATGCAGTCTCAGCAGGTTAAGCAGGGGCATGGAAAACTAAGTATGTTGTATCTCGATATTGACTACTTCAAGAGCGTGAATGACAAATACGGACACCAAATGGGTGACCATATTTTACGCGAGTTTAGCATGGTGGTCGGTAGTTCGATCAGCGCTACCGACAAGTTGGTGAGGTGGGGTGGTGAAGAGTTTATTGTTTTTTGCCCGGAGACTGATCTTGGCGAAGCACAAAGAAAGGCTGAGAAAATCCGACTCTTAGTTAGCCAGCACCTTTGGGTTCATGGCGATCCACTGACATGCAGTATTGGTATCGCTGAGATGAAACAAGAGCGGGTGACTGAGACCATAGCTCGTGCCGATGAAGCTTTATATCAAGCGAAGCATTCAGGTCGAAATCAGGTGATCTTGAGTCACTAATCTGAAAATTGTTTTGATTAGTTTATAAGCCACACGTACATATGTGACGTGTGGCGTTTTTATGGGCGCTAGATGAGTTTAACCTCTAAAGCTTTTGTTGGTTTGTTTGGATAACGTATTGAAATGATTTCCCTGTTCTTTAAATGCTTGTTGGGTGCTGCGGCTGTTTTATTGATTGCGCTGTTGTCGAAAAGTAAGAGCTTTTATATCTCTGGTCTTGTACCTCTGTTTCCTACTTTTGCTTTGATTGCTCACTACATTGTCGGCACTGAACAAACCATGGTGGAATTGCGCACTACAGCCTTGTTTGGCTTGTTTTCGCTTGTGCCATACGCGGCTTATCTTGGCGCTGTGTATGTGTTTAGTTATCGATACAATTTGGTGTCGACACTCTCGTTAGCGACCGTAGTGTGGGTATTGTGTGCATCTATGTTGCTGCTAGGTTGGACGCGTTTGGTGCCAAGTGTTGCGTGAGAACCAGGTCTTAGAGCGGTAATGATAGGTTGATGGCGATCTGATACAAAAAAGGTGGCGAAGAGCCACCAAAAGGGAAAAGCGTTTTATTGTTTTTTTGGATGCCCACTCAGTGATAGCTTCAAGTAACTGAAAGCTTCGCACTGAGCGGGCATTTTTGTTCTGGTTGAGACGGGGGAACTGCAACCAGTTTAGGGGAGAACGACCTATAAGGAGTTATCCTTACCAGAAAATCCAAGCGAACAGTGTCAGAACTAGGATACAAACTAGGTTCAACACCATACCGATTCGCATCATCTCTTTCTGCTTGATGTGACCTGAGCCAAACACGATTGCGTTAGGTGGTGTTGCTACTGGCAGCATGAAGGCACAAGATGCAGCAACCGCAATCAGTGCAGACAAGATAACCGGCGACATACCCAGCGCTTCAGCAATGGTAGCAAATACAGGGACAAGCAATGCCGCGCTCGCTGTGTTACTTGCGAATTCAGTTAGGAATACGACGAACGCTACTACCGCTAGAATCGTTAGCAGTACGCCTGCTGTTTCTAAGAAACCGCTTAGAGAGTGTGCTAGGAATACACTGGTTCCGGTTGCTTTAAGAATGTTACTTAAACAGATACCGCCACCGAATAGGATTAATACGCCCCAATCCGTTGTCTTCTCAACATCTTTCCATTCGACTGCTCTAGAAGCGCCAAGCAATACAATCGCGCCAATCGCAACCAAGCTATCAAACTTCGAGAAGCCACCGATCATTGCATTGATTGGCTTACCGAATATCCAAAGCGTTACCGTTAAAAGGAAGATAGACAGTGTAATTTTCTTGCTGTTTGTCCACTCAACTGGAGCATGGTCTAGCTCGAATTTGTGGTCAAGCTTTGGCTTAGTCATCACGTAAAGAATAATCATCGCGATTGGCAGTAAGATCATTGAGATTGGTAGGCCAAGTGCCATCCACTCTGTGAAGCTCAAGCCAACTTCTGCCGCTGCAATTGCGTTTGGTGGGCTACCAACTAAGGTTGCGATACCACCGATTGAAGCACAGTAAGCGATACCCAGCAGTACGAACACGTAGGTGTTGCGGTCTTCACTTTGGTCGACTTTGTTCATGATGCCAAGAACAAGAGGAAGCATCATTGCAGTGGTGGCTGTGTTTGAGATCCACATTGATAGACCGGCACTCACACCGAACAACATGAACACAGCGACCGACATTCTGCCTTTTGCAATCAGCAGTACTTTGTCAGCAATCGCTTTATCTAGCTCTTGTTTGTTCAGTGCGGCTGCTAATGCGAAGCCACCCATGAACAAGAAGATGATTGGGTTTGAAAAGTTAGCCAGCGCTGCGGGCGTGTTGAATACACCAAACAAGACAGCCAATAGGGGAACGAGCAAAGCGGTGATGCTGACGTGAATAGCTTCTGTTAACCATAGAATGGCAACGAACACGAGAATACTTAAACCTGTATTCACTTGCGCTTCGAATGGCAGGGTATTAAGCAAAACAGCAAATAGCGTGAAATTACCAATTAATATCATGCTGTTGCGGGTAAACAACCAGTGTTTCAGTGTAGTAACAAGTGCCGTCATAAGACGCTCCTTTTGTTTATCCTCGTTTCATTGGTGCACGACTTCATTGAGTCGTGCTTATTATTTTCGAGGTATATAGCTTGATGTAGGGTCAGACTTTGTTGGAAGAATGTTACTCAAGTTAATAAAGGAGTGTTGGTGTGTTTTTGCTTAACAATGGGGAAGTGTGAGGCAACAAATTCAAAATGTGTAGTTTTCTACACATCGGTCTCTTCAGGGGCTGCAATCGGGCTTGTTGTAGGGTCGACAACAGGGTTTACAGTGGGGTCAGTAATAGGGTTTGGAATCGGAAATGATTCCGGTTTTGGGCTCGGTTGAATAGGCTCTTTAGGGCCAAGAAACTTTGGCGTTGTCCCCATGATATACAGATCAAGGAATGCTTTGGTACGCGCAAACACTTCACGTAAACGTATCGTGGTTCCGGAATGGTGGGTTGGTCCTGAAACGGCTAAACACTGCGCGTGAATATCGTAAGAATTGGCGATGAATAGCGCTCTTTCACAGTGGAATTTTTGAGTGATGATCAGGAAGTTATCGGTATCGAATATCTTTTTGGCGCGAACAATCGAGTCTAAGGTTCTGAACCCCGCGTAGTCGAGATTGATACGTTCATCGGGGACGCCGGCTTTCAACAAGTCGCGCTTCATCGTCCACGGCTCATTGTAAGAGCGATGAGCGTTATCGCCACTCAGTAGAAATTGGTCCACTTTTTCACGATCGAACAGCTCAATCGCCGCTTCAATTCGGTGCTTATAATAGTCGTTGAGTGTTCTACCCAAATATTTGCTTGTGCCAAGCACAACTGCAACCTCAAGCTCGGGCACTTCATCAATATCGTAGATGATGCGATCTTCCGCTTGCCATGAAACCCAATAATCGATCGCAATAACCGCAGCGCTGCCTACTAAGAACACGAGGAAAGCGCCAAACAGAAAACCTTGCAGTTTTTTGTAAGCTTTATTTAAGTAGCTACGGATAATGTGAGAATCAAATTTCACTCTCGGTATGGTCCTTTGACTGAGCATTAATTTTTGAGTGCTCGATAATACCAAATAAAAATGAGAAAAATCAGTTAAAAAGACAAGACAGTGTAAAGAAAAAAGCCCCTGCAATGGCAGAGGCTCTTAGAAGAGGAGTTAACGCTCTTTATTAGAATGCCGTGCGCTTGTAACGACGGTAAACTGGCTGCCAGAAGTGCTGGTCAATCGCTTGTTGCAGTGCTTCTTCAGTGATCTCTAGAGCAACGCCCTGTTCAATCGCCTTCTTACCAACAGCAAGAGCAATCTTCTTCGATACCGTGTGGATTTCTTCTAATGGTGGAAGTAGAGCACCTGTGCCATTGATTGCTAGTGGAGAACACGTAGCAAGTGCACGGCTTGATTCCATTAGCATCTCGTCAGTGATGCGTGAAGCATTCACAGCCAATACACCAAGGCCAATACCTGGGAAGATGTAGCTGTTGTTACACTGAGCGATTGGGTAAGTTGTGCCGTTGTGAACGACTGGCTCAAATGGGCTACCTGTCGCAACAAGTGCTTGGCCATCAGTCCAACGAATAATGTCGTTTGGCGTTGCTTCAACACGGCTTGTTGGGTTCGACAGTGGGAACACGATAGGGCGTTCACAGTGTAGGTTCATCTCTTTGATGACTTCTTTGCTGAATAGACCTGGAGCACCAGATACACCAACTAATACTGTTGGTTTTGCGTGGCGAACAACGTCAAGTAGAGAGAAACCAGTGCCGTCGCTTTCCCAGTCTTTGGTGTTTTCGTTGGTTTGAACCAGACGCTGTTGGAAATCAAGCAGATTTTGCATGCCTTCCTGTAGCAAGCCCCAACGGTCAACCATGTAAACTTGAGAGCGAGCTTGTGCATCGCTGATACCTTCAGACACCATTTGAGCAATGATAGCTTCAGCAATACCACAACCTGCTGAACCCGCACCTAAGAAGGTGATACGTTGATCTGACAGTTTGCTGTTCGCTGCTTTACATGCTGCAAGTAGAGAACCAACCGTTACGGCAGCTGTACCTTGGATGTCATCGTTGAAACAACAGATGCGATCTTTGTAGCGCTCAAGCAGTGGCATTGCGTTCTTTTGTGCGAAATCTTCGAACTGAACTAATGCATCAGGCCAACGGCGTTGAACCGCTTGGATGAACTCTTCAACGAATGCATCGTAGTCAGCACCCGTAATACGAGGATGGCGCCAGCCCATGTACATAGGGTCAGCAAGACGTTGAGGGTTGTTGGTACCCACATCGAGCACGATTGGTAGCATGTAAGCTGGGCTAATACCACCACAAGCTGTGTACAGTGCTAGCTTACCAATTGGAATACCCATACCACCGATGCCTTGGTCTCCCAAACCAAGAATACGCTCACCATCCGTAACCACGATAACTTTAACGTTGTGGTTTGTCGCATTATTCAGTAGATCATCGATACGATCGCGGTTCGGGTATGAGATAAACAGACCACGGCCACGACGGTAAATATTTGAGAAGTTCTCACATGCTGCGCCAACCGTTGGCGTGTAAATGATAGGCATCATTTCAGAGATGTGGTTTTGAACTAAACGATAAAAAAGCGTTTCATTAGTGTCTTGGATGTTACGAAGGTAGATATGCTTATCCATATCACTTTCGAAGTTACAATATTGTTTGTATGCACGTCCTACTTGCTCTTGGATTGTTTCGGTTGTTTCCGGTAACAAACCTTCAAGGTTGAAAGAACTGCGCTCTTCAGCAGAGAATGCGCTGCCTTTGTTTAGAAGAGGTGTACTTAGTAGAGCAGGGCCAGCATAAGGGATATATAGAGGGCGTTTATCGTTGTTCATTGGATGCCTAATATGGGAGAAAGGGTAACTGAAAAATGATAACGGTTTAGTTATTCAATTGTAAATAGTTTCTCCGCGATCTGAGCAAACAAAATGATATTCTTACCTCTGTCCCACACTTATCGAATTTCAACACGATAATTCGTTATACTTTGCTCACACTTTTTCGCGACGCTCCCTTTTTATGTCATTACTTCCCATCGATGCTTATCAAAATGTATTCCACGAACAAATCGCTAATTCTCACCTTGTCGTAGAGGCGGAAACCGGATCAGGTAAATCAACGCGCCTGCCACTTTGGGCCTCTCAACATGGGCGAGTGTTAGTGGTGGAGCCAAGACGCATCGCGTGTACATCACTGGCTAAATATCTTGCACAGCAATCGGGCGAGAAGTTGGGTAGCAAAGTGGGCTATGCGATTAAGCTTGAATCAGAATACAACGAGCAAACTGACGTTGTTTTTGTGACGCCCGGTATCGCGCTGCGTTGGTTATCAGAAGATGGATTGGCTAACTTTGATGTGATCGTGGTGGATGAATTTCACGAGAGACGTTGGGACATTGATCTGCTGGTGGCGATTCTGAAGCAAAAAGCGAGTCATCGTTTGGTGATCACTTCAGCTACCATTGAGGGTGAGCGCCTTGCTCAGTATTTGGATGCGAATCGAATAAGCTGTGAAGGGCGAACTTATCAAGTTGAGATTGAGCATAGAGCGAACGAATCCAGAACGCTGCCTGACATTCGACATCTAGAGCAGCGCATTGCGGAAGAAGTAAATCATCAGCTGATCGCTTCTTCTGGCGATATGTTGGTTTTTCTGCCGGGTAAAAAAGAGATCGTGCAATGCGAACAAGTCTTAGCGAAAAATCCAGATATCCAAGTTATTAAATTGCATGCGTCGGTCAGTGATAGAGAGCGAGATTCAGCGTTATCGGGTCGGAATATCAATACTGAAGGTAATGGCCAGAGAAAGGTCATCCTTGCGACCAACGTTGCGGAAACCTCATTAACCATCCCAGACATTGGCGTGGTGATAGATTCAGGATTAGAGAGACGCACCGTTCAGCGTAATGGCAGAACCACACTGATGCTTAAATCCATATCACGAGCGAGTGCCAAACAGCGAGCTGGCCGCGCGGGTAGGGTAATGGACGGCGTTTGCGTACGCCTATATGGTGAGCATGCGGCGTTAGAGTTAGTCACACCGCCTGAATTGCAGCGTGAAGAGCTGACCGAACCTATGTTGGCCGCGGCATGTTGTGGTGCTCCACTTGAGAGCTTGTCCTTCCTTGATCCTATTCCAGAGAAATCACTAAACAGTGCAACTCAAACCTTGCTGACGATGGAAGCGATTAACGCCAACCATCAAGTTACCGAGCATGGCAAAAAGCTGTATCCGTTGCCGATTGATGCTTTGTATGCAGATATCGTTACTCGAATCAAAACCAAAGCATTAAAAGAGGCGATGGTCGATCTCACTGCGGCGTTGTCCGTTCCTGCTCGCTTGTATCAGTTACCAAACAATGCAGAACATCTTGAAGCGCTCGCGCAACAGGAAAAAGAAGGGTGTGATTTAAGCTTGTTGATTCAGATTGTGCGTGGTCGAGAATATCCGCATTTAGACATCGACCAACAGGCACTGAATGAAGCTCAAGGTCTGGCTAAGCAAATGCGGGAGGTGTTTGAACTTCCTCAGCTAGAAGTCGCGTCACGTTTCCAACGCATTGAACTGCTCAAGACCATTGTGAATCTACATCCTGAACTGGTGTTTGTGCGCCGGCTTAAAAGGAAAGAAGCTTTCGCCAATGGAGTGTTAGAGGTGGTACTTGGTCGTCAGAATCGTTTCCCTGATAATGCACAAGCGATGTTGGTGTTGGATACTCACAGCTTGCCGGGAAGAGGCGTTAAGCAGACACTGACCTTAGCGACGGTCACGGCCCCCATTCCTCTTGAGCTTATCATTGATGCTGAACTAGGAGAGTGGGAGCAAGGTGAAACCGTCGTGAATGATGATGGTGTTTTTACCGAGATGGCGTTGGTGTACGCAGGCCGCACGATTACAACCAAGCTCGTCGCGGCTGAAGGGCAACTATCGTTAAAACCTATCGTCGACCTTGTGTTAAATGGAGACCAGCTTCCCGGTTTTGCAAAGGCTCGCACTCAAGAAATCAAACACTGGCAGCTGTATGTGAAACTTGGTCTCGATGAACAAACTAAATACACACCAGAAATTGAGAGCATTAACTTTGAGCTATGGTTTATAGAGCAGCTTGAAGTACTAGGTGTTACTGATGTCAGCGAATTGGAAATGTTCGAGCATGCAGACATACCGTTTGATGGCATTCCAACTTGGCTCTATACAGAGTTTTCGGAAAAATATCCGTTTGCATTGAGCCTTGCCGACTTGCAACTCGATGTCGAATACTTGCCCGCAAGAAAGCTGATTTACGTCCACTATCAATCGGGTAGTCGAAAGTTATCGCCAAAACGTTGGGAGCTACCGACATGGTCTGGCTGGCGTATTCAGTACAAAAAAGCGAGCCGAATAATTGATATCAAATAGATGGATAAGTTTTATCTCTAAAATATTAATCAAATAGGTGCATATATGATTATTCAGTGCTTATTTTGTTACAAGTTTGATTTTTATATGCCTTTTTAACCAATCAAAAGGTCATAAAAGACTATTCTTCTATATCCTATTGCTATAAAGAAAGAGTTGATAGATATTGAGTATATTGTGTTGCCAAAGTGTCGGGGGACATCATGGATAAACAGGAAGAGACGCGTGTAGAGTTCGATTACACAACATTTCTTGGCGCCTCATGCAGTAAAAAATGGACTTTTCTGGAAGCACTCACCACAATTGCGCCAGTGTTCAGTACCGTCTGGCGAGATAGCATTAAAGAGCTCGCAAGCCCTGAAGATCGTTTATGGCAGATGGCATTGAAATCAATGTCGACGCGTAAAAGTGATGAGTCGAACATTGTTACCTTACTCAAGCTCGCTAAGCTGGAAGGGATCAATGAACTCAAAGTGGTGATGCCATATTCTCTTGAAGAAGAGCAGATCGAGTATATTGAATCGCGCAGTCATTTAGTGATTGCGGGTAATTCTGGAGAAGAGTTCACGATTAGGCTGTAACTTCAGTTCGCCTATAATCTCTCTTGAGGAATAGTAAAAACGTACACGTAAAAAGGGCCTCAAATATTGAGGCCCTTTTAGTATCTAAAATGTGTGTTTACGAGCTTATTAGCTTTCTAGCTTTTTATTTTGAGATTAAGCGAATAAGCTATTAAGCAATAAAGCGACTAGTCGATTAGACCATAGTCAGCGCGCAGAACATCGATGATCTCTTGCTTAGGATTTTCGCTCAGTACGATCTCCGCACCTGTGATTTTCGCTGCGATATCAAGGTAAGTGCGAGACAGAGACATTAGCGAATCCAGTGGAAGTTCATTGTCACGAGCTAACGCTTCACGTTCTGGCATGCGTTCTTTGTTCAAAAGAATGTCGGCATCAGGGAAGTAGTTAAGCAAGAACTGACGGAAGCCTTCTTTTGAATTCTCAACGATGTTGCCGTTGTTGTATTCCTGAGTATCCCAAATGCGAGATGAATCTGGAGTACCAACTTCGTCCATGTAGATGAGCTTTTCTTTGCCTTGAGCATCGTTGACGTAGCCAAACTCAAATTTGGTATCAACAAAGGTTTGGTCTACTTTTGCTAGCGCTTGGCTGATTACGTTGAAGCCTTCTTTAAGAAGTTTTTCGTAATGTGCGATGTCACTTGCTTGAGTAAAGTTGAATGCTGCGAAGTTATCTTCGATGTTGTTACGTGTGATGTTCACATCGTCAGCTTCTGGAACGCCAGGAATACCTTTCAGAATCCCTTTTGTTGAAGGCGTGATCAGTAGCTCAGGTAACTTCTTGTCTTTCTCAAGGCCTTCAGGCATCTCGATACCACAGAACTCACGTTCGCCGTTTGCGTATGCACGCCACATTGAACCTGTGATGTATTGACGACAAATCGCTTCGATCATGACTGGGCGAGCTTTTTGTACAATCCATACGAACGGGTGAGGGATATCAAGAATATGACTGTCAGCAAGTCCGTTGTCTTTAAACAATTTGAACCAGTGGTTAGAGATAGCATTCAGAGCCGCTCCCTTACCTGGAACACCTTTAAGATTTCCTTCACCACGCCAGATACAATCAAATGCAGAGATACGGTCACTGATCACCATGATTGCTAAAGGCGCATCTGGTGCTACATCGTAGCCTTTCTCTTTAATTAGTCGTTGGCTATCTTCTTCAGTTAACCAGTAGACCGAACGAACCTTGCCACTGTGGACAGGTTTATCAGTACGGATTGGTAGGTCATCATTTACGGCAAGAACTTGATCAGCAAGGCTCATTTAGACATTCCTATCTTTTATCAAACGTCATACAGAGAAGTGCGGTGTGCACATGATTAGACGGGCATTATACCCAATCTACTATTTGCTTCCAGAGAAAAAGCAAACGATTGCTAAATCTGTTGTTTAAATAAAAACCCCCGCCTAACAATCCGCTAAAAAATTGGCGAATTGTAGGGCAGGGGAAGGCAGTATGTTTGGACTGTGTTTTGAGTGACGTTAGATTAGTGAATGCGCTCTGAATTTGCATCCATAAAGAAGACTTCACACTGAAAGCGCAATCCTAATGTTCTTAGGTACTGTTGGCTGAACTGATCAATCGATGCACTTGCAACAATCGCACTCGCATTCTTAGAGCGGATTGCTTTCTCGACGGTCTCTACTTCGGTCATTTGATGAGAGGCTTTCATATGAATAACACGGTCGCAGCAAACATTATGTTGCTTAAGCTGCTTAGCCGATGGTCTTGGTGTTTGAGCCGTAAAAAGTAGCCACTGGTGTTGATTGGACAGCAACGCCATTCTTGCAAACAATGCTTCCTCGTTTGAATTTTTGCTTTTACGAGAAACTGATGTAAATGCGCAGTGAACTAGCGGGCTAGAGTGTTGGGCTTTAACGTGTGCTTGAATCATTTTGCTGTCCTTATATACATGCTGTATGTGTATACAGTAGTTTTAGTTGCTTATAAGATCAAGCGTTTTTTGCGGGATTATTGGACGATTTCGTCTGGAATTATGGGTGAAATGTAATTAAGCTATTGAAATTATTTGATAAATTAAATTTGAATGAATTTGCTGTTTTGTCTCATAAGTTGAAAAAATGTGAGCTTTACACAGGTGTATACAGTGGTTTTGACAGAAAAGTACTGTATACACCTGTATAGAAGAGAGAAGAGAGAAGAGAGAAGAGAGAAGAGAGAAAACCACAAGCACAAAAAAAGCGCCTTAGGCGCTTTCTTATATTTCACGGTGTTGCTTATCTCAATGTCGCTTGGGAGAGTTTTGCTCTCATTTCCATTTCACCAATATTGAACTGGCGAACATCAATGGTTGCAATATCATTGCACTCTTTACATGCATGATGACACTTACCATCTAGGTAGTCGTGCTTTTTAACTAGGCTTGGCTTTTTGCACCAATCACAAACGCCTTCTATTGTGAACATATTCTCTCCTCACCTGTTTAAGTCAGGTGTATTTTCGGCGCAAATTATGACACAAGTAAGACCCATTAGTTAATAGTTTGTTACCCGTTTTTGAGAGGGGGATCGATTGCAACACCAATAAAATCGTTATCTTTGAGATATAGGAAAATGAAGGTGTGTGTTTGTTTACGGTTTTGTAACATTTTGTAAAATGGTTTTTAGCGCATTGTTCAAACGTTTCATTTCTTCGTCACATCCATGACCATCAGGGTGATAGATTTTCGACAGTTGTTTGTATCGAATTTTGATGCTTTTCTGGTCAGGTATTGAACTCGGTGTGTACCCAAAAAGAGCACAAGCGACCTGCAAATTACTCAGACCTTTGCTGTTTTTCTGCTTCTTCAATTCGTGAAACATAGTGTGCAGTTGTCGTTTTTGCTGCCTAATCGTAAGGTCCTTCGAGCTAAGCTGCGCTTCAAGTGATTGTTGTTGCTGTCGTGAATCACCCGACTTTAGAGTTTGTCTTTTTCTTGAGATAACGAGAGTCGCAATAATGCTGATGATTGAAATCAACACGGCCAACGCAGCACCAATCATATATTCAGAGCTGGTTAGGTTAGAACTGGAGAGGTTAGAGCGTGTCGCTTGGCTAGATTGCACTTGCTTAGATAGCCCCTGACTGCTGTCGATTTCAGAGTCGATGCTGTCATCGAGCTGTTCTATTGAAGAGATCTGTTTTGCACGTTGCTGGTTGAATTGCGCTTCCAAAATGCGGTTGTAGCCACCTTCTGCTTGTGGATTATCTTTTAAGGCTGCTTCATACCATAGCTGCGCTTTATCTAATGGTTGAAGGAGCTCCTTATCAAGTGAGGATTCGTAGAGCTTTGCGACCTGGATAGGCGCGCGCTGGTTACCTTGCAACGCTGCTTTAATAAACCACTCCAAAGCAAGCTTGTTACTTTGTTCAACACCTGTACCTGCCAAGTACCATTCACCCAGTCTAAATTGCGCGTTTGGGTTACCGTTTTCTGCTGACTGCGTGTACCAATACAATGCATCACTGGTGCTAACAGGAACGTCGATACCCGATTCATAAGCTTGAGCTAACTGGTATTGAGAAACTGGATCTTGAGGTTGTGATTCTAGTGAAAATTCATCACTGCTTGCTGCGTGCACGAAACGTGTGGTGGACAGCTGTATCGTGGAAAAGATGAGGGCTAGAAATAGAGCTCTAAGAAGTGATGATGACAGAATGTTGGATAGGATCAGCAAAAGATAAGTCTCGTAAAAAGCCCAGAATCGATATGTCAGTATGAATACGCTTTATGGTTGTTGGTTATTATTATCACGTTAAATGAGTAACATAACTGATAAACAACTATATAGAGGTTAATTCAAGAGATAAAGACGGACTGGGCTTTAATCGTGCTACTTAAGCGGCAAGATTTGAATTTCTACGCGACGGTTACAAGCACGACCTTGAGAGGTGTTGTTGTCACATAGAGGGTAACGCTCACCGTTACCACGAGCAATAGCACGACCTGCAGCAACGTCTTGAGAGATCAAGAATGCACGAACAGATTCAGCTCGACGCTCAGAAAGGATTTGATTGGTTGATTCGCTGCCAGTGCTGTCAGTATGACCTTCAATCACTAGGCTAGTGTCTGGGTATTCAACGAGGATGCGAGCAACGCCGCGAAGGGTATTGTGAATGCTTGATTCTAAAGCGTAAGAGCCAGAATCAAAACCGATGCCGTTTTCTAGGCGAAGTAGAAGTTGGTTCTCACCGACACGTTCAACTTGAACGCCTGAATTCATTAGCTCTTCACGAAGGGCTGCTTCTTGTCGGTCAAAGTAGTAACCAATACCACCACCAACAGCCGCACCACCTGCTGCGCCGATAAGTGCACGTTTACCACGATCTTTAGAGTCACCAGTTGCAGCACCAGCAACGGCACCAGCGAGTGCACCAATTAGAGCGCCTTGAGTTGCAGAGTTAGTCTCAGATTCGCCAGTTGTCGCGTTTTGGCGTTGAGTTGCCTGACAACCCGTTAAAGCGATAGTAAGCGCTAGGGCTAGTGTGATTTTTTTCAACGTATTTTCTCCATCATGTACTTCTGTCAAACGAATGAATTCGAGTGACAAACATAGTCCTGTAAATCTTATTGATGGTTTTTATCAATACGTCGAAGTAATGTAAAGTGGCTCTATGATTTAGTTATCTTTTTAGCTGCCTGGGTACCGCCAACTGGTCGATTAACAGACAATTTACGACCTTTCTTCAAACCAACTTCATAATCGGCGGTGAGGTTTTTCATCGCTTCTCTCAGTTGCTGTTTGAACGTTTCACGGTCGATATTTTTGAATTCTTTATCAATGTAATTATTGATCTTGTTGTTTGATTCGTCGTCTGGGGTAATGGTTGGTAGCTTTTCAAGCGCACCTTCAACCCAGCCTGAAACAAACGAGTTTACGCGGCGTGTCACTTCTAATGACCCTGTGCCAGAGCCAGCAAAGCTGTTTCTGAATTGGCCTGTGTGCTCATTCAGTTCACGATAAATGATATCGAAAGCGAAGGCTGCGAAGATCGCGCGGTCGGCTTCACCAATGAACTCAACACGCTTGAGGCCTTTGTGATTCAGTAATACGGCTTCTACGCCAAATTTGGTGTTGATACCGCGAATAACACGCAGCAGTGTAGAACTGATATTTGCAGGTAACAGGTGACTGGACTGAGTTTTCCCCATCTTGATAAATTCAATATCGTCTTTTTCGAGACCATATTTCAGCATCAAGTTATGCGCCATTTTTATCGCATTGGCAGCTTCATTGACGTTCGCAGAATTTCCAAGCTCAAGACACTTGGCAATTTTCTTTAGGGCTTTTTTCTTATCCATCGACAATTTAATCAGTACCGCAAATTTTTAAAAGTCCAACATTTTACATGTTTTCGCGGGTAACAGAAAGGCAAAACTGGTTTGATGAACAAGTGAGGTGGTGAACATTGAACTGCATGAGCCCAGTTGGCGACAAAAACAAAAACGCCATCAAGCGTATTGATGGCGTTAGTGACACGATTTTCCTGATTAACTAGAGTATTAGTAATCTAGATACCCAGTTCATCGAGTAGATCTGCTGCAGAATCATTGCCTGAGCTTTGAACTGGCTTGTTCGCTTCTTGCATTTTTTTCTGAGTCGCCTCAAGAATGCTATCTGGACATTCGTCTTCTGCGATTTCAAATTCTTCCAATTGAATGAATTCGGTCTTATCCATCGCAAGCTCAAGGTAGAAAATGTTGTTATTAGCGGTAGAGAAGGTCACACGACGAGCTTGTGGACGATCGAGATTAGTATCAACAGAAAGGTTAACTTGCTTGTTCAGAGCCAGCATTTTCGGTTGGTTTTGTGTGATGTTGGTTTGCAGTTCTTTGCGGATTTTATTAGTGAAATCGCCAACCAATTGGTTCATCAGCTCACCTAATACATCGCCCACTTCGTCTGAAGTATGAAGCACAGCGAGCTCGTTTTCAGGCATGCCCATATTGCGCATGTAATTGGTATAGATCTCTAGCGCTGCTTTGGACGTAAAATTGATAACAACAAGACCAGAAAAGCCGCCGTCAAACAGAACGAAGCAACCAAAATCTGGCTTTAGGCTTGTCTTGTTGATCTTTTGAACCATGGCTGAATAGGACACCTGAGAAGCCGTCGCTGAAGTCAGTACGCTTGAGACTGATTGGCATAGTTTAAGAAGGATATCTTCAGTTGTGACTGTTTTGTTTTTTTTCATTGTGATGTGCTCGTGGAGATGTCTTAAACAAAATGTTATTCAGTATATTGCTACTGAATTAAGACGAAAGTGACTATTTCTCCATTCTTGCACTGAGATTCTGATTTGATCACCTTTTTATATGATCTTAATAGTAGTAAAGTGACGAAATTCAAAGAAAATTATTAAAAATCTCAGATAACCCAATGCTGATTGGATCAGCGAAGTAGGGGCAGGAAGCAAATGTTACCAAGACTTCAACTCAATGCTGATGTCGATCCAGTTGTCGTACGCTTTTTAGATGAACTAAAAACAGCGGGCTTTACTGGCGACATTGAATCTCAATATTCTAGCCGTTTGGCTGTGGCGACTGATAACAGTGTCTATCAGCAATTGCCGCAGGCGGTCATCCTTCCTAAAACAACGCAAGATGTTGTGCTTATCGGTAAAGTGGTTTCTAAATCTGCTTACGAACGCGTGACTTTTTCCCCTCGTGGCGGCGGTACCGGAACCAACGGACAATCTTTAACAAAAGGTGTCGTGGTTGACCTGTCGCGATACATGAATAAGGTTCTTGAGATTAACGAGAAAGAAGGCTGGGTAAGAGTTCAGTCTGGTGTCGTTAAAGATCAATTGAACGACGCTGTTCGCCCTTATGGTTACTTTTTCTCTCCAGACCTTTCTACCAGTAACCGAGCAACCTTGGGTGGTATGATCAATACCGATGCTTCGGGTCAAGGGTCATTGAAGTACGGTAAAACCTCAGACCATGTATTGTCGCTGCAAGCGGTGTTCGCAGATGGTTCATGTCTAGAATCTGATTTATCACACGGCTTACCTGTTGAGGGTGAATTGGCTCACCATGCACTTGCGGTGACAGAGGCGGTTTGTCGAGACAAACGCGCTCAAATCTTAGATAAATTCCCTCCGCTGAATCGCTTCTTAACAGGCTATGACCTAAAGAATGCAATCAACGAACAAGATGACAGCTTTGACCTGACTCGCGTTCTATGTGGCGCTGAAGGTTCTTTAGCATTCATCACGGAAGCAAAGTTAAACTTAACCAAGATTCCAAAAGCGCGCACACTGGTTAACGTGAAATACAACACGTTTGATTCTGCGCTGCGTAATGCGCCGTTCATGGTGGAAGCGAAAGCACTGTCTGTTGAAACGGTAGATTCAAGAGTATTGAACCTAGCGAAGCAAGACATCGTTTGGCACACCGTGAGCGATTTGCTGACTGATGTTCCGAACAAAGAGATGCTTGGCATCAACATGGTTGAGTTTGCAGGCCAAGATGAAGCGGAAGTTGAACAGCAAGTTCAAGCGCTGACTGCACGCCTTGAAACCATGGTTGAAAGCGAAGAAGCCGGCGTGATTGGTTTCCAAGTTTGTAGCGATTTGGCGAGCATTGGCCGAATCTACAACATGCGTAAGAAAGCAGTGGGTCTGTTAGGTGCGGCGAAAGGCCGAGCTAAGCCAGTCGCTTTTGCTGAAGATACTTGTGTACCACCAGAAAACCTCGCGGATTTCATCTCTGAATTTAGAGTGTTGCTTGATTCAAAAGAGTTGAATTACGGCATGTTTGGTCACGTAGATGCGGGTGTATTACACGTTCGTCCGGCATTGGATCTGTGTGATCCGATGCAAGAAGCCTTGATGCATGAAGTCTCTGATGAAGTGGTTAAGCTGGTGGCGAAATACGGCGGCTTAATGTGGGGTGAACACGGTAAAGGCTTCCGTTCGGAGTATGGCCCAGACTTCTTTGGTGAAGAGCTGTTTACCGAATTAAGACGTGTTAAAGCAGCATTCGACCCGCACAACAAGATGAACCCAGGCAAGATCTGTACGCCTTTAGAAAGTGACGCTGAATTGGTGAAAGTCACCGATACCAAGCGTGGTTTCTACGACCGTCAGATCGACGTACAAGTGCGTGACAGCTTCAAGCAAGCAATGGAATGTAACGGTAACGGCTTGTGTTTCAACTACGATACTAGCTCGCCAATGTGTCCTTCAATGAAAGTTACGGCTGACCGACGTCACTCACCCAAAGGCCGCGCAGGCTTGGTAAGAGAGTGGTTGCGTCAACTGACTGAACAAGGCGTTGATATTCTCGACCTTGAGCAAGAAGCGTTGAAAGACAACACACCCGTTAAGACTATGATTGAGCGTGTTCGCAATACGATGAACAAACGCCATGAGTACGATTTCTCGCATGAAGTTCATGAGGCGATGAACGGTTGTTTGGCGTGTAAAGCGTGTGCGAGTCAATGTCCGATCAAAGTCGATGTACCAAGTTTCCGTTCTCGATTCTTGAACATCTACTACTCGCGTTACCAGCGCCCTGCAAAAGATTATCTAGTTGCCAACATTGAAACCATGCTGCCGCTGATGGCGAAAGCGCCAAAAGTAGTCAACGCTGCATTGGGTCAAAAGTGGATCCAAACGGCAACAGCTAAAACGGTCGGTTATGTTGATGCACCATTGATGTCGGTGCCTACGCTCAAAAATCGTCTAGCGAGTAAAGAGCTGCAACTCTTCGATTTACAGTATTTAGAAGGCTTGTCTTCTGAACAGAAGAAACAGCATGTGCTGATCGTTCAAGACCCGTTTACCAGCTTCTATGATGCCGAGGTGATTGAAGATTTCGTCACTCTGGCTCAAAAATTTGGCAAAACTCCGGTACTGCTGCCGTTCAAACCGAATGGTAAAGCGTTGCACATAAAGGGCTTCTTAAATCGTTTTGCACGTGAGGCGAAATCGACTTCGGATTTCTTGTCGATGGTGGCGGATATCGGAATTCCTTTGGTCGGTGTTGATCCTGCTCTTGTGCTTTGTTACCGCGATGAATACGTCGAGATCTTAGGTGACAAGCGCGGCGACTTTGATGTACTTACTGTGCATGAATGGTTAATGCCATCGCTAGGTGAGTTCGAAGCACGCTCAGCAAGTGAAGATATGTGGTACTTGTTTGCTCACTGTACTGAGAAAACCAAAATGCCGAACGCTGAAAAAGAGTGGGGTACTATCTTCAAACACTTTGGGGCGGCGTTAACCAGCGTTCCTGTCGGCTGTTGTGGTATGGCGGGAACTTTCGGCCACGAAGTCGATAAGCTACAAATGTCGAAAGACATATATGGTTTAAGCTGGAAGCCTCAAATGCAGGACTTACCAAAAGATCGTTGCTTGGTGACGGGCTATTCTTGCCGTAGCCAAGTGAAGCGTTTTGAAGGTGAGAAGCTTGCTCACCCATTACAGGCGCTAGCAAAAATTCTCTAATACATTTAGCCCAGCAATTGCTGGGCTTTTTTCTAAACTAACAAAGGAATGTTAATAAGGAAAAGTATGAAATTTCTAGAATTAAAAGTACCACCGGTTGCACTGTTCATTATTGTATTCGTAGCATCATACTTCTGCGCTCAGCAGTTGAGCCAAGGGACACTGGCATTACCTTATGGAATGGTAGTGTTAGGTATCGGGGTCGCATTGAGTGGTGTGATCGGAATATCCGGCATATTGGAATTTCGAAAACAGAAAACCACCGTTAACCCGATCAAAGTCGAAACCGCTTCAGCCGTCGTGGACAGTGGGATTTTTGGCTACACGCGAAACCCGATGTACTTAGGGTTGTTCATCCTGCTGTTTTGCTTTGGCTACTTCTTCCAGAATATCTTTAGTGTATTACTCAGCTTTGGTTTCGTGATCTACATGAATTACTTCCAAATCAAACCCGAAGAGCGAGCACTAGAACAATTATTCGGCGCGGAATATGTTGATTACAAACAAAAGGTTAGGCGTTGGATTTAGTGATGGTTTGAGTGCAGGCTTAATGGCTTAGTAATCGAAATAAAAAAGCCCAGCTTGAGATTATCAAGCTGGGCTTTATTGATCTTGTTCTAGAGCTGATTAAGCGGCAGCTGCGAACTGAGCTAGAAACATCTCTTTGCGTTCGTTGAAGCGGTTTACTAGGTCGTCTACAGAAGCTTGGTCGTATGGCTTAAGGCCACTTGCTACCATGCGCTTCACGCCTTTACCGACTACTTCGCCGTCTTCTTTGAAATCGAAGTTCAGAGTCACGATGCCACGTTTGCCTTCAACATCAAAAGTCGCGCCAGAGAATTCAACTTCTGGGTGAGACAGGTCTAGGCGAGTAAATTCAACTTCCATGCTCTCGTAAATCACTAGAGGACGTTGGCAGTTGATCATCATTTGTTGTTCTTCCATAAGAGGAACCATGATGTGAGGGAAGTTCATGCCAGAGAATTTAACGTAGTTTGTTACTACGTGCTCGATGAATGCTTGGTCGTGGCTCTTTTCACCTTCACAAGACATGTGTAGGTACTCTTTGCCTTTCTCGTCAACCAGTGAGCTTTCTTTCTCACATTTGTTGTCAACGCTTAGCGCAATACCGTTACCAACCATACCTGAAAAATCAAAACGCATTTTTTGGCTGATGCCTTCTTTCTGCAGAAGAACTGCAAACAAAAGATCGCCAGGCACGCAGAAGCGCTTGTTGTCTTCATCGTGAATTGGGTTGAAGTCAGCGGCTACTTTTTTAGCAAAGTGGCTAGCTTGTTCACGAGTGAATTGAAATTGATTGTCTTCAGTAGAAAAGTAAGGTGTCAGAAACATAGTATCGCTATTAGTCATCAAATCTGGGGTGGATTATAGCTAACTAACTTCGCTCTAATGGTCTATCCAGTTAACTTTGCTTATATATCAATCGATTAGATAAATACGTTGGATGGTATGTGACGATTTTAAGGGGAATATGGTATTTGGCTCAATGCAACAAGGGCTAATCAATAGCCCTTGTTTATATAACACTCTAATGGGTGTTGTTCAGATTGTTTCTCTCTTAAAAGCTACACAGAATACCTTCAGGCATTAGGTGATTGTGCACTGATAATTTGAGCAATAGGTTCGCTTGCTCGATATCAGGTGAGAAGTAACGGTCTTTGTCGTAGAAGCTCACTTTTTCACGCAGAATCTGTTTCGCTTCTTCAACTCGAGGTGAAGATAGGTTTGGCGCTCGGAAGTCCAAGCCTTGTGCTGCTGCTAAGTATTCAACGGCCAAGATGCCACGAGTGTTTTCTGCCATGTCACGCAGTCGACGACCCGCAAAGGTGGCCATAGATACATGATCTTCTTGGTTTGCCGATGTTGGAAGGCTGTCTACTGATGCTGGGTGTGCCAGTGTTTTATTCTCGCTTGCCAGAGCAGCAGACGTTACTTGAGCAATCATAAAGCCTGAGTTAACGCCGCCGTTATCGACTAAGAAAGGTGGCAGTTTGCTTAGTGCGCTATCAATCAGCAGTGCCATTCTTCGTTCAGAAAGGCTGCCAATTTCTGCAATCGCAAGTGCTAGGTTATCCGCTGCCATGGCCACAGGTTCTGCGTGGAAGTTACCACCTGAAATAATGTCGCCGTCTTCAGCAAATACCAGTGGGTTATCCGATACCGAGTTCGCTTCAACGTTTAACGTTTCCGCTGAATTACGAATTTGCTGTAAGCAGGCACCCATCACTTGAGGCTGACAACGTAGCGAGTAAGGGTCTTGAACCTTTTCACAGCAAGTGTGTGATTCACCAATCTCACTCTTTTGATCAAGCATATGACGGTAAGCAAGCGCGGCATCCATTTGACCACGATGACCACGAACGCGATGAATTCGAGGGTCAAACGGACGACGACTACCCAGTGCAGCTTCAACAGACATTGCACCACACACAGTCGCAGAAGCGAACAAGTCTTCCGCTGCGAATAGACCTTCTAACGCAAAGGCAGTCGATGCTTGTGTGCCGTTTAACAGCGCTAAGCCTTCTTTCGGCGCAAGTGTGATTGGTTCAAGACCTGCGATCTGCATTGCTTCTAAGCCAGTGATGATCTTGCCGTTGTGGCGTGCTTGGCCTTCACCTAGCAGAACGGTACTCATGTGGGCGAGGGGAGCAAGATCTCCAGATGCGCCTACTGATCCTTTTTGTGGAACACACGGGTAAACCTGTGCGTTCACAAGATCGATAAGAGCGTTAATCACTTTGAGGCGGATACCCGAGTAACCGCGAGACAAGCTGTTAATCTTCAATACCATCATCAAACGCACGGTTTCATCAGACATGAACTTGCCAATGCCTGCTGCGTGAGAAAGTACGATACTTTTTTGTAGAACTTCGAGATCTTCAGGCGCAATTTTGGTGTTTGCCAATAAGCCAAAACCCGTGTTGATGCCATACACAGTGCGGTCTTCAGCAATCACTTGCTCAACAACCTGCATGCTCGCTTCAATATCAGGGATTGCAGCAAGATCCAGAGATAGGTTCACAGGGCTACGGCTGATTTTGCGAAGTTCAGATAGGCCTAGTAGTCCGGGCTTAAGTAATAAATTCAACATGTTCTCTCCAGACATTAAAGGCGACGAAGTTCTTCGTTTAGCATAGGTAAATCAAGCTTCTGCTCTTTGGCACATTGCTTGGCAATATCGTAACCTGCATCAGCATGACGCATAACGCCGGTTGCTGGGTCATTGTGAAGTACGCGAGCAATACGCTGTGATGCATCTTCACTACCGTCACAACAAATCACCATGCCTGAGTGTTGCGAGAAGCCCATGCCAACGCCGCCACCATGGTGTAGAGAAACCCATGTTGCGCCGCCTGCAGTATTTAGCAGAGCGTTCAATAGAGGCCAATCTGATACAGCATCTGAGCCATCCATCATGCCTTCTGTTTCGCGGTTCGGGCTTGCCACTGAGCCTGAATCTAGGTGGTCACGACCGATAACAACGGGTGCTTTCAGTTCGCCATTTTTCACCATTTCATTGAATGCTTGTCCTAAACGTTCACGATCTTTCAATCCAACCCAACAGATACGCGCTGGGAGGCCTTGGAACTGAATACGTTCACGCGCCATATCTAGCCAGTTGTGTAGATGTGGGTTGTCTGGAATCAGTTCTTTTACTTTTTGGTCTGTTTTGTAGATGTCTTCTGGATCGCCAGAAAGAGCAGCCCAACGGAACGGACCGATGCCTTCACAGAATAAAGGACGAATATAAGCAGGAACGAAGCCTGGGAAATCAAATGCGTTTTCTACGCCTTCTTCCAGTGCCATTTGGCGAATGTTGTTGCCGTAATCTACGGTTGCAGCGCCACGGTATTGCA
The DNA here is from genome assembly GCF_023161755.1 of Vibrio sp. 1CM23M. Lineage (NCBI taxonomy): Bacteria > Pseudomonadati > Pseudomonadota > Gammaproteobacteria > Vibrionales > Vibrionaceae > Vibrio > Vibrio sp. 1CM23M. The sequence continues at coordinate 107,727 of NZ_JALNTR010000011.1, forward strand.
GGTTTAGCATCGCTTGTACTTGAATCGCCATCGATTGTTTAGCGGCTTTCACCACTTTTGCTTCATCAATGGTGCGCTCTTGTGCGGCTTTCTCCATCGTCCAACCTTGCGGCAAGTAGCCGTTAAGAGGATCGTGGGCAGATGTTTGGTCAGTCACTACATCAGGTGTGATATTGCGTTCAACTAACTCTGGGAACACGTCTGCCGCGTTACCTAATAAGCCAACAGAGATTGGCGTGTCTGACTCTTTAATCATTGCCATCGCTTCATCTAAGCTGGTGGCTTTTTTGTCTACATAGCCAGTACGTAAGCGGTAGTCGATTCGTGATTCATCACACTCCACGGCGATCATTGAGAAGCCAGCCATCGTGGCAGCAAGAGGTTGAGCGCCGCCCATGCCACCAAGACCACCCGTTAGAACCCATTTGCCGTTCGCTTCACCTTGGAAGTGCTTCTTGGCAATCGCGACAAATGTTTCATAAGTACCTTGAACGATGCCTTGTGAACCAATGTAGATCCAGCTGCCTGCTGTCATTTGGCCGTACATCATCAAGCCTTCTTTATCGAGCTCATTGAAGTGTTCCCAGTTCGCCCAGTGTGGAACAAGGTTCGAGTTAGCAATTAGTACGCGAGGCGCGTTTTTATGAGTCGGGAACACGCCTACAGGTTTACCTGATTGAACAAGTAACGTTTGGTCGTCTTCTAAACGCTCTAATACTTCTACAATCTTGTCATAACATTTCCAATCACGCGCAGCGCGACCAATACCGCCATACACAACCAGTGCATGTGGGTGTTCTGCCACATCAGGGTCTAGGTTATTCATCAGCATACGCAGTGGTGCTTCTGTTAACCAAGATTTAGCGCGCAAAGTGGTGCCATGAGGTGCGCGAATTTCGCGAGTCGTGTCGAGACGAGGGTCACTGTTGTGGTGTTCCGTCATTTTGGAATTCCTTCTGTTTCACGTTATATCGTTGTAGTTGTAGTTGTAGTTGTAGTTATCGGTATAGCTGGATTAGCCGCTGGCCATTGCACTGGCTATATCCCAACATAAACGAGCCGCCAATCGAGCCGTTTGGCCATCAACGTCGTAATCTGGGTTGTATTCCGCAATGTCCGCGATAATGAGTTTTTCACTGTGTTGGAAAATCTGTTCTAGAAAAGGAGCGAGTGCTTCATAGCTCACGCCTCTTGCCGCTGGTGCACTTACGCCCGGTGCAGTCGCAGCGGGGAAAATATCGAGGTCGATAGTGAGATAGAGGTAATCACACTCAGCGATGAATTTTTGCAACTTAACCAGTTGAGCGACTTGGTTTATTTGGGTCATGTCGCGGTCGTGTTCATACCACACGCCCAGTTGGTCAGCTTTGTTAAACAGCGCTTTGGTATTACTAGCCGCGCTAACGCCAAGACAAGCGTAATGAAACGGCCATTGATGTATGTGGCAGTAATCACTTATCTGGTTAAAAGGCGTGCCTGAGCTCGGTTTCACATCGGCGATTTCGCTTTCAAATTCACGAAGATCAAAGTGAGCATCAAAGTTAACGATGCCGATCTTAGGTTTGTGTTCTGGCTGATTTTTATGAAGGTGTTCGGTTTTTTTATTTAGGTGCTCAGCGAGACCTTGAAAAGATGCCCAAGCCACTTCGTGACCACCGCCAAGGGTAATCACTTTGTTAGTTGATAGAGCATTGGCAATCACAGATGCACACTGTTTTTGGCTGACTTCTAATTGATCGTCATTGCATTCGATATCACCGAGATCGGCGATGCGTGCGTCACTGTGCCAAGCCATATTCGCCAGCGCTTGGCGAATCAGGTTAGGTGCTTGTTTCGCGCCTACGCGTCCTTTATTTCTTGCAACACCGGCATCGCTGGCAAAGCCAACCAAGACGATAGCGCTGTCAGTCAGCTCGTCACTTAAGTCACTACTTTGTACTTGCTTGGTAATGTGATGAACGCGAGTACCGAGTGCGCCATCTTCAAGATCATTACGTCCGGTCCAAACAAAGTTATGTACGGTTTCTGTGTTTTCTTGGATACCGTTGGATTTAGATTGAGTCATGACACACCTCGCCATTAACAATGCGTTTATGCAGATGAGGAACACCGACTTGATAGCTTAGATCGGCAGGGTGGTCGATATTCCAGATAGCTAAATCTGCGGCATAACCGATTTCGACTTTGCCTTTGGTTTGTAACTCACCAATGGCAGCTGCAGCGTTACAAGTTACACCACGCAATGCTTCTTCAGGCGTTGTACCAAACAGGGTGCAGCTCATGTTCATCATCAGCGTTAAGTCTGCAAAAGGGGAGGTGCCGGGGTTTAGGTCTGTCGCGATCGCCATTGGAATCTTGTGTTCGCGAAGTAGGGCGACGGGCGGCTGTTGAGTCTCTTTCAAGAAGTAGAAAGCACCGGGTAATAAGGTGGCGACTGTGCCTGACTCTGCCAGTGCTTTTACTCCGGTTTGATCGAGGTATTCAACATGGTCAACAGAGAGTGCACCGTATTTAGCTGCGAGCGCACTGCCGCCCATATTTGAAAGTTGTTCAGTGTGACCTTTAATCGCCAGCCCATGTGCTTTGGCAGCTGCAAATACACGTTCGGTTTGTTCTAGGTTGAAGCCGATAGATTCGCAAAATACGTCAACGGCATCGGCGAGCCCTTGCTCTGCAGCTTTAGGAATGATCTCTTGGCAAACCAGATCTATGTAACGATCTGGTTGTTCTTTATATTCAGGTGGCACAGCATGCGCGGCAAGGAGAGTGGTGGTGATCTTAATACGGCGATGATTCTCTAACGCTTTGGCTGCACGCAGCATCTTGAGTTCATCTTCAAGTGTTAAACCATAGCCAGATTTTACTTCGATGCTGGTTACGCCACTTCTTAGCAGACCATCGAGTCTAGGTAGCGCCATTTCAACCAGTTCAGACTCTTGGGCTGCGCGTGTTGCAGTGACTGTCGCAAGAATCCCGCCGCCTTGTTTGGCGATGTCGGTGTAAGAGACACCATTCAAACGCTGTTCAAATTCGTTGGCGCGATTGCCTGCAAATACGAGGTGAGTGTGGCAATCAATCAGCCCTGGGGTGACGAGCTTGTTTTTGCAATCATAGGTGATGTAATCCGCAGAGCCATCAGTGCTCGGTTGTTCTACCTCAGAAGCACGAGCCTCATGGTTTGAACAAGAGATAGACACGATCTTACCGTCTTCGATAACGATATCTTGAGCGGAAGAGGGCTGATAACCATCGGTTCCCGAGCTCATGGAGACCACTCGTGCGTTTTTGAGGATCAAATTCATAATCACCTAGATCTTTGCTAAATATTAAATGTATATACAAATAAATAGGCTAAACGCTGACCCGAATCAAGTTGATGTTGCAAAAATGTGATCGGCGATCAGGATGATGTTCTTTAATCTAGAAGTATCTTGGAGCTTAATTTGTACTTAGAGCCAGGATGGTAGAGCAATGCAAAGCTGATGAGGCGCTCTTTGCTCCATGTTCTTCTATTCAAAAGAAGGCAAGGCTCTGATTCAGATAGCTTTAGTGAGGTTCTGATTTGAGAGTCTGGAATAATGGCCTCAACCGTATGCTCGATAGCACTTAACGGGCAGCTTTTTGAAAGGTATTCGTTGGGTGTAGAGGTTGAAAAGTCTTGCTCTAGATATTTTGGAGCGGCTTGAGAATTCACCCAACGTGCTTCCAGTTGTATCGGTGTATTGTCCGCAAAATGGATGATTTCACTATAGAACACCTCTGCGTTAATCATCACACCTAACCGTGTAGCTGTGCTTTCATCAGCCTTGATACTATCGTGCTTGATAACTTGGCTAGTATACGTTTGGCCTCGGTCTTTGATCTCTTGCGCGATGTTGTTGATATCAAGCAACGGAGATTGCGCTTTTTCGTCTGGTTCACAAACAAAAGTCCCCAGTCTTGGTTTCCTGATGAGCTTGCCTTCAGACACCAGATCTCGAATGGCTTTATTGACCGTCATTCGACTCACATTGAACTGCTCTGTGAGTTCGAGTTCTGTGGTTATCTGGTAACCCACTGGCCAGTGACCATTGTTGATATTATCGTCTATGAACTGTTTTATCTGTAGGTAGAGCGGCGCTTTCGACATAATGAAACCTTATTTGACTATACAAATAGAGTAACGGAATTTTTCACGATTTCAACATTTCCTCGGGCAATGTGACCTTATTCAACATAGATGGGGCAAATTGCTTGATTCTGTGAGGCAAGTGTCGCAAATTGTCACGCAATAACTAGTAGGGCATGTTGATCTTTCGAGCTGGTTTTTGCAGCGAGTTGCTGGGTATTTATACAAGGCAGAGGCTTTGATGTGTAGCTAGCCTACATGAGAAGCCGATAACGCAGTAGAAATGACCAGCAAACGCTGCCCGAAGGGTTCGGCTAAAAGCGTTTTACTCTTTGTTGAGGGAGATTTGCTTAGAATGACTAGGCTACTTCTCCCTCGCCGCGATTAAAACGCTTTTATCTCGAACAAAACTCAACCACGAAAGGTCAACACGCCCTAGCTAATCAGATAATTAGAAAGGGAAATAATATGTTTAAGAAATTAAAGGCCTCGTTGGGCATCGGTGCAGCAAAAGTTGATACCGTCTTAGATAATATTGAAGTTTTCCAAGGTGGAGAGTTGTCTGGCAATGTTCACATTGTTGGTGGCGACGTTGAGCAACAAATCGAGCTGATTAACTTGGTTCTCAACACAGAAGTAAAAGTCGAAACGGAAGACAGCACCAGCTACGAAACTTTTTCACTAGGTCGTATTCAAGCGGTAGAGCCTTTCGTGATCCAACCGGGTGAAACCAAATTGGTGCCATTCCGTCTCAAGTTAAATGATGAAACGCCAGTCACAGCGTTGAACGCACAAATGAACCAATGCCATGTATGGGTTGAAACCAACCTAGATATCGGCTTCGCGATTGATCCTAAAGACCGTGATTTCATTTCAGTTCATCCACTGCCAACAGTCGCTAAAATCATTCAAGGTGTGGAAGCATCGGGGATGGCAATGGTGAAAGCAGACGTCGAGAAGGGCTTCTTGAAAGGCAACAGCTTTGCTTCTCGCTCGGGCTGTTACCAAGAGATTGAATTTCGCAGCGGCGGCTTTATGAATAACAAAGAGATCGAGCTGTCATTCATCGTTGAAGGTTCAATGATTCACTGCTTAGCAGAAATCGACCGCTCAATGAGCTTTCGTGGCGACCAATACATCTCATTCAGCTTACCTGCTAACGCTGCCGACTCAGACATTCGTAACGCTGTATCAAGAATCATGAGTGCGTAGTTCCCTCTCTGTAAGTAGTCGCTCTGTCTATTAATAGAGACAATACGACTTCTAAAGCCGAACTTAACCATTCGGCTTTTTTGATTCTACTATCTGTCCCGTCCTGAAATGGGTTTACCACTGATGCCGGTAGGCCAATTGGAAGGCAACATCGGTGGAATTATCCATGTTGAAGATGTTCTCGATTATGGATATCTCGACTGCTGAGCGTTGCATCAGATAGCGATAGCCAAACATCATTTCATTTGCGGCTTCTGAAAACTCAGTGTCACCATCTTCCGCGCCTTCATACCAACGGTATTCAAGGTGCAACTCATGGTTTTCAAATAGTGTGAGTTGATAGCCGCCCATCCATGACCATGTCGTCTTCTTATATGAAAAGCTATTCTCCGCTTCTCGACTGGACTGATTCGCAACCCCTAAGCTGGTGTAGAAGGTATTAATGTCTAGTTGGTATGCATAGTTGAGTTGAGCGCTTTGTTCGGTGCTGCTTCCTTTAAATGCACCGTGGCTGACATTGTTATGGTAAAGGGATACGCCAAAAGATAAGCCGTGGTTTTCTATATCTATGATCTGATATTGGGTGTAGAGCGTGAAAGCGCTAGTCAATGTGTCGCCGGAGAAGTCTCGATTATTGACGCCATGGTCTGGTGCATAGATGTCGAATTGGTGTCTGTCTTTCTGGTCTCTACCTGCTTGGTCTATGCTAAATAGATCGTGAAAGTTAATGGTGATTTTGTCGAGATGATTATTGGCGGCGTATAACCAGCGGTAATTGAGCTCTACTTGCCAGGCTGTGGTTAATTGCCATCGTAAGCCAGTTTGAAGTTGGTTTTGATAATAGTCTAAGTGATAGTCGTGGGAGTGGGCCCAGATACTCGCGGCAGTTAAGGCTGTAAATACTTCAACCTTATTCTCTTCAAGAGGGAAGCCTGAACGGAGCGACGGGGTGAGGCGAACCGACTGCAGTGGTGCTTGGGTATAACTGATTAAGGGGCCGTAATCTTTGTTGGCCCATGCGTTTGGCGCAGAAAACATGGCGGCTATTATTAGCGGTAAAGGTCGTATGAGCGATATACAAGTAGCCCGTTTCTCCATATGTACCTCATCTGCATTCCGTTGCTTCTATATAGCTTAGTTCTAAATAACTCGTTTGTAAGAGGTAAGTTGTATGAGTTAACTCGGAACTGGTAGGGTGCAGTTGTTTAGTCGGTGTAGCTTGGTAATCAAGAGGATTAGAAGAGTAGGTCAGTCACCACAGCATGGTTAACCTCACCAAACGAAGCGGTTGGATAGCTTGCGGGTTCGCTCTGTCATTGTCATTTCATATAATTTCGTTACAATGTTCGGCTACTCACAAGTGGGGCATCTGTATTTGCTTCTATGTGGGTATATTTATTATGCCTATATCCCCAATCAGCGTACCCGTTGATTGAAAGACATATATTAAACATTTTCATGTGTTGCTTGGTGTGCAACACCACTGTAAAGGACAAATAATGCCAATTATTACTCTTCCTGACGGTAGTCAGCGTCAATTTGACAACCCTGTATCAACTCTAGATGTTGCCCTATCAATCGGTCCTGGTCTTGCGAAAGCAACCATTGCTGGTCGTGTAGACGGCGAGCGTGTTGATGCTTGTGATCTTATCGAAAACGATGCAAGCCTAGAAATCATCACAGCTAAAGATGAAGTTGATGGCCTTGAAATCGTTCGTCACTCTTGTGCTCACCTTTTAGGCCACGCGGTTAAGCAGCTTTTTCCAGAAGCGAAAATGGCGATCGGTCCTACTATCGATAACGGTTTCTACTACGATATCGACCTTGAGCATTCTCTAACGCAAGAAGATCTAGAAAAGATCGAAAAGCGCATGAAAGAGCTAGCGAAGACCAAGTACCAGGTTGTTAAGAAGAAAGTTAGCTGGCAGGAAGCGCGCGACGCATTCGAAGCTCGCGGCGAGACTTACAAGATTGAAATCTTGGACGAGAACGTTTCTAAAGACGATCGTCCAGGCCTGTACCATCACGAAGAATACATCGATATGTGTCGTGGTCCACACGTGCCTAACATGAGCTTCTGCCAGCACTTCACTCTACTTAACGTAGCGGGTGCATACTGGCGTGGTAACAGTGACAACAAGATGCTTCAACGTATCTACGGCACTGCATTCCACGACAAGAAGGCACTTAAAGCTCACCTTGTGCGCCTAGAAGAAGCGGCTAAACGTGACCACCGTAAAATCGGTAAAGCGCTTGACCTATTCCACATGCAGCAAGAAGCACCAGGCATGGTGTTCTGGCACCACAACGGTTGGACTATCTTCCGTGAGCTAGAAGTATTTATTCGTCAAAAACTGACTGAGTACGATTACCAAGAAGTTAAAGGCCCATTAATGATGGACCGTGTTCTTTGGGAACGCTCTGGTCACTGGGATAAGTACGCTGAAGCGATGTTCACTACTTCTTCAGAGAACCGTGAATACGCTATCAAGCCAATGAACTGTCCTGGTCACGTTCAAATCTTCAACCAAGGTTTGAAATCTTACCGTGATCTACCGCTACGTATGGCTGAGTTCGGCTCATGTCACCGTAACGAGCCGTCTGGCGCACTTCACGGCATTATGCGTGTTCGTGGCTTCACTCAAGATGATGCTCACGTATTCTGTACTGAAGACCAAGTTCAACAAGAAGTTAAAGCTTGTATTGAAATGGTTTACGATACTTACACAACTTTCGGCTTCGAAAGTATCGTTGTTAAGCTATCTACTCGTCCAGAACAGCGTGTAGGTTCAGACGAAATGTGGGACCGTGCAGAGGCTGACCTTAAGCAAGCGCTAGAGGCAATGGACATTGCATACGAGATTCAAGAAGGCGAGGGTGCGTTCTACGGACCTAAGATTGAATTTACTTTGCATGATTGTTTGGACCGCGCTTGGCAATGTGGTACAGTGCAGCTCGATTTTGCATTACCAGAACGTTTAGGTGCTACTTACGTAGGTGAAGATAACGAGCGTCACACGCCAGTTATGATCCACCGCGCGATTTTAGGTTCACTAGAACGCTTCATTGGTATTCTTATTGAAGAATACGCTGGCTTCTTCCCAACGTGGTTGGCGCCAGAACAAGCAGTTGTAATGGGCATTACAGACAAACAGTCTGAATATGTACAAGAAATTACGAAAAAACTGCAAAAAAGTGGATTTAGAGTCAAAGCAGACTTGAGAAATGAGAAGATTGGCTTTAAAATCCGCGAACATACTTTGAAACGTGTACCGTTCATGCTTGTGTGTGGTGACCAAGAAATGGAAGCCGGCGAAATTGCAGTACGTACACGTAAAGGTAAGGACCTTGGCAAATTTAAAGTGGATGACTTTATTTCATACATCCAAGCCGAGGTTTCAAGCCGTAAGCTCAATCTGGAGGAATAGCTATTAAAGGCGGAAGACGTGGCCAACAACCGGCCAAACAAAACCAGCACCGTTTAAACGGTGACATTCGTGGCGTTCGTGAAGTGCGTCTAACTGGCGCAGACGGCGAAGCTGTTGGTGTAGTATCAATCGCTGAAGCGATGGAAGCTGCAAATGAAGCTGGTATGGATCTTGTAGAGATCAGCCCTAACGCCGAGCCGCCAGTTTGTCGTGTGATGGACTACGGTAAGTTCCTCTTCGAGAAGAGCAAAGCTGCGAAAGAGCAGAAGAAGAAGCAAAAGCAGGTTCAGATCAAGGAAATTAAATTCCGACCTGGAACTGATATTGGAGACTATCAGGTAAAACTACGCAACCTGACTGGTTTCCTAGAAGACGGCAACAAAGTGAAGGTAACAATTCGCTTCCGTGGCCGCGAAATGGCTCACCAAGAAATCGGTGTTGACGTTCTTAATCGTTTGAAAGCGGATACTGAAGAATTTGCAGTAGTCGAATCTTTCCCAACGAGAATTGAAGGTCGCCAGATGATCATGGTGTTGGCCCCTAAAAAGAAGTAATTAACGGCTTTGCAAGTAATTGAACCCTGCAGCCTCAGGTTGCGGGGTTTTATTCGCCCTAATTACTATGTTATTAACAACTCAACAATGCGGAGTTATTCATCATGCCTAAGATGAAAACCAACAAAGGTGCTGCTAAGCGTTTCCAGAAAACTGCTGGTGGTATTAAGTTTAAGCACGCTGGTAAACGTCACATCCTGACTAAGCGTACTACTAAGAACAAGCGTCAGCTACGTCCGAACTCGATCCTTCCTAAATGTGAAGTTGCTCAAGTTCTACGTATGATGCCATACGCTTAATTCTTTTTAGTTTATAAATTCGTTTAGTTTAGGAGAAGCATAATGCCTCGCGTAAAACGTGGTGTACAAGCTCGTGCACGTCATAAGAAAGTTCTAAAACAAGCTAAAGGTTACTACGGAGCACGTTCACGTGTTTACCGCGTAGCTTTCCAAGCAGTTACCAAAGCTGGTCAATACGCTTACCGTGACCGTCGCAACAAGAAACGTCAATTCCGTCAACTTTGGATTGCACGTATCAACGCGGCATCTCGTCAAAATGGTCTATCTTACAGCCGTTTCATCAATGGCCTTAAGAAAGCATCTATCGAGATCGACCGTAAGATTCTTGCTGACATCGCAGTATTCGACAAAGCAGCATTTGCTGTTCTAGTTGAAAAAGCGAAAGCATCTCTATAATTTAGAGTTAGCTTAAAGGTTTAAGAAAAGGAGAACTTCGGTTCTCCTTTTTTATTGCCTGCTATTTGGCTCTTGATAGAGATTCCCTAATCCTTCCTTCGTCAGTCTAGGGAATGACGAAATAAAATTCCGCATCTAATTTTTTATTCGCTTGAACAAGCATTCTGGTATATAAACATTTACCTAACCTTTAAATGTTAAGCGACCGAGATAAATGACCGCACCTACTACTATGACGTTCTTCGAACGTTTTGAAACCGATATCCTTTCAGGCAAAAAGACCATTACTATTCGCGATGAATCTGAGCGCGATTACCAGCCGGGCAGTGTTGTAGAAGTATCCACGCTAGAGCAGGGACGTGTATTCTGTAATCTTAAGATCATTAGCGTTGAACCAATCCTGTTTGATGACTTAGGTGAGTTCCATGCTCAGCAAGAGAACATGTCGCTGCAAGTTCTGAAAGATGTGATTCAAGACATCTACCCAGGTATTTCTCAGCTGTATGTTGTCTCTTATGAGTTGGTAGCTTAAGCCAGATTGGATTAGATTGACTAGCTAGGGATGGCGATTTATGAGTAATAACCAGCAGACACTACTTCAGCTTTACTGTCGTGAACAGCAAGACCAAACGTTACTGTCTAAGAATGACCTTGATAGTGAACTGAGCGAGAGTGCCGATTATTTAAAGTGGTGCGAGAGCAAAAGAAACTTTGTTGAAGAAGATGTCTTAGGGCGTACTTGGGTAAAAAGTTGCCCAGCAGGGTATATTACTGAGGTTCACTTTCATTCGGATGGCAGTCTAACGGAATACCGCTTGTTTGATCGGTTTGAAACTCAAGGTCATTGGCTGTTGAAAAGCGGGTTGCTGCAAGTTGAAATCAGTAAAGGTGACAATCGTTACCAGTTTGATGCGGTTGCGTGTAAAGACTTGAATATCCACTCGGCGGTGGAATATAAAAACCAAGAGCTTCACTCCTACCTTAAGCTTGTTCAGGTGGAAGCTAGTTAACTCGGATTTGACTCATCAAGCTCCAAAAGCAAAAAAGCTAACGTCAAACGTTAGCTTTTTTCATTTCGATCGAACCTTGATTGGCTACTTAGGCTTGGCAGCCCTTATGCGTGATAGTTTTCAAGTTCCTTGTACAGTTCTGAATCTACGTCGTCAGTAGAGCAAACTGTCAATAGGTCTTCAATAAAACACTTGAGAGCGCGAGCTTCGATGCGTTGAATACCCTGTTGCTGCTCTTCAGTCAGGTAACCGTAGATAGTCGCCGCGCCAAAATCACCAAAGATCATTTGACCTTGTTCATTAACCAAGGTGTTGTGCGCATACAAGTCACCGTGGCAAACCTTGTTGTCATGCAGGTGATTAAATACATCAATCATTTGAGTAACGATGTTGTCGATTTGCGCGATTGGAAGTTCGAAACCTTCTGGGAAAGTATCACGCGTGCAAGTATCGAGTGTCGGTGGCAAGCCTAGGTTGTAATGGCAGCTTGGGATAAGCTCCATCACCAACGCAAGGTAATCTTGTTCGTCCACTTGCGCGATAGACTTCACTAAGTTGCTATGGTGACCAGCTTGAAGACACGCTTCTAGTTCATCATGTGGGTAACCGTCGCTTGTCACTTCGCCTTTGAATACTTTAACCGCCACTTCCTGAGGGAAATCAAAATCACTGTTTAACCAATTAGCATGAGATATCACGCCTGATGCACCTTGACCAAGCACTTGATTCAATGAGTAGCATTGCGAGCTTACTGCAGGCACGCTATCTAAGCTGCTCGGGTGTTTGCAAAATGGATTGCCCGCAAAGGCTAACCAAGCAAGTTTTGGTAGCTTAATAAGGAACTCAGGGAATTCAGTCAGTTGGTTTGCAGACAAGCGGACCAGTTCGAGGTTGGATAGGTCTTCCATACTCTCAGGTAAAGCGCGAAGCTGGTTGCCTGCGAGTGCTAGCTTTTGCAGTCTTGGTCTTTCACCCAGTGAGTTAGGCAGAACTTCGATGGCATTATCTGTCAGAATTAACCAGCGCAATTGAGCGGGTAGGGACTCTTCACTCACTGTTTTGATTTGGTTGGTTTTGAAGCCAACCATTTCGAGCTTAGGAAGAGTACCTAGAACATCAGGCAGGTGCGTAAACAGGTTATTCGACGCGAAGATAATACGCAGGTTAGTTAGCTTTGATAACTCGGCTGGTAGGTCTGACAGCTGATTACCTGAAAGGTCTAGGATCTCAAGAGAATCTGCAAGCTCTATGATTTCTAGAGGAAACTCGGTGAGACCTTCTGATAGTTTTAAGCGCTTAATACCTTTAAGTTGCCCTGATTTTAATTGTTCTAGAGTATGCAAACCTTAGCCTTATGAATAGATGTTCGAGGCGCGTAGTTTACTTGTCTCAACCGAGAAAGGCGAGCATCAGTAATGAAGCTCGCCTTACAGGCTTAAGACTCAAGGTTTAGGGGCATGGACTAAAGCTTTATATGGTTTTGGCTAACGCCGACTTCCTCAACAAAATCGCTATCATGACTGACCAAGATGAATGCACCCTGGTATTCACGCAGAGCCGAAGCCAATATTTGCTTTGAGTCTATGTCCAAGTGATTGTCTGGCTCATCAAGTAGAAGAAGCGGGGCATCCTGTTTATGGCTGACGATCAACATCGCCAGCTTCATTTTCTCGCCACCACTGAGGTGAGCGACTTTGCGATATACAGACTCTCGCCTGAATCCAATTCCTGCTAGCAGGGTTCGCGCGTCGCTCTCTGTTAATCCAAAGCTGTGCGTCATTAAGCTATCGAACATCGTCTCGTTGGTGTCTAACAGGCCAAAGTGTTGGTCCAAATAGACGGTCGCCCCCAAGCGCTTAATCGAGCCTTTATAATTGGTGTGTTGACCGTGAATCGCTTTTAACAGTGTCGACTTTCCACACCCATTAGCACCGGTTAGATAACACCGTTCCCCTTGTGATAAAGAGAAACTGATGGGCGCACCAGAGCCGTAAATAAGGCGGCAGTTTTCAACGGTTAACAAAGAGCTCTTTTTACTGCTATTACTTTGCTGTAGATACAAAGCTTGTGGTTTCAGCCGTTCCTTCTGTTCTTTAAGCGACTGAAGTTTATGTTGGTTTTGGTCAATGACATTCCTTTGGCTTGTCGCAGACGCGGCTTGGCTTTGTCCTGCTTTATCTTTCATCGCATCCAATAAGATCTTGGGTTGGCTACCTGACTTTCTGAGTCGGTTTCCCTGAGATTCTCGCTGCTGCGCCTTTTCCTTGTTGGCTTGAGCTTGACGCTCGAGTCGTTTCTTTTCGGACTGATGATGCGCGACCTGTTTGTTGAGCGCTTCGCTTTGGCTAGATACTTGTTTGAAGTAATCATCATAATTTCCTTTATAGAAACGTACGCCTAAGCTGTTGAGGTGGTAGATCCCTTCCATTCGTCTCAATAAGCTTCGATCATGGCTGACGACAAGTATTTTGCCTTCAAACATCAGGCATTGTTCTAGTAGCCAATTGCGTCCATCGTTATCCAAATGGTTCGAAGGCTCATCGAGGATCAGTATGTCGTTATTTGATACGAACAGCTGATGAAGCTGTAGCAAGGCGAGTTGTCCACCACTCAAAGAGTAACAGGGCGTGTTCAAATCACGAGTGATCTTTAATGTACCTAGCAACTGCTGGGTACGTGCCTCTAGATCCCAATCATCACCAACGATATTGAAGTGCTGCAATTCACAGCTACCTTGTTCTATGGCGCTTAATGCTTCTAACTTTTCGGTGAGCCCTAAGAAGTCAGCGATGGTGATGTTGGTATCCAGTAGCTTTGATGGTAACTGAGAGTAAAAGCCGATCGAACCTTGGTGCGAAACACTGCCTGTTGTGGGCTGTTTTTGTCCCATGAGCAATGAAAGTAACAATGACTTTCCAGCCCCATTTCTTCCGACTAGGCCGGTGAGGCGAGTGCTCAAATTGAAGGTGATGTTTTTGAATAACCACTCACCAGTATCGAGTTGGAATGAGAGATTGTTGGCTAATATAGTAGGCATAGAAATACCTCCCTTTACGTGTAAACGAGTAAAAGGGGTGAGGCGCTTTTTCTATATAGAACCCTACACAGAATTCTATATATAGATCGCCAAAGACGTTACTTACTTAGCATGCCAATCAAAGATAGGAAATAGGGTGTTGATGTAATTTCTGTCTTTGAGGTATTGATCTTAAAGATGTTTGTTTGTCAAAAAACGGATCTTTAAGAGCTTGATTTGTCGCGAAAATAGATGACGAAGTAACGCCCACTAACCCCGAGTGTCCAAATGATTTTTATAAAAATAAATCGGATGTCAGGATGTTAGTACTTCATTATGGCGTTATTCTCTTTTGAAATGATGGTGGGATGGTACTGAAAGAACGTACTCTGAGTCAATATGCTGAGGTGATTAAATTGTGTTCAAATAATTAAAGCGCCTGTGTGGCGCTTTAGTGATCATTATTGGAAATAAGTTGAGTCTAGAACTTATATCTTTGGGTTTAGAGCTTAGAGCTTAGAGCCTTGGGCTTAAAGCTAAAGCTACTTGGTTTGCCCACCAACGGCGCGCCAACACATATCAAAGCTATCGTTGATGTACTTCGATGTTTGCTCTGGTGGAGACTCGCTTTGTTCAATCAGCCAGTTTGCACAAATCAGAAAGTGGCTATGGATGAAGTGTCTAACAAGGTTAATGTCCAACACCATCAATTCACCATCTTCTTGCCCTTTCAAAATGATCTCGTCTAGCGATGCGAACATCTGTGAAACAATCACTTCTCGAGTTTGAGTCGTTGGGTCGAAATGAACATTGGTAAAGAACTTCATCGCAACCGGATTCTCTAATGCCCATTCAATTCCTGTGATCCACATGAACTTAAAGGCTTGGTAGCGATCTTCTACTGCCACATCAGTGTGCGGTTGAAGGGTCGAGAATAGCTCTAGCTTCAGCTCGCGAAACAGCTCATCAATCAATAGAGATTTGTTCTCGAAGTGGTGAAACAACGTCGCTTTTGCCACGCCGGCTGTTTTCGCTATTTGTCCGGTAGATGTGCCCTCTAGCCCTTGTTGAGAGAAAAGCAGGAGTGCAGCATCTAGGATTTTTTGTCTTTTGGTGATCATCTATTGAGTACTTTGAACATCAGTTTCTTGATTGGGTTGTTGTAAGGAGGATGCATTAACTTGGTGAAGTTGATTTTTCCTCTGCTTAGAACGGTTTTGGCATGGCTAAAGGTCTTGAAGCCTTCAATGCCATGGTAGTGTCCCATGCCTGAAGGGCCGATGCCACCGAATGGCGCGTCTTCTGCAGCCACGTGCACCAAAGAATCATTAATACACACGCCGCCAGAGTGCGTGTCTGACAAAAACTTGTTTTGGGTTTCTTTATTATGGCTCATTAGGTACAGAGCCAGTGGGCGTTCTCTCTCTGTGATGTAGCTGATTGCTTCTTCGATGGAATCATAAGGCACGATAGGCAGAACAGGACCAAACAGCTCTTCTTGCATCGCGAGCATCTCATCGTTCACTTCGGTGAGAAGGTGTGGCGTCATTCTGTGGTTTACATCGTCCTGTGCTTGTTCGGTTACCGTGTGTATCACAGCACCTTTTGACTTCGCATCTTCAACCACACCTTTTAATCGATTGTACTGACGCATGTTAACCACTGAGGTTAAGTCTTTGCTCTCAATACCGGCTTTATAAAGCTTCTTGAAATAACGCTTATAAGCTGTGATGAACTCGTCCGTTTTTTCTCGCGGCAATAAGATGTAATCAGGCGCTACACATATTTGGCCAGCGTTTAAGCTCTTGGCAAACAGGATACGTTCAACAGCGTCCGCCACATCAAAGTCAGGGGCAATGATGGTTGGAGATTTGCCGCCTAATTCCAGGGTAACTGGTGTTAAGTTGTTAGCCGCTGCTCTCATAACGTGTTTACCCACAGCGGTTGAGCCTGTGAATAGGATATGGTCAAACGGCAGTTGGCTAAATTTAGCGGAAACATCAGCTTCACCTTCGATGATCGCAACTTGATCTTCACTAAAGCCTTCAGCCAACATCGCTTTTAAAACTCGGTTGGTTGCTGGAGTAAACTCCGACATCTTAAGCATCGCAGTGTTGCCCGCTGCTAATGCTGTGATCAGAGGCCCTAAAGAGAGCATGACTGGGAAGTTCCATGGAACAATGATGCCTGCAACGCCCACAGGCTGATAATGAACCGTGATCTTAGCTGGCGTTAGCATCAAACCAGCTTTGCGGCGTGATGGCTTCAACCACTTCTTAAGGTTCTTCACGCTGTAATTGATCTGGTGAAGAGAAGGGGTGATATCAGCAATCAAGCTGTCGTGCTTTGCTCGATGGCCATAATCTTCAGATACTGCCTCAATCAACTGCTCTTGATAGCGCATTAACAACGCTTTTAGTACTGAGAGGTTTTCTCTTCTCTGCTCAAGCGTAGGATTAACATTATTGCGGTAGTGATCTTTTTGTCGGTTGAACATTTGATCCATGTCGTTGGTTCTCGACGTGTTTGGTTCAAGGTCTAGATTATGGCTCATAGTATCCCCTAAATTCGAAGGCTGACCGATTGGTTGGTCAGTTAAAATTACAAGAAGATCGAATCGAATACAAGGTATGGACGAGAAAAGTTTATTTTTTGTTCAGTTGAGCGGGTGCTGAGTTGAGATGGTTAGGAAGATAAAAAGTGCCTTTGACGCAATCAAAGACACACGCGATTTACTTGCGGGCTAGGCAGACACTTTTTCGCAACGCATAAAGATGAAGTTAACGTTTTTCGATAGGCGCTCGTACGTTTCTTCAGAGATGGCCTTGGCCTTCTCGTCGATTGTCCCTTCAGTGATTTGTGAAATCAGCAAGCCAGATTGGCTGACAGCTTGGCAAAGCTCGGTTAATGAACGGCGGTAGAAGCTTACCTGAACGGGTGTGCCGACCGTGTTCCACTCTTCTTGAATGAATTCGCGCTCAAAGTAGTTACCTGAAAGGGTGCACTCAAAGTCAGCAAAAGGGTGGTGAGTGGAAAACACGATGTAGCCGCCCGGTTTTAGAACGCGATAAATGTCATCAAAGACAGGTTTTAGATCTTCAATGTAATGCAGTACTAATGGGCACACGATGACATCAGCGCTGTTATCAGCCTCTTTGGGTAAACCCAGAGCTGCATTTTGTGCGTATGCGGTCACATTGGGAATTTGTTTTCCGTTCACTAGGTCAACCATATCTTGAGACAGGTCGGTACACGTGACTTTGTTTGCACCTTGGTCAATAAACCATTGCGCGTAAATACCTGAGCCACAGCCAAGGTCGACAATGTCGAGCCCTTGAACATCGTCTAGTAAGGCTATGGTTGATGGGCGTTCTAATAGGGCATTATAAATATTATCGCGAGCAGCAGAGTCGTATTGCTTTGCGTAGGTCGTGTACATTTCAGACATGATTTAACACTCATCAATAGGTATGAGGTAACAGGATACAAGCTGTGTTGGTGATAGCGAGAGTTCAGATTGTGAAGTGCTTATATTTGTCACAACTCTGACTTAACCTCACTCAATTTGCTAAAAATCTTATGGTTTCTGCACATTTTTTCTCCCTAATTTAATGTGAGAAATTGCTTTATATTTAATGCGCTTCAGCCTGTTTTTTACCCTAAAACCTTGTAATTCCTTACCTGTCACTTTAAGTCGATCTGTCGATAAAAAAACATAATCGTAACCACAAATATCAATGGTTGGACTCGCTCTTAATAATATCGGTTAATGCAGCCAACAAATCGTTTTTGAACGCTTTTTGTTGGGTTATACCTCGCTATTCCAAAGAGGTATCTTCTGTCGATGGCCCTATAGTGTGAGGTCTCTAGAATTGGAAAATTCGGTTAATTTGGAACGCATCCGTGCTGAGTATAATGTAAAGCACTGGAGCCAAGGTTTTTATGGAATTGATGATAACGGTGAGGTGTATGTTTCACCGAGCGAAACCGATCATCAAGTTCCGCTAAGTCAGATCGTAAAACAGTTAGAGCAGCGAAATATTGGTTTGCCTGCTCTTGTGCGTTTTCCTCAAATAGTGCATCAACGTGTGCACAATATCTGTAACGCATTCAACCAAGCGATCGACGAATATCAGTACGACAACCGTTACCTACTGGTTTATCCGATTAAAGTTAACCAGCAAAAAGAAGTGGTTGACGAGATCTTAGCAAGCCAAGCTCAATTAGAGCAGAAGCAACTAGGTCTAGAGGCGGGCAGTAAACCTGAACTATTAGCGGTATTGGCGCTGGCTCAAAAAGCGAGCTCAGTGATCGTGTGTAATGGTTATAAAGACAGAGAATACATCCGCCTTGCGCTTATTGGCGAAAAGCTAGGCCACAAAGTATTCATCGTTTTAGAGAAGTTGTCAGAGCTTGATCTTGTCCTTTCTGAAGCAAAAGCGCTTGGCGTGAAACCTCGTTTAGGTCTACGCATTCGTCTTGCATCTCAAGGTGCAGGTAAATGGCAAGCAAGTGGTGGTGAGAAGTCGAAATTCGGTTTGTCTGCATCACAAGTATTGACCGTTATTGAACGCTTGAAAGCAGAAGATCAACTGGATGTTCTAGAGCTAGTACACTTCCACCTTGGCTCACAAATGGCGAATATTCGTGATGTGCGAAATGGTGTGAGTGAGGCGGCTCGTTTTTACTGTGAACTGCGTGATATCGGTGCTCAACTGAAGTTCCTAGATGTTGGTGGCGGTTTGGCGGTCGATTACGACGGCACACGCAGCCAATCTTCAAACTCAATGAACTACGGCTTGCTTGAGTACGCTCGCAACATCGTGATGACAGTAGGGGATATTTGTAAGCTCTACAATCAACCACAGCCTGTGATTATTTCGGAATCTGGTCGTTCACTGACTGCGCACCATGCAGTACTAGTGACTAACGTGATTGGTACCGAAAGCTACTCGCCAGAAGACATGGCGGCACCAGAAGCAGACGCACCACTGTTGCTAAACAACATGTGGAAGAACTTCTTGGAGTTAGATGCAGGCAATGATGACCGCGCGCTGATTGAGATCTACAACGACACGCAAAGTGATATCGCAGAAGCACACAACCAATTTGCGACAGGCATGCTGAACCTTCAGCACCGTGCTTGGGCAGAACAGATGTCTTTGCGTATTAACTATGAACTTAGCTCTCGTATGAGTACTAAGAACCGTTACCACCGTCCTATTTTGGATGAGTTGAGCGAGCGTTTGGCAGATAAGTTCTTCGTGAACTTCTCTTTGTTCCAATCGCTGCCAGATGCTTGGGGTATCGATCAGGTGTTCCCTGTATTGCCTCTAAGTGGTTTGGACAATGCGGACGAGCGACGCGCAGTAGTCCTGGATATCACATGTGATTCTGACGGTACGATCGATCAGTATGTTGATGGTCAAGGCATTGAAACAACGTTGCCAGTGCCTGCATGGAACCCAGACGAACCCTACCTGATGGGCTTCTTCTTAGTAGGCGCATACCAAGAGATCTTGGGTGATATGCATAACCTATTTGGTGACACGCACAGTGTGGTGGTCAACGTTGATGAAAGTGGTGAAGCGAATATCGATTACATCAACGAAGGCGACACGGTTGAAGACATGATGCGTTATGTTCATATCGATATGGACCTAATTCGTCAGAACTACAAAGAATTGGTAACGGCGAAAGTACCAGCGCAAGAGCAGCAAAGCGTACTTGAAGAGTTAGAGCAAGGCTTGATGGGTTACACCTATCTTGAGGATTTTTAATGAACGATCTATTTACGAAACCAGATTACTCGCTGTATTCCAATGCGATGACGTTTATGCGTCGTCCATTGGTGCAAAACCCAATCGATAACGATGCTGATGTGGTTGTGTTAGGCGCGCCGTTAGATATGGCGACGTCTGGTCGTCCGGGTGCGCGTATGGGACCGGATGCGATTCGCCGTGCGTCAGTTAACTTGGCGTGGGAAGGTAAAAAATTCCCTTGGGACTTCAATGTATTTGAACACACCTCAGTGATTGATGCTGGCGACCTTGTGTTTGATTGCGGTGATGCAGAAGACTTAACTCAACGTTTAGAAGCGGCTGCTGATGCGATTCTAAGCAGTGGTAAAACTCTGTTAGGTTTAGGTGGTGATCACTTCATTACACTGCCTTTGCTTAGAGCATACGGCAAGAAGTACGGTGAGATGGCTCTGATTCACTTCGACGCGCACACTGACACTTACAGTCAGGGTAGTCGTTACGATCACGGTACTATGTTCTACCATGCGCCAAATGAAGGCTTAATTTCGCCTGAACATTCAGTGCAAATTGGTATTCGTACAGAGTACAAGCAGGAAGGCCACGGCTTTAACGTTATTAACGCGATGCAGGCGAACGACATGAGCGTGGACGAGATCATTGCTCAAGTGAAAGGCATTGTTGGTGATAAGCCAGTTTACTTAACGTTTGATATCGACTGTCTGGATCCTGCTTTTGCTCCGGGTACAGGTACTCCGGTATGCGGCGGTTTGAATTCAGATAAAGTTCTGAAAATTATCCGTGGCTTGCAAGGTATCAACATGGTTGGTATGGACGTTGTAGAGGTTTCTCCAGCGTATGACCAAAGCGAGATTACAGCATTGGCTGGTGCGACGATTGCTCTCGAGCTACTTTACGTCTGGACTGCAAATCGCCTTGCTAAATAATAGTGTGTCATTGCTAACAGCATAACGCTATATACTGATTTTAAAGCCCACTATGGTTTAACTTAGTGGGCTTTTTTTTGGATTCCTCGAAATATCCATTTACAACTTCTACTCATTGTCCCTGCATACCTATTCAATACTCCAGCAGTTGCGCATGTAATTGGCGCCATATATGGTGTTTGAACAGTTTCTCATCAGCTTTGTGCTGAACCTTGTCTCAAATATGGGATTTAGTTCTTCTTTGGGGTTTAGGTATATCTCGACCTTATTAATTGCCTATAAATCCTAATGATTTATCAACCTTATTACTGTATATATTTATAAAAATTTAAGGTGTAATTATATTATGCATTTTATTGCATATTAATCAACACCCTATAAACTTTTGCTTAGTCCATGAACAAACTAAAGTGAATGCCTAGATTTGTGAAAAGAAGTCACTTCGCACAGACATGACATTTCGGATAAGGAAGACTAGGCTTAAGGTTAAGTAAACTATAAAAAAAACAGGCGAAACGGAACAGACTCATCACATACATCAGCCTACGTAATTGATTGTTAATGAAGAGAATAAGTTCTGAATATAATTTAAGCCTGAAACCGCTATTACTATCATTTTCACGATGTTGAGCAATACAGCATTTTGTGACCACGGGGGATATATGGGTATTGAAGTTTCGCGCCAAGCTGCAGTTGTTGAGGCAGTGAGTGGAGAAGTCATCGTAGTTAAGTCTGACGGAAGCGCACGAAAAATTTCAGCTGGTGATATTATTCGTGAGAACGAGATTGTTATCACTGCCAACCAAGCAGAGCTTGTATTAGGCACCCCAAACGGTGTCACTGAGGTAGGCAGTAATTGTGTTGGGTGTGTTGACCAGGATCTAGCGTGGGCTGATGCTCCGATCGCTGGAGAAGTTAATTTTGACTTACAGCAAGCCGATGCAGGAGATTTTGATGATGATGAATTTGCTGCTATCCAAGAAGCCATTTTAGGTGGTGCCGATCCGACCCAAATCTTAGAAGCAACGGCTGCTGGTGGTGGGCAAGGTTCAGCAAACGCCGGCTTTGTGACGATTGACTACAACTACACAGAAACTCATCCGTCGACATTTTTTGAGACCGCAGGTCTAGCAGAACAAACGGTTGATGAAGACAGAGAAGAGTTCAGAACAATAACTCGTTCATCGGGCGGTCAATCAATCAGTGAAGTGCTCACTGAAGGCTCCATTTCTGGCAATACCTATCCCCAATCTATTACAACTACCGAAACGATTATTGCTGGTAGTTTAGCGCTCTCCCCTGATTCTTTTGCTCCAGAAGCACTGTCCCTCGCTTCGCTACTCACAGAGCTAAACAGTGATATAACCTCAAGTGGTCAGCCCGTTACGTTTACTTATGATGCGGCGACGAACTCTATCATTGGTGTTCAAGGCACCGATGAAGTATTACGCATCGACATCGATGTTGTTAGTGTTGGAAATAACGCTGAGCTTTCACTGACCACAACGATTTCTCAACCAATTGATCACGTAACGTCTGTTGGTGGTGGTCAGGTTTCCTATACAGGCGATCAAATTAACATCACTTTTGATATTCAAGGTGAAGACACCGCGGGAAACCCATTAGCAACACCAATCAATGCACAAGTTGCCGTGGTTGATGGGGCCGATCCGTCTGCTGAAAGTGTCAATATCAGTAACGTAGAAACAAGCAATGTTCCAATCGAAGGGACATTCTCCAATATTGGCAGTGATAACCTTCAATCAGCCGTTTTTGATGCGAGTGCGTTGGACCAATTTGATGGAATACTCAGCGATAATCAAAATACGCTTGCAAGGCTATCTGATGATGGGACAACGATCACTTTGTCCATTCAAGGCCGAGGTGAGGTTGTTCTTACTATCTCACTAGATACCGATGGTACTTATAAATTCGAGCAGTTTAATCCCATAGAACAAGTGGGCACCGATTCACTGATGTTCGATTTACCGATCACGATTACCGATTTCGACCAAGATGTTGTAACCCATAACATCAACATTGTTATCTCTGATGGCGATAGCCCAGTTATTACCAATGTCGACAGTATTAGTGTCGATGAAGCAGGCATCATTGGTGGCTCACAAGAGGGAACCGCTCCCGTAGCGGGGAGCGGAAGTATCACTGCCGATATTTTCGAAAGCGACATCATCGACCATTATGAACTGGAGCCGACGGAATTTAATACGGATGCCACCTTGGTTTCTAATGGTGCGGCGGTGCTACTCGAGTTGGTTGACGAAACTAATGGTGTAAGAACTTACGAAGGTTATGTTGAGGTCAATGGATCGAGAATTACTGTCTTTGACGTAAAAGTTGATAGCCCATCATTGGGTAACTATGAATTTAACCTCTATGAAAACCTTTCACATCAAGGCGCTGAAGATGTGCTGTTAACTTTTGCATTGCCAATTTATGCCGTTGATGCGGATGGAGATCGCTCTGCACTATCTGGCGGTTCGAGTACACCAGAAGCCGCAGAGATTCTCGTCAATGTAAAAGATGATGTACCAGTGATGACAGCACCTACAGGGGAAACAGTTGTCGATGAAGACGATCTTACTGGAATTGGTTCAGATCAATCTGAAGATACCATTATTAATGGATTATTCACGGTTGATGAAGGCGCCGATGGCGTTGCGAAGTATGAACTGGTTGATGAAGATTTGGTTCTGACTGGCTTAACCGCTGATGGAGAAAGTCTAGAGTGGCAAGCTGTTTCACAAAACGGCACAACATTTACTTATGTTGCTCAAACTGCAACGAGTAATGAAGCGGTGTTCGAGATTATTTTCGATACCTCAGATAACAGCTATCAATTCGAACTGTTTAAACCAATTAAGCACCCTGGTGGCGCGGGTGAAAACACGATTGACCTTAATTTCTCTGTTGTGGCTGAAGATTCCGACCAAGATAAATCGAATGCGGTCGATCTGCAGATCACGGTGACGGATGATGTGCCAACCATCACTGATACGACTGCTGCGAGTACGTTTGTCGTTGATGAAGATGATTTAGGCACTGTTGTCGCTCAGGCGACAGGCTCGTTTGTTACCACAGAAGGTGCTGACCAAGCTGAGGTTTACGAACTACGCAATATCTCAACGCTGGAAGCGACGCTATCGTCGGGCAATGAAGGTATTAAGATCACTGAGGTCACAGGTGCTGCTAACACGACCACCTACCAAGGCGCAACTGACGCGAGCGGAACGCCAATCTTCACATTAGTGCTGACCGATGATGGTGCTTACACGTTTACCTTGCTTGGTCCTCTCAATCACGCTACGACACCGAGCAACCTCGATACATTAACCATACCGTTTGATGTTGTTGTTGTTGATCGTGATGGCGATGATTCTAACCAATATGTATTGCCAATCGAGGTGCTTGATGGTGCGCCAGTAATGACGGCGCCGACTGGTGAAATGGTTGTCGATGAAGACGATCTTGCTGGTATTGGTTCAGATCAATCTGAAGATACCATTATTAATGGGTTATTCACGGTTGATGAAGGCGCCGATGGTGTTGTGAAGTATGAACTGGTTGATGAAGATTTGGTTCTTACTGGCTTAACCTCTGATGGAGAAAGTTTAGAGTGGCAAGCTGTGTCGCAAAGCGGCACAACATTTACTTACGTTGCTCAAACAGCAACGAGTAGTGAAGTGGTGTTCGAGATTATTTTCGATACCTCAGATAACAGTTATCAATTCGAACTGTTTAAACCAATTAAGCACCCTGATGGTGCCGATGAAAACGTGATTAACCTTAACTTTTCTGTTGTTGCAGAAGATTTCGACCAAGATAAATCGAATGCGATCGATCTGAAGATCACGGTGACGGATGATGTGCCAACCATCACTGA
>NZ_JALNTR010000012.1:0-88586 GCF_023161755.1 Vibrio sp. 1CM23M
ATGGACGAAGGTCTACGTTTCGCAATCCGCGAAGGTGGCCGTACAGTTGGTGCTGGTGTTGTAGCTAAAATCTTTGCTTAATAGCATTTAGATTTTTGCACACTCTTCATTAGAAGAGCACGCATCTGAAAAGGGGAGCTTCGGCTTCCCTTTTGTTTTCTCGAAAGAAATATTACCTTCCATCTATCTTTTTCCCTCTCGATACAAAACCAATTTCCAATAAATTCCGATTATTTTTCCAACACTACTTGCATACTAAAGTGTGATCTGTATAATGCATCGCACTGGCTAACGCTGGTTGTGAACCAATGAGCACTGAGGAGTAGGTCTTACCTAGTAATGTATACTCAGCTTATGTTCGCGGTTAATAAAAATAGTAAACTTCTTGTTTGCTTCAAAAGTTAACTGACAATGCGTCCTAATTTTGGATGCTACGGTTTCACATAAATCAATCGGCATTCTCTCGTTTTATCGGGTTTGAGTGGCGATATTGTTTGTGTAATTTTTAATAATTGGAGCTCTGTCTCATGCAGAACCAACGTATTCGTATCCGCCTTAAAGCGTTTGATTACAAGCTAATCGATGCTTCAACTGCGGAAATCGTTGAAACAGCAAAACGTACTGGCGCACAGGTTCGTGGTCCTATTCCACTACCTACTCGTAAAGAGCGTTTCACTGTTCTTACCTCTCCACACGTCAACAAAGATGCACGTGACCAGTACGAAATTCGTACTCACAAGCGTTTGATCGACATCGTTGAGCCAACAGATAAAACTGTTGATGCTCTAATGCGTCTTGATCTTGCAGCTGGCGTTGATGTTCAAATCAGCCTAGGTTAAGGGAGATAAGAATAATGATTGGTCTAGTCGGACGTAAAGTGGGTATGACCCGCGTATTTACTGAAGAAGGCGTTTCTATCCCAGTAACTGTTGTTGAGGTTGAAGCGAACCGTATTTCTCAAGTTAAAACTCTTGAGACTGATGGCTACGCAGCAATCCAAGTAACTACTGGTGCTAAGAAAGCTAACCGTGTAACTAAACCTGAAGCTGGTCACTTCGCGAAAGCGGGTGTAGAAGCAGGTCGCGGTCTTTGGGAATTCCGTTTAGAAAACGGCGAAGAGTTTGAAGTTGGCGCTGAGCTAAACGTAGAACTTTTCAACGAAATTAAAAAAGTAGACGTTACTGGTACATCTAAAGGTAAAGGCTTCCAAGGCGCTATCAAGCGTTGGAACTTCTCTACTCAAGATATGACTCACGGTAACTCTTTGTCTCACCGCGCACCGGGTTCAATTGGCCAATGTCAAACTCCAGGCCGCGTGTTTAAAGGCAAGAAAATGGCAGGTCACATGGGTGCTGAGCGTGTAACGACTCAAAACCTAGAGATCGTACGTGTTGACGCTGAGCGCAATCTACTCCTTATTAAAGGTGCAGTACCGGGCTCAACAGGCGGAAACGTGATCGTAAAACCTGCTGTTAAAGCATAACGTCTAGGAGTAAGTAATGGAATTGATGGTTAAAGGTGCTGATGCACTAACTGTTTCCGAGACTACTTTCGGACGTGACTTCAACGAAGCTCTTGTACACCAAGTAGTTGTTGCATATGCAGCAGGTGCTCGTCAAGGTACTCGTGCTCAAAAGACTCGTTCTGAAGTATCTGGCGGTGGCGCTAAGCCATGGCGTCAAAAAGGTACTGGCCGCGCACGTGCTGGTACAATTCGTAGCCCAATCTGGCGTACAGGTGGTGTTACTTTTGCTGCGAAACCACAAGATCACAGCCAAAAAGTAAACAAAAAAATGTACCGCGGTGCTATGAAGAGCATTCTTTCTGAGCTAGTTCGTCAAGAGCGTTTAATCGTTGTTGATAACTTCTCTGTAGAAGCACCAAAAACAAAAGAACTTGTAGCTAAGCTTAAAGAGCTTGAGCTAAGCGACGTTCTGATTGTGACTGGCGAAGTAGATGAAAATCTATTCTTAGCTGCTCGTAACCTATACAAAGTAGATGCACGTGATGTTGCTGGTGTTGATCCAGTATCACTAATCGCTTTCGACAAGGTTCTAATGACTGCTGACGCAGTTAAGCAAGTTGAGGAGATGCTAGCATGATCACTGAAGAGCGTATCTTAAAAGTTCTACGTGCTCCGCACATCTCTGAAAAAGCAACTATGGCAGCTGAGAAAGCGAACACTATCGTTTTCAAAGTAGCTAAAGATGCAACTAAGAAAGAGATCAAAGCAGCTGTAGAAAAGCTATTTGAAGTTGAAGTTAAGTCTGTAAATACTCTTGTATTAAAGGGTAAGACCAAACGTCAAGGTATGCGTGAAGGCCGTCGTTCAGACGTTAAGAAAGCCTACGTTACTTTGAAAGAAGGTCAAGATCTTGACTTCGTTGGCGGCGCGGAATAACAGGAGTAGTAAAAATGGCTATTGTTAAATGTAAGCCGACTTCCCCTGGTCGTCGTCACGTCGTTAAAGTTGTTAACGCTGACCTACACAAGGGTAAGCCATACGCACCACTTCTAGAGAAAAACTCTAAGAACGGTGGTCGTAACAACAACGGTCGTATTACAGTACGTCACATCGGTGGTGGTCATAAGCACCATTACCGTCTGATTGACTTCAAACGTACTAAAGATGGCATCCCAGCGAAAGTTGAGCGTCTAGAATACGATCCAAACCGTAGTGCTAACATCGCTCTAGTTCTGTACGCAGACGGTGAGCGTCGTTACATCATTGCACCTAAAGGTGTTAACGCAGGCGACCAGATTCAATCTGGCGTAGATGCTGCAATCAAAGCAGGTAACACTCTGCCGATGCGCAACATCCCAGTAGGTTCTACTGTACACTGTGTTGAACTTAAGCCTGGTAAAGGTGCTCAACTAGCTCGTTCGGCTGGTGCTTATGCTCAAATCATCGCTCGCGATGGTGCATACGTAACTATCCGTCTACGTTCTGGTGAGATGCGCAAAGTTCTTTCTGAAGGTCGTGCAACGATCGGTGAAGTTGGTAACTCTGAGCATATGCTACGTGAACTTGGTAAAGCTGGTGCTTCACGCTGGCGCGGCGTACGTCCAACCGTACGTGGTGTAGTAATGAACCCGGTGGATCACCCACATGGTGGTGGTGAAGGCCGCACATCTGGTGGTCGTCACCCAGTTTCTCCTTGGGGCGTTCCTACTAAGGGCTTCAAGACTCGTAAGAACAAGCGCACTGACAAGTACATCGTACGTCGTCGCACTAAATAATTTATAAAGAGGAATCGCCATGCCACGTTCTCTCAAGAAAGGTCCTTTTATTGACCTACACTTGCTGAAGAAGGTAGAGAAAGCGGTGGAAAGCGGAGACAAAAAGCCTATTAAGACTTGGTCCCGTCGCTCAATGATCATCCCAACAATGATTGGTTTGACCATCGCTGTCCATAATGGTCGTCAGCACGTTCCAGTTTTCGTTACCGAAGAAATGATCGGTCACAAACTGGGCGAATTTGCACCAACTCGTACTTATCGCGGTCATGCTGCAGATAAGAAAGCTAAGAAGAAATAAGGAGTAGATGATGGAAGCTTTAGCTAAACATAACTTTGCTCGTATTTCTCCACAGAAAGCTCGCTTAGTTGCAGACCAAATTCGCGGTAAGTCGGTAGACCAAGCTCTAGAAATTCTAACTTTCAGCAACAAAAAAGCTGCTGTATTAGTTAAGAAGGTTCTTGAGTCAGCTATCGCTAACGCGGAACATAACGAAGGTGCAGATATCGACGATCTAAATGTCGCTAAAATCTTCGTAGATGAGGGCCCTATCATGAAGCGTATTATGCCTCGTGCTAAAGGTCGTGCGGATCGTATCTTGAAGCGTTCAAGCCACATCACTATTGTTGTAGCAGATCGCTAAAGACTAGGAGAGTAAGCAATGGGTCAGAAAGTACATCCTAATGGTATTCGTCTTGGCATCGTTAAGCCTTGGAATGCTACATGGTTTGCTAATACCAACGAATTCGCTGACAACCTAGACGGCGACTTCAAGGTACGTCAGTTCCTTACAAAGGAACTACAAAAAGCATCATTATCTCGTATCGTTATCGAGCGTCCAGCGAAGAGCATCCGTGTGACTATTCACACTGCTCGTCCTGGCGTTGTTATCGGTAAGAAAGGTGAAGACGTAGAGAAGCTACGCGCAGCTGTAGCTAAAATCGCAGGTGTACCAGCGCAAATTAACATCGCTGAAGTACGTAAGCCTGAGCTAGATGGTCAGCTTGTAGCTGATAGCATCGCGTCTCAACTAGAGCGTCGTGTTATGTTCCGTCGTGCAATGAAGCGTGCGGTACAAAATGCTATGCGTCTAGGCGCTAAAGGCATCAAAGTACAAGTAGGCGGCCGTCTTGGCGGTGCTGAAATCGCACGTTCTGAGTGGTACCGTGAAGGCCGTGTGCCTCTACACACTCTACGTGCAGACATTGATTACGCAACTTCTTCGGCTCACACTCAATACGGTGTGATCGGCATTAAAGTTTGGATCTTCAAAGGTGAGATTCTAGGCGGTATGCCAGCTGCTAACGCAGTAGAGCCAAAAGGCGATAAGCCTAAGAAGCAGCGTAAAGGCCGTAAGTAAGGAGTCGAACGATGCTACAACCAAAACGTACTAAGTTCCGCAAGGTTATGACTGGTCGTAACCGTGGTCTAGCTAAAGGTACTGAAGTAAGCTTCGGCGAATTCGGTCTTAAAGCTGTTGGCCGTGGTCGTCTGACTGCACGTCAAATCGAAGCGGCACGTCGTGCTATGACACGTCACATTAAGCGTCAAGGTCAAATCTGGATCCGTGTATTCCCAGACAAGCCGATTACTGAAAAGCCTCTTGAAGTTCGTCAAGGTAAAGGTAAAGGTTCAGTTGCGTACTGGGTTGCTCAAATCCAACCAGGCAAAGTTATGTACGAGATGAATGGCGTACCTGAAGAGTTGGCACGTGAAGCGTTCCGCCTAGCGGCACGTAAACTGCCTGTTAAAACTACTTTTGTAACTAAGCAGGTGATGTGATGAAAGCACAAGATCTACGCGAAAAGAACGTTGAAGAGCTTAACGCTGAGCTATTGAATTTGCTACGTGAACAGTTCAACTTGCGCATGCAAGCTGCAACTGGTCAACTACAGCAAACTCATACTCTAAAAGCTGTACGCCGTGACATCGCACGTGTGAAAACTGTTTTGACTGAAAAGGCAGGCGCATAATGAGCGAAACTAACCGCATCCAGCAAGGCCGTGTAGTAAGTGACAAGATGGACAAGTCTATCGTTGTTGCTATTGAGCGCACTGTAAAACACCCAATTTACGGTAAGTTCATCAAACGCACGACTAAAGTACACGCACACGACGAAGACAACACTTGTGGCCTAGGCGACAAAGTTGAAATCGCTGAGTGTCGTCCTCTGTCTAAGACTAAGTCTTGGACATTGGTTAAAGTTCTAGAAAAAGCGAAGATTTAATCTTTGTAATTCTATAACTTATAAGCGGCTCCAAATAATTTTTTGGAGCCGCTTGTTTTTTGTCTACCCAATTTAAAAAAAGGGTGGTACAATTCGCGTCCCTTTTAAAGAGGCAGCCCGACCCGAGAGGGTCTAGTTTTAATATTTAGCGGAGCACTAACAATGATCCAGATGCAAAGTACACTTGACGCAGCAGATAACTCTGGCGCGCGCAAGGTAATGTGTATTAAGGTTCTGGGTGGCTCTCACCGCCGTTATGCACATATCGGTGACGTCATCAAGGTTACAGTGAAGGAAGCGATTCCTCGCGGTAAAGTAAAGAAAGGTGATGTTCTGAAGGCGGTAGTAGTGCGCACCCGTAAAGGCGTTCGTCGCCCAGACGGTTCTGTCATTCGCTTCGACAGTAATGCTTGTGTATTGTTAAATGACACTACTGAGCAACCAGTCGGCACACGTATCTTTGGTCCTGTGACTCGTGAACTTCGTAACGCGAAATTCATGAAGATTGTATCACTAGCACCTGAAGTTCTGTAAGGAGCGGCAATATGGCAGCTAAAATCCGTCGTAATGACGAAGTAATCATTCTTGCTGGTAAAGATAAAGGCAAGAAAGGTAAAGTAACTAAGGTTCTGACAACTGGTAAAGTTATCGTTGAAGGCATCAACCTTGTTAAGAAACACCAAAAGCCGGTTCCGGCTCTAGGTCAACAAGGTGGCATCGTTGAACAAGAAGCAGCTATTGATGCTTCTAACGTTGCTGTTTTTAACGCGGCTACTGGTAAAGCAGACCGTATCGGTTTCCGTATCGAAGATGGCAAGAAAGTTCGTTTCTTCAAATCTAACGGCGAAACTGTTTCTAACTAATTAGAAGTAATTTGGAGTTCTACTATGGCGAAACTGCATGATTACTACAAGTCGTCTGTAGTCGCTGAGCTTACCAAAGAGTTCAGCTACACAAGCGTCATGCAAGTCCCTAGGATTGAGAAAATCACCCTAAACATGGGCGTTGGTGAAGCAATCAACGATAAGAAACTGCTAGAAAACGCAGCAGCTGATATGGCAACGATCTCTGGTCAAAAGCCTCTTATCACTAAAGCGCGTAAATCTGTAGCTGGTTTCAAAATTCGTGAAGGCTACCCAATTGGTTGTAAAGTAACCTTGCGTGGTGAGCGCATGTGGGAATTTTTAGAGCGTTTAATCTCTATCGCACTTCCACGTGTACGTGATTTCCGTGGTGTTAGCGCTAAGTCTTTTGACGGTCGCGGTAACTACAGCATGGGCGTTCGCGAGCAAATCATCTTTCCGGAAATCGACTACGATAAAGTCGATCGCGTCCGCGGTCTTGATATCACTATCACGACTTCTGCGGGTTCCGATGAGGAAGGCCGAGCTCTGCTGGCTGCCTTTAACTTCCCATTCCGTAAGTAAGGGTAGGGTTACTGTTATGGCTAAACAATCAATGAAAGCACGTGAAGCTAAACGTGCAAAACTAGTAGCTAAGTTCGCTGAAAAGCGTTCTGCGCTAAAAGTTATCATTAGCGATGTAAACGCATCTGAAGAAGATCGTTGGAATGCGGTTCTTAAACTGCAATCTCTTCCACGTGATTCAAGTGCATCACGTCAGCGCAACCGTTGCAACCAAACTGGTCGTCCACACGGTTACCTACGTAAATTCGGTCTAAGCCGCATTAAGGTTCGTGAAGCTTGCATGAAAGGCGAGATTCCGGGTCTTCGTAAGGCTAGCTGGTAATTGCCACTTAATCATTTGGAGTAAATCTTATGAGCATGCAAGATCCGATTTCGGATATGCTGACCCGAGTTCGTAACGGTCAGGCAGCAAACAAAGTTGCTGTAAAAATGCCTTCTTCAAAGCTTAAAGTTGCAATTGCTGCATTACTTAAAGCTGAAGGTTACATCGTAGACTTCGCTGTTAACAGCGAAGCAAAACCTGAGCTAGAAGTTACTCTTAAGTACTTCCAAGCTAAACCTGTAATCGAGCAAATCAAGCGTGTATCACGTCCTGGTCTAAGAGTTTATAAAAATAAAGACTCTTTACCTACAGTGATGGGTGGTCTTGGTATTGCAGTTGTTTCTACTTCCAAGGGTCTGATGTCTGACCGTGCTGCTCGTAAAGCAGGTCTTGGCGGTGAAATCATCTGTTACGTAGCTTAAGGAGTAGATTATGTCTCGTGTTGCTAAAGCACCTGTCGCTATTCCAGCTGGCGTAGAGGTGAAACTAAACGGCCAAGAAGTTACTGTAAAAGGTAGCAAAGGTGAGCTTACTCGCGTTCTTAACAGCGCCGTAGTTATTGCACAGGAAGAAACCAACCTAACTTTCGGTCCGAAAGAAGGTGTTACTAACGCATGGGCACAAGCTGGTACAGCTCGCGCTCTAGTTAATAACATGGTTGTGGGTGTTACTGAGGGCTTCACTAAGAAGCTAACTCTTAAGGGTGTTGGTTACCGTGCTGCTATGAAAGGCAACTCTGTAGCTCTAACACTTGGTTTTTCTCACCCAGTAGAGCACGCTCTACCTGAAGGTATTAAAGCTGAGTGCCCTAGCCAAACTGAGATCATCATTACTGGTTGCGATAAGCAAGTAGTAGGTCAAGTTGCGGCTGACATTCGTTCTTACCGTGCTCCTGAGCCTTACAAAGGCAAAGGTGTTCGTTACGCAGATGAAAATGTGCGTACTAAAGAAGCTAAGAAGAAGTAAGGTATCACTATGGATAAGAAAGCATCTCGCATCCGTCGTGCTACACGTGCACGTCGTAAGATTGCAGAACTTGGTGCAACTCGCCTGGTAGTACACCGTACTCCTCGCCATGTTTACGCACAAGTTATCGCGGCAAACGGCTCTGAGGTTATCGCAGCTGCTTCTACTGTAGAAAAAGCGATCCGTGAGCAAGTTAAGAACACTGGTAACGTTGATGCAGCTAAAGCAGTTGGTAAAGCTGTTGCTGAGCGCGCTCTTGAAAAAGGCGTAGCTTCAGTTGCATTCGATCGTTCTGGTTTCCAATACCACGGTCGAGTAGCGGCGCTAGCAGATTCTGCTCGCGAAGCTGGTCTGAAATTCTAAGGTAGGGTTGGAAGATGGCTAAAGAACAACAACAAGCTAATGATTTGCAAGAAAAGCTGATCGCAGTTAACCGTGTATCTAAGACGGTTAAAGGTGGTCGAATCATGAGCTTCACTGCACTAACAGTAGTTGGTGACGGTAATGGTCGTGTAGGTTTCGGTTACGGCAAAGCTCGTGAAGTACCTGCTGCGATTCAAAAAGCAATGGAAAAAGCGCGTCGTAACATGGTTACTGTTGCGCTTAACGAAGGCACTCTTCACCACCCGGTGAAAGGTCGTCATTCGGGCTCTAAAGTTTACATGCAGCCAGCTGCTGAAGGTACAGGTGTTATTGCCGGTGGTGCAATGCGTGCCGTACTTGAAGTTGCAGGCGTACATAACGTACTTTCTAAAGCATACGGTTCAACGAACCCTATCAACGTTGTTCGCGCAACGATTGGTGCTCTAGTAGACGTTAAGTCACCAGAAATGGTTGCTGCTAAACGTGGTCTAACTGTTGAATCTATTTCGGAGTAAGCACACGATGGCAACTATTAAAGTAACTCAAACTAAAAGCTCAATTGGTCGCCTACCTAAGCACAAAGCGTGTCTTAAAGGTCTAGGTCTTCGTCGCATCAACCATACAGTAGAACTTGAAGATACACCGTGCGTACGCGGTATGATCAACAAGGTTTACTACATGGTTAAGATTGAGGAGTAATCAGAATGCGTTTGAATACTCTATCACCGGCTGCTGGCTCTAAACCTTCTAAGAAGCGTGTAGGTCGTGGTATCGGTTCTGGCCTTGGTAAAACAGGTGGCCGCGGTCACAAAGGTCAAAAGTCACGTTCTGGCGGCTCTGTTCGTCCAGGTTTTGAAGGCGGTCAAATGCCTCTAAAACAACGTCTACCTAAATTCGGTTTCACTTCTCGTAAGAGCCTAGTGTCTGCTGAAGTTCGTCTAGCTGAGCTAGCGAAAGTAACAGGTGACGTAGTTGATCTTAACAGCCTTAAAGCTGCTAACGTTATCACTAAGAACATCGAGTTTGTTAAGATCGTTCTTTCTGGTGACCTAAGCAAAGCTGTGACTGTTAAAGGTCTACGCGTGACTAAAGGCGCTAAAGCTGCAATCGAAGCTGCAGGCGGTAAAATCGAGGAATAATCTCGAGGAACGAGGTACAGATGGCTAAGAAACCAGGACAAGATTTTCGTAGTGCTCAGAGCGGCTTAAGTGAACTAAAGTCGCGCTTATTATTCGTAATTGGTGCACTTTTAGTATTCCGAGCCGGCTCTTTTGTGCCGATCCCTGGTATTGACGCAGCTGTACTTGCCGATTTGTTCGATCAGCAAAAAGGTACCATCGTAGAAATGTTTAACATGTTCTCCGGTGGTGCTCTTGAGCGTGCATCTATATTAGCATTGGGTATCATGCCGTACATTTCGGCATCGATCGTAGTCCAATTGCTAACTGTAGTTCATCCAGCGTTAGCGGAACTCAAGAAAGAGGGTGAAGCAGGCCGTCGTAAGATAAGCCAATATACACGCTACGGCACGCTTGTACTTGCAACATTCCAAGCTATTGGTATCGCAACAGGCTTACCAAACATGGTCGACAATCTGGTTGTTATCAACCAAACCATGTTTACGCTTATTGCTACCGTGAGTTTAGTAACTGGTACCATGTTCTTAATGTGGTTAGGTGAACAAATCACTGAGCGAGGAATCGGTAATGGTATTTCCATTCTGATTTTTGCAGGTATTGTTGCTGGATTGCCTTCTGCAATCGGTCAAACAATCGAGCAAGCGCGTCAAGGTGAATTGCATGTGCTTCTTCTGCTGTTGATTGCTGTATTGTCTTTTGCTGTTATTTACTTCGTAGTTTTCATGGAACGTGGTCAACGTCGTATCGTCGTTAACTATGCGAAACGTCAACAAGGTCGTAAAGTTTTTGCAGCACAAAGCTCTCACTTGCCTCTTAAGATTAATATGGCAGGTGTTATTCCAGCGATTTTCGCATCAAGTATTATTTTGTTCCCAGGAACATTAGCGCAGTGGTTTGGTCAAAATGGTGAAAGCAGCGCGTTCGGTTGGTTAACTGACGTGTCATTAGCTCTTAGCCCAGGTCAACCTTTGTATGTAATGCTTTATGCAGCAGCTATAATCTTCTTCTGTTTCTTCTATACAGCGTTGGTGTTTAACCCACGTGAAACAGCTGATAACTTGAAGAAGTCTGGTGCATTCGTACCCGGTATCCGCCCAGGTGAGCAGACAGCGAAATATATCGATAAAGTGATGACTAGACTAACCCTTGCGGGCGCTCTATACATTACTTTTATATGTCTGATTCCTGAGTTCATGATGGTCGCGTGGAACGTTCGTTTCTACTTTGGCGGCACATCACTACTAATCGTAGTGGTAGTTATCATGGATTTCATGGCACAGGTACAGACTCATCTGATGTCACAACAGTATGATTCTGTGTTAAAGAAAGCGAATCTGAAGGGTTACGGCCGTTAATTCGGTGGTAACAATTTCGATTCCATTTACGGAGTTTAGCAATGAAAGTTCGTGCTTCCGTTAAAAAAATCTGCCGTAACTGTAAAGTTATCAAGCGTAACGGTGTCGTTCGCGTGATTTGCAGTGAGCCAAAGCATAAGCAACGCCAAGGCTAATTAGCAGAAATTTTTACTTGAAATACAAGGTAGAGTCGAGTATATTCCTCGGCCTACCTTTTGCGTGCAAAAGAAGTAGTATGCCGCAGCGTATCCATAACGGGCTTTGCTGCGGATAATTCTTTTATGAACCCCTTAGGAGTGAATAATGGCCCGTATAGCCGGCATTAACATTCCTGATCATAAGCATTCTGTAATTGCACTTACTGCAATCTACGGTATCGGTAAAACTCGCTCTCAAGCTATTCTAGCTGAAGTGGGTATTGCTGAAGATGCTAAGATCAGTGAACTAACTGAAGAGCAGATCGATCAACTGCGTGATGGTGTAGCTAAGTACACTGTAGAAGGTGATCTACGTCGTGAAGTATCGATGAACATCAAGCGTCTTATGGACCTTGGCTGTTACCGCGGTCTTCGTCATCGTCGCAGTCTACCACTACGTGGACAGCGTACTAAAACCAACGCTCGCACCCGTAAGGGTCCGCGCAAGCCGATCAAGAAATAGTCGGATAAGGTAGAGTACAATGGCAAAACAACCAACTCGCGCGCGTAAGCGCGTACGCAAGCAAGTAGCTGATGGCGTAGCGCACATTCATGCTTCTTTCAACAACACAATCGTAACTATCACTGACCGTCAAGGCAACGCTCTTGCATGGGCTACAGCAGGTGGTTCAGGTTTCCGTGGTTCTCGTAAATCTACTCCGTTCGCAGCACAAGTTGCAGCTGAGCGTTGTGGTGAAATGGCTAAAGAATATGGCCTAAAGAACTTGGAAGTTATGGTTAAGGGTCCAGGTCCAGGTCGCGAATCTACTGTTCGTGCACTGAACGCTGCTGGTTTCCGTATCACTAACATTGTTGATGCGACACCAATCCCTCATAACGGTTGTCGTCCACCTAAGAAACGTCGCGTTTAAGTTTCGTTTCTAGGAATATTGGAGAAAGATCATGGCAAGATATTTGGGTCCTAAGCTGAAGCTTAGCCGTCGCGAAGGTACTGACTTATTCCTTAAGTCTGGTGTCCGTGCGATCGATACCAAGTGTAAAATTGATAACGCACCAGGTGTACACGGCGCTCGTCGCGGTCGTCTATCTGAGTATGGCGTTCAGCTTCGTGAGAAGCAAAAAGTTCGTCGTATCTACGGCGTTCTAGAAAAACAATTCCGCAACTACTACAAAGAAGCTGCACGTCTTAAAGGCAACACAGGTGCAAACCTGCTTCAGCTTCTTGAAGGTCGTCTTGATAACGTAGTTTACCGTATGGGCTTTGGCGCTACTCGTGCTGAATCTCGTCAACTAGTTAGCCACAAGTCTATTCTAGTTAACGGTAAAGTTGTAAACGTTCCTTCTTTCAAAGTAGCGGCAAACGACGTTGTTTCTATCCGCGAGAAAGCTAAACAGCAATCTCGTATTAAAGCGGCTCTAGAAGTTGCTGAACAACGTGAAAAGCCAACTTGGATTGAAGTAGATGCTGGCAAAATGGAAGGTACATTCAAGCGTATGCCTGAGCGTTCTGACCTATCAGCTGACATCAATGAACACTTGATCGTCGAACTTTACTCTAAGTAAGGTTAAAAAAAGAGAGGACACAATGCAGGGTTCTGTAACAGAATTTCTTAAGCCGCGTCTTGTTGACATTGAACAGATCAATACGACACACGCGAAAGTAACTCTTGAGCCATTAGAGCGCGGTTTCGGCCACACTCTAGGTAATGCTCTTCGCCGCATTCTTCTATCTTCTATGCCGGGTTGTGCCGTAACAGAAGTTGAAATTGAAGGTGTGCTACACGAATACAGCACTAAAGAAGGCGTTCAGGAAGATATCCTGGAAATCCTTCTAAACCTTAAAGGTTTGGCTGTACGCGTTGCTGAAGGCAAAGATGAAGTGTTTATTACACTGAACAAATCAGGCTCAGGCCCTGTTGTTGCAGGTGACATCACCCACGATGGTGATGTAGAGATCGCTAACCCTGAGCACGTAATTTGTCACCTAACGGATGACAACGCTGAGATCGCTATGCGTATCAAAGTAGAACGTGGTCGTGGTTACGTTCCAGCTTCAGCTCGTATCCATACTGAAGAAGATGAGCGTCCTATCGGTCGTCTACTAGTTGACGCTACTTACAGCCCGGTTGATAAAATCGCTTACGCTGTAGAAGCGGCACGTGTAGAACAACGTACTGATTTAGACAAGCTTGTTATCGATATGGAAACGAACGGTACTCTAGAACCTGAGGAAGCAATCCGTCGTGCAGCTACTATTTTAGCTGAACAACTGGATGCGTTCGTAGATCTTCGTGATGTACGTGTACCTGAGGAGAAGGAAGAGAAGCCAGAATTCGATCCTATCCTACTACGTCCTGTAGACGATCTTGAACTAACAGTTCGCTCTGCTAACTGTTTGAAAGCAGAAGCGATTCACTACATCGGTGATCTTGTACAGCGCACTGAGGTTGAGCTACTTAAAACGCCAAACCTTGGTAAGAAATCTCTTACAGAGATTAAAGATGTGCTTGCTTCACGTGGTCTTTCTCTAGGCATGCGTCTAGAAAACTGGCCACCAGCGTCAATCGCTGAAGATTAATCGAAAAGTTAGAAGGATTAGGTCATGCGCCATCGTAAAAGTGGTCGTCAACTCAACCGCAACAGCAGTCATCGCAAAGCGATGTTCAGCAACATGGCTAGCTCTCTTGTTCGTCACGAAGTTATTAAAACTACCGTGCCTAAAGCAAAAGAACTACGTCGCGTAATTGAGCCATTGATTACCCTAGCTAAGACAGACAGTGTTGCTAACCGTCGTCTTGCATTTGCTCGCACTCGTGATAACGAAGTTGTGGCAAAACTATTTAATGAACTAGGCCCGCGTTTCGCGGCTCGCCAAGGTGGTTACACTCGCATTCTTAAATGTGGTTTCCGTACTGGTGATAAAGCTCCAATGGCTTACATTGAGCTTGTAGACCGCCCAGCTGCTGAAGAAGCTGCTGAGTAATCTATACTAGATTCTTAATACAAAAGCCGAGCATTAGCTCGGCTTTTTTGTGTCTGTAGAACAAGGAATAGACAATAGAAATTGCACCATGATGTTTGGCATTTTTTGCTTGTCTTGTCTGCGCCATTTTTCAAAAATATCTCGTATCTCGTATCTCGTATCTCGTATCTCGTATCTCGTATCTCGTATCTCGTATCTCGTATCTCGTATCTCGTATCTCAAATATCTTTTCTTCCACGCACAAAAAAGAGCACCGAAGTGCCCTTATCAAATTTTAAGCTAGCTATTAATACTAACGATTATTGCCATATAGCTGAAAGTGAATC
Source organism: Vibrio sp. 1CM23M (assembly GCF_023161755.1). Taxonomy (NCBI): domain Bacteria; kingdom Pseudomonadati; phylum Pseudomonadota; class Gammaproteobacteria; order Vibrionales; family Vibrionaceae; genus Vibrio; species Vibrio sp. 1CM23M. Next base: position 14,505 of record NZ_JALNTR010000012.1, read on the forward strand.
CATCAGGCCGCTCGTTGCACCTTGTGACTGCAGTGCTTGAAGAATGATGGGTGCAAATGTTGTAACCATTGATGGATCCATACCTAATCCAGAAAACGCACTTTCAACGGCACCTTGTGAGCTTAGTAGCGATGATAGACCAGTAGACTCAAGGCTCGACATACCCGGAATAAGCGTTGCGAGTTCTTTGTTGTCGGCTGTGCCAAGTGAGTTTTGTGCAAGGGCTAACATTGAACCAATACCGCCAACTGCTTGGTCGCTGGTAACAGAAGCTTGGTCAGCTACCGTATCCACAAGCGGTGTTGTTTCGTTCTGCTGAGACCACATATTCACTGCTGCCATTAGTGCAGTTTGTGATAGTTGGGAATAGTTGGTATCTGATGATGAACTGGTTTGTTCAGAGTCGCTAGTGCTAGCGCAAGAGACAACAGCAAGGCTGCTTAAAACTGTGATTAGTACTTTCTTCATTATTCGTCCTTAAGTAATAAAGTAATTTACTCTTTCACTATAAACGAAAAACGGCGATGTAGTCACATCGCCGTTGGATTATTTCAATTTTATTTGCCAATAGTATTTTGTTTTACTAAAGGTTTTTAATAAAATTAAAGAATAGCTAGAAGTTCTACTTCAAATACTAGAGCAGCAAATGGTGGGATTGCAGCACCTGCGCCACGCTCACCGTATGCTAGATCTTGAGGGATGTATAGCTTCCACTTAGAGCCAACAGGCATCATTTGTAGAGCTTGTACCCAACCTTGAATTACGCCAGTTACAGGGAATTCAGCAGGTTGACCGCGAGATACAGAGCTGTCGAAAACAGTACCGTCAGTTAGTTCGCCGTGGTAGTGAACACGTACTTGCTTGTCTGCAGTTGGGATTTCGCCAGTACCTTCAGTTAGTACTTCGTACTGAAGACCAGACTCAAGAACCGTTACTTCTGAACGAAGAGCGTTGTCAGCTAGGAAAGCTTCGCCGTCAGCAGCAGCAGCTTTAGCTAGTTCTTGACGTGCAGCTTCACCGCGAGTGTGTAGCTCTTGTAGTGCGTTGTTGATTTCGTCAACTTCGATAGCTGGCATGTCGCCAACTAGAGCTGTTGCGATACCAGCAGCGATTGCGTCAACGTTTAGGCCTTCAAGACCAGAACCAGCAAGTTGTTGGCCCATTTGTAGACCGATACCGTAGCTAGCTTTTTGCTCTACAGTTTCAAATTTTACTTCAGACATGAAAAGTCACTCTTTTTGTCAGTACGAAAAGGGTAAGAATACCAGTATTAGCAGCGTGAAGAAACGGCTAGTCCCTGATCACTTGCGCTTTACCGTGCCCAAATCACAGCCATGTCAATTTTCTCGCTTTGGGCCTTGTTGTGACGGAAAGATCTATACTGTTGGTACTTTGGTTTTTATACTGTAGTTATTCAATGTATAGGACGCAGTGGTATGAATCGTCGTCAAAAGAAAAAACAGAAAGTTGACCACTTAGCAGAATTCAAGGATCGACTGAATAAGGTCAAAGAGAAATTGAGTTCGATCGATGTGAAGAAATTGAAAACCTCGACAGCGCAAACTTGGGGCTCATTGCCGAAGTTACACCAAAGACTGTTGATGGTGATTTCTCCGATCGTACTGATATTACTTTTTGTGCCGCTACCAGAACCTAAAGTAGACACAGCTCCAACAACATCGCGCGTTGAGCTTGAAATAAACACCGTCGGCTTAAGCGAACAGCAAAATGCCAAGAGCAGTTCATCAGAACCGAGTAACAAAAATTGGCAGGAGTACCTTGTTAAGCAAGGGGATACGTTAGCGCAGGTTTTTCGAAACAACGATTTGCCATTGTCTGACTTGAATGCGTTAGTGCGTATTGAAGGTGCAGATAAGCCACTCAGTCAGATTCGTAAAGGCCAACTGGTTCGTTTCAAACTTGCTGAAACTGGGCAGTTGGACATTCTTCAGCTAGAGAAAGGCGATACTTCGGTGATGTTCTTCCGCTTATCCGATGGTGGCTTTGGTCGCAGTAAGTAGATGAACAGTAAGCCTGAGTTAAAGCGCCTTGCCAGACACAGATAAACGATAGAAAAGAGCTAAGCATTAGCTCTTTTTTTTGGTCGCTTGAAAGGGGCGAGTGGCAAGATGATAAGCATGATTCCGATAAAGGTTAATGTATCCGGAATCTCATCGAACCATATTGCACCTATTAGCGCGACAAACACCAATCCTGAATACTCAGCCAAGGCAATTTGGCTAGAGTGTGCTTTTTGATAGGCAGCAACCGCAAGGCCGTTGTAGCTTAAGATTAGCGTCGCACTTAATGCTATGTATCCCAAATGCTCCACAGACACCGGCTGCCAGTATAAGAAGCACAGTACTAATGAGGCTGGAATAGAGAATAAGGTTGTCCACCACAGCGTAGTGACCACCGTTTGCTCACTAGGAAGCTTTCTTACGAGTACATTAAAGAGTGCGAGAGTGAGTGCTGTACCCAAAGCAAACAGTGCTGCCCAATGAAATTGTGATGGCCTTAAGACAATCAGTGCACCGATGAAACCTATGGTAGTGGCGATCACCTTCCCAAGTGCAGGCTGCTCTTTGAGTAGAAATATAGAAAGAGGCAACATCAATAGGGGAGCCACGTAAAACACAGCGTTGGCGGTTGCTAAAGATAAATGAGTGATTGCCACAACCATACACCCGCTACCAATTAATATTAGTTGGCCTCGTATGAAGGTGACTTTGGCTTGCTGTAAGCATCGTTGTTCTTTTTTTTGCTGTAGCCACAAAGGGGTGATGATGAGCAGAGATATCAACTGTCGGAAAAAAATATACTGTAAGGGCGGTACTTCGCCATTTAACAGCTTTACCGCTACGTCGGAAAGCGAGGCAAACAAGTTACCTGCAACCAACAATAGAATACCGGCAGTGATATTCGTCATTATTTTTCTAATCTCATGTCTACATGAGGAATATCATCTTCGAGGTACATATCCGAGATGGTCTTGAAGCCGTGGCTCGCATAGAAGTTTTCTAGATGTTGCTGCGCGCCAATATCAATGGCTGTATTAGGCCAAAGAGCCTCACAGCGAGCTAATGCTTCTACCAGCAATTTATGCCCCAAGCCATCACCTCTTGCTGATTGCTTGGTTGCTACTCGGCCGATGCTGGTGTTGTCGTAAGACGTACCTGGTGGTAATAAACGTGCACACGCTACTAACTCTTCATCAGAATAGCCAAGCAGGTGCTCAACATCTGCGAGTGTATCTTTTCCGTCGAGCTCTGGATAAGGACAAGTTTGCTCAACCACAAATACATCGACTCTTAATTTAAGTAGTTGATAAAGCTGTTGTGTTGAGAGTTTAGAAAACGGAATTGAGTGCCAAGTGATCATGTTTACATCCAGAGATTATCGATGCTCTGAATGTACTATGCGCGATGATTGTTGGCATTAACTATTGTTAATTCGACCTTTAATTCTGCTCAGGCTGATTGCGGTTATTCCTAGGTAGGCTGCAATTTGATTGTCGTTCAAGCGCTGCTCAAGGTCGGGATAGTGCTCGCAGAACAGCTGATAACGTTGCTCTGGTGTATAGAGCAGCATGAAGCGTTCTTTGTTTTCCTTATGCATCAGTTGTGTTTCTAACAGCTTTAAATACAAAGGATTATTTGATGCACGCCACTCGATAACCGCATTCATTGGCAGCTCTAACATGGTGATGGGAGTCAGCGTTTCTAATAGGTAAGGGGACGCTTGGTTCTTTATCAGACTCTCAAAGCCGATGATCCAATCTTGTTCCCAGTAGAACTCTTTGCTGTATTGCTTACCATCATCAGTGAGGTAGCAAGCATGACATAAGCCTTCAAGTACAAAGTAGATTGAACTCGCCATCTCACCTTGATTGATCAAAATGTGTCTGGTTGGCAACTCAAGTGGCTTGGCGACAGCTAAGAGAGATTCAATCTGGCTTTCAGAGAAGTCGAAGCTTTGCAGTTGTTCGATAAAAGAGGTGTGCATGAAAATAACCTATCCCAAATAAGTGCCGAAATCATCGCACTTATTTGGAGAGAGGTACAGAGCGGGATAAATCAGCGGCGTGCGTGTTGCTCTAGGTAGTCTTGAGCAAGCTCTCTGCCCATGTATTTACCCAGAGTCTTCAGTGGTACCTTTTTAAGGTTCACCACAATCAAACCATCCAAGGCATCATTAAACGATGGGTCGACATTAAAACACACCAGTTTGCCGTTCATCCCTAGATATTGGCGTAGCAGTACCGGCAGGCCTTTACCTTGCTCCATGCGTGCTAACACTTTAGAGAGTAGAGGCACACTCGCCAGTGAAGAGAGCAGGTGATTCTGCCAGAACACATGACTGCTCGTATTGAGTGGCGACGAAGGTGAAACCAAATTCGCCTTTTCCTCATCGTAGTGATGGATTGATAAGGTGGTCGCGATCAACAGACGCGCATTGTGGCTGTAATCATTACTGATACTGACAGGGCCGAACAGATGGGTGTATTTAGGGTGATGAGACACAAAGGTCGCGATGCCTTTCCACAATAGTAGCAGTGAGTTCAGACTCTTTTGGTAAGGTTTACTTACTACCGATCGCCCAAGCTCAATGCTGTTTTCTAGAGTATCAATGAATTCTTGGTTGTAGTTAAACAGGCTACGAGAGTAGAGCTGATCAAGCCCGTGCTCAGCGATGAGTTTGTCGACCATACCGAGTCGATACGCGCCAACCAGTTCTGCCTTGGTTTTATTCCACACAAATAGTTGATGGTAGTAAAGGTCATACTCATCTAAATCACAGGCCAGCCCGCTGCCTTCTCCGACTTCTCTAAAGCTTTCTTCTCTTACTCGACCAATCTCGCGCATTAAGTTAGGAATAGATTGGCTAGGCGTGCAGTAGACCTCAAAGTCCCCTTGCTCAAGTAACTTCATCTCTTCCGGAAGAGAGTCGACCTCTATTGCCAACACTTCTGGTGGAATAGGTGCAATCACTTGGGTATCAAAAGAGGGGGCGTGGATTGGCGTATTCGGGCTGTCTTGTTGACTCATTAGGTAGGTATTGAGTCGTAGGTAGTTGACGATATCCATTTCTTTTTCAAACGATTTTATCTCTGAATACGGAATCGATGAGCCAATCGAGATAGAGATAGTCGTCGCCTGTTTATTAAGAAGCTCACGCCCGAGCAGAGCGGTTCTTAATAGTGGATGAACACGTCCTGCTTGGTAGAAAAGCTCGCTGTTTTTACCATTGATAAAGATAGGCACTGTGGTGGCTTGGTGACGTTTTACGAATTTAGCAACAGACTTGCTCCACTCGATGTCTGTCAGTGTTTTTGCCCCTTTACGGTAGCTCGACACTTCACCCGCAGGGAATACAATCAAAAGCCCACCATCAGCCAAATGACGATTGGCATCTCGAATCGCTTTGGCATTGGTGCGTTTCGACTCTTTACTGTTAAAGACATCGACACCGATGAAAAGATCATCCAGCTCCGGCAGGCGCTTAAGTAGCTCGTTCGCCAACACCTTAACATCCTTCCTTACTGATCCTACGAGATCGGCAAGGATCACCCCTTCAATGGCGCCAAGCGGATGGTTGGCCACAATCACCACAGGCCCTTCTTCTGGAATATTCTCTGTGGTGCCAGATGAAACCGAGTAGTCGATATTGAGCGCCGACAAGGTGTGATGCATGAATTCAAAACTAGATAACTCGTTTGGTCGATCTTGATAGAGTCGGTCTAGCTTAGATAGCCCAGTTGCCCACTCGACAACAGACTCACCTAAACCAAAAGGCGTGTAACGTGGTAAACGAAAAGGACTATCAATCATAATGAAGCTACCTTATTGACTAAAGTTGTTTAGGAAACCGTCTTGATTCTTGAAATCTTTTACACTTAAAAACGCACCGCATAACCACACTAGGCATGCCATGCCAAACAATAATCCGCCGTCGTAACCGACAATTTCACCCGCTGCATTGAACTCAGGTATCTGAATACCGAGCGGCGTAAACAGGTGAAAAAATATCGCGCCGCTCATGATCCCCACGCTCATGATGGCACCCAGGCCATGCCAACGCGTGAACAGCAAAATGGCTGCAATCAATTCAGCGAATCCAATCAAGTAGCCGCCAAACGAGCCGAACCAACTGAGCCCTGACCATGTCGCGAGTGTGCCAAAGATATGCTCTGTCTCGTATGAGCCAGTGAACTTAAAGAACAGCGACTGAATAAATACAAACGCGATAAATGCCGCAGGGATATGTTTGGCTGGAGTGAATGTCATCGTTATTCCCTTACTTAATCAGTTGCGGCCAAACTTTATCGGCTTGTTGAATATGCTGTGCTTGGTCTTGTTCCCAGCGCTGCTTAATCTCTTGGTCGTAGTTGAGGTAAAGCTTGTTATCAACAATCGTCCATTGATGTGGGTCACCCGGTGCAAAGTCACTCTTCGCTGATACTGCCCAAGCGCAATAGCCACCATATTGAGGGGCATATTTTTCAGGATTATTAACAAATAAAGTCAGATTCTTTTCAGAAGAGAAATACCAATCCGCGCCTTTGTACTCCGTGCTGAATTTTTTACTGCCTTCAACGGGCTTACCGGAAGTGAAATACGCGACGGTATCGTAGCCATCGAGCGCCTTACTGCTAAAGAAGCCAGTGTAGATTTCATCGGCGGCAAATACGTATGGGCTAACAAGTAGCAGAACCATGGTGAATAGTTTTCTCATGATGGACTCCATCTATAGATTGATTGCGGGTGATAAATCAAAGGTAAAGCGCTGCTGATTTATCTGGCATGGTTTAATGGGTTCGCATGGTGAGCCGGGTGCATAAAACATAGAGGCTTGACCATGCAGATTACGTAAGTGTGTAAAGCTCACTGTATGTGCGTCTTCGCGATGCATACAGGTTGCTAAATGAGGTTGTTCGTTGTGATGGTGAGAGTGAAACTTAAGTAAGTTCTGTTGATTCTTACCTGTTGCCAAAAGCTGATCGTATTTTGCTTGTCGGTAAGCTTGCACTCGCTCTAAATCAACACCGGATGAGAAGAGTGGAGAATCAGTGTCGACTATTTTCTGTTGAATACCATCCCACATGTAGGCGATAACCAGACCATTGTGTTGGGTTAGATTGGGCGCGAAAGCTAGCAAGGTAAATGGGGCAAAAGAGTGTAGGTCTAGCTTGTGAAACGCTTCAGATAGCTGACTGATATTACGACTCGATGATAGGTTTTTAAGTAGCAAACCACGGCTGACTAAAGGTCCAACAGGGACTATGCCTTGATAGTTATTGAGTAGGCATAGTGAAAGCCCGAACTCATTGATACTGATCCAGCTACCACCGCCAGTTGGATCGAGTGGCATGATGATATTGACGCCGTTAACTCGATACTGTTTAGGCGGCATTGCTAGTGCTCGCGTCTTTTGTTCGTCACGGTTAAAAAAGACCTGATAACCATTTTCTTCAAGCAGCCAAGATACTGAACACATGACTATTGCTCCCTCAGATAGCTGCTGGTGGTTGGGGCATAACCAAAGGTATTGCATGTTTCGACATCAAGAAAGGTCGTGATCACCTTGATCATCGCATAGTGATGATTGGCATGCAGCGCCGCAAAAGTCACTTCTCTTTCTAACGTAGAAGGCAGGCTGGCGAATACTTGTGTATCCATCGAAACTTCGGTTTGGATCATGATAGGCGCTTCGAGATCTCTACGGTCTAATCGTTCAAGCCAGTTGATCACGTAATGGATCTCTTTCAACGCAATCGACCTATCGAATTCGACGGGGTGACCACGACGACGAGTGTTGTAATCAACGGTCGCATTCTCTTTTAAAATCAGAGCGTGAAAAAGATCGAGCGTGTGACGGGTATGCTCACCAATAGAACTTGTGACGTGCGGCTTTGCTCGTGTCAGATAGTCACTGTCAGATATGGCTAACAAAAACTCTAAACCCTGATTCAATATCTCTACCGCTCCCTTGATACTAGGAGATAAAGAAGTGAGGGCGCTCGGTTGGGCTATGGGGTTCATTCATGATCCTCGTACAAAGTTAATCGGTGGTCGGATATTGTTGAACAAGACGTCGCTCTTCTTGCCACGCGTTAAATAAGCTCTTAAAAGAAGGAGGCTGGTGGCCTCTTTGTTTCTGTTGAGCGCCAATATCAAAAAGAATGCGGTATTGCAGGAGTAGCGTCGAAAATATCTCTCGCAGCGGTGTGTTGCGATCCCAGATGTGCCCGGCTTCGCTGCTTGCGCCATTGACCTCAAGGATGGTGAAGTCCTCGCCGTTCATTAGGCTGTGCATGTCCTTGAATTTGACGTCGAGTCGTCCAAAGTGAAAGCCATCGAAGTCGTCGAATATCTCGTCTAAGCGTTCGGTTAAAGCCTGAGTGATGTATTGATTACCGTCTCGGAAGATACAGCCTCGGCTATGGCTGCCTGCAAACGCGAGTTGGAACTCTTCGCCCTCTGCGAGCACTTGATCCAATTTATCTTCATGCCTTGGCAGATAGAGGTGACTAAGCTGCCCAGCACGCGGGCTATTTTCAATTAACTGTTTGAGTGTGGACTTGCCATCACCCATCACCATCGGTGCGTATTTGAGTGTGATCGAGATGATCTCACCTTGCTTTTTGTTTGGATAACGAACATAGAAAACACCCGCTTCGGCTTGATAAGGCGCCTTTTTCTGCAGTAGAAAGCGAGCATTATTTGGGAAAGATTCGACATATTGCTCAAGTTGATCTTGGTTGTTGATCAGCTTAACGCCAACACCTCGACAACCAAGATCCGGCTTCGCCACGATAGGGAAATCAAGATCCGTTTGTATGAGTGCGCTGCGTGCGTCTTCGGCTTGTTTTTTACTGCTGAGATCCGTTTTGGTTAGGGTTATAAACGGTGAGATCCAACGCTGACTTGAAGATCCGGCAAGGCTCAATATCTCATGTTTTGATTCGCCGACCATGCCGCTTAACTTAATGCTTGGATTGGCGATGAGCGGAAGTGCCCAGTCAAAGTGCCGTAACCCTTGCATCAGGCTTTGAATGACCACTGGCGTGTAGAAAAACCAAGTCGGAAGAAACTCATAAGGAGAGACACTGCGCACGGTATCTTTTTCAAGCAGAGGCATGCCTGCATTAATTTGATGTGCGGGAATGATGCGAATATCTTGCGGTGAACTCATGATAGCCCTCTAGAGTAGGTTTTATTCATTAATCGATTGCCGATAAACAGCAAAACGATGGCACACGGGATGATGATCCATTGATATTCAGAGGCTTGCAGCCACGCTGATGTCCCTAAATAGTAGATGGCAGAGAAGACAATGCCAGTCCAGAGCGCAGTGGCGCTGATGACGGCAAACAAGAAAGTAGGCAGTGGGATGGCGAAAAAGCCACTCAGGGTAAAACCAACGGTGCGTAGCCCAGGAATAAAGCGGATAACAAAAAGGCTGCTGAATGCGTTTTGGCGTAATTTGGTACGAAGCGAACGAAAGTACTTATTAGTGAGGGCTTTATATCGAACGCCTCGGAAGTAACGTCCTGATTTTCCTAGGTAGTAGAGGCCCAAGTCACCTGTGGCAATACCGATGAAAATGGCAAGCAGAGCATATTGAGGAGGAATGAGCCCTTGAGTGGCTAAACCGGCAGCGGTAACAATCGCAAGATCTTCAAGCAGGTAAGAAAGCGCGATAATGCCAAGCATCAGCCATAGCAGCGACTCCTCCCCTGAATGTAACCATGCTTGAATGCTCTCGACCGTGCTCATCAAATGTCCTTTTCTATCCTATAGATGAATGGCTTAATGACCATTCATTGAGTGTAGTAAATTAAATAGACACGAGGAGCAGAGAAAAACTTACAGACAATTAGCGCTTTTTTGTGTTGATTGGATGCAATGAGTGGTTAGAACTATGCGGTTTCGGTGCAGAATTAGAGGATGTTAAAGGGTTAGAAACGTAAGGTTTTGGAGTGAATATTGAGAAGAAAAAAAGGCTGAGTCGTTAAACTCAGCCTTTAGAAGGTTAACTATGGATTACTTAAGTAATCTATTTAGTTAGGTCAATCTGGTAAACAGCGAAACCAACATCGTCAGTCGCAACACGTTTCATCGGGTATTGCCCCTTCTCTTTGATGAACTCTGCTGCTTTCTCGCTTGGCGACGTTTCAAAGCGGATATCTAGTTTGTTATCTGTTTTGATTGGCGCAAATGACCAGTTGTTGTCAGCCGTTGGGCTTACTTGACCTTGCTCTTTGCTTACGCGAGAGATGTAGTTTGCAAGAACAGTACGGTTCTCATCTGGTGCATCAAATGCGATGAAGTCTTCACCTGTGCCTGGGAATTTAGCACTGTATGCACGGTAGTTGTTGGTTGCGATCAGGAAGTCTTGCTTCATGTCGATTGGCTTACCTTGGTAAGTTAGGCCAACAATACGCTGTGAGTCAGGGTTAACGACTTTACAGTTTGCATCGTATTTCGCAGGTTGAGTTACGTCGATTTGGTAATTAACACCGTCGATAACATCGAAGTTGTAAGTACGGAAGTTATCCCACTCGATCAACTGTTGTGGTGCCGTTGAGTTAACATCCACTTGGTTGAACTGACCAGCAGAACACTCAAGCCACTCTTTTACTTCGTGACCTGTTACCTTCATTGCAACTAGCGTGTTCGGGTAAAGGTACAAGTCAGCTGCGTTACGGAATGTCAGTTGGCCAGATTCAACTTCAGTGAAGTTCGCTGGGTCATTCTTACGGCCGCCCGCTTTGAATGGTGCAGCAGCAGAAAGTACTGGTGTACCATCTAGATCTGGGTCACCTTGGATGAACTGTTCAACGTAATCTTTCTGTGCAAGGTTAACAATCTGCACTGTTGGATCGTCTTGTACTAGAGACAGGAAGCTGTACATCACGTCGTCTGCTTTACCAATCGGTTGGTTAACAAACTCACGAGTACCTGCGTGGTCTTTTTCTAGTGCTGTTACGATGCCTTCATCAGCATCTGCAAGTGATTTCTTCTCGATCTTGTCGTAGATAGGGCGTGCTTCTGATTGGCCTTTTACTACTTCCCACTTACCGTCTTTTTGAGCAAGTGTTAGGTCCATAACACCAACGTGGCTACCCCAACGACCTGGCATTACTGCTGCAACGCCGTTCATTGTGCCCGTTTCGTTGTCGATGCCTTGGATGTCATCAAAACCTTTGCCTGGGAAAACTGCGTGAGAGTGACCGAATGCGATTGCATCAATGCCGTCTACTTCAGATAGGTAGAACGTTGAGTTCTCTTCGCCATTTTTGTATGGGTCAGTTGATACGCCTGAGTGAGGGATAGCAACGATAACTTCAGCTCCTTCTGCTTTCATTTGAGGCACTAACTCGTTAGCCGTCTCAATGATATCGCGAGCGATTACTTTACCTTCAAGGTTCTTCTTATCCCACGTCATGATTTGTGGTGGAACGAAACCGATGTAACCCACTTTTACTTCATGCTCTACGCCAGCAGTATCTTCAAACGTGTGCGTCTTAATGATGTATGGCGTGAAGTAGTGTTCTTTGGTTTTTGCGTCGTAAACGTTAGCACTGATGTACGGGAAATCAGCGTCGTTGATTGACTCTTCTAGGAACTCAAGACCGTAGTTGAATTCGTGGTTACCTAGGTTTGCAGCGTCGTAGCTTAGCTGGTTCATAGCTTTATATGCAGGGTGAACTTCACCAGCTTCGATGCCTTTGTCTGCCATGTAGTCACCCATTGGGCTACCTTGCAGCAAGTCACCGTTATCAACTAATACGCTGTTGGTTACTTCGTTTTGAGCTTCTTTTACTAGAGTTGCAGTACGTGCTAAGCCGATTTTTTTCGATGGCTTGTCTTTGTAGTAATCGTAATCCATTAGGTTGGTATGGATGTCCGTTGTCTCTACGACACGTAGTTTAATCACTTCATCGGTATCTGGTGTTGTTGTACAGCCTGCTAGAGTCAAACCAAGACCCGCAAGTACAGCCAATGACAAAGGTTTCATTGCAACTTTCATTTTGTAGCTCCAAAGTGGATAGTAGAAAATTCGTTGCGTAATGTAACAAAATGGAATGAAACAATGATTACAACGAATGTTAATTCGTGACTTAGATCGATTACTTTATGGTGTTCTGCAAGACGCCTCCCAAACCTGCTCAATCGATGCGCAACTGATATCGATAATATTAGCCCATTCATTTCACCTGCTTATCGATGAATTAAATCCCTTATCAGCTTTTCGAATAAAAAATGAAATTTTAGAATTTCCAGTAATATGAGAGGCTCGTCATAATGCCTATATCAAGGACGTATCAGGCAGACGAATAGCAAGGATAGCTCAACACGAAGCTTCTGTTTTCTTCTAGTGCCAATACTCCCATTCACTCTAGTGGATGAGTTAAATCCCATGCTTGGCAAGACCAAGTAATGAATTGCTCGTAACGCGAGCCTTAAAGGAAGCACTGAAATGGACCAAGAACGTTTAACCCACCTAAAACAGCTCGAAGCGGAAAGTATTCATATTATCCGTGAAGTGGCGGCTGAGTTTGATAACCCAGTGATGATGTACTCCATCGGTAAAGATTCTTCTGTGATGCTTCATTTAGCTCGCAAAGCGTTTTACCCAGGCAAGATTCCATTCCCACTATTACACGTTGATACGGATTGGAAATTCCGCGAGATGATTGAGTTTCGTGACCGCACAGCAGAAAAGTACGGTTTTGACCTTTTGGTACATAAGAACCCTGAAGGTATCGAGATGGGTTGTAGCCCATTCGTACATGGTTCTTCGAAACACACAGATATCATGAAAACTCAGGGCCTTAAGCAGGCGTTAAACAAGTATGGGTTCGATGCAGCCTTTGGTGGTGCACGTCGTGATGAAGAAAAATCTCGAGCGAAAGAGCGTGTTTACTCTTTCCGCGATAAGAACCACACGTGGGATCCAAAGAACCAGCGTCCAGAGCTTTGGCACACTTATAACGGTCAGGTTAACAAGGGAGAAAGCATCCGTGTATTCCCTTTATCAAACTGGACTGAGCTAGATATCTGGCAATACATCTATCTAGAGAGCATCGATATTGTTCCACTTTACCTTTCAGACAAGCGCCCGGTTGTTGAGCGTGATGGCATGCTTATCATGGTTGATGATGACCGTATGGAGCTGCAAGAAGGTGAAGTGATTGAAGAGAAAAGCGTTCGTTTTCGTACTTTAGGCTGTTACCCATTAACCGGAGCGGTTGAATCTGAGGCGAATACGCTAACAGGCATTATTGAAGAGATGCTGGTGGCGACGTCTAGTGAGCGTCAAGGTCGAGCGATTGACCATGATCAGTCGGGCTCAATGGAGCTGAAAAAGCGCCAAGGTTATTTCTAAGAATCTAAGGAAAGAAAAATGAACAGTGCAGTAGAAGCCGAATTGGCTGAACTAGGGATTGAAGGTTATCTAAGTCAGCATCAGCATAAATCTATGCTTAGATTTTTAACTTGTGGCTCAGTAGATGACGGTAAAAGTACGTTAATCGGTCGCTTACTCCATGATACAAAACAGATTTATGAAGATCAGCTAGCTGCAGTTCACTCGGATAGCCAACGAGTGGGTACTACAGGTGAGAAGCCTGACTTGGCACTGCTTGTTGATGGCTTGCAGGCTGAACGTGAGCAAGGCATCACGATCGATGTCGCTTACCGATACTTCTCGACACAAAAACGTAAGTTCATTATTGCTGATACCCCAGGGCATGAGCAGTACACGCGTAACATGGCAACAGGCGCTTCAACGTGTGATCTGGCGGTGATCTTGATTGATGCTCGTAAGGGCGTTCTGGATCAAACGCGTCGTCACTCGTTTATTTCTAACCTGCTTGGTTTGAAGCATTTCATCGTTGCAGTTAACAAGATGGATCTCGTGGAATATTCACAAGATCGTTTTGAAGAGATTCGTGATGAGTACCTAGAGTTTGCTGAAAACCTAGAAGGCGAAACTAACATTCAGATTCTGCCAGTTTCGGCACTTGAAGGCATCAACGTTGCTGCACCAAGCAAAGAGCTAGCATGGTTCGAAGGCCCATCTCTACTTGAAGTGTTAGAGAACGTCGACATCGACCAAAAGCGTTCTGCTGGTGAGTTCCGATTCCCAGTGCAGTATGTGAATCGTCCGAACTTAGATTTCCGTGGCTTTGCTGGCACCGTTGCCTCTGGCCGCGTCAGTGTCGGTGATGAAATCAAGGCGCTGCCGTCAGGCAAAACGTCTAAGGTTGCACGCATCGTGACTTTTGATGGTGATTTGGAATCTGCGCAAGCGGGCTTGGCGGTAACACTGACCCTTGAAGATGAGATTGATATCAGCCGTGGTGATTTGATTGTGTTGGAAAACGCGCAGATTGAATCTACTAACCATGTATTGGCCGACATTGTATGGATGACTGAACAACCATTGCAACCGGGCAAAGCTTACGACATCAAGATCGCAGGCAAGAAAACCGTTGGTCAGGTTGAAACAGTTCGTCACCAATACGACATCAACAACCTGTCGACTCACGCTGTCGATGAGTTGCCACTGAATGGCATTGGCTTGTGTGAATGGTCACTGAACGAGACTGTCGCGCTGGATAAATACCGAGAGAGTGCCGATACCGGTGGTTTCATCGTTATCGACCGACTAACCAACGTGACGGTTGGCGCGGGTTTGATTCGAGACCGTTTGGACTCTGTTGAACAGCAAGTCGGTAATTTCTCTGCATTTGAACTTGAGTTCAACGCATTGGTTCGCAAACATTTCCCTCATTGGGATGCCAAAGATCTAAGCCAACTACTGAAGTCATAAACGACCAAGTAACAGCTTATTGAATCAGGCGGAGACCGATCGTTTCCGCCATAAAGGACGGGTATATGTGGCAACAAGGATTTGTATTAGCGATTTTGCTCGGCATCATTACTTGCCTGCTCGTTACCCGTATTAAGCCAAGCTTTATTTTTGCTGGCGCGGCGTTTATTGCTTTCATGGCTGGCATGATCGACTTGTCGAGCCTAGCCAATAACTTCACTAATTCCTCGTTACTGACTTTAATCCTTCTGATCCTCGCATCAAGTGCGTTGGAGAAAACTCGCTTAATCAGCTGGGTTAGCCGCAATATCTCTGAAGGTCGGCTAGGAACCGTGGTTGCGAAGTTGGGTATTTCCACAGCGTTACTTTCATCTTTTACCAACAACACCGCGGTGGTGGTCTCTTTGATCGGGGCGATCAAACGTAATCAACAACATGCGCCCTCTAAACTACTTATCCCTTTGTCATACGCTGCCATCTTAGGTGGAACCTTGACATTGATCGGCACATCAACCAACTTGATCATCAATAGCTTTGTTGAAGATGCCGGATTGCCGAGCTTAAACTTTTTCACACCTACCTTGATCGGTTTAGCGGTTTTGGTCGGTGGCGTATTGATCCTTATTCCTCTTAGCTATTTTCTACCCAGCTACGATGATGGTTCTCAAGATGATCTGCCTTACTTTTTAGAAGCCAGAGTGGAGCCAGGTTCTCCATTAGTTGGCCGTAGTGTTAGCGAGAACAACCTAAGAGCTTTGAGAAAACTGTTCTTAGCGGAAGTGATTCGCGACGGTAAAACCACCGCGTCGATTGACCCTGATTTTATTCTTCAAGCTCGTGACCGATTGCTGTTTTGTGGTGATGTCGAGAGCGTGGCGACACTGCAAGAAATTCAAGGACTGACTCTGTTTGGTCAGCACCACCTAAACGGCCAGAGCTTTGTTGAGGTGGTGGTGAGTTCGTCGGCAAGCTTCTGTAATAAAACCCTGAAAACCAGCCAGTTTAGAGACCGTTTCGATGCGGTTGTGGTTGCAATTCGTCGTGGTCATGAACGCCTTGAAGGCGGCCTTGGAAACATCACATTAACCGCAGGTGATACCTTAATTTTGGTTCCCGGCAAACGCTTTGAAGAACAGCGGCAACAACACAACAAAGAGTTTGTGTTGATGAATGACTTGGATTCGAGTGCCAAGCTTGATGCCGACAAATCGACGTTCGTGTTGCTTGGTTTTGCCAGTGTGATTGGCCTCGCTCTTATCGATGCAGTACCGATTATCAAAGGCTTAGCTGGTTTTCTACTGTTGCTGGTGGCATTTGGCGTGGTGCAACTGGGTGAGCTTCGTCGCCGTTTCCCAGTTGATATTGTGGTGATCGTGGGCTCTGCTCTGTCTATTGCTCAACTGATGATTTCATCGGGTTTGTCTGAGCGGATGGGGTTGATGTTCATGGAGGCGTTTAATGGTTGGGGTGTATTCGGTGCGTTAGTCGCGACCTACTTTATGACTTTGGTTTTGACAGAGCTGGTGACCAATAATGCGGCCGCAGCACTCTCATTTCCGATTGGCTACAGTATGGCTGTAGGCTATGGCGTTGACCCTATGCCGTTCATCATGGCGGTACTGTTTGGTGCCAGTGCCAGTTTTATCTCTCCATACGGCTACCAAACCAACTTACTTGTTTATAGCGTAGGTAATTACCATTTAACGGATTATCTGCGTATCGGCATTCCAATCTCGATTGTTTATTCGGGTTTGGTATTGACCCTAATTCCTTACTTTTTCCCATTTTAATGCTGTTTATTTAAAGGACTAATTATGACCGCAGTACTCAAACCCAAAGATGAGAATGTTGTGTGGCATCAACACTCGATTGATAAAACATTTCGCGCGGATCTGAAATCACAAAAGCCAGCCGTGCTCTGGTTCACGGGGTTGTCTGGTTCTGGTAAATCGACAGTCGCTGGCGCATTAGAAAACCGCTTGGCACAGCTTGGTTACCATACTTATTTATTGGATGGCGACAATGTGCGTCATGGATTATGTAGTGACCTTGGCTTCTCTGAGCAAGATCGTCGAGAGAACATCCGTCGTATTGGTGAGCTTGCTAAATTGATGGCAGATGCAGGCTTGATCGTGCTGTCAGCCTTTATTTCTCCGCACCAAGCTGAAAGGCAACTCGTGAGAGATTTATTGCCGGAAGGTGAGTTTCTTGAGGTGTTCGTCAATACGCCATTAGAGGTTTGCGAACAGCGTGATCCTAAAGGTCTGTATAAGAAAGCACGTGCCGGAGAGATCCCGAACTTTACAGGTATTAGTTCAGTGTACGAAGCGCCTCAGAACCCTGAGATTGATCTACCTGCAGGTGAGAAGACACTCGATGAATTGGTCGAACTGTGTATTGATGCGTTGGAGAAGCGAAATATCTTAGCCAACTGAGATCGTTGGTATGACTAAGGCTACTCAGCTGTTTATCTGTTTATTCACGACCGATAAATAGTGCAGCCTTAGTTTACCGAGACAAGAAACCTATCCTCTAGATTCTCTTTATTCCTCTCAATACTCTTCACTTTTACACCGTCTACTCTTTACACCGTCGAGTGTCTAGACGGTGTAATTTACGCTACTTTTCACTTCGGTCTGAACTGTGAATTTCTGGCTCAGTAGAGCAATCAGTTGGTCGTAGTACTGCGTGTTTGGCTTATTGCCAAGCAAGGTACAAAGCTCATTGCCTGTAGGGCTGAATCGATAGTAAACCAGCTTTACCCCTTTTGATAACGGTGCCAGTGACATGCTCTTACCTTGATAGGTTAGGTGCAGTGCTGGGTCGAAATCAATCTCTCCGGATTCTAGTTCTGTACCCAGAATAATCCCGAGCTCTATCAAGTGGAGTAGGCTGGAGTAGGGTAGGTTGTGCCCACCAAGGTTGATGGTGTTGGTGGTGTCCCTTTTGCCAAAGCTGAATAGCCCAGCATGAGATTTAAAACCGAGTAAGAGCTTTCTGCTGTTATCGCTACCAAAACTGCAGCCTAATGAAGCAGCTCTTTGTAAGGTCAGTGCCTCCTTTGGCGTCATGTCTTTTAAGATTTGCAGTGCCTTCATCGACGTCGAGCCTGGGTTGGTGACTTCTCGTTTCAGTACTTGAGCCCATAGCCTCTGCATGGATGTATTATGGATCTCTTGTGCCATATCGAAGAAACGGTATAGCCAGTCCTGATCTGGGTCTCCAGCCGCTTCATCCTTACACGAAGAGTGTGCCAACTTCAGAATCTGTTCTAGGTTCTTTTGGCGAAGCTCTCTACGTTTTTTCTCTCGTAATAGCGCCCGTTCGATAAGTGTATTCTCAGCTTTATCGTTTGGCTTTGCACTATGACTAATTAAGGAATCGAGGCCGAAGCTTTGTGCGATGTGCAGCATTCTGCTGGCACTGTCGGCAATATGAGGCTTTTTCTCATGCTTTTGCTGTGTATCGCTAGCATGCTCAATGATCACTGGCTGTTTGGTTTCTGACATAAGAGTACCGTTAGGAGACGACTCAATACCAATCGTAGTAAATAATTGCTAAACCTAGCTTGTTAAAACGCTCGATAACTGAGCTACAATTTTTGATTGTAGAATAACTACTTATCAAAAAGTGCCGCCTTGCTCTTAAGCCTTTTTCCTACGCTATTCCTGAACACTTACTTATTGTGATTGGTATAACTGCCTAAAATGTAACTCTTTATCTTATTGGTGGCTAGATTTTGCGTGCAGAGTTGAAGGTTTCAACAAAATTTTACTTTTGCTAATGATAATAAAATGTTAAATTTGTTGTAATTCTCAAGGAGGAGTTATGAATCAAGCCAATGATAACAAGCTTAAGAAACAGCTTAGTATAGGGTTATTACTCGCGACTTATGTCGCTGTTCTAGCTTACTTATCTAATTACATCGCGTAATTCAGAAGAAAATTATCGTTATTAAACTGTTATTGAATGATCGCACTCGTTCAGTGACGGCAGCTCATCCTTGAGCCACCCTTCTAATGACTACATGTCGTCATATTCTTCAATCGCAGTACCTTCAATAAGATAACCGGTTTGCGCTAAGTCATGGCTGATCGACTCAGTTTTCAGCGTTCCGACTAAATAGATTACATCCCATAGTTGTTGTATTGGTGCACCTTTCGGGAACTTCACGTAGATGATTTGGTTCGGTGGCGGCGGTGGCACGTGGATACATGCGCCAAAGTACGGTACCAGCAGAAACTCAGTGATCATATTCTCATCACCTTCCAATGGAATCACAAAGCCAGGAATCTTCACTGTGCTGCCATTCAGCTCTGGGCGAACAGCACCAAGTGTCGATTGTTGAGGTTTGTCCATACTATTGTGGTCAACCATCGGCATACCAAATGAATCTAGCTGAGCGCGCTCTGATTCTGGAATCAAATCAATCCATTCAAGTGTTAATACCGATTCGTCATTCTGAGTGGTTTCAGCGTGAGCTGTACTGATAAATGGGAACAGAAGTAGCCCAAGTATCAGTAGGAATTTGCGTTGCATCGTAGGTTCCTATTTTAGATTCGAATCGTCATGCCATCAGACAATGACTGGCGGTAAGCCCTGAAAGCGGGAATAAAGCCGATAATGATTCCGGCAACTTGTACCAGCATAAGCAGTTTCCACTCATGCGGTGTGATTGCGGATATCGATATGTTGATACCATAGCTTTGTTGCACAATAGGAGCAACCACTGCGATCAGCGCAAACAACACCGCAACGCCTAATGTGATGCCTAAGAAGGTCAGCGCACTGGCTTCACTGATCAGTAAACCAAACACATGACGAGGTCTCGCTCCCATCGCTCGCAGGATTGCCATCTCTCGACGCCTTTCTTGCAAGCTAGTGAGTAGGCTACTGAGCATGCCCAATAAACCGGCGACAACAACAAACCCTGAAACAATCAGTAGTGCTTGTTCTGCTACTGCCATCATTCCCCACAATTCGTGAAGCGCAATGCCTGGCATAATGGCGCTCAAAGGTTCTTGGCGGTAGTTATTGATTTCTCGTTGCAGTGCAAAGGTTTGAATCTTCGAATTCAGCCCAAGCATCATGGCTGTGATTTGCTGAGGTTGGAAATCAAAAGTCTTTAAGGTTTCCGCATCCGGTGTATGTCCTAAATTAGCACCTGATTCCCAGCCAACGTGAATCGCTTCGATTGCCTCGAGCGATACGTGTACGGTTTTGTCTACTGGTGTTCCGGTTGGCGCGAGTATTCCCACAATCTTGAAGGGCAGATTATCGTGACGGCTAAACGCAACATCACTGATACCGTGCGCAAGAATGATTTGGTCACCAATCGTATAGTCCAACTTCTTCGCGACATCGGCACCAATCACGACATCAAATAGCTGTTCAAATTCTTTACCTTGTTGGAAAGTAAGTAATTGCTTACTTCCATAGCGATAGTTTTCAAAGTAACTATGATTTGTACCCATCACACGGAAGCCTTTGTGTGAATCGCCCAATGAGATTGGGATCGCCCACTTGACTGCGTTGTGTTGGCTAAATTCTTGGTAGCTCTTCCAGTCGATGTTGTTGGTCGCATTACCGATTCTGAATACTGAGTAAAGCAGCAGGTTTACCTGACCAGAACGGCCACCAACGATAAGGTCAGTACCTGAAATCGTATTGGCGAAGCTGCTTTTTGCTTCTGTTCTAACGCGTTCCACGCCGAGTAAGAGAATGACGGACACCGCCACCGTGAGAATAGTGAGAATAGCCGTGGCTTTACGGTTGAGTACGCTTTTTAAGGCTAAGTGAGTAATTACTTTCATACGACAACCTTAGCTTGGTTAACGGTTTTTAAATCTATGGTTCGAGTGAATAACTTTTCTAGTGTTGGATCATGGCTAACAAAGATAAGAGTAGAACCTGCCTGGTTAGCTTGTTCTAGCAACAGCTCGATAAAAGCTTCTCGGTTGTCATGATCCAAAGCTGAGGTTGGCTCGTCGGCAATAATGATTTTGGGTTGGCCGATCAAAGCGCGAGCGGCAGCAACACGTTGTTGTTGACCGATGCTCAATTCGGTAACGGGCTTATCCATTAAAGCTTGAGGTAGCTTTAATCGGAGTAACAACTCTCGAGCTGTCTCTTGTAAGCTTTTCTGGCCTTCAGCGACTTGTTGTTTACGAATCTGTGAAAACTGGCAAGGAAGCGTCACGTTATCGATAACTGATAGATAAGGAAGCAGGTTAAATTGTTGGAAAATATAACCAATATGATCGGCTCTGAATTTGTCTCTTTGACGAGGTGTAAGCTGAGTGAGGTCTTGAGCAAGGATAGAAACTTCACCTTGCTCGGCTTGGTTGATTCCAGTCAGCAGCCCTAGCAATGTAGATTTGCCACAACCACTTGGCCCTTTTATGAAAAGGTGCTCTTGAGCTTGGATGTGCAGAGAAGGGATCTCTAGTGTTGGTGGTATTTCTGGCTTCCAACGAAAGCTGATATTTTCGAGTTTGACCACAAGTGATGAACTGTCAGAAGACATGCGAGCTCCAATAATTAAAGCGGTGTATCTACTGGACAGCAATTAGAAGCATAAATTCCCTAGAGCACACCGATTTGAACAGCCAAGTAAGTAGGTACTTACTTGGCTGCTTATTTACGTTTAATCCGATCTAGGAGTGATTAGAATCGGAAACTAATACGCTCTGCGTTAAGCACTTCTTGTACTTGAGCTGTGTCTGTTAGTAGGTTCACCGTCATTTTTTCAGTGTTGCTGAACTTAGAGAACCACTGAGTGCTAACTGTGTCTAGCTTAGCAACGTCTGAACATTCATAGTGGTACTCAACAGTGAACTCACCGTGGCCACCTTCAGAGTGGTCATGACCTTCATGGTCATCATGATCGTGCTCAGCATGGTCATGGTCTTTGTGGTCGTCATGATCGTGTTCAGCGTGGTCATGGCCTTTGTGGTCGTCATGATCGTGTTCAGCGTGGTCATGGTCTTTGTGGTCGTCATGATCGTGCTCAGCGTGGTCATGGTCTTTGTGGTCGTCATGATCGTGCTCAGCGTGGTCATGGCCTTCGTGGTCGTCATGACCGTGTTCCGCATGGTCATGGCCTTCGTGGTCGTCATGACCGTGTTCCGCATGGTCATGGCCTTCATGGTCGTCATGATCGCCTTCTAAGGTGTTTGCCACTGACTTGAACTGCAGAGTACAACTCGCATTGTTAAAACTAAACAGCTCTTCTGGCTTGTTTAATTGTGCGATAGCCTGCTCAAAAACTTTTTTCTGTTCTGCCGTTTCTGGAGCATGTTCAAAGCCAACCACATCTGCGCCAGGAGCTGTTACTTCAACAAGCAGTTCTTGCCCATCTTGCGCGATGTTTACTTCAACTTGACCATGTACATGTGCGCCATGAGAGCGGAATTCTTCGTTAGCTAGAACATTTGTAGAGACAGTCATGCCGATAACAACGGCTAAAATAGTAGGTTTCATGTGTTTTTCCTGAATAAAGGTTAATTAAAAAGTAGTGGTATTTAAGCGATCTTTACAGGAGGTGAGCGAGCTAAATACGCGAAATATAGCCGCTGTAGTGAAGTTACTGACTCAGTGATAGCGACAGTAAACTCTGAATGGAACTCTGGGACCTGTGGTAGTGAATGCGCAGTGATGAACTGATTAAGTGAAAACAGCTCACAGTGATGCGAAGTGTGGTGTTCTGGGTGAATATCCACAATATGTGTTGCGGCTAACAGGCTTAGCATAAGCATCAGCCCTAGCAAAAAGCAGGTTTTGCGTTTCACATTGTTAGGTGTGTTTTGCCACATCAGGATAATTAACCACAGAATTAAAAAAGGATACTGTTACAATATAACAATATCCTTTGGTTAGGTCTCGAAAAAGACGCGAATATCTTATTAAAGACTCGCTTTAATCAACTCAATGACTTGAGTGACTTCTGATTCGTTTAATGCACCTTCTTTTACAAACAAGATTTTACCTTGCTTGTCTTGAACGATAATCGCTGAGCTTTCTTCTTTTAGAGCCCATGATGACGCAACGGCGCCGTCTTCATCTAGGACCATAGAAGACCATGGAAATTCTTCTTTGCTGCTTTCGGCAGACGACTTAACAAAAGACCCAGTACCCCAAATCGCATCATCTTGGTTGATGATAGTGGTGGTTTGGTAGCTGTCTTCTGAGAACTTCGATGCTGTAATGGCTGCCATCAATGGTGCGTTGAGCTCTTTAGAGCTGCTGCGGCCAGCGATAGCTTGAACGACGCGAACTTTACCTAGAAGATCATTGGTTGCCCAAGCTTGATATCCAGTATTTCCGTCGTTTAGAACAATCTCACCATAGTTACTAACATCGACGGCAGGCAAGGTAGCGCCTACTGATAGGTTGTGAGCATTGGCGAAGAGTGGAGAGGCTGCGGCTAAAAAAGCCAGTAGAGTTTTGTTTTTCATTATATTTTTGTTCCGCTTATTGGTTTGCACTGGAAGTATAATATGAAATTTGAAAAATGCCTCTTTAACTTTTTTATCGTACGACGTAGAAAGAAGTTGCAGGCTTGTTACCAAAAGGTATAATGCATCAATATCGAGATGAACAATAGATTATCTTGCTGTTTGCTAAAGGAATTAGCGATTAAATGTGCTTTGAACAACGACGCTGTTCAGGTATGTGACTGTAGTACTCAAATGGAATTGAGGTTGTATTATGTTAAGAAAATTTTCTACTTACCGTCCACATCAGGTGGCGCGTTTCGTTAAAGTCCTGTTCAAAGGCCAATTTGCTATTGAAGGTGTTGGAGAATTTCGCTTCGACCAAGGCAAGGTGCTTCTTCCTGAAGTTTCAGACAAACAAAAGCTCATTATTTTTAAAGAAGTTAACGGCACGATTGCTGCGTTGCCGGTGTAACTGCGCTTTATCGATTTGTTTGCACCGAATAGATTTACAATGAAAAGGGCTTCCTAATGGAAGTCCTTTTTAATGCGTGTACTTTCTCGCTGTTATGTCGAACAGCACTTTATTGTGGAGGGAAGCAGACACCGGTTCCACCCAACCCGCAATACCCATTCGGGTTTTTAGCTAGGTATTGCTGGTGGTAGGTTTCTGCGAAAAAATATTTTCCAGCAGGCAGAACTTCCGTCGTGATCTCGTTGCCTAAAGATTCAGTCATTGCTCGTTGATATTCACGTTTAGAGTGCTCAGCGATAGACTGTTGTTCTTCACTGAAGGTGTAAATCGCAGAACGGTACTGAGTCCCTAAATCGTTGCCTTGGCGCATTCCTTGAGTTGGGTCATGACGCTCCCAAAAGGTCTCAAGTATTCGAGCTAGAGAGGTTTCTTCACTATCAAATATGACACGAACGACTTCGGTATGGCCGGTTTGCCCAGTACATACTTGTTCATAAGTGGGATTAACCGTGTAACCGCCAGCGTAACCAACGGATGTTGAAATAACGCCATCCAATTGCCAAAACAAACGCTCAGCTCCCCAGAAGCATCCCATACCAAACAGGACTTCTTGTTGAGAGTCCGTAGGCGCATCGAGCAGGTCGGTTTGATTGACGAAATGGCGCTCAGTGATTCGAATTGGGTCAGCATTTCCCGGTAGTGCGGTTGCTGCAGAAACCAGTTGTTGTTTGTTTAGCATGTTATATTCCTTTTCGCATACGTTTACCGCGCTGGCTTTTATTTAACGTGGGTTCATATTAACTGTTGGTCAATATTGAATAAGTCTTTAAATTAGACCGTGTTATTCCAGGATTTATTACAGACTCAATGCCTATTTAGCGGTATTATTTCTTTTCACTTATTAACGTATTGATAACTTCTTCACCAATTAAACATGATAAGAAAAACTTTACCAGTTCTGATTGGCACTCTATTGTCATCGACGCTCGCTTTCGCTGACGTTTCCCTTGAAATCAAAGGGCTAGATGGAGCGCTTGAGGATAATGTTGATGCTTATCTGAGTGCGATCCCTGAAGAAGAGTATTCGGTTTCACTAAGATTCCAATCCCGCTTGGAATCTATGATTAAAGAAGCTCTGAATGCGTTAGGCTACTACCACCCTAAAATCACATTTACTCACTCCGAAGATGATACCGAAATGACCGTTACGGTTGAGCCGGGAGAGCCTGTTGTTATTTATACTTCAGATATCGTTCTGACGGGTGAAGCCAAAGATGACCCAGACTTTTTAGCCTTGATAGCGAAGAGTAGCTTGTCTAAAGGTTCGACTCTGAATCATGGTAATTATGACTCTTTGAAATCGTCGATCCGCAACCTTGGCTTAGCGAAAGGCTACTTCGATGGTGCTTATGATCTTAGTAAGCTAGAAGTCGCTCCTGAATTGAATCGCGCTTATGTTCGTCTTCATTATAACAGTGGTATCCGCTATCACTTTGGTACTACTCAGGTTACTGGTAGCCAGATAGAAGAAGATAAGGTGCAGTCACTTAAACCATTTGAGGATGGCGAACCTTACTCAATCACCAAAGTCGGTGAGTACAACCAAAACCTGTCTAATACGGATTGGTTCTCCTCGGTATTTGTTGAACCAGATTTAAGCCAGTTAGGCGAAGGCCGAGAAATCCCGATGAAGGTTAGCCTTGCTCCGCAAGCTCGTAACCAAATCGAAACCGGTATAGGTGTCTCAACCGACCTTGGTGTGAAAGGCACTCTCAAATGGAAAAAACCTTGGGTGAATGATCGAGGCCATAGCTTTAATAGTAGCTTGTCGATCTCGAAGCCTGAGCAGACGATCACGGCTGCTTATAAAATCCCATTGGATGACGTACTTAATGACTACTACCAAGTTAAGTATGGTATGAAGAATTTGGATAATCGTGATACCAAGAGTTTGGAATCAAACTTAGCGCTAGAAAGATATTGGCGTCTGGATAATGGCTGGCAACGCACGGTGTTCATTCGATACTTGGTCGAAAACTATGAGCAAGGTTTGCAGGATGACTTGGCGCAATTTGTGCTGCCGGGTATTGCTTTCTCACGCACTCGAACACGAGGTGGTTCGATGCCGATGTGGGGCGACAAACAAACTATTATGTTTGAAGCTGCTGATGATACCTTGTTATCTGCAACTAAGGTTGTCCGTTTTCAAGGTCAAACCGCTTGGATTCGAAGCATTGGCGACAATCACCGAGGCTTAACTCGACTTCAATTTGGCGGCAACTTTGCTGACGAGTTTGATAAGCTATCTCCCTCCCTAAGATTCTTTGCTGGTGGTGACAATAGCATTCGTGGTTATGGTTATGAGTCGATCTCTCCTCGAGATGAAAGTGGTGCACTAACGGGTGCAAAATTCATGGCAACCAGTTCGTTTGAATACCAATACCGCTTGGTTGGAAACTGGTGGGGAGCGGCATTCTACGACATTGGTGATGCATTTAATGATAAACCTGAATGGAAACACGGCACTGGTGTCGGTGTTCGTTGGGCGTCACCTGTTGGTCCAGTGAGTTTAGATTTTGCTTGGGGTCTAGATGCCGCAAAAGGTGATGAGTTCCAGTTACACTTTAGTTTAGGGCCAGAATTATGATCAAAGTGATGGGCAAATTCATTAAGTGGACGTCGATCTCATTGACGTCTATTTTGCTGTTGTTGGTAGCCCTGCTAGGTTTTGTTTTGTTCACTAACCCAGGGTTGAACACTGTGCTGTGGGGCGCTGAAAAAGCATTGCCACAACTTAAAGTGGGAAGCACCAAAGGGGCACTTTTTCCAAGTTTTACGCTTAATAATGTCCAGTTCAAAGATGATAGCCTTCATATCGACACCAAGGTTCAAAAGTTGAACTTGGCTATTAATCCTCGCTGCCTGCTCGACCCTAAGCTGTGTGTCGATCGTTTAGCGATTCAAGGATTGGACTTCGCATTTACTGAACTGCCTCCTGCCTCTACAGAAGAAACAGAACCGACCCCGCCCGTAACATCGGTAAAAACACCGCTGCCTATCGTAATCAACCGTATCGCTTTGTCTGATATAAAGTTGAATATCTTAGGGCATGAAATTGAATGGAGCCTGTTCTCTACGGCTTTGAGCATGCAGGGCGAGAAGCTAACGGTATCGCCAACCTTATTCAATGATCTTAAGGTTAAACTCGCGGAGTCGACAGAAGAACCGCAAGCAGAAAAGGTTGAGCCAGAGGCTACCGAGAAAACGGCTATCGAATTGCCGGAAGTCTGGATTCCTTTACAGGTTGTGTTGGAGCGTTTTGATCTCAACCGTTTCACCTTAGAACAAGAAACACCAATTGTTGTGAACCACCTTGGGCTAGAAGCTCGCGCGGGCAAACACACGGTTGATGTTTCAACTCTCGAACTCGATATGCCACAAGCCAGCGCAAACCTAACGACTAAGGTTGAGCTCAAGGGCGGTTATCCGCTAGAGCTTTCTTTGGATGCGTTAGTGAAAGAAACCGACCTTGCTGGGCAGAAGTTGTCTCTGAAAGTGCAAGGCAGCGTGGCTAAGCTAAACCTAGATTCCCAATTTTCTGAATTGATTGAGGCAAAGTTGTCTGGGGATATTCAACCCTTAGAGCCGACTTTACCATTTGACCTTCTTTTAGAGGGCGGGCAAGCGCAATGGCCCCTTACCGGAAAAAGCGATTACCAAGCGACAATTGAGCAATTCAAAGCTGATGGCTCACTAGATGGTTTCAATGTTCTTCTTAAAGGCGAAGCCGATGGTAAGGAAATCCCTGAATTAGCCATCGATCTACAGGGTAAAGGCACGACGGAACAAATTGAGCTCGAGCGTCTAAAGCTCAACACGCTAGGCGGTGAGCTTAACGGTGTTGTTAAAGCGAACTGGAAGAGTCTCGTTAACTGGCAAGCTGACGTGACACTCAAAGACATCCAACCAGGTCTACAATGGCCTGAAGCTGAGGGCAACATTAGCGGAAGCATCGTCACCTCAGGTGAGTTGACGGAAGCGGGCGGCTGGGCGATTGAACTGCCTAAATTGGATATTGAAGGGATCTTGCGAGAATACCCTCTGGATATCGAAGGTCAGTTGTCAGCGTCGGATCGCAGCGCGAGCGGTGAACCAAAACTGAAAACCAGTGGTTTGAGCTTAGCTCACGGTGTTAACTCGATTAAGGCTCAGGGTGAGCTTGATAAGAAATGGGACATGGGTGTTGAGATTTACTTCCCTGAGCTTGTAAAAAGCGTCCCTGATTTGAAAGGTAAAGTGATTGGTAATATCCAGCTAAGCGGTCCAACGAAAGAGCCTGAAGTCGATCTCGCTCTAAATGTGGATAAGGTAGATTGGAATAGCGAAGCAACACTAGAATCCTTGTCGCTTAATGGCTCTGTGATTCCTCTGCCATTGCCTGAAGCTCAAGCTGATCTTGAATTAGAAGCTAAGAACTTAACCTATCAAGATCAAAGCGTAGAAAGCATTGCTCTTACGGTAAGTGGTGGTGAGAAGAACCACACCGTGACACTTGATGTGATATCCGACATCGTGTCTACAAGCTTAGCTATTTCAGGAGAGTTGATTCAAAAGCCTTCTCTTATTTGGGATGGCTCGTTAGACAGAGTCAAAATCACCACTCAGCAAGGCCCTTGGGTGTTAGACCAACCTGTCGCGATAAAGGCGGATGTTGATAAACAGTTTGCCGATGTTCAAGCGCACTGTTGGAAACAATCGGGTTCGAGCGTGTGTTTGGATGAAGACGTTCGCGTCGGAAAATCGGGTGAGGCCAAGCTTGCCATCAATCAGTTCGATTTCGAGCAGATTAAAGCCTTTGTGCCTAAAGAGACGCAATTACAGGGCTTAGTCAATGCTACTGCCCATGCTAAGTGGTCTGAACAAGGTGAGCCTGAGGTTACGGTAAGCGTTGATATGCCGAAAGGTCAGGTTGTTCAACAAGTGGGTGAGCCAATCACACTGGGTTGGGAAAGCGTTGCATTGAATGCCCAACTAAAAGACAACAAACTGGATGCCGACTTTAAGTTGGATGTTTCCGATAACGGTGACTTGTCAGGCACGGTGTCGTTACCGGATATTCTTGCCGAAGACAAAATGGTCGATGCTGCAATTAAGTTGACCACGTTCCATCTTGATTTCTTACAACCCATTCTAGGTGAATACAGCTTATTGAAAGCTGACCTTGAGAGTGATCTTCAAGTTAAAGGCTCTCTGATGCACCCTCAAGTATTCGGCCAATTCTCTGTTGATGGTATTCAAGTGAAAGGCGACGTCACGCCTGTTGATGTGAAAGATGGCCGCATCGACCTCGACTTTGATGGTTATAGTGCAAAACTGGATGCGAATGTCGAAACGCCTGATGGTCACCTTGATATTGAGGGAACCGGAGATTGGCAAGATCTTACAGCATGGCACTCGAACGTTAGAGTTTTCGCTGATGAGTTGATGGTTGATATCCCACCGATGGTTAAGGTGAAGGTCGTGCCTGATATGACTATTGATGTCACACCAGAACTGGCGAAAATTACCGGTGATATTGCCTTACCATGGGGACGCATTGTTGTTGAAGACTTACCACCGTCAGCGGTTGGCGTCTCTTCTGATCAGGTTATTTTGAATAAAGATCTAGAGCCAGAAAACGAAGATACGATCCCATTCAATGTGATGACCAACATTAATATCTCCATTGGTGATGATTTTAAATTGTCTGCCTTCGGTCTTGAAGGTGATTTGGTCGGTAAGCTCAACGTGGCTCAAAAAGACCAAGGTCCATTTATTACAGGTGAAGTGAACATCGTCGATGGTACTTACCAATCATTCGGGCAAGACCTCTTAATCGAAGAGGGTAAGATTCTAATGAATGGTCCACCGGATCAGCCATACGTAGCCATCAATGCGATTCGTAATCCTGATAATACTCAGGATGACGTGACCGCAGGTATTCGAGTGACAGGCCCTGCGACAGAGCCGACCATCGAGATTTACTCTGATCCAGCGATGCCACAAGCGAACGCGCTGTCTTATATTTTGCGTGGCCAAGATATCGACGGTGAGTCGAGCGGTTCGATGACAACGACCTTAATCGGTTTGAGTTTAGCGAAGAGTGGTAAGGTTGTTGGCGAAATCGGTGAAGCCTTTGGTGTACAGGACTTGCAACTGGATACCGCAGGCTCTGGTGATGACTCTCAAGTGACGGTAAGTGGTTACATCCTGCCAGGCTTACAGGTGAAGTATGGTGTGGGTATCTTCAACTCGCTCGGTGAGTTTACCGTTCGTTATCGATTGATGCAGGATCTCTATGTTGAAGCTGTGTCAGGTCTCGACAGTGCCGTAGACCTTCTCTATCAATTTGAATTCGAGTAAAGCAGTTTGAGATCGAGTCGCTCTGGTTTTATCCATTGGTTGGAATGCAAGTAGAAAGGCTCATGGAGGGTGTATGCAGCATCTTGTTTTTGTTTATGGAACCTTGAGACAAGGTCAGTCCAATCACCACTATTTGAAGGGCTGCGATTTATTAGGGCAGTTTGATACACATAAGGAATACGCACTTTTTGATTTAGGTGCCTATCCGGCGATGATTTTGGGAAAGAAAAGTGTCGCTGGTGAGGTCTATATCATTAACGACGAAATTTTAGAGTCGCTCGATCGGCTAGAAGATGTTCCTGTTGAGTATCGTCGCGAGCAAATAGAGACTATATTTGGATTAGCATGGGTATATTTGTATCAGCTTGATCTAACAGCTAATAAAGAAATACTTTCGGGTAACTGGTGTAAGCGGAACAACGCTTAGTCGCTATATATTCTGAGTTATCAAACAAAAAGCCAGCATGTGAATGCTGGCTTTTTAATGACGCTATTTTGAGAAATGAATGAGAGGTTTAGTCTCGGTTCAGTTCAAGAAACTCTTCTACTTTGCGAACCATGTCTGTTGAACCAACAAAGAAAGGTACACGTTGGTGCAGCTCAGTTGGTTTGATATCCATGATACGTTGAGCACCGTCTGAAGCGATGCCGCCCGCTTGTTCCATAAGGAAAGCGATTGGGTTGCACTCGTAAAGCAGGCGCAGTTTACCTTGAGGGTGACTTTGCGTGCTTGGGTACAAGTAGATGCCGCCTTTCAGCAGGTTACGGTGGAAATCTGAAACTAGAGAACCGATGTAACGTGATGTGTAAGGGCGGTTGTCACTTGGCTCATTCTCTTGGCAATACTTGATGTACTTCTTAACACCCGTAGGGAAGCGGATGTAGTTACCTTCGTTGATTGAGTAAATCTTACCTTCGTCTGGAATCATCATGTTTTCATGAGATAGGCAGAAGGTACCCAGTGATGGGTCGTAGGTGAAGCCATTTACGCCAGCACCTGTTGTGTATACAAGCATGGTTGAAGAACCGTAAATCACGTAACCCGCGGCTACTTGCTTGTGTCCTGGCTGTAGGAAATCTTCTTGTGTTGGTGGCGTACCGATCGGTGATACTCGACGGTAGATAGAGAAAATTGTACCAACCGATACATTCACATCGATGTTTGAAGAGCCATCAAGTGGATCCATCAGTACAACGTATTTTGCGTTTTTGTTGAGCTCTTTATTGAAGGCGACAGCTTCGTCTTCTTCTTCACTTGCAACACCACAAACTTGGTCACGAGCTTCTAGAGCCGCTTTAAATTTGTCGTTCGCGTAAAGGTCTAGCTTTTGTTGCTCTTCACCTTGCACGTTGTCTGTACCAACAGCGCCAGTGATGTCGACTAGGCCAGCCTTGTTGATCTCACGGTTAACAATTTTTGCAGCAAGTCGAATAGACGACAAAAGGGATGATAGATCACCGCTTGCATGGGGGAAGTCACTCTGTTTCTCAACAATGAACTCACCAAGGGTGCGCATCTCAGACATGTTATTTCCTTAAACTTCTCTCAATATTAGGGGGGATTTGAGCACTGTAGATTCGGCCTCTTGAGTGGGCTTTATTCATCTAGACGCTTACCTAAATTCTAAAGGTTAGATCTTTTTAATGGTAATGAACTAAGCGACACAGATCTCACTTACTATGTCGACTCAATTTGTTTTGCATTGCCGCTCGCTTTTAATCGCCATTTAATGATAATGAGTGCAAGCCGTTTTAATTAGGCATCGTTTATTTAGCCAAGCGTTTGGAAGCAATTTATGCATATTCATATCTTAGGAATTTGTGGCACCTTCATGGGTGGTGCTGCGGTATTGGCTCGTCAATTAGGTCACAAGGTTACGGGTAGTGACGCGAATGTTTACCCACCAATGAGCACCTTATTGGAATCGCAAGGGATTGAAATTATTGAAGGGTTCGACCCTAGCCAATTAGAACCAAGGCCAGATCTCGTGGTTATCGGTAACGCAATGAGCCGCGGTAATCCGTGTGTTGAGTATGTGTTGGATAACAACCTTAGATACACCTCTGGTCCTCAGTGGTTACAAGAGTTCCTGCTGCATGACCGTTGGGTGTTAGCGGTATCGGGAACGCATGGTAAGACCACGACATCAAGCATGTTGGCTTGGATCTTGGAAGACTGTGGCTATGCACCGGGCTTCTTAGTTGGCGGTGTGTTGGGTAACTTTGGTATCTCTGCTCGCCTTGGTGAAAGTATGTTCTTCGTGGTAGAAGCCGACGAATACGACAGTGCTTTTTTCGATAAACGATCTAAGTTCGTTCATTACCACCCAAGAACCTTGGTGATGAATAACCTAGAGTTCGATCATGCGGACATCTTTGACGATCTTGAAGCGATTAAGCGACAATTCCATCATTTGGTGCGTACTGTGCCAAGCAATGGTCGCATTTTCTCACCTAAGCAGGACACCGCTATTCAAGATGTTCTAGCTCGCGGTTGCTGGAGTGAAACTGAATCGAGTGGCGAGCAGGGCGACTGGGATGCCAAGAAACTGGTTAAAGATGGATCGCAATTTGAGGTTTACTTCCAAAATGAATGTGTTGGAACGGTAGATTGGGACTTGGTTGGCGATCACAATGTCAACAATGCCCTAATGGCGATAGCAGCTGCACGTCATGTGGGCGTGACACCAGATCTCGCTTGTGAATCACTAGCTACCTTTATTAATACTAAGCGCCGCTTGGAGTTTAAAGGCGAGGTGGCAGGTGTGTCTGTTTATGACGATTTTGCTCATCATCCAACGGCGATTGAACTTACGCTCGGCGGATTACGTAATAAGGTCGACACTAAGAAAATCATTGCCGTTTTAGAGCCTCGTTCTGCCACCATGAAACGTGGTGTGCACAAAGAAATACTGGCTGATTCGTTGAAGCAGGCGGATTCTACCTACTTATTCCAACCGGATAACATTGATTGGTCAGTTCAAGATGTTGCAGACGCTTGTCACCAACCTGCACACGTGAGTGATGACATGGATGCATTCGTTGCTAAAATTGTCTCAGAGGCACAAGCTGGCGACCAAATCTTGGTAATGAGTAATGGTGGCTTTGGTGGCATTCATCAAAAACTGTTGGATGGATTGGCACTCAAAGGCTAACGGCATCCACGACCTTATAATTTGAAGTAATTGAGAACATGACAAAACACGATAAAGCGATAACTCTTGCTTTCACTGGCGCATCCGGTGCGCCTTATGGCCTGCGTTTACTTGAATGCCTTTTGGCGGCTGATTATCAGGTCTACTTGCTGATTTCATCGGCAGCGCGAGTGGTATTGGCGACCGAGCATGAACTTAAGTTACCTGCTGGGCCAGATGCGGCGAAACAAGCTTTAGTTAAACATCTTGGCTGCGACCCTGAAAAGCTGGTGGTGTGTGGCAAAGATGATTGGTTCTCGCCGGTTGCCTCTGGTTCAGCAGCGCCGAAGCAGATGGTAGTGTGTCCATGTTCAGCGGGATGCTTGGCTTCGATTGCACATGGCTTGTCGGATAACCTGATTGAGCGAGCAGCAGATGTGGTCATGAAAGAGCGAGGCCAATTGTTGTTGGTGGTTCGTGAGACGCCATTTTCGACGTTGCACTTAGAGAACATGCACAAGCTTTCGACCATGGGTGTGACGATCATGCCTGCAGCCCCGGGCTTTTATCATCAACCTAAGTCAATTGAAGATCTGGTCGACTTTATGGTGGCGCGCATTCTGGATCATCTTGGTATCGAGCAAGGTTTAGTGCCACGTTGGGGCTACGATCAACGTAATTGATCCAAACTTGATAGCTTATTGTTAAAAATCAAATTACAATTCTGAACACTCATCGGGGAGCGAACCATTCAAATAATGAATGCGAGCTGAGATCAAGCAGATGCTTGGGACCCGTAAACCTGAACCAGATAATGCTGGCGTAGGAATTGAGTTAGGAACAACCTCTACCGTTCTCCTCCCTCAAACCTGTGCCGCTCAGACCATGGAGAGCGTCCAGTGAAATTCACATTAACTACCCTTGCTGTTACTACAGCTATTTCTTTTTCTGCCTTTGCTACAGACAACACTTTGACTGTATACACCTATGACTCTTTTGCTGCGGATTGGGGGCCTCGTCCTGCCGTTGAAAAAGCATTCGAAGAGAAGTGTGGTTGTGATGTGAATTTTGTCGCTCTAGAAGATGGCGTGTCTATTCTGAACCGTTTACGTCTTGAGGGCGGCAACAGCAAAGCCGATATCTTGCTAGGTCTCGACAACAACCTGATGGCTGAAGCGAAAGCGACGGGCTTATTGGCTGAGCATAATGTTGATACTTCATCAGTAACACTGCCTAATGGTTGGAACGACAGCACTTTTGTTCCCTATGACTTTGGCTACTTTGCTTTTGTTTACAACAAAGAGAAGTTGGCAAACCCGCCTAAGAGCTTGAAAGAACTGGTTGAGCAGAGAGATGATCTTAAGGTTATCTACCAAGACCCACGTACATCAACACCAGGCCAAGGCATGATGCTTTGGATGAAATCAGTATACGGTGATGAAGCGACAGCAGCATGGAAGAAGCTTGCTCAGAAAACAGTGACCGTAACCAAAGGCTGGTCTGAAGCTTACTCTATGTTCCTAGAAGGCGAGTCGGATTTAGTGTTGTCTTACACAACGTCTCCGGCTTACCACATTATTGCTGAGAGCGATTCTAAGTACGCAGCAGCAAGCTTTGAAGAAGGGCATTACACTCAAGTGGAAGTGGCCGCTAAGGTAAAAGGCAGCAAGAACGAAAAGCTTGCTGATGAGTTTATGGCGTTTATCCTAAGTGATGAATTCCAATCGGCGATGCCAACAGGCAACTGGATGTACCCAGTGACCGATATTGAGCTTCCAAAAGGGTTCGAGCAACTTACGGTTCCTCAGAAAGCGCTAAGCTTTACGCCCGAAGAAATTGCAGCTAAGCGTAAGCCATGGATTCGTGAATGGCAGAGTGCACTTACTTTTTAATTTGCTTTTAAAAAATTAGCTTTCTAACTTTCTGTATTTAAAGGTTTGTTCGATGTTAACCGAGCGAACCATTTACGGTAAAAAATCAATCTATGATAAAGAAAACACCTAAGGTTGGGATTTGGGTAGCGATACTCATTACCGCCTTCGTGGTTTCAGCAGTTGGGGCATTGCTTAGCAATGCCCCTTCTCTTGATATCAGCCAAGTATGGTCCGATCCCTACTATTGGCATGTAACGAAATTCAGTTTTTATCAGGCGACACTCTCAACGGTGCTGAGTGTTGGCTTTGCTATACCTATTGCTCATGCGCTGTGTCGTAGACAATTTTTTGGACGCGCTTTGTTGTTAAGGCTGTTCGCGTCGACCTTAGTCCTGCCAGTGTTAGTGGGTGTATTTGGCTTACTTGCGATCTATGGCAATAGTGGTTGGTTAGCTAAGTTTTTGGCGAACTTCGATATTGAATTGCCATTTTCCATATACGGATTGAATGGTATTTTGCTGGCGCACGTTTTCTTCAACTTGCCTTATGCCAGTCGCTTACTTCTGCAAGCGTTAGATACCGTGCCTGCCGAGCAACACAAGCTTTGTGCTCACTTGGGTATGAGTCATTGGAACAAATTCAGATGGGTTGAATGGCCTCGCTTAAGACAGCAATTACCACATGTGTGTGGCTTAGTCTTCATGTTGTGTTTTACCAGCTTTGCTACCGTGATGGCGCTAGGCGGTGGACCTAAATCAACCACTATCGAGCTCGCTATTTATCAGGCGATTAAATTCGACTTTGACCTTCAAGCTGGTGCCTTGCTCGCGATATGGCAAATGCTGCTGTGTGGTGTGCTAGCGGTGAGCATTCAACGCTTATCGAAGCCTATTTCAGTGACGGCCAGTCAGCTGTCGGAAGAGAAATATTTGGTTAAGGACAGCTGGTGGTCAAAAGCTTGGGATAGCTTTTGGATCATCATAGTCTCAATGCTGGTATTGCCGCCATTAGCTATGGTTATCGTCAGTGGAATTAACTCGCAGGCATTAACCGTACTCAGCAGCGAGCCGTTTTGGGCGGCGTTAATGACCTCGGTTAAAGTCGCGTCATTAGCAAGTGTTATCGCAGTTGGTATTGGTATCGCCATACTACTGACTAGCCGAGCATGGCGTTTACAGAACAAGAATTTTCGAGCCGATAAAATCGAGCTGATTGGCACTATTATCTTGGTGACTCCGGGGCTGGTGATCAGTACGGGTATCTTCTTATTACTGCGTTCATTCACCGATGTATTCAGTTTAGCTTTCTTTATCGTGATTGCCGTCAACAGCTTAATGGCGCTGCCTTACGTAATTAAAACCCTAGCTCAACCTATGCTGCATTTGTCTCAGCAGTACCAGTATGTGTGTGCAAGCTTGGGTATGACAGGTTTCACGCGTTTTAGGTTAGTGGAGTGGCGAGCATTGCGTAAGCCGATGGCGCAAGCCTTCTCGATTAGCTTTATGTTGGCGATGGGTGACTTAAGCGCGATTGCTTTGTTTGGTAGCCAAGATTTTAGAACTCTGCCTTTGTACCTATTCCAATTGTTAGGCAGCTATCAAATGGAAGCGGCGGCGGTAGTTTCTGTGAGCTTACTGTTACTGAGTGTCGGCAGTTTTAGCTTAATAGAATTCTTATTTACTCGAAGATCTAAGCTCGATGCTAAAGAATTAAGGAACCGATGATGTTAGTGATGAAAGATGTGGATTACCACTATCACAGAGAGTTGTTTAGCTTTGATTTTCAAGCTGAGCAGGGCGATATTGTTGCGCTTATGGGGCCGAGTGGTGCGGGTAAATCTACACTGTTGGCGCTAGTCGCGGGTTTCATCGAGCCTACATCGGGTGAGATCTCAGTGGCTGGGCAATCGCTTATTGGTAAAGAGGCACATCAGCGCCCATTGGCGATGTTGTTTCAAGAGCACAACCTGTTTGCCCATCTCACGGTACGTGAAAATATTGGTTTAGGTCTGCACCCGGGATTAAAGCTTACGGCAACCCAAAAGCTCAAAGTTGAGCAAGCAGCCGCACAAGTAGGTGTTGCAGAGTATTTGGATAGATTGCCTGAGCACTTATCCGGTGGTCAACGCCAGCGTGTCGCACTAGCGCGTTGTTTTGTTCAGCCACATGACATTTGGCTACTTGATGAACCTTTCTCTGCGCTTGACCCTTTGCTTCGCGAAGAGATGCTTAGCTTAGTGAAGCGATTAGCGGCAGAGCGAAATATTACGGTCTTGATGGTGACTCACCATTTAGGTGACGCACGCAGTATCGCGAATAAGTTTGTGTTTGTGGCGCTAGGTAAGGTGTTGGTTGAAGATTCGATAGAGGCACTGACAGCGGATCATCCACAGGCAGAGTTAAGCTCATTTGTTAAAGCGGGTGAGTGACGATTCATCACTCTTGTTTAATCTCTCTGATATTGAGTACGTAGAAAACAAAAAGACCTAGCATGCGCTAGGTCTTTTATTCACTCTATGAGTAAAGCGAGATAACGATTAGTCTTCTAGCTTTAGCTCTTTTAAGATTTGGAAGATCTCACGAGAAGACTTCGCAGGCTTGTTCGCTGATTTCTCTTTGTTAGCTTGGCGAGCTAGCTGACGAAGACGCTGACGGTCTGCTTCAGGGTACATTTCCATTACTTCTGAAATAGCCGCATCACCTTCAGCAACAACACGATCACGCAGTTGCTCAAGCTTATGGAGCTCAGCTGTTGCTTGTGAGTGTTTGTTACGTACTTTATCCAAAGCCGCTTGAATTGGCTCAGGATCGACATTACGCATTACTTTACCAATGTATTGAAGTTGACGACGCTTCGCTTCATTTTTAAAGCGTTGTGCATCTTTAATCGCTTGTGCCAAATCTTCAGACAGCGGAAATTTGTCTAATACAGAAGGCTTTAGACCAACAAGCTCTTCTCCCAGCTTTTGCAGGGCATCCATGTCCGTTTTCATTTCTGTCTTACTTACCCAGATGATTTCTTCTTCTGGTTCCCATGGGGCTTTTTGGTTTTTGCGAGCCATCTTTTCTGCCTATGTCACTATCTCAAACGAATATATTGCCTATTTTAGCAAGAATCTTGGGGAGAAAGCGAAATTCTTGTTATCCTACGTAATATTGACCTAAAAAATTAGAATAGATATGGATGTAAAACAGCAAGTCGCCCAGCAAAGAGTTGAGCTAGAAGCCGCAGTAGCTAAAGCGTTGGATATGGCATCAGTGAGTGCAGACGCAGCTGAGGTCGCTATTACTAAGTCAACGGGTTTAAGTGTTTCAACACGTATGTGTGAAGTGGAAAACGTTGAATTTAATAGTGATGGTGCGCTAGGTATTACTGTTTATCGCGGCCAGAAAAAAGGCAGCGCATCTACATCTGATCTGAGTGAAAAGGCCATTGCTCAAACAGTCGCGGCTGCGCTTGATATCGCTCAGTACACGTCTGAAGACCCATTTGCAGGTCCTGCAGCAAAAGAATACATGGTAAAAGAAATTCCAGACTTGGATCTTTTTCACCCTGATGAACCAAACCCTGACTATGCCGCTGAGATTGCGATTGCTGCTGAGAAGCAAGCGTTAGCTTATAGCGACAAGATCAAACAGAGTGATGGCGCAAGCTACGACAGTCACTACGGCGTTAAGGTTTATGGTAACAGCCATGGCTTACTAGCAAGCTACGCTTCAAGTCGCCATAGCACGAGCTGCTGTGTGATTGGACAAGGTGCTAACGGTGAAATGGAGCGAGACTACAGCTATACCGTTGCACGTCACCGTGACGAACTGTGGACGCCTGAGCGTGTAGGTCAAGAAGCTGCAGAAAAGACCATTAGCCGTTTGGATGCGAAAAAGCTACCAACAGGCCAATACCCAATTATGTTCGCTAACGATGTTGCTACTGGCTTGATTGGTCACCTTGTGATGGCGATCAGTGGCGGTAACCTTTACCGCAAGTCGTCATTCTTATTGGATCACTTAGGTCAGAAAATCCTACCTGACTGGTTTAACATTTCTGAGCGACCACATATCCTGCGTGGTTTGGCTTCAAGCCCATTCGATAGCGAAGGTGTGTTCACTCAAGATCGCGAAATCATCACTGATGGTGTTCTGGCGACTTATCTACTGACGAGTTACGCAGCACGTAAAATGGACATGACACCAACAGGCCATGCGGGTGGTATTCATAACTGGTTCGTTAAATCGACCGGCCAAAACTTTGAGCAGATGCTAAAAGAGTTGGGTACGGGTTTCCTAGTGACTGAAGTGATGGGCCAAGGCGTTAATACCGTAACGGGTGATTACTCTCGTGGCGCTGCGGGTTTCTGGGTTGAGAACGGAGAGATCCAATACCCAGTATCAGAAGTAACAATCGCCGGTAACCTAAAAGACATGTTTACTCAGATTGTTGCTGTGGGTAACGACGTAGAAACACGTTCGCAAATTCAAACGGGTTCTATCCTGCTTGAGTCGATGAAAGTCGCGGGTGAGTAATTCAATTAAAGCGAATCTGATGAATTAAAAAAGGGAGCCGATGGCTCCCTTTTTGTTTTCTGTATTTCGCCAAAAATTGGCTAACTGCTTATGCTAACTAGATCAGTATGGTCGCTAAGCCTAGGAACACCGATAGGCCAATAACATCGGTTACTGTGGTCAGTGCCATACCGCCAGCAAGGGCTGGATCGATATTCATCTTCTTCAACATCACAGGGATAGTTACACCAGCAATACCAGCGACAATTAAGTTAGTCATCATCGCTGCTGAGATGATGCCTCCCAGTATCCAGTTACCTTTCCAAGCAACCACAATACCACCAATGATAACGGCCCATAACACGCCGTTTAGGAAGCCGATGGCCGCCTCTTTGAGCAGTAGTTCGCGTTTGTTACTGTCACCGATATGACCGAGTGCCAAACCACGAATCACAAGAGCAACGGTTTGGTTACCGGCAACACCACCCATCGAAGGTACAATGGTCATCAGTACTGCAATCGCTGCCATTTGGTCGAGCGTTGCTTCAAACATATTCGATACTGATGCGGCAGCCAGCGCAGCAAGAACATTAGCACCAAGCCACACACTACGACGACGAGCGGATTTTACGACTGGTGCGAAGGTATCTTCGTCATCGTCCATACCCGCCATACTCATCATTGAGTGCTCGGCATCTTCACGGATAACATCAACCACGTCATCGATGGTGATACGACCAACAAGATGTTGATTGCTATCGACTACTGGCGCTGAAACCCAATTACGACGTTCGAACAGGCTCGCAATGTCGGAAGCGCTGGTTTCAACCGCGATCGCTTCGTCGGCATCCTCCATCACTTCGGAAACCGCGACATCAGGCTGAGTCGTTACCAGTGTGGTAAGCGATAGGTTACCGATAAGACGTTCTTCTTCATCAATAACATACAGAGCGTCAGTTGCATCAGGCAGTTCGCCACGCATACGCATGTAGCGCAATACAACGTCGACATCGACATCACCACGAATCGTGATTACGTCGGTATTCATGATCGCACCCGCTGAATCTTCAGGGTACGACAGGGCAGTTTCAACTAATGCACGATCGACGGAGTCCATTTGAGAAAGGACTTCGCGAGAAACATCGTCGGGTAGGCTTCGAAGTACGTACGCGACGTCATCGGTTTCCATGCCTTCGGTTGCTTCTGCTAAGGTCTCAGGTGCCATTTTTGACACAAGAGCATCTTTGACGTCTTCGTTTAGTTCATCAAGAATTTCACCGTAGTCTTCAGGATCGGTGAGTTGCCAGAGTACGTCACGACTTTTGCGAGGGGAGGCTTCTAAAAGGTGTGCAATATCTTCAGGCTCCATGTCCTGAAGTTGTCGGCGTACGTGAACAAATCGGCCGTTTTCTAGGGCTTCGCTGACTTCTTGGAGGGTTTGGTGAGCTTGGTCGAATTCTAATTGCTCTGCCATATTTTCCTCCTATCTCATTATTCTAACAATGGTTGGAATAGTAACTTAATTCTGGGACTTATTTAAATCATAAACTTAGCTAGAACTAAGATTTAATATTGGTTGGTTCGTTGTTTGAGTCTTAGGCGTTGCGAGTGAAGCGTTTTCGCTACTCCCCCTCATCAAACTTGTCTTCAATGAGATGACAGACGGCATCCAATGCTTGCTGTGAATCGGTGCCTGCAGCTTGAATCGTAATATGTTGCCCTTGCGCTGATTCCAGCATAAGTAACCCCATTACGCTGTCTGCTGTCGCTGTTTTATCTTCTTCGCTATGGATAGTGATGGTTGCATCAAAGCTTTGTGCAAGCTCAACCAACTTTACGGCTGCTCTAGCGTGAAGACCCAAGCGATTTTGGATCAGTACAGTTCGAGTTAATTCCATGGTTAGCCCTGTTGGTGCTTCTCTAGGGAGGCGTGTCTGATTTGAACTTGATGGCCAAGTTGCTCGAAGTATTCGCCAATTTTCTGAGTTAGATAAACCGAGCGGTGTTTGCCGCCAGTACAGCCAATCGCGACCGTTAGGTAACTGCGATTGTTCTTCTCTAACATTGGTAACCACTGTTCAACAAAGCCTTGGATCTGTTGCTTGAGCTCTAGAACTTCTGAGTGTTCTTCAAGAAAAGAGTGAATGGGAGCATCTAGACCGGTTAGTGGTCGTAGTGCGGGTTCCCAGTGAGGGTTCGGCAAAAAGCGAACATCAAACACGTAGTCGGCATCACTTGGCAGGCCATACTTAAAACCGAAAGATTGAAAGACAATAATCAGCTCTTGCTTCTCTTTGCCTTCAACTTTAAAACGAACCTTTTCACTCAATTCGTAGAGGTTGCAGTCACTACTGTCAATCACAATGCTGGCGTGCTCAGCGAGAGGTGTCAGGAGTGTCTTTTCTAAATCAATCGCTTGCTCAAGAGAGAGCTTTTCTTGGCCGATCGATAAAGGGTGAATTCTGCGTGTTTCGCTGTAGCGCTTGAGTAACGTCTGCTTGCTCGCATCTAGGAATAACACGTTCACATCGATATTAGTGGCAGAGTCTAGCTGTTCTAGCATCTCTGTGACTAACTGAGGCTCTTTCGGTAGGTTACGGATATCAATGCTAACGGCGACGTTTTGATTGATCTCACGTACTGATTCGACGAAGTCGTTGAGCAGGTTTACTGGAAGATTATCGACACAGTAATACCCCAAGTCTTCAAGGACTCGCAGCGCAACACTTTTACCGGCCCCCGATTGGCCACTAACAACGATTAATCGCATGTTATTACTCGCAAGTTGGCACTTGAATCATGATGTCGTAAAGCTCTTGATCGCTTTGAGCATTACGCAACTGTTTAAGAGTCTGCTTGTCGTTTAGTCGCTCTGCCATACAAGAAAGGGTTTTTAGATGCTCCTTGCACTGTTCACTTGGAACAAGCAGGGCAAATAGTAGGTCGACAGGACGATTATCAATCGCATCAAATTCGATGGGATCTTGGCATTGCAGTAATACAGCAATCGCTTTATCACTGACATTCATACGAGCGTGAGGAATAGCAATGCCATTACCAATACCTGTACTGCCCATTTTTTCACGGCTCAACATGCACTCAAACAGCTCTGTTGAATCTTGACCACAGCTTTCTGCTGCGATCTGACTGATGAGCTCAAGGGCTCTTTTTTTGCTTGTGCATTGGACTGCACTTTTGGTGCAGTCCAATGAAAGTACTTCGCTTAATTGCATGTTAGTGACTACTTAGCTTTTCTTTGTGCTTGTTGAGTTGGCGGACGAGTTTATCAACCAATGAATCAATCGCGGCATACATGCTTTCATCTGTTGCTGTCGCATGGATTTCCCCCTGATTTATATGCAGGGTAGCTTCTGCGATTTGATTGATTTTCTCAACT
Organism: Vibrio sp. 1CM23M; assembly: GCF_023161755.1. Classification (NCBI taxonomy): domain Bacteria; kingdom Pseudomonadati; phylum Pseudomonadota; class Gammaproteobacteria; order Vibrionales; family Vibrionaceae; genus Vibrio; species Vibrio sp. 1CM23M. The sequence continues at coordinate 57,568 of NZ_JALNTR010000012.1, forward strand.
TTTAAAACAACCTGAACGCTATTGATATGATCAAAGAAGCGCTCAAGTTTGTCGAATTTGGTGTGAACATAGTCTTGCATTGAATCGGTAAGATCAACGTGATGGCCTTGAATATTGATTTGCATAGACTTTCCTTTTCAGTTGGTTGCCTGATTATAGTTGCTAAGTAACTAGCGACTAAATGAGCTTATAGCAGGCGTTTACGCTGACTCGATGGGGCAATGCCCAGAGACTCACGGTATTTCGCTATGGTACGTCTAGCTACCTGAATTCCTTGGTCAGCCAGTAAAGCAGCAATCTTACTATCACTTAGAGGCTTCGCGGTATTTTCCGCTGCGACAAGCTTCTTAATGAGTGCGCGAATTGCTGTAGATGAACATTCACCGCCATTGTCAGTGCTGACATGGCTTGAGAAAAAGTATTTGAGTTCGAAGATGCCACGTGGGGTATGCATGAATTTTTGAGTCGTCACACGAGAGATCGTGGATTCGTGCATATCAACAGCTAACGCAACATCATTAAGAACCATTGGCTTCATCGCTTCTTCGCCATGTTCGAAGAAATCACGCTGATGTTCAACAATGCATCGCGCAACTTTGAGTAGCGTCTCATTTCGGCTCTCTAGGCTTTTAATTAACCACTTTGCTTCTTGCAAATTTGAGCGGATGTATTGATTGTCGGCGCTGTTGCCTTTACTGCCCAGATCAGCGTACTGCTGATTCACTTTCAACTTAGGAACGCTATCAGGGTTAATGGTCACTAACCATTTGCCAAGGTCTTTGAAGACAGATACATCCGGAACCACATACTCAGTTTCATCTGGAGTAATCTTACTGCCAGGGCGAGGGTCCAGCTGTTGAATAAGCTGCAAAACTTCACGTAGTTCTGCTTCTTTCAGCTTGGTCTCTTTGATAACCAGTTTGTAATCGCGGTTGCCGAGTTGGTCGATATGGCTAGTAAGTACTAACTTAGCTTCGTTGAGCCAAGGCGTATCTTGGGGAAAGGTTGCCAACTGCAGTAACAAGCAATCTTGCAGATTGACTGAACCAACACCTAGTGGGTCAAATTGCTGAATTCGTTTACGTACGGCTTCAATTTCATCAAGCTCGATCTCTTCATTGTCGAAGTTTTCAAGGATGTCTTCACAAGTTACAGTGAGGTAGCCGTAGTCGTCGATGGCATCTATTAGTGCAAAAGCGATGCTTCGGTCGGTGTCAGTGAATGGTGTTAGGTCGAGTTGCCAAAGTAGGTAATCGTGCAGGCTTTGAGTGGTTTCGCCTTGATAAACAGGCATGTCGTCATCAATCGCAATACCCGTATTACCGGTGTTTGCGCTGTAGACGTCTTCCCAAGTTGTGTCGATTTCTAATTCGTTGCCAATCTCTGATTTTTCGATTAAGTCTGAGCTATCAGGTAAGTCTTGCTCTGTGGCTTCAACTGTTTCTTTTTCGTCACTGCTAGGTTTTTCTTCCGATGTTGGCGTATCTTCATTGCCTTCTTCGACATCGAGTAGTGGGTTAGATTCAAGTGCTTCTTGGATCTCTTGTTGCAAATCTAAAGTAGACAATTGCAACAAACGAATCGCTTGCTGCAATTGAGGAGTCATTGCTAACTGTTGGCCTAGCTTAAGTTGTAATGAGGGTTTCATTCAGTGTGACTTACCTAGTTATTATTCTTAGAACTCTCGATACTCTCTATATAATCATAGACGGAATTGTTCGCCTAGATAAACTTGTTTAACTTGTTCGTTATTGAGAACATCTTCAGGAGTACCCTCAGCGATCAGGTGTCCTTGGCTTACGATGTAAGCTTTTTCACACACGTCTAATGTTTCACGAACGTTGTGGTCGGTAATCAAAACGCCCAAGCCGCGATCACGCAGGTGAACAATGATTTTTTTGATATCGATTACTGAGATCGGGTCAACACCGGCGAATGGTTCATCCAATAGAATGAACTGCGGGTTTGCTGCGAGTGCTCGAGCAATCTCAACACGACGACGCTCACCACCTGACAGAGCCATACCATTGCTGGTGCGGATATGTTGGATGTGGAACTCTTCTAGCAGGTCTTCCAGCTTATCTTGGCGTTGTTCGTTGGTCATTTCATCACGGGTTTGTAAAACCGCCATGATGTTGTTCTCTACAGACAGCTTACGGAAAATTGACGCTTCTTGAGGCAGGTAACCGATACCAAGACGAGAACGGCTGTGCATTGGCAAGATACTGATGTCTCGGTCATCAATGCTGATGGTACCTTCATCACGCGCAACCAGACCAACAATCATATAGAAAGACGTGGTTTTACCCGCACCGTTAGGCCCAAGCAGACCGACGATCTGGCCTGACTCTACCTGTAAGCTTACATCGGTAACAACCTTACGCTTACTGTAGGTTTTCGCTAGGTTTTTTGCTTTAAGAACAGCCATCGTTACTTATTCACTTCCGTTGGTTGTAAAACCGTTGACACTCGTTTGTTTTCACCACTGTCAGCGACTAATTTCTGAGAACCGATCTGGTAAGTGATCTTAGAACCGCGAATGATGCTGCCATCTTGAGATAGCATCGCATTTTTGGTCATGATCAGTCGGTCGGCAACAAGCTGGTAATGTAGGTCATCAGCTTCGCCGTAGAGTGTCTTACCGTCGTCAGTAAGCTGAGAGAAGGTTGCTGGCTTACCGAAGCCTTGAATCTCTTCAATCTCACCATTTACGGCGTTACGAGTAACAATAACCTTATCGGCATTGATATTGATGCTGCCTTGTTTAAGGTTCACATCACCAAGGAAAGTCACTTGGTTACTTTTCATATCCAATTGCTGGCTGTCTGAGTCAATGTAGACAGGTTGCTCGCTATCCGAAGACAGAGCATAGACATTAGGTGCCGCAAGGGTCAAAGCGAATAAACTAAGGTGTAAGAGTTTCATATCTACCTTGAACAGAATTAAAGAGGGTCGCATTGTTGGTACCGAAGTTACCTTTCATTGCTTGTCCCTCAGTTTCAAAAAATGTACCGATCATATGGACCGGAGTCTCTGAATAAAAATCTCGGCTAGGCAGCTCAACAACCATTTTATCTGTGGTCATTGTATCGAAGCTGGCTTCTGGCAATAGGTTCTTTGCCACGACGTTGTCATAAAAAGTGACAACTTGATTCTCATCCATAATCGCGCGATCAGCGGTGACTTGCCATTCAATCGTGTGCCCTTCACGGAATACCGAAAGAACTGGGTTTTGAAAGTGCGTATCGCCAACCACTGAGTAGTGTTCTAAATACGTCGATTCAACCTGATAGCTGCGAATACCGCTTTCGTCGTAGCTAATGTTGTTCAGGCTTTTGCCACTAAACGCAGGCAGCTCCAAATTTGGAGCCACTTGTATCGTTGATGTTTGCTCTTTGTCGTACAGGTAATAGGTCGACCAAGAGGCAATAAATATGAGTATTAAATAGATAATACGAGTAAAACTCATATGCTTAAACCTTTATGCACGTCGAGTTCATTTCTTGCTTGTAAAATCAGGTCGCACACTTCACGTACCGCGCCATGACCACCGTTAATGGTTGTCACGTAGTTTGCACGCTTTGCAAGTAGCGGGTGACCATCTGCCACACAGACCTTCAAGCCAACTTTTTCCATTACAGGCCAGTCAATCAGATCGTCTCCGATGTAACCTGTATTTTCAGGGTTTACAGAAAGCTTATCGCAAATATCTTGGTATGCCTTAACTTTATTGTCTTGACCTTGATAAATCAGCTTAATGCCTAGAGCGGTCATACGATTCTCAACAATTTGAGATTTGCGACCCGTGATGATCGCGATTTCAATGCCAGCGTTCATCAGTGATTTTATGCCGTAACCGTCACGAGTGTGGAAGGTTTTCAGCTCTTCACCGTTGTTGCCCATATAGATGCGACCATCAGAGAAGACACCATCGACATCGCAAATCAGCAATTTGATCTCTTTTGCGATTGCAAATACATCTGAGTTAACAGTGCCGTATAGAGTTTCGACTGTCTGTGTCATTACATTACTCCTGCTTTCAGTAAGTCATGCATGTTTAACGCTCCGACTAGTTTGCCTTCATGGCACAGCATTAGGCCATTGATGCTCTTAGCTTGCATCAAGTTTAGGCCTTCAACTGCAAGCATGTTGGGTTCTGCTACCGTCGGATTTAGCGTCATCACGTCGCCGATCTGCGTATCATGGATATCGATGCGCTTGTCTAGGATACGGCGCAAATCACCATCAGTAAAAATACCGGCCATTAGACCGTCTTCACCAACGATGGCCGTCATCCCCAAGCCTTTTTGAGATATCTCCAAAAGAGCGTCTCGTACCAATGCTTCCGGTGCTACCACTGGGAGTGCATCGCCCGTATGCATGATGTCGTCCAGTTTTAACAGCAGTTGGCGACCTAAAGCGCCACCTGGATGAGACAATGCAAAGTCTTGAGCGGTAAAGCCTCGAGCCTGCAAAAGTGCAACGGCTAATGCATCACCCATGACCAAAGTCGCCGTGGTGCTGGTTGTTGGTGCTAAGCCCAGTGGACAAGCTTCTTCCGGTACTGAAATTTGTAAATGGATATCAGACAAGGTTGCCATGTTTGATGCTGGCTTACCCGTCATGCTGATGATTTTGATGTTCAGACGCTTTAATACCGGGAATAGGCTGAGGATTTCTCCCGATTCGCCTGAGTTGGATATTGCAATCACAATATCGCCAGGTTCGATCATGCCTAGATCGCCATGCGCTGCTTCACCTGGGTGTACAAAGAAAGCCGATGTCCCGGTACTTGCCAATGTTGCTGCGATTTTGTTGCCAATGTGGCCTGATTTACCCATGCCCATCACAACGACTTTGCCTTTGTTGTTCAGGATAAGGTCGCAAGCTTTACAAAAATCATCATTAAAATATTGGTCTAATTGAGTGAGACCTGCAACTTCGGTTTCCAAAACTTGTTTTGCAACGCTGCGGTAATCAAATGGCTGAGACATCAAATACTCCAAGTACGGGAAGTTAAATCAACAATTAAGCCGACATGTTCATTAGTAGGTAACTTTGGTAGGCCACGAACGTCACAATTAACACGCCGCCTTCAATGCGATTCACACTACGAGATTTTCCTAGTGCCATCACAACAAGCAGTAGCGATACGCCTAGCATTACCCAGAAGTCACGACCCATAGCGAACTCGCTCAAGATCGAAGGGTTTAGGATGCCCGGGATACCCATAACAGCAAGGATGTTGAATACGTTTGAACCAATGATATTACCTACAGCCATATCATCTTCACCCTTCATAACGCCGGCAAGTGATGCTGCAAGCTCAGGCAAGCTAGTGCCTACGGCTATGATAGTTAGACCAATGACAAGGTCGCTCATACCGAAGTATTTCGCGATGATTACGGCATTATCAACCAGCATATCAGCAGCCAAAGGTAGAATGATCAGACCAATCACGACCCACATTGCGGCTTTCGGGTTGCTTACACCCTCTGGGATTTCTGATTCTTGCTCGTCAAGGAAGGCATCACCGTTCTTCTTCTCACTACGGCTTATTTGCAGCATGGCAAATAAGAAAGCAGCGAAAAGAACAAACAACAACACGCCTTCATAGAAACCTAAATGGTTATCCCAAAGCAGTGCGCCAGCTAATAAAGTGACACCAATCATTAATGGTAGTTCACGGCGAATCACGCCAGAGCTAATCGATAGCGGCTTGATTAGGGCAGTAATACCTAAAATAAGCGCAATGTTGGCGATGTTTGAGCCTAATACGTTACCTACAGCGGTATCTGTTTTGCCATCAAGAGCCGCTGTCGCAGAAACCATCATTTCAGGAGCCGAAGACCCCATTGCTAAGATCGTCATACCGATAACTAGTGGTGAAATACCGAAGTTGCGAGCAAGAGCAGCGGCGCCGTAAACCAGCTTATCTGCACTCCACACCAAAAAACCTAGACCGATAATAAGAAACGCAATCGCTTCAAGCATGATGATTCCTAAAAAATTAATAAAAAGCGGAGAATTAACCGCTAATTTTGACCTGTTGCTAGATAAAAGGGAAGTCACTCGGCAAATTAATTACCAGTTAGCAGGCAAGAAAGAGAGCTCAATAGATAATTTCCTAATGCTTTCAAATCCCTGCATAGATTCCTGTTTAATATGAATTAATTGAACAGTGCTTTTAATTCTAAAGTAGACTCATTATTATTGCAGCCATAATTGGCGTTTTTTAAAGCAAGGAAACAACAAAAATATGTTGAACACTGAGCTTGTGAAAGTTAAAAACCTCAGCTTCTCACGCGGTGAGCGCGTTATCTTTGACGACATCAGCTTAGAGGTGCCTCAAGGCAAAATAACCGCAATCATGGGGCCGTCTGGGATCGGCAAAACGACTTTACTGCGTTTGATCGGTGGGCAACTGCCGCCAGATGAAGGCGAAATTTGGTTTGATGGCGATAACATCCCTGCATTATCACGTCGAAAGCTGTATCAAGCACGTAAGAAAATGAGCATGCTATTCCAATCGGGTGCGCTTTTTACGGATCTCAATGTCTTTGATAATGTGGCGTTTCCGCTGCGAGAGCACACTGAACTTAATGAAAAATTCATTCGTACCATCGTATTACTTAAGCTTGAAGCGGTAGGATTACGAGGGGCAGCGCAATTAATGCCGAGTGAATTGTCTGGCGGTATGGCGAGGCGAGCTGCGTTGGCTCGTGCAATCGCACTGGATCCAGAACTTATCATGTACGATGAGCCGTTTGTTGGCCAAGACCCCATCACCATGGGCGTATTGGTTGAATTGATCCGAAACCTCAATCAAGCCTTGGGCTTAACCTCTATTGTCGTTTCTCACGATGTGCCAGAGGTGATGAGTATTGCTGATTGGGTTTACCTCATGGCGGATAGCAAGATCATTGCAGCTGGAACACCTGATGAGTTGTACAACAATAGCGATCCGAGAGTGCAGCAATTTTTGCAAGGCGAAGCCGATGGCCCAGTACCATTTAGATTCCCTGCGAAGAGCTTAGAAAAGGATTTGTTTTAATATGATTGCTAAAACTATTGCGGGTGTCGGTAAGCGTACACTTGCGATCTGTGAGTCATTTGGTCGAGCAAGCCTGATGTTATTTGGGGCTTTGTTTGGCATCCCGCGACTAAAAAACTTCCCTTTATTAGTAAAACAACTTTATAGCGTCGGCGTTCAGTCATTGGCTATTATTTTAGTTTCGGGTCTGTTCATTGGCATGGTGCTCAGCCTGCAAGGCTATGTCGTGTTAATTGACTACGGCGCTGAGGGAAACCTTGGCCAAATGGTCGCGCTTTCACTGTTGCGTGAGTTGGGGCCTGTGGTGACTGCGTTATTATTTGCAGGTCGAGCCGGTTCAGCACTCACGGCAGAGATTGGTTTAATGAAGGCAACAGAGCAGATCTCAAGCCTTGAGATGATGGCCGTTGACCCTCTTAAACGCATTATTGCACCACGTCTTTGGGCCGGGCTTATCTCAATGCCATTGCTTGCTATGATTTTTATGGCGGTCGGTATTTGGGGCGGTCAACTGGTTGGTGTTGATTGGAAGGGCATTGATCACGGCAGTTTCTGGTCTGCGATGCAGTCTTCAGTAGAACTTGGTCGAGATATTGGTAACAGCATGATCAAATGTATGGTCTTCGCTATCACCGTAACTTGGATCGCACTTTTCAATGGTTATGACGCAGTACCTACTTCAGAAGGTATTAGTCAGGCAACCACACGCACTGTAGTGCACTCTTCTCTAGCGGTACTAGGGCTAGATTTTGTTCTTACCGCATTGATGTTTGGGAATTAATCATGCAACAAACTCGAAAATTAGAATTATGGGTCGGCACCTTTGTTATTGCCGGAATTTGCGCAATCTTAATCATGATCTTTCAAGTCGCTGACGTAAAAGGCATAGGTTCGAACCATACTTACAATCTAAAAGCGACATTTGACAACATTGGCAGCCTAAAAGTTCGTTCTCCAGTGAAGGTGGGTGGCGTTGTTGTTGGTCGAGTTAAAAGCATTGAGCTCGATACTGAGAGCTACCTTCCTGTCGTTGAACTGTCTATTGACGGGAAGTACTCACAATTTCCAGATACCTCTAGCGCTCAAATTTTAACGTCTGGCTTAATCGGTGAGCAGTACATTAGTCTGGTTCCAGGCTTCATTTTTGATGATGAAGAGATGCTGGTCGATGGTGATTCGATTGAAGACACCAAGTCAGCATTAGTACTAGAAGATTTGATTGGCCAAGTGCTGTATAGCGTTGGCGGTTCTAATGACAGCGAAGCTAAGGAATAAGATGATGTTGAAAACTATTAGTCATTTAAAAGATATTAGTCATTTAAAAACTATTGGTTACTTGAAATCAATGTTTATGGCGGCAATGGCATTGCTTATTTCTACCCAAGCCTTTGCTGCAGAATCGATTGACCGTACTCAGCCTTACCAGATGATGACTCAAGTTGCCGAAGTGGCATTTGAGCGTTTGAAGAGTGAACAAGACAACATCCACCAAGATCCAGAGTTATTGAAGGTCATCGTGGAAGAAGAGTTGATGCCTTATGTGAATGCACAATATGCAGCTCTTAAGTTACTTGGACCAAACTTGAAAGGCGCGGATAGAAAAGACGTGGGCGTGTTTATCGATTCATTCCGTAAATACCTGGTTTCTTCTTATGCCCAAGTGCTGACTCAATACACAGATCAGACGATTGAATTTGGTCCAGAACCAAAAATCAAAGCGGATAGCCGCATTACCAGTATCAAGGTCGACATCATCGATACGCCGCGACCAAACATTAAGCTTGAATTTAAGCTTCGCAAAGACAAGAAATCTGGCGAGTGGAAAGCATTTGATATGGTTGCCGAAGGTATTAGCTTGTTGTCGAGTAAGCAATCGGAGTGGAATACTAAGATTCGTCAAGAAGGCATCTTACAAGTTGCTGACGAACTAGAGAAATTAGCCGCACAACCGATTCGTTTTGAGAGTAACAAATAATGAGCCATTCTCAATGGCAAGCACTAAGCTTTAAAAAGTATCAACTGCTCGGTGATCTAGACCGAGACAGTGTCCCTGCAATCTGGCGTATATTGGAAAAGTGGCAAACGACGGAATCGAGCGTTGAAATTGACCTTAGCCATATAAATCGAGTCGATTCAGCAGGAATGGTGATGCTAATTCACTTATTAGAGCATGCAAAAAATCAAAACTGTCATATAATGCTCAGTTTCGTGCCAGAACAATTACGAACGTTGTTCCAATTGAGCAATATCCAGCCAATGATGGCAGAACACATAAAAAATTAGGCAGGAGCTATTTGTGGACAGCACAAAAGTACAAGAATTATTAGCAGAAGCACTGAACCTTCAGGAAATTTTCGTGAAAGGGGAAGGCAGTCATTACGAAGTTGTTGCGGTTGATCCATGTTTTGACGGCATGAATCGAGTTAAGAAGCAGCAACTAATCTACGGCCCACTAATGGAATACATTCAACGCAATGACATCCATGCTCTTTCTATTAAGGCTTTCACGCCTGAAGAGTGGGAACGTGATAAGAAACTGATGTCACTTTAAGGTTTATGATGGAAAAGTTTCGAGTTATTGGATCGGATAAGCCGCTAAGCGGTGAAGTGACGATCTCAGGCGCAAAAAATGCAGCGCTACCTATCTTATTTGCTTCAATTCTTGCTGAAGAGCCAGTAGAAGTAAGTAACGTTCCTCACCTACGCGACATCGATACTACGATGGAACTGCTTAAGCGTTTAGGCGCAAAAGTATCACGTAATGGTAGTGTTCATGTTGATGGCAGCGAAATTAATGAATTTTGTGCGCCTTACGATTTAGTGAAAACAATGCGTGCTTCTATTTGGGCTTTAGGTCCTCTAGTCGCTCGTTTTGGTGAAGGCCAAGTGTCACTTCCAGGCGGTTGTGCAATTGGTGCTAGACCTGTTGATCTGCATATCCACGGCCTAGAGCAACTAGGTGCGACCATTAAGTTGGAAGATGGTTATGTGAAAGCAAGTGTTGATGGCCGTCTGAAAGGCGCACACATCGTGATGGATAAAGTAAGTGTGGGTGCCACCATTACTATCATGTGTGCAGCAACGCTAGCGGAAGGAACAACAGTACTTGATAACTCAGCGCGTGAGCCTGAGATTGTTGATACGGCTGACTTCCTAAATAAACTGGGTGCTAAAATTTCTGGCGCAGGTACAGATACGATTACTATCGAAGGCGTTGAACGTCTTGGTGGTGGCCAACACTCTGTGGTTGCTGACCGTATTGAAACCGGTACTTTCCTGGTTGCTGCTGCTGTTTCTGGCGGTAAAGTGGTTTGTCGCAACACCAACGCTCATCTTCTTGAAGCTGCCTTAGCGAAGCTTGAAGAAGCGGGTGCGAAGGTTGAAACGGGCGAAGACTGGATCAGCCTTGATATGACGGGTCGTGAGCTGAAAGCGGTGAAAATCGTAACAGCACCTCACCCTGGCTTCCCAACCGACATGCAAGCACAGTTTACTCTGCTTAACATGATGGCGAAGGGCAGTGGTGTGATCACTGAGACTATCTTTGAAAACCGCTTTATGCACATTCCTGAGTTACAGCGAATGGGTGCAAAAGCCGAAATCGAAGGCAACACGGCTATCTGTGGTGAAACGGAAAAACTGAGCGGCGCTCAAGTAATGGCAACGGACCTTCGCGCATCTGCGAGCCTTGTGATTGCTGGTTGTATCGCTCAAGGCGAAACCATCGTTGACCGTATTTATCACATCGATCGTGGCTACGATAAGATTGAAGATAAATTGTCAGCCTTAGGCGCAAACATTACACGATTTAGTGAGTCGAACTAACCTAGGTTAGTGGATTCATGAATCAGTAAGATGAAAACATAAAAGTCGGAACCTTGGTTTCGGCTTTTTTATAGTTGTATTTACCGCAAGTAAACCTATTGCTCATTTTTGCGCGAATAGATGAATCAACTTGGCGGTCGGTGAGGAACAAAATGATAGCAATATTACGTATTTTCGCAGTGGCGATATTTGCGATTCTTATGTTTGTATTTGGGTGTGGTTACTGTTTACTAAGCCCGCGCAACCCAAAACACGTATTTACCTTTGGCCGCTATTTCGGTCGCATGTCGCAGATCTTCGGTATGAAGTTAGAGCTTCGCATCCCAGAAGATGCCTACTCTCGCGGCCAACATGTTTATGTGGCGAACCACCAAAACAGCTGGGATCTATTCACGATTTCATCAGCGGTAACGCCAAAAGTGGTGACGGTTGGTAAGAAAAGCCTAGTGTGGATGCCTCTATTTGGTCAGCTTTACTGGTTGACGGGTAACATCCTAATTGACCGTGCTAACCGCAGCAAAGCGGTGGGTACCATTGATCAGGTAGTGACCAGCCTAAAAGAGAGCGACGTTTCAGTATGGATGTTCCCTGAAGGGACTCGTTCTCGTGGCCGTGGTCTGCTGCCATTCAAAACGGGTGCATTCCATGCGGCGATTGGTGCTGGCTTACCGATTATCCCTATCGTGTGTAGCTCAACAGGTGGCGTGAAGCTAAACCGTTGGAACAACGGCCATGTGATTGTTGAGATGCTGCCACCAATCAGCACTGAAGATTACGATAAGTCTAATGTTCGTCAACTGGCTAACCTAGCTCGTGAGCAGATGGCTGCTAAGCTTGAAGAGTTAGACAAAGAAGTGGTTGAGCTTAATAAGAAGTAATCATCTAAGCGAAACGATGAACAATAAAAAAGGTTGCCAATTGGGCAACCTTTTTTGTATCTGATAAACGCTCAGCATTATGCCTTATTCGTTTACTAGAAACCGTTTATTCTAGATATTAAAACCTATTTGCGAACCGCAATAGCTTCGATCTCAATACCTACATCTTTTGGCAGACGTGCTACTTCAACACATGAACGTGCAGGGTAGTTTGCAACACCGTGCTCATCAAAGAACTTGCCGTAAACCTCGTTTACTGTACCGAAGTCGTTTAGGTCTTTAACGAATACTGTTAGCTTTACGATGTCTTTTACAGTTAGGCCTGAAGCTTCTACAACCGCTTTAACGTTGTCTAGAGATTGGCGAGCTTGCTCTGCGATATCAGCAGATACTTCACCAGTTGCTGGGTTTACTGGGATTTGACCAGAAGTCAGTACCATGTTGCCAAGGTCAACACCTTGTACGTATGGGCCGATTGCAGCTGGAGCAGATTCTGTGTGAAGTACTTTAGTCATTGGTTTATTCCATCAGTTATTAGATAAAAATCAATTTTCAGTGTGCCTTCAAACTTTGGATAGGTAAAGAGCAAAATACCCCGCATAGGCGAGGTATTTGATAGTTTTTACATTCGGTCAGCGTTGCCGTATGGCGTTATCTTTCTGTCACGATCTCGCGAGAGAATACCTTTTCGCAATACTTACACTTTAATCGAATATCTTCTTTCTTTTCAAAGATCTTAAAGCTGCTTTCAACCGGTTCATTGTGAGTAATACAGTTGGTGTTTGGACACTCGAAAACATCGTTGATTTGCTCAGGAAGTTCTAGGGGGAGCTTCTTAACCACTTCGTAATCTTCGATTTGGTTTACTGTTGCATGAGGTGCGTAAAGAGCCAGCTTGCTCGCCTGTTCTTCGGTGATAAACACATTCTCAATCTTGAGTAGGTCTTTTCCGCCTAGTGCAGAAGACGGCAGATTTAGGCCAATCGTCACACGCTGATGAGAGTTATGCATGTCGAACAGTTTTAGCACTTTGATCCCGATGTTAGCTGGGATGTGGTCGATAACAGTACCGTTTCTGATTGCTTCAACTTTTAATTGAGTCTCTTTAGACATGATATTTCTCCTCTACAGCGTTTCGTTAAGAACAAGGGCTAGTAATGCTTCACGCGCGTAAACACCATTCTCTGCTTGCTGGAAGTAATAAGCGTAAGGTGTTTTATCGACATCGATAGTAATTTCATCAACGCGAGGAAGAGGGTGTAGAACCTTCAGGTTATCGCGTGCATTTTCCAGCATTGAAGCGGTCAGGATATACGCTGATTTGATGTGCGCGTATTCTGACTCATCGAAGCGCTCTTTTTGAACTCGAGTCATGTACAAGACATCAAGCTCAGGAATGACATCTTCCATGTCCGTCAATAGTTGGTACTTGATGCCCGCTTCATCAAGCTCTTCGCAAATGTAGTCTGGCATCGCTAGTGCTTCTGGTGCCACGAAATAGAAACAGATGTTGTCGAACTTCGCTAGCGCTTGCGTCAACGAGTGAACTGTACGGCCGTACTTAAGGTCACCAACGAATGCAACGTTTAGGTTGTCGAGGCGGCCTTGTGTCTCGGCGATAGAGAATAGGTCTAATAACGTTTGTGTTGGATGTTGATTTGCGCCGTCACCTGCGTTAATAACTGGTACACCGTTTGAGAACTCAGAAGCCAGACGAGCTGCGCCTTCTTGAGGGTGACGCATTACGTAAGCGTCAACGTATGAAGAGATAACCTGTACCGAGTCCGCTAGCGTTTCGCCTTTCTTTGCCAAAGAAGTGTTACCACCACTGTCGAAGCCAATCACGTCACCACCGATGCGTTGAATCGCAGTTTCAAAGGAGAGGCGAGTTCGCGTAGAAGGTTCGAAGAAGCAGCTGGCAACAACTTTGTTCTTGATGAGTTCTGGGTTTGGTACAGCCTTTAGCTGACCTGCCGTTTGAACAATTAATTCTAGCTCTTCACGAGAAAGCTCTGGAATTGAGATGATGTGCTTTTGATAGAGCGAATTCGCCATGATCTTCTTCCCCACAATAATGTATTGGCCATAAAAAAGCCCCCCATAATGGGAGGCTTTAAAAAAGTGCTGAAAAGCAGAATAGACGGCCTGGCAAGCATGTTAGCTTGCGAGCAATATTTGGTGTCTTCATAATTTTATTATGTGTTTTCACAATATCATTATGTTTTATCACAACATTGCTTGGCGTCATTTTCACTACTCTCAGACAAATTGCCGAGAATTATACGCTTTCAATTTGTGAGCGCAAGCGATTACATCAAGCTTTTGTTTACTTTCAATATTCGCTATTGGCCCAGTGTCGCAACCATTACCGCTTTGATGGTGTGCATGCGATTCTCAGCTTCATCAAACACAATTGAGTAATCCGATTCAAAGACTTCGTCAGTGACTTCTAAACCGTTCATTCCATACTTGTCTGCGACTTGCTGGCCGATTACGGTTTCATTGTTGTGGAAAGCAGGTAAGCAGTGCATGAATTTCACTTGAGGGTTACCAGTGAGCTTAATAACTTCCATATTCACTTGGTAAGGCGTCATAACAGCAACACGTTCGTCCCAAGCTTCTGGCGCCTCGCCCATCGAGACCCAAACATCGGTGTAAAGGAAATCACAACCTTTAACACCTTCAGCAACGTCTTCGGTTAACGTGATTTTAGCACCTGTACTTTGCGCGATAGCTTGGCACTCTTCAACGAGCTGTTCTTCTGGCCAAAAGGCTTTTGGCGCGACAAGGCGAATATCCATACCCATTTTCGCAGCTCCGACTAACAGAGAGTTGCCCATGTTGTTACGAGCGTCACCTAGGTAGGCAAAGCTGATTTGATGTAGATGTTTACCGCGACCATGCTCAAGCATAGTGAGGAAATCAGCCAAGATCTGAGTCGGATGGAATTCATCGGTTAGGCCGTTCCAAACCGGCACACCAGCGTATGCGCCAAGATCTTCGACAGTGCTTTGACCAAAGCCACGGTATTCAATGCCGTCGTACATACGACCTAATACACGAGCCGTATCTTTCATTGATTCTTTCTGACCAATCTGAGAACCAGAAGGGCCTAGATAAGAGACTTGAGCACCTTGATCAAAGGCCGCTACCTCAAAAGCACATCGAGTTCGTGTTGATGCTTTTTCAAAGATCAAAGCGATGTTTTTACCGTTAAGCTTTTTCTGCTCTGTTCCTGCATACTTAGCTTTTTTTAGATCAGCAGACAGATCGAGTAAAAACTGAATCTCTTTAGGAGTAAAGTCGAGAAGTTTTAGAAAGTTACGATTGTGAAGATTAAAGGCCATCTCTCGCTCCTTGCGAATATAGAATCAATGAAGAACTTAGTTAAACATAAAGATGCTATATTTGTGAATATTTATTTTATTAATTTAATAAAAAAGGCCAGTAAATGAATACTGGCCTAGATAAGTTATTGAGTTCGTTTAACTGAGCTCTTTGACTTAGATACCGTCTCTTTCGATAGGGCAGCTCATACAGCGTGCGCCGCCACGACCACGGCCTAGCTCGTTGCCAGGAATCGTTAGAACTTCGATACCCGCTTTGTCGTATTTCTCATTGGTGTAAACATTACGCTCATAGCCAATCACGGTACCTGGCTTCACTGTTAGTACGTTGTTAGCGTCATTCCACTGTTCACGTTCAGCTTCATAGTTGTCACCGCCAGTCGTGATGATCTTCAGCTGATCAAGGCCTAGAGCCCCTTCAATTGCCGACAGGTAGTTTTCCGATTTCTCTACACGCATCTCACCATTTTCTTTTGGTGTTAGGCGCCAAGTATCTAGATCTTTGCGAACAATCTCAGGGTAGACAGAGAAAGTGTCGATATCCATGTGCGTCATCACCGTATCAAGGTGCATACAAGAGCGGTGTTTTGGTAAATCGATAGCAATTACTTCGGTTGCTTGACCCGAACGGAACAAGCTAGCCGCTAGGTTTTCGACACCTTGTGGCTTGGTACGCTCAGAGATACCAACCAGTACCGCGCCTTTACCGATAACCAGTACGTCACCGCCTTCAATATTGGCGTTGTCGTAGTGAAGGTCTTCATCACCAAAGTACTTAATGAAATCTTGACCGGCGAACACTGGATGCCAGCGGTAGATAGCACGCAGGTGGTTCGTTTCACGTTGACGTGCAGGCTTCATCATTGGGTTCAGCGATACACCGCCGTAAACCCAGCATGAGGTATCTCGCGTAAACAGGTGGTTAGGCAGAGGTTCGATAACGAAATCGAGTGGTCGATGCATTTTAGGCAGCATCGATGATGATTTGATAGGAAGCTCAGAATAAGCCAAGCCACCGAGTAAGATCGTTGCTAGATGCTCATTATCCATTTGAGCAAGGTAGTTTCTTAAGTCACGGGCAAAAGTAGGCCCATAACGGAAATCTGAGATTTGAGTATTCAGCAACCACTCACGAGCCTGAGGTACGGCAAGCGTCTCTACTAGCAGGTCGTGCAGCAGTAGCACTTCTACGTCTTGACTGCGCAGCGTTTCTGCAAAGGCATCATGTTCTTCACCAGCTGCTTCAACGGCAAGTACATCATCAAATAAAAGATCATGACAGTTTGAAGGGGTGAGGTGGGTGAGTGCTCTTTCAGGTCTATTTAGGAGAACTCGTCTCAATTGACCGACTTCGGAGCCAACGTACAGCTTACTCATTTTGCATCCTTACTATTAATCCAGCGTCTATTTATGACAAGCTTGTCCGTAATATGCAAGTTTTGTAGATTGAGTTAATACAAGGTATTTGGCTAATAATTGGTCATAAAACCTGTAATTTTTAAGTTTATACAGATTAAATTCCAACTAACTGGCTATCGAACGGAACAACGTTTTTGAGGATCTATGCTCAATTTGTGGCTTGTTAGAATTGAATTTTGCTTATTAATCGTGATTTTTTATTCACTATTATGCACTTTTTGATAACAAGCTGAGGATTTATGCACCCCAAAAGCGGTTTAGCGTATGCACCTAACGTGACTAATCACGCAAGTTTTATTCAATAAGCTCTAAAGTAGCCACAAAAACGAAATGCTAAAATACGGCGCAGTTAATAAAATGTTGAAAATTTGTTTCTGTGATTTTGATTTCACTTTTGAATTGATATTGGCGCTGCGATCTCGCGATAAACTTACCTTTCTAGGCCTGATCTGGGTGGCTTTTCTGGACGATCCGTGCCATATTTCGTGGCAATCAAATTTGATCTTTTCATAGTCAACACTCTGGAGCAGACACATGTCTCACGAAGATGAATATCTATCAGTAGCGGAATTAATTGAATTTCAAAAGGAAGAGACTCGCGACATCATTACAGCATTAATTGAAGATGGTAGCGATCCTGAAGCTCTATACGATATCGAGCATCACCTATTTGCTGAAGATTTCGATGTGCTTGAGAAAGCGGTTGTTGAAGCATTCAAAATGGGCTTTGAAGTGCTTGAAGCTGAAGAGACAGAAGATGAAGATGGCAATAAGCTACTTTGTTGTGATGCAACTATGCAATGTACTCTGAATGCAGAAGCGATTGATGAGCAAGTTGAGAAGCTTGTAAACCTTGCAGAGAAGTTTGACATTATCTACGACGGTTGGGGCACTTACTACGAAGGTGAAGATGCTATCTACCCAGACGAAGATGATGAAGGCGAAGAGTAATTCTTTCCCAATTTTAAAAAATGCCAGCCTCGAGCTGGCATTTTTTTACCCTCAGAAAAATAAATGTCTTTATATGCATTCATTCATTATAATGCGGTCAAAATTGATCTAGCTCAAGGAATGATATGCGGTTGCTTCTCGATGGTCTTTGGCAAATTTCGCCACTGACGGATCTCTCTATCCCACAAGATGACATCACTTTTCCGGCTCCGTTAAGCTCAAAGCTACCTGATAGCTTGAGTGAAAATGAAATTGCAGAGCAAGAGTGGCACCTGATGCACGACATCGAAGTAGATGACGCTATGTTGGCGTGTCCATTTGTTGAGTTGGTGATGGCCGGGGTCGATTACTTTGCTGAAGTTCGACTTAATGGTGTGGCTGTGTTTGATTGCGATGGTAGCCAAGCTGAATACCGTAAAGATATCCGTCCTTATATGCAGTCCGGCCGAAACCGTTTCGAGATCCTTTTCCTTGAAGAAGAGGAGAGCCTATTGCTTGAAGAAGACATGGATGAGTCTATCTCTTCACAAGCTATCGCTAAATCTGATTCACGTATCGGGATTTGGCAAGCGCCATTCCTGCAGTTCGTTCGAAACGTCAAGCTAGAGCAAGTTGTCACAGAGCAGATCTGGCACCACGGTGGTGGCTGTGAGTTTAAAGTGGATGTTATCTATCAAACGCTAAAGGCGGGGTTAGTATCGGCATCCATCAAGTTTAATGGTATGACTCTCGTAATGCCGATCGATGTGCGCGCTGAACATACTGGCGTCGTGTTCCAGGTCGAAGCTCCTATCATTTTTGATATTGAGAATCCTAACCCTAAGCATCTATACCCATTAGAAGTGGTACTTGATGGGCAAGAAGAGAGTTCTTTTGTTGCCTTGAACCCAACCTCTTGCGTCAGTAACTTTCTACGTTAACTTCGTATATTTTAGCGCTATCTTCTTTCGCTATAGCGGCGCATTCTGCTTATAACGACTTGGCCATGACAACCTCACAAGCGTCGTGGCCTGTTTCTCCCCAAGCTGACTCAAGATGCTCAAACCCAAGCTTCTCATAGAGTTTGACCGCAGCACCTAAGCATTCCGTCGTTTCTAAATACATGTGTTGATACCCAAGTTGCTTGGCTTGCTTTAAGCTCAAAGCAACAATTCGCTTGGCTAGGCCATGCCCTCGAGTTTGCGGTAAGAAGTACATCTTTTGTAGCTCACACACATCGGGTTTACCTGCTAGAGGGGCAAAGCCACCGCCTCCGACGATCTTTCCGTTGTGTTCGATAACCCAGTACATTGCATTCGCTTGGCTATAGACAGAGTACATATCATCGAGTGTCGTATCGGCCACGCCATAACCTTTATCTTCTGTGAGCCCATGCTCTGCCGAAACTTGGCGAATGACTTCGGCTAATTGTTGGTTGTCTGACTCTGTGAGTGGGCGTAATACAAACTCATCGGCTTGGCATACTTTCGTTAGCCCTTTTAAATAGCTCTCAAGTCCTTGCTTAAGCAGCTGTTGTTCGTTGTCATTGAGTGTCGAGAGTACTTTTTCAAAGAAGATGCTTTGTTGCTGGTCGAGTTGAGATAACGCATCAATACCTTGAGTGGTCAGGGCGACTAATTGGCTACGTTTGTCTGTTGGATTCTCTAGGCTTTCAACTAAGCCAAGTTTGATCAGCCCTGCGACAGTGCGGCTAGCATTCGATTTATCTACGTTGAGTTGCTGTGCCAATTGGTTGATGGTGATTGGCTGCAACTGGATTTCACCAAGAGTATGAGCCTGAACGGGAGTGAGGTCGACATCGCCACACTGCTTATCAAGCATGCCAAGTAAACGAACCGTTTGACGAGAATAGTCTCTTAACTGTTGAGAATTCATAACTACCTACCTTTGGATTAAGAAATAAAGTTGCGTACCGCAATTAATTTAATTGCGGTGCGCAACGTTGTCAATGGTAAGCTGAATTTTGTTGTTCGAAGCAGGTTATTTCAATCGCTCAGTGAGGTTTAGATTAAGCGTGTTGATGTAAACAAAACTGAGCTTGTACAGCTTGGTTTTCAGCTTTTCGTAACCAGACTTTCTCGTGGAAGTAGTAAGCAACGGTATTTAGAGTTGGCTCTAGTAAAGCCATCACACCGCCGATAAAAGCATCTCCAGTCAACAAGTAGACAACAGTAAAGGCAACACTAAAGTGGATGGTAGCAAAGCTTGCTGTTTTTAATTTGGTCATCCACTGACGAGCTTTAAGTGCTGGAACTTGAGCCCACGCCTTTTCATGAAAATAGAAGGCAACAGTATTCACAGAGGGCTCAATCATAGCGATTAAGCTACCAATTAAGATGTCGCCTGTTAGTACATAAGCGACACTAAATGCGATAGTAAAATGTAATGCAGCAAAGGTTAGTGTCTTTTTCATGATAATTACTCAGTCGTTGTGTTGTTTTGATAGCTCTATTATTGAGAATTATTATCATTAAGTATAATGGGAAGTAGAGATTAATTTGATAGATGAAACCTATCAATCAGTGCGGCTAGAGTGAGAAGCATTGGAATATTGGAATCAGAGGTATAAAAAAAGGCTGGTCACGAAGACCAACCTTTCTATTTAGAGCGAGAAGTTCGAAGCCTTCTCGTTCACTCGGTTTTAAAGCGCAGCGATTGTCGCTTTTTGCTCTTCAAGCTTCACAAGAGTCTCTTGGTAGCCTTCAAGCTTTTCACGCTCTTTCGCGATAACTGCTTCTGGTGCTTTAGCAACGAAACCTTCGTTACCTAGCTTACCTTCGATACGTTTAATCTCGCCGTGAGTCTTAGCTACTTCTTTATCTAGACGAGCAAGCTCAGCATCTTTGTCGATAAGACCCGCCATTGGGATCATCAACTCAGATTTGCCAACCAGTTTAGTTGCACAAGCTGGAGTCTCTTCGCCGTCCGCAAGAACTTTAATATCGTCTAGCTTAGCTAGAGAAGTCAGAACGATCTTGTTTGCTTCGATACGAGCTGCATCTTTCTCATCCGCTACTTTGATCATTACTTCTAAGCCTTGGCTTGGTGCAATGTCGTATTCCGCACGTAGGTTACGGATAGCGGTGATGAAAGTCTTAACCCATTCGATGTCGTCAACGATCTCAGCATTGAAGTTAGCTTCATTAAACTGAGGAAGCGCTTGAGTCATGATCGTCTCGCCTTCAACGCCATCTACTAGCGGCTTAACGCTCTGCCAGATAGATTCAGTGATGTAAGGAAGAACAGGGTGAGCAAGACGCAGAGTCTTCTCAAGAACCGTGATAAGCGTGTAACGAGTCGCTTGTTGTTGAGCTTCAGTACCTTTCCAAAGAACAGGTTTAGTTAGCTCTAAGTACCAGTCACAGAATTGGTTCCAGATGAATTCGTAAAGCGTGTTTGCTGCCATGTCTAGACGGTAGTTGTCTAGGTGAGCATTAAACTCTTTCGCTGCAACTTCAAACTGAGACTCAATCCACTTGTCTGCTAGAGAGAATTCCATGTTTGCACGGTCTTCTACAGACAGTGACATGCCACAGTCGTGCTCTTCTGTGTTCATTAGTACGTAACGGCTTGCGTTCCATAGCTTGTTACAGAAGTTACGGTAACCTTCAAGACGCTTCATATCCCAGTTGATGTCACGGCCAGTTGAAGCCATAGCAGCAAGAGTGAAACGCAGCGCATCAGTACCGTATGGTTCGATACCATTTTCGAAAGTCTTACGTGTCGCTTTTTCTATCTTAGCAGCCAGTTTTGGTTGCATCATGTTGCCACAACGCTTCTCTACTAGCTCTTCAAGGCCGATGCCGTCAATCATGTCGATTGGGTCAAGTACGTTACCTTTCGACTTAGACATCTTGTCGCCGTTTTCATCACGGATAAGACCCGTCATGTAAACCGTTTTGAAAGGTACTTGAGCCTTGCCATCTTCGTCTTTCACGAAGTGCATGGTCATCATGATCATACGAGCAACCCAGAAGAAGATAATATCAAAACCAGATACTAGAACTTCAGATGGGTGGAATGTTTTCAGTGCTTCAGTATCTTCAGGCCAGCCTTGTGTGCCGAACGTCCAAAGTGCAGAAGAGAACCAAGTATCCAGTACGTCGTCGTCTTGCTTAAGCACAACAACAGGCGCTAGGTTGTTCTTTTCACGAACTTCTTCTTCAGTGCGACCTACGTAAACTTTACCATCGTTGTCGTACCATGCTGGGATACGGTGGCCCCACCAAAGTTGACGAGAGATGCACCAGTCTTGCACGTCACGCATCCACGCGAAGTACATGTTTTCGTACTGCTTAGGAACAAACTGGATTTGACCATCTTCAACCGCTTTAACTGCAGGTTCTGCAAGCGGTGCTGTACGTACGTACCATTGGTCAGTCAGCATTGGTTCGATAACCACACCACCACGGTCGCCGTAAGGAACGGTTAGGTCGTGATCTTTGATCTCTTCAAGAAGACCAAGCTCATCGAATTCAGCAACGATAGCTTTACGTGCAGCAAAACGCTCCATGCCTTGGTACTTAGCAGGGATATCTGTTGAGTAAACATCGCTTTCTTCGCCGTTTGTTGTGAAGACTTCAGCAGCATCACGGATATCAGCGTTGAACGTTAGGATGTTGATCATTGGTAGGTTGTTGCGTTTACCCACTTCGTAATCGTTAAAGTCATGAGCTGGAGTGATCTTCACACAACCCGTGCCTTTTTCCATGTCTGCGTGCTCATCGCCTACGATAGGGATAAGACGGTTTACAACAGGAAGTAGGATTTCTTTGCCGATAAGATCTTTGTAACGAGGATCTTCTGGGTTAACAGCAACACCAGTATCGCCAAGCATGGTTTCTGGACGAGTAGTTGCAACAACGATGTAGTCTTTACCATCAGCCGTTTTAACACCGTTCGCTAGCGGGTAGCGGAAGTGCCACATGAAACCTTTTTTGTCTTTGTTTTCAACTTCAAGATCCGAGATTGCAGTGTGCAGTTTAGGATCCCAGTTTACTAGACGCTTACCACGGTAGATTAGGTCTTCTTCGTATAGACGAACAAACACTTCTTGAGTCGCAGCCGATAGGCCGTCATCCATAGTGAATCGTTCACGATCCCAATCTACAGATGCACCAAGACGACGAAGCTGTTGAGTGATCGTGCCACCTGATTCGCCTTTCCATTCCCAGATCTTGTCGATGAAAGCTTCACGGCCGTAGTCGTGTTTTGTTTTGCCTTCTTCAGCAGCAATCTTACGCTCAACAACCATTTGAGTTGCGATACCAGCGTGGTCAGTACCCACTTGCCAAAGCGTATTTTTGCCTTTCATACGTTGAGCACGGATAAGCGTATCCATGATCGTATCTTGGAACGCGTGACCCATGTGTAGGCTGCCAGTGACGTTCGGTGGCGGGATCATGATGCTGTAAGCTTCTTTTGATGTGTCACCGTGTGGCTTAAAGTAGCCTTTCTCTTCCCAAGTCTTATACAGAGCTTGTTCGATTGATGTTGGGTTGTATGTCTTTTCCATAGTGCTCTTAAACGGATACTGTGAATGGTTAATCGTGGTCAAACTTCATAAGTGAAGCTTCTTGAATCTAAATCCAAAGATAGCTTTAACTATGAGGTTTGACTATGGATGTTGAATCTCGATAGTTTGTAGCTGATATCCAGCCTGACGGTAAATTTTATACCTTTCTCGAGCGAGTTGCTTAGCTTTTTCTTCGCAAGGGACGAAGTCTATCACCTGAGCAAAGGCGTTCGCAAAGGTTGTATGATTATCGGCCAGATTAATTACTAGCTGACGATTCCAATTATGTTTTACGCCTTGATAGCCAATTTCGATGTTGGTTGAATACTTCGGGCCTTCGCCAACCAAGTTGTGCGCAATCAACTCACTGGGCTCGACTTGCCAGAAAACTTCAGCAATACGCTCGGCATGCTCTTTGTCATTACAGTTGAGATAAAGTTTAGCGCCTTGTTTTGCAAAGTGCTGAGCAAGAAACAGCACATAGTGAGCAAAACCATCTTCGCTGGCTTGCGGGCTGTCTGAAGGCACAATGTAAAATGTAGCAGTCTGCATACTTAATACTCGAACTGAAAATCGTGGATATCAATGTTACTTGGTTAACAGGGTCTTACAAATAGCGCTTATTAAAAAAGGGCCCGTAGGCCCTTTTTATTATTTTGAAGATTGCTCTTCAGTCTCTTGGCCGCTGCGGTTCAATAAGAATTGGACTAGCATTGAGACAGGACGACCTGTCGAGCCTTTCGCTGCGCCTGACTTCCAAGCTGTACCAGCACTGTCGATATGTGCCCAGTGGTACTTCTTAGTGAATTTAGACAGGAAGCAACCAGCAGTAATTGTGCCGCCAGGACGGCCACCGATGTTCGCCATATCAGCGAATGGGCTGTTTAGCTGCTCATGGTACTCGTCTGCCATAGGTAGACGCCATGCACGGTCACTTGCTTGCTCAGAAGCATTAACAAGTTCGTGAGAAAGTGGGTTGTGGTTCGATAGAACGCCACTGATGTGATGACCTAGAGCGATAACACATGCGCCAGTTAGCGTAGCAACATCGACAACACAATCTGGTTCAAAACGCTCAACGTAAGTTAGAGCATCACATAGAACCAAGCGACCTTCAGCATCAGTGTTTAATACTTCAACCGTTTGGCCTGACATTGTCGTTAGGATATCACCTGGACGGTAAGCATTGCTGCCCGGCATGTTTTCACAACCAGCTAGGATACCAACTACATTAATCGGTAGGTTCAGCTTAGCCAGTGCTTTCATTGTACCGAATACAGACGCCGCACCACACATGTCGTACTTCATCTCATCCATGCCTTCACCAGGCTTAAGCGAGATACCGCCTGAATCGAAAGTCAGACCTTTACCTACTAATACAATCGGCTTCGCATCTGGATCCGGAGCGCCTTTGTATTCCATGATAGACATCATAGATTCATTTTTAGAGCCACGGCCAACTGCTAGGTATGATGTCATACCCAGCTTTTCCATCTCTTCTTCGCCAATGATCTTAGTCTTCACTGTCTCGTAATCATCAGCTAAGCGACGTGCTTGAGAAGCAAGGTAAGCAGGGTTTGCGATGTTTGGTGGCATGTTGCCGAGATCTTTAGACGCTTTTACACCTGAAGCAATCGCAAGGCCGTGAGAGATTGCTTTTTCACCCAGGCTCAATTCGCGACGTGTTGGTACGTTGAATACCAATTTACGTAGTGGGCGACGAGTCTCTGGTTTATTGCTCTTGAATTGGTCAAATGTGTAAAGACCATCTTTAGTCGCTTCTACTGCTTGGCGAACTTTCCAATAAGTGTCGCGACCTTTAACGTGAAGTTCTGTAAGGAAACATACTGCTTCCATAGAACCCGTTTCGTTTAGTGTGCTGATGGTTTTTTGGATAATTTCTTTATATTGACGCTCGCCTAGCTCACGTTCTTTACCACAGCCTACCAGTAGAACACGTTCTGAAAGTACACCAGGTACTTGATGCAGTAGTAGCATCTGGCCAGGTTTACCCTCTAGATCACCGCGACGAAGCAGTGAACTAATGTAGCCATCGCTAATCTTATCTAATTGCTCGGCTACTGGAGAAAGGCGGCGCGGTTCGAATACACCGACAACGATACATGCGCTGCGCTGTTTCTCTGGGCTGCCACTTTTTACACTGAACTCCATGCGTACTCCTACATCCTGAAGACAAATCGAACTAAATGTTAGATAATGGGTTCTTACTTGTTGGATCCTATAATGGAACTAACCTTAAAGAAGAACGCTAACACTTAGCTAAAAATTTAAAAAAATAAAAGGTTCAACGGGAAATTATAGTGATTCAATCAAAAAAACAAGTTTTGTATAGGTAATTTGAGCGTGATTATTGTTAGATATTTGATCCGCGAGACAATCAAGAGCCAATTTGCGATCTTTTTTGTTCTCTTTCTCGTGTTTCTCAGCCAAAAATTCATCAGTGTTTTAGCGGACGCCTCTGATGGTGATATCCCTGCGAGTCTTATATTGTCGATTGTTGGCTTAAATATGCCAGCGATGGGCCTATTGATGCTTCCACTCAGTATCTATATTGGTATTTTGCTTACTTTTGGCCGCCTTTACGCTGAAAGTGAAATAGTGGTCATGAACGCCACCGGTATCGGTAATAAATTCCTGATCCAATCTGCGCTCTACCTCGCTTTAATTACGGCATCTGTTGCAGCCTTTAACTCATTTTGGTTATCTCCTTGGTCACAAGACAAAGTTGAACAAATGTATGAAGAAGTAGCCGCAGAGAACAGCGTTGATTTACTACCAAAAGGTAAGTTTGAAGGTACGCCAGATGGTTCTTCTGTCGTGTTTATCGATGATATCGACGGTAATAAGTTAGAAAATGTGTTCGTTGCTCAAATGCGTCCGCGTGATTCTGTACTGCCAAGTGTTATGTTCTCGAAGTCGGGCGATGTAAAAGAGCTCAGTGATGGTCGCCAAGTGATCGTAATGTACGATGGTACTCGTCATGAAGGCATTCCGACTCGCCTTGACTACAGGGTGACGCACTTTGAAGAATACGAAGGCTTGATTGGTCAGCGTGAAGTTGAGAAGAAAGGTCGAGACTGGGAAGCGATTCCTACACTTGAACTGATTGGTAACTCAAACAATAGTGCGAAAGCAGAGTTGCAGTGGCGCATTTCTTTGGTACTTTGTATTCCATTGTTGACCATGCTTGTCGTGCCACTGTCTGCGGTTAACCCAAGACAGGGTCGTTTTGCAAAGATTGGCCCGGCGATTCTCATTTACCTGACTTACTTCTTGGCAATCAGTGCGACTAAATCTTCTATTGAAGAGGGCAGTATCCCGGCGGTAATCGGCATGTGGCCAATCAATGCGTTATTGTTATTTGTCGCGATTGGTGCAAACTTTATGGATAGCGTGCCAGTAAGGCGTTTGAAAGAAAAATTCAAGAATAAGAGGTTGGCTTAAGCCGTGTTTAAGATTCTCGATTTATATATAGGCAGAACCATCATCGCAACGACGTCACTGGTATTGGTGACGTTTGTTGGTCTCTCTGGGATCATTAAATATGTAGAGCAGCTGAGAAAAGTTGGCCGTGGTACATACGATCTATTACAAGCGCTGTACTTTGTTTTACTGAGTATCCCTCGTGATATCGAAATGTTTTTTCCAATGGCTGCATTGCTTGGTGCGTTGATTGGGCTTGGTATGCTTGCTGCAAGTTCTGAGCTTGTCGTTATGCAGGCAGCTGGTTTCTCTAAGTTGGATATCGGTCTATCGGTACTTAAAACCGCTATTCCACTGATGATCGTGGTGACACTGCTTGGTCAATGGGGTGCACCGCAAGCGCAGAAAATGGCTCGTGATTTAAGAACCATCTCGATTGCTGGTGGTAATATTATTTCGACGCAAAGTGGTGTTTGGGCTCGTGATGCCAATGACTTCATTTTTATTGTCAAAATCGATGACCAGAAGCTATATGGCATGAATATGTGGCGCTTTGACGAAAACAAGGCACTTAAGACCGCTATTTATTCTGACGAAGTTGATTACGTTGGAGACAACGTGTGGACGATGAAGGATGTAGAGATCACGTCTTTTGAAAATGAGCTTCAAATTACCAAAGAAAGCCTACCGACTTACTCTTGGGAAACATCGCTCGCTCCGGATAAGCTCGCAATCGTAACGGTTAAACCAGAAGAGCTATCGTTAAGTGGGTTGTATGATTATGTTTCTTATCTGAAGGCGTCAGAGCAAGATGCATCACGTTATGAATTGGCGCTGTGGAGAAAGATAACTCAGCCAATTTCGATTGCGGTTATGATGTTGATGGCACTGTCGTTTATCTTTGGTCCTTTACGCAGTGTAACCATGGGCGCGAGGATTTTGTCAGGTGTTATTGCTGGCTTTACGTTCTATATATCCAGTGAGTTCTTTGGCCCGGTGAGTTTGGTTTATCAAATACCGCCCGCCTTTGGCGCAATAGCCCCAAGCGTGGTGTTCCTTGGAATTGCCATCATGCTCTTGAGGCGGAAACTGTAAATAGAAAAAAGGAAGGCATAACGCCTTCCTTTTTTGATCTTGATTGGAGCTAACTTAAATCACATTATCGTGCTTGTGGTAACACAACGACTTCGGTCTTTGCCCAGATATCGTGAAAGCCACGTTTTTCAGGATCGAATGGAACACATAGGTTTGCCAATCCAAAACCTGAAGTACCTAAACGAATCAGCGCCTGAGTTACTGTGATAGCTGAGCCATCTTTGTTTTGAACGCGCAGCTTCCAAGCTCTCATACCGAGAGTTTGACCAGCTCTAGTCCAGAAGAACACGAAGAAATATACCCAAACGACCACTAAGTAAAAGGTGTATGCAGGGCTCCAAATCGGGTGGTTGGTTAAGAAGTCACTAACATCGGCATAACCGCTGTGGTTAAAAATGCCGAGAGCCATGAGCGCGTGCAGCAGAGCGACAATGACGCCAGCCGCCAACATTTCAATAGCGATTACGATCAGAGCGTCGTAGAACAAGGCACCAAATCGGCGCATGACTCCTGCTGGTGGCAGAGTGTTTGTTGATGTCATGTGTTATTACTTCTTTAAAAATTGAGGCGTCAGAATATAGTTTAAGGCTTAGCCTGAAAAGAGACATGACGCACAGCTTATGACTTAGTGGCGAAATTATCGGCAAACACACATGAATTCAAGTTTTTATACTTGCCACATCAGTTCGCATACGTATAATGCCAAACATCGAAAGGGCAATGCCCCAAGATAATGCCGGTATGGTGAAATTGGTATACACGACGGATTCAAAATCCGTTGCCTTCGGGCGTGGCGGTTCAAGTCCGCCTACCGGTACCATATTTAAATGATAAAGCCTCGACTCTAGTCGGGGCTTTGTTGTATCTGGGGTATAGAAAGCGTTGCCTACGCGGTGGCGGCAGGAATGCCTGTCCAATCATTCCGCCTACCGGTACCAAACATAGAAAGGTCGCTTTCATAGCGACCTTTCGTCATTTTAGGCGTTTGTTAATTTGAAATCCAGCGTGTCGGCTTGGATGCAAGCCCAGTCAAGTCGTCTACCGGTACCATATTTAGATAAAGCCCTGGTCAGAAATGGTCGGGGCTTTGTTGTATCTGGGGTATAGGAAGCATTGCCTTCGCGGTGGCGGCAGGAGTGCCTGTCCAATCAATCCGCCTACCGGTACCATATATAGAAAGGTCGCTTTTATAGCGACCTTTCGTCGTTTTAGGCGTTTGTGAATTTAAAATCTAGCGTGTCGCTGCAGTTGCCCTTCAACCAGACAGATCTTGATGTTTCATTCCTAAATCCCATAATTTCGCTTCGCTATTCGATCTGATAATGAATTAATTATCTTAAATCATGATGTTACCTATCATTCTCTTTTCTATTGTCTATGTTTAAAGGACTAATAGAGGAGAGAAATATGCTGACAGTAACCCCTTACTTATTTTTTGATGGTCGTTGTAATGAAGCGTTGGATTTTTATCACAAGTGCTTTGGTGGTGTGGTTTTATCTAAGCAACTTTTTAGTGATGCGCCACAGGTAATAGAGGGCGCTCAACCTGATTGGGTTATGCATGCTGAGTTCGAAGCGTTTGGTATGAAGCTGATGATGTCTGATGGTGTTAAGGCAAAAGAACTCGAAGGTAACAATCTCGCTCTCTCTCTTGTGACTGAAGATACAGCGACGCAAGAGCAGATCTTTGAAAAGCTTAAGAAGGGAGGGCGGATAATGACTCCACTCGCAGATACGTTTTGGGGGGCTCGATTTGGCAAAGTAGAAGATAAATTCGGTATACGCTGGATGTTGCACTGCGACTCTTTAAGTTGAACCTGTGAAATTGGATAGTGAAATTGCTGCTTGGTTTTATTAGAATTATAAATAGAGATTAATCATCAATATTATATATAAAAATGGGCAGCATAAAGATTACCGTAGATCGCATTCAGCCCGGTCTGCATATACGACTCCCCGTAAAATGGAATGAACACCCATTTTTATTCAACAGCTTTAAAATCAAAGATGACGCTCAAGTAAAAGTAATTCGACATCTTGGGATTAAGCACGTCTATATAAACCTGAGTCAAAGCGATACCTCACCTTTACCTGTTAACCACTTAGGTGAACAAGAAATCGATATTGATTCACAGGTAAGTCTTGAAACGGAAAGAATGTGGAAAGATAAGCATGAGCGTATCGAAACCCTTAGCTCTTACCGCCGCAGAGTGAGTCATTGCGAGAGAGAATTTGAACGTTCGCTTGCTCGAATGCGATCTGTGATGACCAAGATCCGTAACAGACCTTTAGATGCGGTAGGGGAGGTTAAGGCTCTTGTTGATGATATTGTCGAAACTCTAGTGAGCGATGATAACGTCACCTTGCATCTTATGAATGCTAAAGCGGATTTTGAAGACCTCTACTTTCATACACTGAACGTTTCGGTTGTTGCACTGATGATAGGTAAAGCTAAAGGCTACGATACGCAGCAATTGAAAGCTCTCTCTTTCGCGGCAATGTTCCATGATATAGGCAAGATCAAAATACCAGCCGCGATATTAAGAAAGCAGAGTGCACTAACGGTGCCCGAAGAGAACTACCTGAAGCTTCATACTAAATACGGTGCAGATATCGTTGCGGGAATTGATGACTTTCCGGAAAGTGCTAAAAAGGTGATCGCTCAACATCATGAGATGAATGATGGTTCTGGTTACCCCGAGGGCTTAAAAGAACATGAGATTGATGAGTTTGCCAAGATAGTCGCTGTGGCTAATGCATTTGATAACCTTTGCCATGGTAAAACGCAATCTCAACAAATGATCCCGTATTTGGCACTGTCCCACTTATATAAGAGCTGCAAACATCTATATAGCCAAGAGAACCTGGGGCTGTTAGTTAAGTTCATGGGAGTCTACCCACCAGGTACTGTAGTACAGCTTTCAAATGATTCGATTGGGATTGTGATATCCGTTAACGCTAAACATATACTTTATCCAAATGTACTTATCTATGATCCTAGCGTGCCAAGAACCCAAGCTCCGATCATTGACCTCTTTATTAAAGAGATCAAAATCGTTAATGCCGTTCATCCAAGCAAGTTACCTGAACAAGTTCGAGAGTATCTAAACCCTAGGGCTCGTTTATCTTATTTTTTTGATAGTGGAGAGTAGTTATCCACAGGTCGTTGTGGGTAGTTTGTTCGAAACTTGGGGTGAAAGTGGTATAAATAAGCCCTTGGTTGAAATGTCTCCGCTTAACCTCTTTTTTCAATAAAAAACGCATTTATTGCTTGCCAATATGAGCGGCATCTCTATAATGCCGCCTCACTGACACGGCAGACGCCACAAGGCTTCAGCGCAGAATGTTAGTAAGGCAACTAGCTTTAAGCGATGATTCGCTTCTACTTTTAGAAAGTAGGAATTAATTCCAAATAAGTGTTTGACACTGAGAATTAAATCGCTAGAATGGCCGCCTCTTCCGAAGTGATGTAAGTCACAACGAAGAGAAGC
>NZ_JALNTR010000013.1:0-82250 GCF_023161755.1 Vibrio sp. 1CM23M
CTGGAGGATTCGAACCTCCGACCGCCTGGTTCGTAGCCAGGTACTCTATCCAGCTGAGCTAAGAGCGCACGGTTTTAGTATCAACTTAGTCAATACAAGGACTTTCATTCTTAAAAGAAATAAACCCTTAAATAGTGGCGCGTCCTGGAGGATTCGAACCTCCGACCGCCTGGTTCGTAGCCAGGTACTCTATCCAGCTGAGCTAAGGACGCACGGTGTTCATTCATTAAGAATGAAGTTGTGAAATATATCACATTCTTGTTGCTACGAAGAAAAAAAAAGGCCATCGGCCTGTAATGAATGGCGGTGAGGGAGGGATTCGAACCCTCGATGCAGCTACAAACCACATACTCCCTTAGC
Organism: Vibrio sp. 1CM23M; assembly: GCF_023161755.1. NCBI lineage: Bacteria > Pseudomonadati > Pseudomonadota > Gammaproteobacteria > Vibrionales > Vibrionaceae > Vibrio > Vibrio sp. 1CM23M. Next base: position 361 of record NZ_JALNTR010000013.1, read on the forward strand.
AGGGGAGCGCCTTCGGCCACTCGGCCACCTCACCTAATTCATTATTCTCAAATCACTTACAAGTAAGAAAAGAGAGAATGGCGCGTCCTGGAGGATTCGAACCTCCGACCGCCTGGTTCGTAGCCAGGTACTCTATCCAGCTGAGCTAAGGACGCACATTTACATTGTCTAAATTGCTAATTTTAGACTCGCAAGAAATGGCGGTGAGGGAGGGATTCGAACCCTCGATGCAGCTACAAACCACATACTCCCTTAGCAGGGGAGCGCCTTCGGCCTCTCGGCCACCTCACCGTCTTGCGGAGGCACATATTACGTTTTACCGAAAATATGTCAAACACTTTATTGAAAAAAATTGGACAAAAACACTCAACCGTTTGCTATTTAATCAAAGCGCTTGCAAATTGAACTTATAAGATTCAAATCGCGCTTTTTCCCTTAAAAATTAAGGTGAAAGATTGGCAATAATAAACAGCCGAAAACAATTATCTAATTTCTCCAGCAGCAAGTGCTACCGCTGATGGCACAATACTACGGGATGCGTATTTTCGCCATAGGGGAAGCTAATAAATCTTGAGTTTTGCCAAACAAAATACAGAGCAACCGTTCTGTTCAACCTTGTCTGTATCTCACAACATCACAAAGCATTCACTTCACCACTTTAAGACCGAAGCGTTATCCAACCTATCTATATCGCAATGAGTGTTTCTATTCCCCAAGATCAAAAAAGGCTAGCAACAATGCTAGCCTCTTCTCTACGCAAAAGTATTAGTAGTTGCCAGATGCAACGTTACCATTACCTTTTTCAGCTTGAATGCGCATGTAGATCTCTTCACGGTGAACAGATACTTCTTTAGGTGCGTTAACACCGATACGTACTTGGTTACCTTTAACGCCTAGTACAGTAACTGTTACTTCATCACCAATCATCAGTGTTTCGCCAACGCGGCGAGTCAAAATTAGCATTCTTTGCTCCTTGAGTAATCTCTAAATTTATCTAGCTACGAGAGCATTATCCAACAAAAGTTATATTTTCGTAAACTATCGATTGAGTTTATTTAACCAAAATGCACTTCTTTTTTAGGATAACCCTGTGTTTCACGCGCTACGATGTATGCATTGTGTAATATGTTAGCAGCCATATCGACTTGCGTTGGTGATATCACCAAAGTTAAAGACTGCTGCTGCAATAAGTGATGCTGTACATCAATTTCGCCTTCAGACAACAATCCATGTGAACTGACCACAATTTCTTGTGTTCGGCTTCCTACCACAGTTAACAAACTAACCTGTTCACTATTACGGATTTTCTCATCAAAAACTAGTTTTAATTTGGCACTTATGTCTTGTTTAATAATGAGTGCTGCCCGTTCTGTTTCCTCGATCACACTACAGACTTCGATCCCCAACAGTTGGCAATGTGAAATGAAAGACGGTAAATCTTCATTCAAACACTCGATACGCACCATATCTCTTTGGATGGCGATGCCAGCAATATCATTCAAACAATGATTACCCGCGATCAATGTACCCTCGCCTTGTTCAAAGCTTGAAAGCACTCGCAATGGCACGTTGTGCTGCCATGCATACTGAACACAAGGAAGGTGCAATACCTTAGCGCCTCGGCGAGCCATCTCTTCCATAGAAGGGAAGTCTAAAGTATCTAGTTTCTGAGATTGTTTTACGACTCTAGGGTCACAAGAGTAAACACCATCTACATCAGTATAGATCTGGCATTCTTTCGCCTGCAAGGCACCTGCAAGCGCGACCGCTGTAGTATCTGAACCACCGCGACCTAATGTTGTGATATCGCCTTTCGCATTGAATCCTTGAAAGCCTGCAACAATGACAATCTGGTTGTCATCTAGCAGTGCTTGAATCGGGCCAGTATCAATACGCTCAATCGCTGCATTATTATGATTAGAATCCGTGTGTATCTTGGCTTGGTAGCCAGTCATCGATGTCGCTTCATAACCTAACTTGTGTAACGTCATTGCTAACAAGGCCATGGAAACTTGCTCGCCAGCCGTTAACAACACATCCAGTTCTCTAGCGTTTGGTACGCTATCAACTTGTGTGGCTAAGTTAACTAACCGATTTGTTTCACCAGACATAGCAGAAACGACAACCACAATCTGGTTCCCTTCATTTTTCGCTTCAATGATTTTTTCTGCTACATGATGGATTCGTTCAATTGAACCCACCGACGTTCCACCAAATTTCTGCACGATAAGAGGCATTTTCACCCGTCCTCACCTTCCCAAGACCAATGTCTATATATGACAAAAAAACACATACTCCGCGTCAGGGCGAAGCAATAAAAAATTAACCAAGGAGTCTAACGCCACCATTAGACTTCTTGGTTAATCTCAATCAAACCTTGTTTAAACACACTTCCAATAAGCAAAATAAAAGATGCCCAATCAACTGATTGGGCATCTTTGTATCAATTACTTAAGCTTAAAGACGTTCTTCTAGCCAAGTACGTACAGATTTAAGCGCTTCTGGCAGTGCTTCAACATCTGTACCGCCCGCTTGAGCCATATCTGGACGACCGCCGCCTTTACCGCCAACTTGCTCAGCAACCATCTTAACGAGATCACCCGCTTTTACTTTGCCGATTAGGTCTTTGGTTACACCAGCAATCAAGCCAACTTTACCGTCTGCTACGTTTGCGATCAGGATGATACCGCTACCTACTTGGTTTTTAGCGTTATCAACCATAGTACGTAGGTTCTTGTTGTCTGCGCCTTCAATTGCAGCAACCAAAACTTTAGTACCAGAGATGTCTTCTACTTTGCCCATGATGTTTGCGCTTTCTGCAGCAGCCATCTTTTCTTTAAGCAGTTGGATTTCTTTCTCTAGCGATTTCGCTTTCTTAGCTGATTCAGCAAGTTTCTCTTCGTAAGCGTTAGCCTGAGCTTCTACTGCATCTAGAGCAGCTTCACCCGTTACCGCTTCAATACGACGAATACCCGCAGCAATACCACCTTCAGAAGTGATCTTGAATAGGCCGATATCACCCGTGTTGCTTGCGTGGATACCACCACAAAGTTCAGTAGAGAAATCGCCCATAGATAGAACGCGAACTTCATCATCGTACTTCTCGCCAAACAGTGCCATTGCACCTTTCTCTTTCGCTGACTCGATGTCCATGATGTTGGTTTCAATCACGTGGTTCTTACGAACTTGTGCGTTAACCAAACGCTCTACTTCTTTAATCTGTGCCGGTGTTACCGCTTCAAGGTTAGAGAAGTCAAAACGAAGGTTGTCTGGCTTAACTAAAGAACCTTTCTGAGCAACGTGCTCACCTAGCACTTCGCGTAATGCAGAGTGAAGTAAGTGAGTTGCAGAGTGGTTTAGTGAGATAGCAGCACGACGCTCAGCGTCAACCGTTGCTTCTACTTTATCGCCCTTAGCAAATACACCCTCAACTAGCTCACCGTGGTGCGCAAATGCGTTACCTAGCTTCTGAGTGTCTTGTACTTTGAAAAGACCCGACGCTGTTTTTAGTGTACCAGCATCACCACACTGACCGCCTGACTCAGCGTAGAATGGCGTCTCTTCAAGGATGATGATTGCTTTGTCGCCAGCCGATAGTGAAGATACTTCTTCGCCGTCAACAAATAGCGCAGAGATTTCACCAGCACCTTCAGTAGCTGTGTAACCACAGAACTCAGTATTGGTGTCTACTTTGATCGTCGCGTTGTAATCAGTACCGAATTGGCCCGCTTCACGAGCACGCTTACGCTGCGCTTCCATCGCCTTCTCAAAGCCTTCTTCATCGATAGTAAAGTCGCGTTCGCGAGCTACATCGTTAGTAAGGTCAGCTGGGAAGCCGTATGTATCGTAAAGTTTGAAAACTGTTTCGCCGTCAAGCTCTTTGCCTTCAAGTGCGTCTAGTGCGTCATTAAGAATAACCATGCCGCGCTCTAGAGTACGACCAAAGTTCTCTTCTTCAATGCGAAGTACTTTTTCAACAAGCTCTTGCTGTTTCTTAAGTTCATCTGCCGCAGAGCCCATCACTTCAGCCAGTACACCCACAAGTTTGTGGAAGAACACGCCTTGTGCGCCAAGCTTGTTACCGTGACGAACTGCACGACGAATAATACGACGTAGAACGTAACCACGACCTTCGTTTGAAGGCATAACGCCGTCAGCGATTAGGAATGAACAAGAACGGATGTGGTCAGCAATAACGCGTAGCGATTGGTTAGATAGATCGTCATGACCCACAACTTCCGCAGTCGCTTTGATTAGCTTTTGGAATACATCAATTTCGTAGTTAGAGTGAACGCCCTGCATGATTGCAGAAATACGCTCAATACCCATACCTGTATCTACAGCAGGCTTAGGTAGCGGTTCCATTGTGCCGTCAGCGTGACGGTTGAACTGCATGAATACGTTGTTCCAGATCTCGATGAAACGGTCACCATCTTCTTCAGGTGTGCCAGGACGGCCGCCCCAGATGTGCTCACCGTGATCGTAGAAGATTTCAGTACATGGACCACAAGGACCTGTGTCACCCATCGTCCAGAAGTTATCAGACTCGAACTGTTTACCGCCTTCTTTGTCGCCAATGCGAACGATACGGTCAGCAGGAACACCTACTTTCTTGTTCCAGATATCGAATGCTTCATCATCTGTCTCGTATACCGTTACCAGCAGACGGTCTTTTGGCAGTTGAAGAGTTTCTGTCAGGAATTCCCAAGCAAAACCAATCGCTTCTTCTTTGAAGTAGTCGCCAAAGCTGAAGTTGCCTAGCATTTCGAAGAACGTGTGGTGACGAGCCGTGAAACCTACGTTTTCAAGGTCATTGTGTTTACCACCCGCACGTACACAACGCTGAGCCGTAGTTGCTCGAGTGTAGGCACGCTTTTCGGCGCCTAAGAAGCAATCTTTGAATTGGTTCATACCTGCGTTAGTAAATAGCAGGGTTGGATCGTTATGTGGAACTAACGATGAACTGTCTACGATTTGGTGTTCTTTGCTCTCAAAGAACTTAAGGAACGCGTTGCGAACCTCATCAGTGCTCATGTACATGCAGCTCTTCCTGAAAATAGTCGAGTTAGAATTTTGCCGTATTGTAGATCATGGTTAAGGCTTCGACTAGTTTTCTTGTAGAAAAGACACCCTTGGGCAGGATTTTAGTGGGAATTCGATAAAATGAAGAATATTCCACTATATCTAACCGTGGAAAAGCAGAACTAAATTGACGACCTAGTACCGAAGAAACTCAGTCAACGAAAGAGAGTTGACCAAATACATGCTCGACGGAGCTGCTCCAATAAAAAAGCCCCGCATAAAATATGCGAGGCTTTAAATTTCTTTCAAAGCGGATGCTTCTTTCAAACATCCACTCTATAAAACGTGAGCTTATAGCTCTTCGTTTTCTTCTTCTTTCTCTACGTCTTTCTCTTCAAGAACAGCAGGAGTCAGTAGTAGCTCACGAAGTTTAGTATCGATCTCTAGAGCAACTTCTGGGTTTTCACGTAGGTATTTACCAGCGTTAGCTTTACCTTGGCCGATCTTATCGCCTTTGTAGCTGTACCAAGCGCCTGCTTTTTCTACTAGCTTATTCTTAACACCTAAGTCGATAAGCTCACCTTCGCGGTTGAAGCCTTTACCGTAAAGGATTTGAGTCTCAGCTTGTTTGAATGGTGCAGCAATCTTGTTCTTAACGACCTTGATACGAGTTTCGTTACCAACAACTTCATCACCATCTTTAATCGCACCAGTACGGCGAATATCAAGACGAACAGATGCGTAGAACTTAAGTGCGTTACCACCTGTTGTTGTTTCTGGGTTACCGAACATCACACCAATTTTCATACGAATTTGGTTAATGAAGATAGCCATACAGTTAGACTGCTTAAGGTTACCCGTCAGCTTACGCATCGCTTGAGAAAGCATACGAGCCTGAAGACCCATGTGGCTGTCGCCCATTTCGCCTTCAATTTCTGCTTTTGGTGTTAGTGCTGCTACTGAGTCAATAACAAGAACGTCGATTGCACCTGAACGAGCCAGTGCATCACAGATTTCAAGCGCTTGCTCACCAGTATCTGGTTGAGAAACAAGAAGTGCATCGATATCCACACCCAACTTTTGAGCGTAGATAGGGTCTAGTGCGTGCTCCGCATCAACGAATGCACACGTCTTGCCCACTTTCTGTGCTGCAGCAATAAGCTCAAGCGTTAGCGTTGTTTTACCTGATGATTCTGGACCGTAAACTTCTACGATACGTCCCATCGGTAGGCCACCAGCACCTAGTGCGATATCTAGAGATAGAGAACCTGTAGAAATAGTTTCTACGTCCATTGTGCGGTTATCACCAAGACGCATGATAGAACCTTTACCAAATTGCTTTTCAATCTGACCAAGGGCTGCGGCTAACGCTTTTTGTTTATTCTCGTCCATTTCTATCTCCACATAATCGGTTGTCTCAACAAGCGATCTAGAATCTATTTCTAACCCACATAGGGGTGACTAATTGGCTTTCATTATACTGTTGATTCATACAGTGTCTATACCTGTATGAAAATAATTTGTACAAATGTTACTTACCTTCCATTGATAGGTAATCATAAATAACTTGCAGGGCATGGTGCGTGGCTTGTTGGCGTACTTGTGATCTGTCGCCTGTAAATACATGCGTTTCTACTTTATCCCAACCATTTAGCGCTTTCCACGCGAAGCATACCGTACCAACAGGCTTATCTTCGGTCGCGCCACCTGGGCCAGCAATGCCACTGATTGATACAGAGATAGTCCCGTTTGAATATTGCAATGCCCCGCTCGCCATTTCTATTACGACAGGCTCACTAACAGCGCCGAACTCAATTAAGGTTTTAAGTTGTACACCTATCATCTCTTGTTTGGCTTCATTGCTGTACGTAACAAAAGCGCGATCAAACCACCCAGAGCTGCCCGCAATCTCGGTGACTGCACTCGCGACACCTCCGCCAGTGCAAGATTCAGCCGTCACTAACACGTGTTTGTGTTTCACTAGTAATACACCTAACTTCTCACATAGTGTCTTTTCTATTTGCACAACGATACTCCTTCTCATGTTTAACGACTAACGATGGAAATGATCATTAAAATTGATTTACGACATCGTATTACTCAACCACAGTAAACGAAAGAGCAAAACCTAAACTCGATAACAAACAGCCTCTCATAACTTCCGCGAATTCCAACTCAATGTTGTCGCTATTGCTTAATTCACACGCAACATCTTTTATCTCTAAATATTCAATAATGATTAACGCATGTTAATTAGAACTTAATTTTCCTGAACACTTCCGTCATTTACCATTCTCATATAACCACAATTTGAGTAATGAAATGAAACTAACCCCAAGTATTAAACAAAACGGGCATGTGTATATTGTTGGTGCTGGAACCGGTGACCCTGACCTTCTTACGGTTAAGGCATTACGCATCATTTCAACAGCCGATGTAGTTATTTACGACAATCTGATATCCGCTGACATTCTTGCATTTGTCCCCGAAGAGACTGAAAAGGTATACGTCGGCAAAGTTTTCAATTCAAAGTGCATACTTCAATCTGAGATCAACCAGAAGATCCTAAAACACGCAGAGCTAGGCAAGACAGTTTGTCGCCTTAAAGGCGGAGACCCTTTCGTATTTGGACGTGGTGGCGAAGAAGCGCTTTTTCTCGACTATGCAGGCATAGCATTTGACATAGTCCCCGGGATCACAGCTGCAGTTGGTTGTTGCAGTTACGCTGGAATCCCCGTCACTCATCGCGGCATATCTAACGGCGTCACGATTGTCACTGCACGCGACCAACATGATTCAGACCACATTAACTGGAAAGGTCTCGCGAATGTAAATCACACCATTGTGTTTTATATGGGTCTACACAAAGCGGGCAACATTTCAAAGAACCTCATCGACCATGGGCTAAGAAAAGAGACTCCGACAGCCATTATCAGCAACGGTACGCGACATGACCAACGCGTCATTCGGTGCTCGTTAAGTGAACTCCCCGATGCTGTCGATATCTGTAATCCACCCATGCCTGCCGTCATCGTCGTAGGCCACGTCGTCAAACTTTCAGAAACCATTGACTGGTTCACCAAGCGTGAAACGTTCGATGGTTACGTACGCAGATTTTTCACAAAAATGCCAGAGGCAGAACATGTCTAAATTTTTAACTAATGATGAACTCCAAGGTGTCATTTCAGATTTGAAAGAAACCTACCGAGTGATGTCACCGATGTACGAACGTATGGGCGGCCGGTTTGCTCATACTGATAACCTAATCTACGACGAAATAGAGTCTTTTAGCGATATCGTCTGGAAGGAAAAGTCTCATTTCTCTCCAAAAGAAGTGGTTTTTCCTATCACTGAAACTCTGTTTTGGTTAGATGGAAACGAACTCAGAGAGTCAAAAGTCGACCCTCGACCTGTTGTTTTATTTTTGCGAGCTTGCGATATCAATGCCCTAAAAAGCTTGGATCACATGTTCTTAAAAAATGGGGGAAATGAAGATTTCTACTACAAACGTCTACGCGAAAAGCTCAAATTAGTTTTAATTGAGTGCGAATCAAGCTTTGAAAATTGCTTCTGCGTATCAATGAATGCCAATACGACCACTAACTTTGCGGCCTCTATTCGCTTCTCTTCTGGTGGCGGCGCTGATGTGGTAATTCAAGATGAAGCCTTTGCTAAATACTTGGCTGAAGTCGGCATTGAATCAAATCATAAAACAGGTTTTGTTCAAGAAAACCACGTAAAAGTACGCACACCTGACCAAATATATGGTGACCCAATTAAGGTTCGCGAGATCCTAACAGGCAACCCGATTTGGAATGAATACGACAGCCGCTGCATTGGCTGTGGTCGCTGTACAACATCATGCCCTACCTGTAGCTGCTACAGCGTATTTGATGTGGCTTACAACCAAGAAGCTAAAGTGGGTGAGCGCCGTCGTCAGCATGCGAGCTGTATGACAGGCAACTTTACCGATATGGCTGGTGGACACCAATTCAGGCAGAAGACGGGCGAACGACTTCGTTACCGCGCTCTGCACAAAATTAATGACTTCAAAGCACGCCAAGGTGAGCACCATATGTGTGTTGGCTGTGGTCGCTGTGATGACCGCTGTCCGCATTACATTTCGTTCAGCAACATAATCAATAAAATGTCTGATCAAATTGAATTAACTTTGAAGAATGAGGCCGAAAATGTGCCAGTGTAAAAATCAATTAGTACCTCAACCGTACAAGATCTTAGACATCACTAAGCATACTGAGATCGAATGGAACTTTCGTGTCGAGTGTGACTTCGATGTGAAGTTCGGCCAATTTGTTGAAGTTTCATTACCATTATTCGGTGAAGCTCCTATCTCCATTTCAGACTTTGGTGAAGGCTATATCGACCTACTGATCCGTAAAGTCGGTAAGGTTACCGATGAGCTATTTACTAAACATGTTGGTGACATGGTATGGATGCGTGGTGTTCATGGTAATGGTTATCCAATGGAAAAATACTACGGTAAGCACTTAATTGTGATTGCTGGTGGCACTGGTGTCGCGCCTGTAAAAGGTTTGATCAACCACTTCAGTCACGAGACTCAGTTAGTAAAATCAATGGACGTGGTTGTCGGTTACAAAAACGATCAAGCCGTCCTTTACAAAGAAGAAATGAAGCATTGGAACGACACAATCAACCTGATTTGTACGCTGGATGAAGAGTCCAACAACGAGTTTTATCAAACTGGTCTTGTGACTAAATACATCGAAACGCTTGATCTATCAGATATTCACGACGTGCAACTGATTGTTGTTGGCCCTCCAATTATGATCAAGTTCGTTGTGAAAGCTTTTCTAGAGCTTGGTCTTAAAGAAGAGCAAATCTGGGTAGATTACGAGCGAAAAATGGCTTGTGCTGTAGGTAAATGTGGGCACTGCCGTATTGGTGAAAAGTACGTGTGTGTTGACGGGCCTGTATTCCAATACGACGAAGCACAGTCACTGGTTGATTAGGGAGACGACGATGAGTTTAGATGTAGATATTATCAAGATGCGTGCTGATGCGGACTATCGTCTATCGAAAGTTCGTGGCGAATGCATGATCAGTGTTCGAATCCCTGGTGGCATCATGCCCGCTCACCTACTTGCAACTGCGCAAGAAATTGCCGAGAAATGGGGTAACAGTATTATCCACCTCACGACTCGCCAAAAATTGGCGATGCCAGGTATACGCTACGAAGATATTCCAGAAGTAAATAAAGCACTGCGCCCATTTATTGAAGACATTACTCAAGATATTTGTGGCATTGAAGTGGAGGATCTTGAGGCAGGTTACCAATCAATTGGTGGACGAAATATTGTCGCTTGCCAAGGCAGCCAAATTTGTCAAAAAGCCAATACCGATACGACTGGACTAGCACAGCGCTTAGAACATCACGTATACCCAAGCAAATATCACTTGAAGATTGTCGCTGCGGGCTGCCCTAATGATTGCGCTAAAGCCAACATGGCAGACTTCGGTATATTAGGCATAGCAAAGATTGATTTCACATCAGAGCGTTGTATTGGTTGTGGTGCTTGTGTTGACGCTTGCTCTCACCATGCTGTGAACTGCCTATCTATTGTCGATGGCAAAGCAACCAAAGAAGAAAGCAAATGCATCGGCTGCGGTGAGTGTGTTCTTGCCTGCCCAACTTTGGCATGGCAACGTAATCCAAAACAGTTGTACATGGTTAAGCTAGGTGGACGTACGTCGAAGAAAACCCCACGTGTGGGTAAACTATTCTTAAATTGGGTAACCGAAGAAGTGATTCATCAGGTTATTGAAAACCTATTTGAGTTTGAGAAAGAAATGCTGAAAGGTATTCCTAAGTATTTACATATGGGTCACCTCATTGACCAAGGTGGCTACCTAAGATTCAAAGAACGCGTATTAGACGGTGTTGAATTGAATCCAGAAGCCAAAGTAGCACAACGAATGTACTGGGCTGAAGATGAATATATGGCGAACATACATGTAAAATAAGCCGATAAAATCAGACAGCACAAAAACAAAACACCTTTAACGAGGTGTTTTTTGTTAGGGCTTTTGCATCTTTTCGCTTGAGCTGCTTTTCGCACGAAACGCTTTCACGTATCCTAAGCCGCAATAGAAATAAACGAAAGAAGTTAACTGTGAAAGCCGATCAAAAACATACTCCCATGATGCAGCAGTACCTAAAACTGAAAGCAGAAAACCCAGAAATTCTGCTGTTCTACCGCATGGGCGATTTCTACGAGCTTTTCTACGATGATGCTAAAAAAGCTTCTCAACTCCTCGATATTTCACTGACTAAACGCGGTTCATCAAACGGTGAGCCAATTCCTATGGCGGGTGTTCCTTACCATGCCGTTGAAGGGTACCTTGCAAAGTTAGTGCAACTTGGTGAGTCCGTAGCAATTTGTGAACAGATTGGTAATCCAGCAACTTCAAAAGGCCCTGTTGAGCGAGCTGTTGTACGTATCGTTACACCCGGTACCGTGACCGATGAGGCATTGCTTTCTGAGCGCGTTGATAACCTGATTGCAGCCATCTACCATCACAACGGTAAGTTTGGCTACGCGACACTGGATATTACCTCCGGTCGATTCCAACTCTGCGAGCCAGAAACCGAAGAATCAATGGCCGCAGAACTGCAGAGAACCTCACCACGTGAGCTACTCTTCCCTGAAGATTTCGAACCTGTCAATCTAATGGCAAGCCGTAATGGCAACCGCCGCCGCCCGGTATGGGAATTTGAATTAGACACCGCTAAGCAGCAATTGAATAAGCAGTTTGGTACTCGCGATCTGGTTGGCTTTGGCGTAGAAGGTGCGAAACTGGGTCTATGTGCGGCTGGTTGTTTGATCCAATACGTGAAAGATACCCAGCGTACTGCCCTTCCTCATATCCGTTCACTGACGATGGATAAACAAGATCACTCGGTGATCCTTGATGCTGCAACTCGTCGTAATTTGGAGATCACGCAAAATCTTGGTGGTGGTACTGATAACACCCTTGCCGAAGTACTTGATCACACTGCGACAGCAATGGGTAGCCGTATGCTTAAGCGCTGGTTACATCAACCAATGCGCAATATCTCTGCACTCGATCAGCGCCTAGATGCGATTGGTGAGATGAAAGATCTGGCTCTATTCACAGAGCTACAACCAACCTTAAAGCAGATTGGTGATATCGAACGTATTCTCGCTCGATTAGCACTTCGCTCTGCTCGCCCTCGCGATATGGCGCGTCTTCGCCAAGCAATGGAATATTTGCCAGAGCTTGCTGAAACACTGACGCAACTGAAGCACCCATACCTAACTCAACTTGCTCAATATGCTTCTCCTGTGGATGAGGTTTCTGAGCTGCTTGAACGTGCAATCAAAGAGAACCCACCGGTGGTTATCCGTGACGGTGGTGTGATTGCAGAAGGCTACAATGCCGAGTTAGACGAATGGCGCGACCTTGCAGCAGGCGCAACTGAATTTCTTGATAAGCTTGAGCAAGAAGAGCGTGAACGTCATGGCATCGACACGCTAAAAGTTGGCTACAACAACGTACATGGTTTCTTCATTCAAGTAAGCCGTGGGCAAAGTCATCTTGTGCCGCCACACTATGTTCGTCGTCAAACGCTGAAAAATGCTGAGCGTTACATCATTCCTGAGCTAAAAGAGCACGAAGACAAAGTACTTAACTCTAAGTCGAAAGCACTCGCTATCGAGAAACAGCTGTGGGAAGAGTTGTTTGACTTACTACTGCCGTATCTAGAGCGCCTACAAAATATCGCCTCTTCAGTATCTCAGCTTGATGTTCTACAGAACTTGGCTGAGCGTGCAGATACCCTTGATTACTGTCGTCCAACCATGACAGAGTCTGCTGGCGTACAAATTCAGGCCGGTCGTCACCCTGTTGTTGAACAAGTGATGGACGAACCTTTCATTGCTAACCCTATCGACCTGAATGATCAACGTAAGATGCTGATCATCACGGGTCCCAACATGGGTGGTAAATCGACCTACATGCGCCAAACGGCACTCATCGCATTGATGGCTCATATCGGTTGTTATGTTCCTGCAGAAAGCGCAACCATCGGCTCTATCGACCGTATCTTTACGCGTATTGGCGCATCCGATGATTTGGCTTCTGGTCGTTCAACCTTCATGGTTGAGATGACAGAAACCGCAAATATCCTGCACAACGCGACACCAAATAGCCTAGTGCTAATGGATGAAATCGGTCGTGGCACCAGTACTTACGATGGTCTGTCTCTGGCTTGGGCAAGTGCAGAGTGGCTAGCTAATCAAATCAATGCGATGACACTGTTTGCAACGCACTACTTTGAGCTAACTGAACTACCTAACCAACTTCCAACTTTAGCAAACGTACACTTAGATGCGGTTGAGCATGGTGACAGCATTGCCTTTATGCACGCAGTTCAGGAAGGTGCAGCAAGTAAATCTTACGGCCTAGCGGTTGCAGGTTTAGCTGGCGTACCGAAAGCGGTGATTAAGAATGCTCGTGCGAAGCTGACTCAGTTAGAAGCGTTAAGTATGGAGTCGCCAACATCGAAGCCAAGCGGTGTCGATATCGCAAATCAGCTGAGCCTGATCCCAGAACCGAGTGAAGTAGAGCAAGCACTGGCGAATGTTGATCCTGATGATCTAACTCCTCGCCAAGCATTAGAAGAACTTTACCGCTTGAAGAAGCTGCTTTAGTTTCTTACCAAGTAGCTTGTTATGGCCGTACTGCTATTTTCATTAGACGGCATGAAATACCAAAGCCACAAACAAAAAAACGCTGACTTAAAGTCAGCGTTTTTATTTGTCTTCTATTTAGAGAAGCATCATCCGTTCAATTAGTCGTTTTCTACGTTGAACAGGTTTTCCATATTCAGACCTTGCTTGATAAGAATCTCACGTAGACGGCGAAGACCTTCAACTTGGATTTGACGAACACGTTCACGAGTCAGGCTAATTTCACGGCCTACTTCTTCTAGTGTTGACGGTTCGTAACCCAGTAGTCCAAAGCGACGTGCAAGCACCTCTTTCTGCTTAGGATTCAGTTCATCAAGCCAGAAAATCAACGAGTTCTTGATATCGCTATCTTGAGTTGAAACCTCAGGATCTGAATTGTTGATGTCTGGAATAATATCCAACAGCGCTTTCTCACCGTCACCACCAATTGGCGTATCAACAGAGCTCACTCGTTCGTTTAGACGAAGCATCTTGCTCACATCACCAACCGGTTTATCTAGCTTAGAAGCAATTTCTTCTGCCGTTGGTTCATGGTCAAGCTTTTGTGATAGCTCTCTTGCAGTACGTAGGTAGATGTTCAGCTCTTTCACAACATGGATTGGCAAACGGATAGTGCGAGTCTGATTCATTAACGCACGTTCAATGGTTTGACGAATCCACCATGTCGCGTAAGTTGAGAAGCGGAAGCCACGCTCTGGATCAAACTTCTCTACGGCGCGAATTAAACCTAGGTTGCCTTCTTCGATTAGATCGAGAAGTGCAAGGCCGCGGTTGCTATAACGACGTGAAATTTTTACCACCAAACGCAGGTTACTTTCGATCATGCGTTTACGTGCTGCTTCATCACCGCGTAGAGCTCGACGTGCGTATAGCACTTCTTCTTCAGCGGTTAGTAGTGGTGAGAAACCGATTTCGCCTAAGTAGAGTTGAGTGGCATCTAAACTTTTAGACGTAACTTCAACTTCTTCTTTCGCTTCGGTTTTCTTAGTGACTGTTCGTTTTGCTTTTCCAAGAGCTTCCGGTTCCGTGGTTGCTTGGTCAAGATCGAACTCTTCTTTGGTTACTGCATTGCTTATACTCATAACGCCTCCCCCTGGCGAAATTAGCATGACATTACAACTTCATATGTCGCTAAATGACTATGTCACTCCATACAATACGTAATTTTTGCATATTGTATTTAAGGTAAATATCGTTTTGGATTAACGGATTTACCTTGGTAACGAATCTCAAAGTGCAGCCTAACACTGCTAGCTCCAGAGCTTCCCATTGTTGCAATCTTCTGCCCTGGTTTCACACTTTGCCCTTCAGATACTAATAGTCGGTCGTTATGCGCGTATGCACTTAAGTAATTATCATTGTGCTTCACAATCACTAGATTGCCGTAGCCTCGTAGTGCATTACCCGAATAAACAACCGTTCCCCCTGCAGTAGATACTATTGGCTGACCTCGCTGTCCTGCTATGTCTATGCCTTTATTTCCTTGTTCGCCTACAGAGAAATTCTTGATTACTCTCCCTTTAGTTGGCCATAACCATTTGGATACTTTATCACTTGTTGGTTTGGTGGACGGTGTAACATTCTGTTTACCTTTAGAACCAACATACTCCTTTGATTTGGATTGTTCAACCTTCTTTGGTGGATCTTTTTTCACCACTTTGGTGGTAGTTTGAGCTGGAGCCGGTTTAGAGTTTTTGCTCTTTTGTGGTGTGGTTTTCGGTTTACTTGCCGCAGATGACGTTGTGGATGCGGCGACAGGCGCAGCAACTGCTGCTGCCGCTACCGTTGACTTACCATACGCTGGCGCGTTGTAGCTAGGACGCCATAACTTAAGCTTCTGCCCTGGGTGGATAGTGTAAGGAGCAGACAACTTGTTATAACCGATAAGATCTTTAACGTCTTTATTGGTGACATAGGCAATGAAGTAAAGGGTGTCGCCTTTTTTAACTTCATAGTAACTGCCACGGTAACTACCACGATCTATCGATGAGTAATTCTTGTTTAGGCTTGAAACGGGCGCAGGCGAATTCGCTGCACACCCAACAAGGGCACAGCTAAGCAGTAAAGTACTTCCTTTTAACAACTTCGAACGCATCGACTCTCTATCCACCTACACCATTAGTCTTTTATTAAGCTAGCTCACCAGGAACAAGAGGTACAAATCTCACCATCTCGATAACACTCGATAAAAACTCATCGCCGTGTCGAACGATCTTCAATAGTTGCTGTTCGTCATCACCGACTGGAATCAGTAAACGACCGCCATCTTTCAGCTGTTGCAGAAGCGCTTGAGGAATCGACTCTGCAGCGGCGGTGACAATAATCGCATCAAAAGGGGCTTTTGAAGACCATCCTTGCCAACCATCACCATGCTTAGTTGAGATGTTGTAGAAATCGAGTTGCTTCAACCTACGTTTCGCATCCCATTGTAGCGACTTTATTCTTTCAACCGAATACACATGATCAACAAGTTGAGCCAATACCGCAGTTTGGTAACCAGAACCCGTTCCGATCTCCAAGACACGGCTATCTTGTTGTAATTCAAGTAGCTCTGTCATTTTAGCAACAATGTATGGCTGTGAGATTGTCTGACCCTGACCGATAGGCAGCGCATTATTATCATAGGCTTGGTGATACATCGCCTGTGATAAAAAACTCTCTCTCGGCAGTTGGTAAATCGCATCAAGAACCTTTTGGTCCTGAATACCATTTTCAATCAGAAAAGTAATTAAACGCTCAGCTTGCGGATTACTCACTTACTTCTCCCCTAACCATGTTGCCATCGCGCCCAACGACTCATGCGCCGTCAGATCAACCTGCAACGGTGTTACCGACACAAAGCCATGCTCAATCGCGTAAAAATCGGTACCTTCACCGGCATCTTGCTCTTTGCCCGGAGGGCCGAGCCAATAGATATCGTGACCACGCGGGTCTTTTTGCTTGATCATATCTTCAGCGTGATGACGAGCACCTAGGCGTGTCACCTGAGTACCGGACAGTTGTTCTAAGGCTAAATCAGGAACGTTCACGTTCAACAAGCGATTGGTCGGGATTGGGTTTGCTAAATGTTGTTCGACAATACGACGAGCAATCGCTGCCGTTGTCTTAAAATGTTTTTTTCCCACCAGAGAAAACGCTACCGATTGAACACCTAGAAAATGCCCTTCCATTGCTGCTGCCACCGTGCCGGAATAAAGCACGTCATCACCCAGGTTAGCACCGTGATTAATGCCCGTTAATACCAGATCAGGCATGTCATTCTTTAGCAGTTCGTTTAACGCAAAATGCACACAGTCGGTCGGTGTTCCTTGTACCGAATAGGTATTTTCAGCAATCTCTTGTACACGCAGAGGCTGTTCTAAAGTTAATGAATTTGACGCACCCGAGCGATTACGGTCAGGGGCAACAATGATAACTTCAGCAAGATCACGTAGCTCATTTGCCAGCTCATGAATACCTTGAGCGTGCACACCATCATCATTGCTGAGTAAAATCTTCATCTTGTATCCTTTCTTTTGTTCCCATGCTAAGCCAAGCCACTTAAATTCCAATATCAAGTGACCCAGCTCCAAGCAGAATCGTTATTGCTCGTAGGTTCTTTCTACGTGTACTTCTTCAACCAACTCTCGAACGATAGCAGTTGCGAAACAACCTGCGTCTAGAGAGAACTTAAGAGTGACATTATCTTCGTTCACTTCCCAAGTTAAATCGGTTGGTTTTAACGATGCTTCACGACGGTCATGACGCATGCGGTTACCGCGAATCAGCGCCATTAGGTCAGGTTCAGAATCAAGATGTTTTTGCTCTAACGCTTGAGACTCATCAGTCGTTGGCAAAGCATTATCGCCAGCCAAAGCAACAGTAACCAATGCAGATCCATTCGCGATGTCTTGGTTTACTGCTTCGATATTGTCCGCTGTTACCGTTAGTTGAGCGCCGTCTTTCATGACAATATCGCCAACCAATGCCGATGCAAACGCATCTTGCTCAATACGGTCTGACAGGATCAGGTTGTAAATCCACGAGCGAGCCGCAGAAAGGTACAAGCTGCGCTTATTCTGGTTACGAGTACGAACGTTATCACGGCCCCAACGACGAGCTTCAGATAAGTTGTTACCTTCATTACCAAAACGCTGAGCACCGAAGTAATTTGGCACGCCAACTTGAGCGACTTTTTCCAAACGTTTTACGACATCATCACAGTCTGTTACTTCAGACAAAGTCAGCTCGAATTGGTTGCCAACTAAATCACCCGGGCGTAACTTTTTGTTGTGTCGTGCTGTCGCCAAGATCTCAATGCTTGGGTACTGTGCTAAGAAAGCTGAAAAGTCAGGCTCACCTTTTGGTAGGTGTACACTCAACCACTGCTCAGTCACCGCGTGACGGTCTTTTAAACCTGCCCAGCTCACGTCTTTCGACTTAACACCGCAAGCTTTAGCCAGCTCGTTTGCTACGAAACTCGTGTTTTCACCAGTTTTACGAATACGAACCATTAGGTGCTCGCCTTCACCAGTAAACTCAAAACCCAAGTCTTCATTAACGACAAAGTGTTCGGCTTTTGCTTTTAGTTTTGCTTTCACAGTTGGTTTACCGTTTAGATAAGCCAATGAAGATAAAATATCTGACATGCTGTTCTTTTCGTGTTGGTGCTTACGCACTTTTAGTAATTAGGACCACCGCTTCACATGCGATGCCCTCTTTGCGACCTGTAAAACCTAAACGCTCAGTGGTCGTCGCTTTTACATTCACATTGCTAATGCTGGTTTCTAGGTCTTGAGCAATAGCTTGGCACATAGAGTCTATATGAGGCGCCATCTTTGGAGCTTGCGCCATGATAGTAATATCGGCATTACCAATCACGTAACCTTGTTCTTTTACTCGACGGTAAACATCTTTCAGTAGTTCACGGCTATCCGCGCCTTTCCATTCGTCATCAGTATCAGGGAAATGACGACCAATATCACCCGCAGCAATCGCACCCAATAGAGCGTCACACAACGCATGAAGGGCAACATCACCGTCTGAGTGTGCAATAAGACCTTGCTCGTAAGGGATGCTTACACCACCAATAATTACCGGGCCTTCACCACCAAACTTATGTACATCAAAGCCATGGCCAATACGAATCATCATTATTCCTTATTCTGACTTAAATAGAACTCAGCAAGCGCTAAATCTTCAGGCTGAGTAATCTTAAAATTATCTGAACGCCCTGCCACTAAAGCGGGCGATAAACCTTTCCATTCAAAGGCTGAGGCTTCATCAGTAATCGAAGCACCTTGTTGCAACGCCTCACTTAGTGCATTCCACAGAGGCTTTGCTCTGAACATTTGTGGCGTAAGTGCATGCCATAAATCAGCTCGCTCAACGGTATGCTCAATCTGCCCTTGGGCACCGCGCTTCATCGTGTCACGAACTGGAGCCGCTAAAATAGCGCCCACATCATGGCTCATTGCACCGGAAATTAGCTTGTCGATATCACTTAGCTGAACACACGGCCTTGCCGCATCGTGAACCATTACCCAATCACTAAGCTGCTGCTCAGCGATATAGTTTAGCGCAGAGAGTACAGAGTCTGCTCGCTCGCTTCCGCCTGACACTCTGATCACTTTCGGGTTCAGGTTGAGTGCTAGCTCAGGGTAGTATGGGTCATCATCGCTGATCGCAACGACAATTTGAGCGACTTGTGGGTGAGACAGTAATTTCTCAACGGTGTGCTCTAAAATTGTTTTACCGTGAATCTTGAGATATTGCTTAGGGCGGTCTGCCTTCATTCGGCTACCGACGCCCGCTGCAGGTACAACGGCAATCACGCTTTGAAGTTGAGTCGACATTAATGGGATTCCTCACCAATGATGCGATAAAACGTTTCGCCTTCTTTGACCATTCCAAGTTCATGACGTGCGCGTTCTTCTATCGCGTCTAAGCCTTGGCGTAGATCGTCAATTTCAGCAAACATTTCTGCATTTCGAATATGCAGCTTTTCATTGACTTGCTGTTGAACTTGGATTTCGTTGTTCACACCGTAGTAATCAGAGATACCATTTTTACCGAGCCACAGTGTGTGTTGTAGCCAGCCAAACACTATGAGCAGTACTAAAGCAAAAATTCGCATAACACCTTTCGCCGGTTGAAAAAGAAGGAACTAGAATAAGGCACATATATACCATAATGAGCTTATTGGTGCGAGATATGTGGTGTCAGGGAATCAATAAGTCGGGGAATTATTGTTATTCGAAACCTATGTGAGATTCCCTATTCCTTCCTTCGTCAGTCTAGGGAATGACGAATTTTAGGCAAAAAAATGCCCCGCATAAGCGAGGTATTTAAAAAGCTTAGATTAACAATTCGCTAGGAATTATTGACCTTTAACTTCTTTAAGACCGCTTTTGTTGTAAAAAGGAGGAGCTTTAGAAATTAGATCTCACTTTCCTACAAGCAAAAAAAACGCCCTACCGAAGTAGAGCGCTTTCAAAAGCTTTAAGCTAATAATTCAGAGTGAATTATTGACCTTTAACTTCTTTAAGACCGTTGTAAGGAGCTTTAGAGCCTAGAGCTTCTTCGATACGGATAAGTTGGTTGTACTTAGCAACACGGTCAGAACGGCTCATAGAACCAGTTTTGATTTGACCTGCAGCTGTACCTACCGCTAGATCAGCGATAGTTGCATCTTCAGTTTCGCCAGAACGGTGAGAGATTACTGCAGTGTAGCCAGCGTCTTTAGCCATCTTGATAGCAGCTAGAGTCTCTGTTAGAGAACCGATTTGGTTGAACTTGATAAGGATAGAGTTAGCTACGCCTTTCTCGATACCTTCAGCAAGAATCTTAGTGTTTGTAACGAACAGATCGTCACCAACGATTTGAAGCTTGTCGCCTAGAAGTTCAGTTTGGTGCTTGAAACCATCCCAATCTGACTCGTCAAGACCGTCTTCGATAGAAACGATTGGGAAGTTGTTCGCTAGCTCAGCTAGGTAGTGGTTGAACTCTTCAGAAGTGAAAGTTTTACCTTCGCCCTTCATGTTGTAGATGCCAGCTTCTTTGTCGAAGAACTCAGATGCTGCACAGTCCATAGCAAGAGTAACGTCTTTACCTAGTTCGTAACCAGCAGCTGCAACAGCTTCTGCGATAACTTCTAGAGCTTCAGCGTTAGACTTAAGGTTAGGAGCGAAACCACCTTCATCACCAACTGCAGTGCTGTAGCCTTTAGACTTAAGAACTTTAGCTAGATTGTGGAATACTTCAGCGCCGATACGTAGACCTTCTTTAAGAGTTTTAGCGCCAACTGGTTGGATCATGAACTCTTGGATGTCAACGTTGTTATCTGCGTGCTCACCACCGTTGATGATGTTCATCATTGGTAGAGGCATAGAGAACTGACCAGCAGTACCGTTTAGCTCAGCGATGTGCTCGTATAGAGGCATGCCTTTCGCAGCAGCAGCAGCTTTTGCGTTAGCTAGAGATACAGCTAGGATAGCGTTCGCGCCGAACTTAGACTTGTTATCAGTACCGTCTAGGTCAAGCATAATTTGGTCAACGTCAGCTTGTGCTTTAGCGTCAGTACCAACTAGAGCTTCAGCGATTGGGCCGTTTACAGCTTCAATAGCTTTAAGAACACCTTTACCTAGGAAACGTGATTTGTCGCCGTCACGTAGCTCAAGAGCTTCGCGAGAACCAGTAGATGCGCCAGATGGAGCAGCAGCCATACCTACGAAACCGCCTTCTAGGTGTACTTCAGCTTCTACAGTTGGGTTACCACGTGAATCGATGATTTCACGACCTAGAACTTTAACGATCTTAGACATTGAATGTTTCCTTCTCGTTGAATATATAAATGTCAAAT
Source organism: Vibrio sp. 1CM23M (assembly GCF_023161755.1). Classification (NCBI taxonomy): domain Bacteria; kingdom Pseudomonadati; phylum Pseudomonadota; class Gammaproteobacteria; order Vibrionales; family Vibrionaceae; genus Vibrio; species Vibrio sp. 1CM23M. Next base: position 21,976 of record NZ_JALNTR010000013.1, read on the forward strand.
TTAAAGGTAGCAGCACAACTTACGCAGCTACCTGTATTCCTTTTTACTTCTCTAACTCGCCGCGCTGGAACTCGCCAGCCGCTTTAACGAAACCTGCAAACAATGGGTGACCATCGCGAGGTGTTGAAGTGAACTCTGGGTGGAATTGAGCAGCAACGAACCATGGGTGGTTCGGGTTCTCAATAACTTCAACCAGTTTCTTGTCCGCAGATAGACCCGATACTTTTAGGCCCGCTTTTTCGATTTGTGGACGAAGATTGTTGTTCACTTCGTAACGGTGACGGTGACGTTCATGGATCGTCGCGCTACCGTATAATTCGTAAGCTTTCGTCCCTTTCGCTAGGTGACAAAGCTGTGAACCAAGACGCATTGTGCCGCCAAGGTCAGATGTTTCTGTACGCTCTTCAACTTTACCTTCGCCATCAGTCCACTCAGTTATAAGACCAACAACTGGGTACTTAGTTTCAGTACAGAATTCAGAAGAGTGTGCCCCTTCCATTTTCGCAACGTTACGAGCGTACTCGATAAGTGCTACTTGCATACCTAGACAGATACCTAAGTACGGTACTTTGTTTTCACGAGCGTATTGAGCAGCAAGAATCTTACCTTCAACACCACGGTCACCAAAGCCACCAGGAACTAGGATTGCATCTAGGCCTTCTAAAACTTCTACGCCACGAGACTCAACATCTTGTGAATCTACGTATTTAATATTAACGCTTAGGCGATTTTTCAAGCCCGCGTGTTTTAACGCTTCATTTACTGATTTGTATGCGTCTGGTAGTTCAATGTACTTACCAACCATACCAATCGTCACTTCACCCGTTGGGTTAGCTTCTTCGTAAATTACTTGTTCCCATTCAGACAGGTCTGCTTCTGGAGCTGTGATGCCGAAACGCTTACATACAAGTTCATCAGTGCCTTGAGCTTTAATAAGCTGAGGGATCTTGTAGATAGAGTCAACATCGCGCATAGAAATAACTGCATTTTCTTGCACATTACAGAACAGAGCAATTTTCTTACGCTCGTTCGAAGGAATGTTGCGGTCTGAACGACAAACTAGGATGTCTGGCTGAATACCAATAGACAGTAGCTCTTTTACAGAGTGTTGCGTTGGCTTAGTTTTCACTTCGCCCGCAGCTGCTAGGTATGGCACTAGAGTAAGGTGCATGAACATTGCGCGTTCACGGCCTAGTTCTACTGCTAGCTGACGAATCGCTTCCATGAATGGTAGAGATTCGATATCACCAACCGTACCACCTACTTCAACGATCGCGATATCGTGGCCAGCTGCGCCAGAAATTACACGCTCTTTGATAGAGTTAGTGATGTGTGGGATAACCTGAATAGTTGCACCTAGGTAATCACCGCGACGCTCTTTAGCGAGTACGTCTGAGTAAACACGACCTGCAGTGAAGTTGTTACGCTTAGTCATCTTGGTGCGAATGAATCGCTCATAGTGACCAAGGTCAAGGTCTGTTTCAGCGCCATCTTCCGTAACGAACACTTCACCGTGCTGAGTCGGGCTCATAGTGCCTGGATCAACGTTGATGTAAGGGTCAAGCTTCATCATAGTCACTTTAAGACCACGAGCTTCTAAAATAGCCGCAAGAGATGCTGCAGCAATACCTTTACCTAGAGAGGATACAACCCCGCCAGTAACAAAAATGTAATTTGTCGTCATGTTTAACCTGAAATTGGTTGAATGAGGGAAATGGACTACTTCTGGACGGGATGAAAATATACCAGAAGCCCCTTATCGCCACAACGTGAAATCTATCACACTGCTATTTTTTATTTTTTGCTTCAAATCAATTCATGATAAAAGCTTTGGTTATCTTTTCTCCGCCACCTTGACTTCATCCCACATGGAATCAAGCTGTTGTAGTGAAAAATCGGTCAAAATTTTATCTTGCTGACGAACTTTTTGTTCCACCCCTTTAAAGCGACGTGAGAACTTCAGATTGGCTTTATTTAAAGCCGACTCTGGATTTTTACCCAAATGTCGCACCAAATTGACCGTCGCAAACAACAAATCACCCAACTCTTCTTCAACCAAATCTTCATTTGGCGTCACTTGAAGCGCTTCTTCTAGCACCTCATCGACTTCCTCTAAAACCTTATTAGCCACTGGGCCAATAGAGTCCCAATCGAAGCCATATTTCGCTACCTGTTTTTGAATCTTTGTAGCACGAGAAAGCGCAGGTAGAGAGTTTGGTATTGAGTCTAGAATACTTTCTTGAGTTTTGCCTGCCTGTGCTTTTTCTTTGGCTTTTTCAGCTTCCCAGTTGGCATTAATTTCTTCATCATTGGCAAACTCGGTATCAGAAAATACATGAGGATGACGGCGCGTTAGCTTCTCATTGATGCCATCAACCACATCAGAAAACTCAAACAGCCCCTGCTCTTTCGCGAGCTGACTGTAGAAAATCACCTGAAACAGCAGGTCACCTAGCTCTTCTTGTAGGTTCGGCCAATCTTTGTTGCGAATCGCGTCCACCACCTCGTAGGTTTCTTCGATAGTATGCGGCACAATTGTTTCAAAATTTTGTTTCAAATCCCAAGGACAGCCACCTTCTGGATCGCGCAGCTTAGTCATGATCTGTTCAAGTTGTTCAATCGGGTGATTCATCGCTTTCTTCCTATTCACTGTCTTTGATTTTTAAATTTATAACGTCTTCTAAAACTAAAAAAGGTGAGCAGCCAAAACCACTCACCTTTCTATTCTTTCCGTCATCCCCAAGAGCGAAGAATGAGCGAGTTGGGGATCTCAAATCGCTTTACGAGATTCCCTATCACGTTCGTCCCTCACTGTAGGGAATGACAGCTATATTTTTTTACTAAGTAATTAGCTCTTCTAACAAGGCAGTAAACTTATGAGGCTCCTGAGCATAGCTTGCCTATGTGATGGAGTGAAATAAGTGAAACTAACGCAGTTAGAAAGCCAAGTACGACGTAAAAACTAGCCCAAGCGTTTAACGCTCATAACATCTTTGATTTGTTCAACTCGGCTGGTCACGCGACTCAGAATTTCAATATTGGTCACTTCCAAATCGAAATCCATTACCGATAGCTGACGCTTGTAGTCGATGCGGCTCTTCATTGTGGTCACGCTGATCTTTTCATTCGAGAACAGTGAGGTGATGTCTTTTAACAAGCCATTACGCTCTAGTGCTTCAACACGCAGCGTTAGGATGTATGAACCGACAAAGCCATTGCCCCAAACAGTATCAATGATACGTTCTGGCGCATGCACACTTAGCTCGCCTAGTTGTTCACAGTCAGCGCGGTGAACCGAAATACCACGGCCTTGAGTGATGTAACCTTTAATCACATCGCCAGGGATTGGCTGACAGCAACGCGCTAGGTGAGTCATTAGGTTATCAACGCCCTCAACCACTACCGCATCTTTCTTCGGACGACTCTGTTGTGCTGGCTTGTTTTCCGACTCAAGCAATTTCTCGAGCGCTTTCTTGTCTTCTTCTTCCGCCGTAGGCTTGTTGACCAACGCATTGATGTGATTAACCACTTGGTTAATACGTAAGTCGCCACTGCCGATACCAGCATAGAGCTCATCTGGCGTGTTGACGTTAAAGCGTCTTAGCGCGTATTGGTCGGCATCTTTTAAGGTTGCACCCACTTTCGCAAGTTCCGCCTCAAGGATGTCTCGACCCGCTTCTAGGTTCTTCTCACGACTTTGCGCGCGGAACCATGCGTTGATTTTCGCGCGAGCACGACCTGAATGAACAAAGCCTGTGGTTGGATTTAACCAATCACGTGATGGGTTCGGTTCTTTCTGAGTAATGATTTCAACCTGATCACCCATCGATAATTTATGAGTGAACGGTACGATACGGCCTGCTACTTTGGCACCGATACAGCGGTGTCCAACCATTGAATGGATGTGGTAAGCGAAGTCCAGTGGGGTTGCACCCATTGGCAAGTCGACTACGTCACCGCGCGGTGTAAAGGCATATACGCGATCATCGAATACTTGGCTACGAACTTCATCCAGCATCTCGCCAGAATCCGACATCTCTTCTTGCCAATCGATAAGTTTGCGCAACCAAGTGATTTTCTCGTCGTAACCACTGCGTCCGCTTGAAGCTCCTTCTTTGTACTTCCAGTGCGCAGCTACACCCAACTCAGAGTCTTCGTGCATCTGCTTGGTACGGATCTGAATCTCAATGGTCTTGCCTTCTGGTCCCAGAACCACGGTGTGAATAGACTGGTAACCATTTGGCTTAGGGTTCGCCACATAGTCATCAAATTCACTTGGTAGATGTTTGTATTTAGTATGAACCACACCTAGGCCGGCATAACAGTCTTGAAGCTGGTCGGCGATGATACGTACCGCACGCACGTCAAAAAGCTCATCGAAGTCCAAGCCTTTCTTCTGCATTTTACGCCAGATGCTGTAGATGTGTTTTGGTCGACCGCTGACTTCAGCATTGATGCTTGAACGGTTCATTTCAGCCGTTAAGTCGTCAACGAAATCTTTAATGTATTGTTCACGTACGATACGACGCTCAGACAGCTGTTTAGCAATCTGCTTGTAGGTGTCTGGCTGTTGGTAGCGGAATGCGTAATCTTCGATTTCCCACTTAAGCTGACCAATACCTAAACGGTTAGCGAGCGGAGCGTAGATGTTAGAACACTCTTTTGCGGCCGCGCGACGCACAGCATCAGGGGCTTTTTTTACCTCGATAAGGTTACAGATTCGTTCAGCGAGTTTGATGACTACGCAGCGGAAGTCGTCGACCATTGCCAGTAACATACGGCGAACGTTATCAACTTGACCCGAGGCAGCACTGCCTTCAAGAGTCACGTTTAACTGGCCTAAGGCCGCCATTTCTTCAACACCATCGATCAACTTTACGGTTTCTTTACCGTAGCTTTCTTCAAACGCTTCGCGCTCAAAAACGCCGCTTGAGACGACGGGGAAAAGTTGCGCTGCAATTAAAGTGGCACGGTCCATGGACAAGGTGACCAAGATTTCGATCATCTCACGGCCACGCCAAAGCAAGAGCGATGCTTGCTCGTGATCTTTTAAAAGTTCTTCACAGTGACGATAAACTTTAATCAGTTTATTCGAGGTTTTTGCGTCTTGATTCAATGACGCAATCCAACTTTCTAGCTCAAACTGTTCGCTTGGGTTTAAATGTGCGCTTCGTACCGCAACCATCATGCCTTCCTAGTTATTATGTTTTATACCCAATTCAATATGACTAACTGGTTCCAAGTTAGTTCGACCATATTGATATCAGCGCAGGCTTCCCTGCGCCTTTGTGATTCATTTGAAGCCTTGTTTAAGGGCCTCTAAGCCTTGATAAAGAGAGCCATCGATTCTAGATGACTGGTGTGTGGGAACATGTCCAACATACCCAGTTTGGCTAATTGATAGCCTTGTTTTTCTAAGCTCTCAGAATCTCTAGCTAGAGTAGCAGGATTACACGAAACATAAACCACACGCTTCGCTCCTAACGCTGAAATTTGATCAACGATCCCACTCGCTCCCGCACGTGCCGGGTCAAGCAATACTTTATCGAATTTCTCTTTTGCCCAAGGCTGTGAAGATAAGTCTTCTTCAAGGTTAGCTTGGTAAAATTCCGTATTGCTTAACTGGTTTAACGCTGCATTAGATGTGGCTTGCTGAACCATTTCATCAACGCCTTCTACACCAACCACAAACGCCGATTGTTGCGCGATAGGCAGACTAAAGTTACCGAGACCACAAAACAGGTCTAGCACTCGCTCATCCGCTTGAGGCTCTAACCACTCAATCGCTTGAGCCACCATCTGCTGATTCACTTTCTGGTTTACTTGGATAAAGTGGTTTGGCTCAAACGGTAAGGTAACACCTGTTTCGCTGTAGCTAGGCGCATCACCAACCAGACGGACCAACTTATCGGTTTCAGGCATCGAGTACAGCGTAGCGCCTTCTTCTTTAGCTAACGCAATCAGCGCTTGCTCATCTTTTTCAACCAAAGGCTTAAGGTGACGTAGCACCATAACAGGGCCAGTATCGCCCAACACCAATTCAACGTGTCCTAAAGACGTAAGGCTGTTGAAAGTGTTCAGTAAATTTTTCAGTTTTGGCAGCAATACATTGAGGCGAGGATCAAGCACGGCACAGTCGGTGATATTTTCAATCTGCTTACTCTGCTTCTTACGGAAACCGAATTGAAGCTGCTGTGTCTTTTTATCAACAAATAGGCTGATACGTGCGCGACGTCGATAACCGATTTCATCACCAATAATAGGTTGTGCAACTTCAGTGTTCGCTGTTTGGTATTGGCTCATAAGGTGCGTCAGAGATTGCGATTTATGCTCAACCTGGGAAGAGTAACCTAGGTGTTGAAGGTGACAGCCACCACACTGATTAAAGTGCTTACAAAACGGCTTTAAACGCTGCTCGCTCGGCTTCAATAACTTGATGAGCTTAGCTCGCGAAAACTTACTTTTGCTCTCAGTAAGTTGAATAACCACCTGCTCACCGGGCAATGCGCCATCAATGAAAACCGGTTTATTCTTTTGATAAGCGATGCCAGCGCCATTGTGATCCATTCGTTCAACCAAAACCGATTGATGCTTGGTCTCGAGTTGAGTTTTCTTTTTTGGTTGGAAAAAACGTGCCATTGCTTGTGCCTAATGTATCTTTTAATAAGTAATTGGTATCCAGGACTCACTATTATGTCTTGGAATCATTGTCGAACGTCACGGCTTTGATTAAGCTTACCGTTCACTTAACCGCCATTGTGTGCGTTATTTTCCCATATCCAGACCTCGATGTAATTAAAGAACATGACCAGATATGGCTTAAGAGCCCGTGTAATTACCTTAACTCTAGCTCCAACCCTGATTATTGGGTTGCTATTGAGTGCATTTTTCTCATTTAACCGCTATCAAGACCTTGAGGGTCAAGTGGTTAACACTGGTACTAGCATCATTGAGCCACTTGCGATTGCGAGTGAATCAGGCATGAAGCTCGAAAGTCGAGAGTCTGTTCGTCAGCTTATTAGCTATGCGCATCGAAAAAATTCTAAGCTGGTGCGCAGTATCGCGGTGTTTGATGAACGTCATGAGTTGTTTGTAACCTCAAACTTCCACCCCGATTTTGAAAGCCTAACCTATCCCAAAGATAAACCGATCCCGCATTTAAGCTCATCGAATCTGCTCGATAATACGCTGATCCTGCGGACGCCTATCATCGCCGAAGGCCAGTACATCAACTCAGCCAACGGTCAGTCTCAAGCCAACCAAGCGATCGGCTATATTGCGATTGAGTTAGATCTGTCATCACTTCGATTGCAGCAATATCAAGAAGTATTCTCTGCCTTCTTGGTATTGATTCTCGGGCTTGGTTTATCGGGCGTGTTTGCGTTCCGATTAATGCACGATGTGACTCAACCGATCACGCACATGAAAAATATGGTCGACCGAATTCGTCGTGGTCACCTAGATGTACGTATCGAAGGTAAGATGCATGGTGAGCTAGATTCGCTGAAAAACGGTATCAACGCGATGGCGGTATCGCTATCAGAATATCACGTCGAGATGCAGCACAGTATCGACCAAGCCACATCAGATTTGCGTGAAACCCTTGAGCAGCTAGAGATTCAAAACGTTGAGTTAGACATCGCGAAGAAGCGTGCTCAAGAAGCCGCTCGTGTTAAATCTGAATTCTTAGCGAATATGTCACACGAACTGAGAACGCCTCTGAACGGTGTGATTGGCTTTACTCGTCAGATGCTCAAGACTCACCTATCGAACAGTCAAACCGATTACCTGCAAACCATTGAACGCTCAGCAAACAACCTGCTTAGCATCATCAACGATATCTTGGACTTCTCGAAACTTGAAGCGGGTAAATTAGCCCTAGAGAACATTCCATTTGAGTTCCAAGCTAGCCTTGAAGAGGTAGTAAACCTTCAAGCAACCAACGCTCATGAGAAAGGCCTAGAGCTGACACTGAAGATCGACCCTAAAGTACCGCCAGGCGTGGTGGGTGATCCACTGCGTATTCAACAGATCCTGACTAACCTAGTCGGTAACTCAATTAAGTTTACCGAGCGCGGCAACATTGATATCAGCGTTGAGCTGCGTTCACAAAGCGAAGACAACATCGAGCTGCAGTTCATGGTTCGCGATACGGGCATTGGTATCTCGGAGCGTCAACAAGCTCAGCTGTTCCAAGCCTTCAGCCAAGCCGATGCAAGTATCTCTCGTCGCTATGGTGGTACAGGCTTAGGTCTGGTTATCACCCAAAAACTGGTCAGCCAAATGGGCGGAGAGATCAGCCTAACCAGTCGTCTTCACCAAGGCTCTACCTTCTGGTTCACCTTGAGACTATCAACGACTGATATGCCGATGACAGAGCTGATTGAGACGCAGTGTCTGCAAGACAAACAACTGCTGCTTATCGAGCCAAACATGCAAGCGGCATCGATTACTCAGCAAATCCTAACTCAAGAAGGCTTAGTGGTAACGTATCGTTCGGTGATGCCAGACGAGACCACCTCGTATGACTACGTTCTGCTTAACCTAGCCGCCAACCAAGAATATCAATTTGATACCGTGAGTGGTTGGGCGATCGGTGCGAAGAAGATTGCTCAAAACGTGATAATTGGCACACCAAGTACCGAGTTAGCGTTGGGTGAGCAACTAATGAAAGAGGTAGATGTTCAGTGCATCACTAAGCCTCTTTCTCGTAAGAAGTTGCTGCAAACTCTGGTATCGAATCAGGCACCAACTTTGATTGCACCAGCGATTGAAACACATTCAGAAGAGAAGCTCCCGCTTACGGTATTGGCGGTCGACGATAATCCAGCCAACCTTAAACTGATCACCGCACTGCTCAAAGAGCGTGTAGAAACCGTCATCAGTTGTACCAGTGGTCAGCAGGCGATAGACAAAGCGACAGAGACGCCATTTGATATCATCTTCATGGATATTCAAATGCCACAGATGGACGGTGTGACCGCTTGTCAGAACATCAAGAAGCTGGCGAACAATGCAAATACGCCTGTGATTGCCGTTACCGCGCATGCAATGATTGGCGAACGTGACCGACTGCTTGATGCGGGCATGGATGACTACCTAACCAAACCGATTGAAGAGCATGTTTTACAGCAGGTTCTGATTCATTGGAGCTCGACCTCTGAGGTTGAGCACATCGAAAAAATAGATCCAGACCACCCAGCGGTCTCTGCTGAAGTCGATAGCGGTCCAGTGTCAGAAACTGAAGCCAGCGTGCACACAAACATCATCATTGATTGGCAAGCTGCGATGAAACAAGCCGCCAATAAAGAAGACCTCGCACGCGATATGCTGCAAATGCTCGTAGACTTTATTCCAGAGGTTTATGAGGCAGCAGACAAAGCGATAGAAGACAGTGACTACCCAGTTGAAGAGCTGATACATATCATCCACAAGATGCATGGCAGCAGCTCGTACAGTGGCGTACCAAGACTAAAATCGGTATGTGCGACGATAGAGAAGGAGCTGCGTTCTGGCACTTCTGTTGAAGACATTGAACCGGAGCTTTTCGAGCTTCAGGATGAATTAGACAAGGTTCAAGCAACCGCGATTCATTACTTGAAACCGGCTAAGACCTAGCGGGTACTTGTTACTCACCAACATTCAGTAAACGGTTTACCCGCCAATAAAAAAGCAGAGCTCATGAGCTCTGCTTTTTTCTGTCTAGAGCCAAGAGCACTAGATATAAAGTAGCGATAATCTGTTTACGATTCGAGTAACACCGTTGCCACTGCGTAGTGACGCTCATCCGAGATAGTCAGATGAATCGATGTTGTGCCATTTGCCTCTGCGATTTCACGCGCTTTTTTATGCAGGCTCAGAACTGGCTTGCCATGCTCATCGTTTGAAATCTCAAAGTCGTGAAAGGTCACACCCAGCGCGATCCCCGTGCCCAACGCCTTAGATGCCGCTTCTTTGGCAGCAAAACGTTTTGCAAGGTAACGCCCTTTTTGCTTGAGTTGCTGGAATACTTCAAATTCAGAATCGGTCAAAATACGCTGAGCAAAAGCGTCACCACTTCGTGACAATGCCTTTTCAACACGCTCAATTTCTGCGATATCTGTACCTAATCCAACAACAGCCATGCTTACCCTACTACTAAACTTCTATCTATTAATTCTACTAATTCGTCGCTTACGACTTAACGCTTACGGTTTAAAAAACTAAGCGTTGTTGCGTGCTGTTTCCATCACGGCTTTCATGTCTGCAACGGCTTTGTTCAAACCATCAAACACTGCACGTCCCATGATCGAGTGACCGATGTTCAGCTCGTAGATCTCAGGAAGAGCCGCAATTGGGGCGACGTTGTGGTAAGTCAGACCATGGCCAGCATTGACTGTGATACCAAGATCGTCCGCGTAGCTTGCGCCTGCAGCAATCTTTTTCAGCTCGTCTTGTTGGTCTTCTTCTGTTTTAGCATCGGCGTAATGACCAGTGTGCAGCTCAATGAACGGTGCGCCACACGCTTTTGCTGCGTCGATTTGCTCACGGTCAGCATCGATAAACAGAGACACCTTAATGCCAGCAGCAGACAGTTTTTCAGTCGCCGCTTTGATCTTTTCAAGTTGACCAACCACGTCCAAGCCACCTTCAGTGGTCAGCTCTTCACGCTTCTCTGGAACCAGACAAACAAACTCAGGATTAGTATCGAGGGCAATTTGAACCATCTCATCCGTTACTGCCATCTCCAAATTCATACGAGTTTGAAGTGTTTCAGCCAGAATACGTACATCGCGGTCAACGATATGACGACGGTCTTCACGCAGGTGAACAGTAATGCCGTCAGCACCCGCACGTTCAGCAATTTCAGCTGCGTGTACTGGATCTGGGTATTTAGTACCACGTGCATTACGTAGTGTTGCAATATGGTCGATATTAACGCCTAAAAGGATTGAGCTCATTTTCCAATACTCCGTGCTCTAGAGAGGGCTATTGTTGGCATAAATAGCTCTCTACTTTTTAATGGTTTGCCGCCAAGATACGGCTTTAAGGCTATGCGTGTAAAGCGTTTTGCCGCTTTTAACTGCTCTTTAGTGATAAACCTACGTTCACTAATTGCGATAAGTTCATCGCCCATAAAAGTCAGGTTGTCTCGACGCACCGAAGCGATGAAACCTTTTTGCTCTCGATAGCGATAAGTCATGCTCGGATCAATCGCTTCGCCAGTGCCCGCGCAGTGTAAAAAGTCGACGCCATAACCCATAGCGGATAATAGAGCCAGCTCAAAGCGGCGCAGTGCTGGCTCAGGGTTATCATTATGCGCCAGCTCTGTTAAAGCATGAAGATAGTCGTGAAAAAGTGCAGGCATCGGTACTTCCGCCATCAATACGCGACCGATAAGCTCGTTCACGTACATGCCTGAATACAGATTAATACCGGCGAGAGGAAGCCCCAAGCTGATGGGTTCAGCTTGGCGTAAGGTTTTCATCGAACCATTACCAGACCACTTAAGCAGTAGCGGCGTAAAAGGTTGTAATGCACCTTTCAAATTAGAACGCTTGCTGCGAGCGCCTTTAGACATCAACGTCACCCGACCGAACTCTTCGCTGAAGACGTCCAAGATCAGGCTCGACTCACTGTATGGTCGACGGTGCAACACAAAGCATCGCTGTAACCCTTCGCTCAATCACTTACCCTTATTACAGATACAAAAAGAGAGAGTTCGCACTCTCTCTTGGATTTATCTTCAGTTCAACTTTCTTAATCTCAGAAAGTGACGTTCAATATATTATAGATCGTCGATGTAGCCTAACGAGCGAAGTGCACGCTCATCATCAGCCCAGCCAGATTTAACCTTGACCCAAGTCTCTAGGTAAACCTTACGGCCGAATAGCTCTTCCATATCGATACGCGCTTCACGACCAATCGTTTTGATCTTCTCGCCCGCTTTACCAATCACCATTTTCTTCTGACCTGTACGCTCAACAAGAATCAGTGCATTGATGTGAAAGCCATCGTTATCTGGGTTGTAATCGAAACGTTCGATTTCAACCGTTACTGAGTAAGGTAGCTCGTCACCCGTAAAGCGCATCAGCTTTTCACGGATAATTTCAGAGGCCATAAAACGTTGCGAGCGATCAGTCACGTATTCTTCAGGGAAGTGGTGTGTCGCTTTAGGTAAATGTTCACGTACGTGCTTACGCAGTACATCAATGTTTTTACCTTGCTTCGCAGAGATTGGCACAACATCAATGAAGTCCATCTTCTTAGAGACTTCCATCATGTGCTGCATCACGTTAGTACGGTCTTGAACGTTATCTACTTTGTTGATGCAAAGTACAACTGGGAAGTCAGTCTTCTTCAGTTTGTTCAGAACCATCTCATCGTCGTCAGTCCAGTGAGTACCATCGACAAGAAAGAATACTAGGTTTACATCACTCAGTGAGCTGTTCGCCGCACGGTTCATCAAGCGGTTGATGGCACGCTTTTCTTCAATATGAAGTCCAGGAGTATCAACAAAGATCGCTTGGTAATCACCCTCAGTTTCAACGCCCATAATACGGTGACGTGTCGTCTGTGGTTTACGTGATGTAATAGAGATCTTCTGACCCAGAATATGGTTCAGAAGCGTCGACTTACCTACGTTTGGGCGACCGACAATAGCGATGAAGCCACAGTGTTGGTTTTCCGGTAGGCCTGTTTGTTTGCTATCAGATGAAAAGAATGCATCGATATCGAAATCTTGGTTGTTATCAGACATTGCTTAGTTGCTCTAATGCTGTTTCAGCAGCCGCTTGTTCTGCCTTGCGGCGGCTAGTGCCTTTACCGATAACAGGTTTATCCACACCTGCCACTTCACACTCAACCGTAAACTCTTGGTTGTGTGCTTCACCTTTAATATTAGTCACTGTGTAGACAGGTAGAGGATTTCTTCGACCTTGCAAAAACTCTTGTAGGCGAGTTTTCGGATCTTTTTGAGATACTCCAGGCTGAATAGCATCTAGGCGAGATTGGTACCAGCTTAAAATAATGCCGCGAACCGTCTCGGTATCACTGTCTAAATAGACAGCGCCGATGATCGCTTCAACCGCATCCGCTAGAATAGAATCACGACGGAAACCGCCACTCTTCAACTCACCTGGACCTAATTTTAAGTAATCTCCTAGTTCGAATTCACGACCTAGTTCTGCCAATGTATGACCACGTACTAATGTTGCGCGCATGCGGCTCATATCACCTTCGTTTACCTTAGGAAAACGGTGGTAAAGATCATCAGCGATAACAAAACTTAAAATTGAATCGCCCAGAAACTCAAGACGTTCGTTATGTTTACCTGCGGCGCTGCGGTGAGTCAGCGCCAAGTGGATAAGATCGGCATCATTAAACTGATAGCCAATCTTTCTCTCTAGTTTATCAATTGGAGAATTCATGCTCTCTCGATGTGTTATGTGATCGATTAATGAATCCCACCGATGCGATTAAAACGCACACCAGTAGGAATCCATGTTGGAAGTACACTGTCTGAACCGCGTTCAAACTCGAAGCTGATCCAAATAGCAACGGCCTTACCAACAAGGTTTGCTTCAGGGACAAAGCCCCAGTAACGGCTATCGGCACTGTTGTCACGGTTATCACCCATCACAAAGTACTGGCCTTCTGGAACGACCCATTCGTTAACACCATTGCGAGGCTGATATGCTTGCACACGATCACGGCGTAATGGGTTAACTAAAATCTGGTGCTCTACGTCTCCAAGCTGTTCGTTCAGCTGAATCAGAGGCACACCATCTTGAATAAATTGGCTCTCTTCAACATTACTTAGTTTCACTGGTTCACAGCTACTTGTACCCTTCGCCTGAATGCAGATCTCTTTACGACTGCTGTAGCGAATCGTGTCACCAGGCATACCAACAACACGCTTAATGTAGTCGATATTTGGCTGAGGTGGGTACTTAAATACGATTGAGTCACCGCGTTCTGGCTTGCCTGTTTCTACCAATTGAGTGCGCCATACTGGGTCTTTTAGACCGTACGCGTACTTCTCTACCAAGATGAAATCACCAACCAAAAGAGTTGGCATCATCGAGCCAGAAGGGATTTGAAACGGTTCATAGATGAATGAACGCAAGATCAAAACAAATGCAATTACCGGGAAAATGGACACACTGTTCTCAACCCACCAAGGCTGAGCCGTAACTTTTGCGCTCGTTTCAGCGTCTAGGCCATTCGATTGTGCTTCAACGTCAGCAAGTTTTTTCTGGCGCTTCTTCGCCCACACAAACTTTTCCAACGCCCATACAATACCGGTCACTAGAGTTACGATCACTAAGATAAGCGAAAATGTATTAGCCATTGATATCCCTTAAATTTCATTTCTTTAAAAATAACGAAAGTGAAAGAGTATAACCCTTTCACTCTGCTTAATATTTCTAATCTGTATCAATCATGCTGACTAAATGCTGGGGGAGATTACGCAGGAAAAATCGTTTAGTTCGAGGCGCAAAGTGCAGTGACTAGTGGGCCTAATTGCAATCTTTGCAACAAAGAAATAAACGATTTTAACCAGTAATGTTCAGCAGATAGTTAGTGCGATTGATACCTAGTCTTTACCAACATGAAGAATTGCTAAGAATGCTTCTTGAGGCAGTTCAACGTTACCGATCTGCTTCATACGCTTCTTACCTTCTTTTTGTTTCTTAAGAAGTTTCTTCTTACGACTGATATCACCACCGTAACATTTTGCGATTACGTTCTTACGCAGTTGTTTCACTGTAGAACGAGCAATGATGTGGTTACCAATCGCTGCTTGAATCGCGATATCGAACATCTGACGAGGGATGAATTCTTTCATCTTCTCTACCAGTAGACGACCACGAGACTGAGCAATATCTTTATGCGTAATGATCGCTAGTGCATCAACCGTTTCGCCATTCAGCAGTACGTCTACACGTACCATGTTTGATGGCTCGTAACGTTGGAAGTTGTAATCCAATGATGCATAGCCGCGAGACGTTGACTTCAGACGGTCGAAGAAGTCTAGAACTACTTCTGCCATAGGAAGATCGTACGTCACAGCAACTTGGTTACCGTGGTAAACCATGTCTACTTGTACGCCACGCTTCTCAACACACAGTGTGATTACGTTACCTAGGTAATCCGAAGGTACCAGAATATTACAGCGTGCAATTGGCTCACGAATTTCTTCTAGGTCATTAACCGCTGGCAGTTTAGCCGGGCTATCAACGTAAAGAACCGTTTTATCTGTTTTTACAACTTCATACACTACTGTTGGAGCAGTTGTGATTAGGTCTAGGTCGTATTCACGCTCTAGACGCTCTTGGATGATCTCCATGTGAAGCATTCCTAAGAAGCCACAACGGAAACCAAAACCAAGTGCTGCTGAACTTTCTGGTTCGAAGAACAGTGATGCATCGTTCAGGCTTAGTTTGCCTAACGCGTCACGGAAGTTTTCGTAGTCATCAGATGATACAGGGAATAGACCTGCGTATACCTGAGGCTTCACTTTTTGGAAACCAGGTAGACGTTCAGTGCTGCCGCCTTTTGCAAGCGTCAACGTATCACCAACTGGTGCACCTAGGATGTCTTTAATACCACAAACAACCCAACCTACTTCGCCAGTATTTAGCTCTGTCGTGTCGATTTGCTTAGGCGTGAAGATACCTAGACGGTCAACACCCCATACTTGGTCTGTCGACATTACTTTGATCTTGTCGTTCTTCTTCAGCTTACCGTTTTTGATACGAACCAAAGAAACTACGCCAAGGTAGTTATCGAACCAAGAGTCAATGATCAACGCTTGTAGAGGCGCTTCAGGATCACCTTCCGGTGGCGGGATTGCCGTTACGATGTTTTCTAGAACATCATCAACACCCAAACCTGTTTTCGCAGAACAGCGAGTCGCTTCCATCGCATCGATGCCAACGATCTCTTCGATTTCTTCAGCAACACGTTCTGGTTCAGCTGCAGGTAAGTCAATCTTGTTCAAGATTGGCACTACTTCCAGTTCCATTTCGATTGCTGTGTAACAGTTTGCTAGAGTTTGTGCTTCAACACCTTGGCCAGCATCCACTACAAGTAGTGCGCCTTCACAAGCCGCTAGAGAACGAGATACTTCGTAAGAGAAGTCTACGTGTCCAGGAGTGTCGATAAAGTTAAGTTGGTAAGTTTCACCATCTTTAGCTTTGTAATCTAAAGTCACACTCTGCGCTTTAATTGTAATACCACGCTCGCGTTCTATATCCATAGAATCGAGGACTTGAGCTGCCATCTCACGTTCACTTAATCCTCCACAAACTTGGATTAAGCGGTCAGAAAGGGTCGACTTACCGTGGTCGATGTGGGCGATAATCGAAAAATTACGAATGTGCTTCATAGGCTTGGTGTGACTAAACTCTTTGAATAGGGATAATAAGAAAGCCGCGACGCGTCCAATCTACAGTCAGCATTGGTGGCGGCATTTCAATCAAGTTGGCAGATTCTACCCAATTTAAGGGCAAGAAGCATCATAAATTAGACGAGAGACTCACCTAGGATTCGAATCAAGACGACTTCTTGCTTGGATTTGTCTTCCATGGGTTTGGCTAACCGCTTCGCTAAGGCAATCCCACCAGCAGTAAACAGCGCTGCACTTAAGATAACAATGCCCTCGCCCCCTTGGAGTAAGGGTTGTAACAAGAGTTGTCCAAAACCAGCACCAATCATCAACATGAAAAGTGGGATGAGATAAACAATGGCTGCCGATTGAAGTAGGCTTTTTTCTGGAAAGCCAATTTCTACGATTTGTCCTGTTTTAACTAAGCTTTTGGTTTTAAGCTGCCAAAACAAAGATTTATTGCCAACAGCCTTGGTCACAATACCCGTACCGCAACTTTTTTGAGAAGAGCAACTGCTGCAACTGGTTTGTTGTTCGCAGCTCAGTTGAACAAAGTATTGCTTACCTTTTTGTTCAACCGAGCTAACGGTCGCCAGCGCGGTCATCATTGCGCTTGTACCGATTTATTGAATGTAACTGACTGAGCAATACGTTTTGCAGTTGCCGGCGGAATGTCACCAACCACTGAGATCTCTTTGTCGCCAATCACTAAGCTATGCAAGGTTCTACGCCCTTGACGTACCAGCTGCCCTTTCAATGAGTGCTCGTCTTTTTCAGCGATATAAACCGAAAAACTAAACAATCCATCACTGAAAAGCTGACTTTCAACCATTTTATCGGTCGCAGCCATTTGATAGCGGCTAAGCTCTTTTGACTTAAACCCTTCAGGAATCCACGACGCTTGCCAGTTAGTTTCACTCACTAAGCCTTCCGGCAAGGATAAAACTTTCGGCAATTGAGCTTGGTTCAAGCCACCCATCGCTTCAGCAATCTTATCGTTCACCACGTAAGAGATAGTGCGGTACTGTTCAAGCACTTCGCCATCACGATCCAAAAGGTCGGCACGCAAAGGAAGACTCGTTTTTTCGTCGACCCAAACCACGTAAGAGTAGCGAAGGCCGTCTTTCGGCACGACGCGCAGCACTTGAGTGGTGCTGCCCGCTTCACGAGAGCGCCCAACTTTCACAAAGTCGTAGTACTGATTCAGAGATTCGATATCTCGATTAATCATCGGAATAACAGGTGCAACCATGCTGCCAGACTGAATCGTAAATGGCTCTGTACCCGGTTCGATGTAGCTAACTTCATTGCCACGTCGAATGACTTCACGAACAGGGCCGCTTAGGTAAACAAGGTGTGCAAGTTGTTGGTCGTCGTTAACCGCATGGCGATAAACAAGAGGCTCAATACTGCTCTTCTTTATCAAAATGTAGGAGAGTTCGTAATTTAGATGCTGACTGGCCTCGTTCATTTGATGCAACAAGGCCTTTGCAGTGGTTTCCTCTGCAAAGGCTGTTGGAGACATCAAGCTGAACAGTGTCAGTGCACTGACCAGGATTTTCTTCATTCAATGTCCGATTCTAGATGTGCATCTTGCATTGGCGATGCATCACTGTTTAATCTTAGCTGCAGCTCATAATCTTCTAACATTGCATGAACGCGTTTGCGCTGCTCTTGCAAGTTAGCTTCAGATGCTGGTTTCTCAACAGAGTCACGCGTTAAGCTTACTGGTTCCGCAGAACCCGCAAATGGAATCGTCTGGAGTACAGGCAACTGCTCTGGTGCTGCAGGGTCGCTGCCACCATATTGTTGCACACCTAATACAACGGCTAATGAAACACACGCTGCCACGGCAACTTGTCCAAACTGTTGTAACCACGCCGGAAGCTGACGCTTCGCTTGCTGAGGTTTAGGCTGCTCTTCAATTGGAGCAACAGTAGGTTCAACATTAACTTGGTGCAGGTTCGACATTGAACCATGTGCAGGCTCGTTCTCAAGCGCTGCCGCTACACTATTAGCAATGTTCCACTCTGGAGTTTCTGGCGCATCCCCACGCATAACATCACCAATTAAATGGTAACTCTGCCAGGTATCCATGCTTTCTTGATCGGATTCGAGATCTACAATGAGAGCTTTATCGATCGTTTCACCATCCATGAGTGCCGAAAGCTTTTCTTTATCAGCCATTATTTTCACCATAATTATTACAAGTTCTAGCGTTGCAAAAGAGGTTTGATTTTCTTTTCCACCGCTTCACGAGCTCGGAAAATACGCGAACGTACGGTTCCTACAGGGCAATCCATTACTTCTGCAATCTCTTCGTAGCTCAAACCTTCGAGCTCTCGCAACGTCATTGCAGTTTTTAGGTCTTCTGGTAGCGCTTCAATCGCTCCAAAAACGACTTGTTTCAATTCTTTTGACAGCGTTAAGTTCTCAGGGTTCGATATTTCTTTTAACGCGCTGCCTGTTTCGTAATATTCTGCATCTTCTGCATCTACATCTGTTGCTGGCGGCCTACGGCTTTGAGCAACGATATGATTTTTAGCGGTGTTCACGGCAATTCGGTACAACCATGTATAGAAGGCACTCTCGCCACGAAAGTTAGGTATCGCGCGGTAAGCTTTAATAAAAGCTTCTTGTGCTACATCAGGTACATCACCGGAATTATTCACGTATCGAGAGATAAGATTACAAACTTTGTTTTGATACTTAACCACTAGTAAGTTAAATGCCTGCTTATCTCCACTCTGAACTCGCTCAATCAACACTTGATCGGTTAGCTGCTCGTTCATTCGAGCGGGTACTCCTATTGTTATAACCCTCACCTTCACAGATATGGGTACTAATTATGCGAAATGTAGTATTGACACCACCGTCTACAAGAGCACTATTGTGACTAAGCCAAATACCGAAAGTTCCAACTTTCTTAAAATTATTTGCCATTATTGTTTCACAATGTGATGTAATAAAAATAGCTATCCCTATCAATTTGGGGAAACTTGAGCAAAAGCAATGGTATTGAGCAATTAAATATTTCTAGATAGCTGTCTATATATTGATTTTGCATAGCGTTTAAGGATGACTCTGGAGAGATTATAACAGTCTTACCCAAACTCCTAAAACAAGACAAAGTCAATTGAGAGTAGACAACTCGACTATAGCCCGGGATTTAATAAGTTTTATGAACGCAAACCGTGAACATCAGTGTGATGTATTAGTGGTAGGAAGTGGTGCGGCAGGCTTGTCATTAGCCTTACGCGTAGCAGAACATGCAAAAGTAATTGTATTAAGCAAAGGACCACGCAGCGAAGGATCGACGTATTACGCACAAGGTGGTATCGCCGCGGTGTTCGATGAGTCGGACAGTATTGAGTCTCATGTAGAGGATACTCAAATAGCTGGGGCTGGGTTATGCGAAGAAGATACAGTTCAATTCATTGCTGAAAATGCGAAAGAGTGTGTGCAATGGCTGATTGATGGCGGTGTTCCATTTGATAAAGATGAGAACAGCACAGAAGGCCAACCAAAATATCACCTCACTCGTGAGGGTGGCCACAGTCACCGCAGAATACTGCACGCGGCCGATGCAACTGGCATGGCGATGCAAACCTCACTACAAGATAACGTCAACAACCACCCAAATATCGAGATCTTCGAGCGCCACAATGCGCTGGATTTGATTACTGAAGATAAGATTGGTGGTTCAAAAGACAAGGTGATCGGTGCCTATATTTGGAACCGTAACCAAGAACACGTTGAAACCGTGCGCGCTAAATTTGTTGTACTAGCAACAGGCGGCGCTTCAAAGGTTTACCAGTACACCTCTAACCCAGATGTCTCTTCAGGTGATGGTATTGCTATCGCTTGGCGTGCGGGTTGTCGTGTGGCAAACCTTGAGTTCAACCAGTTCCACCCAACGTGTTTATTCCACCCAGAAGCGCGTAACTTCCTGTTAACGGAAGCACTGCGTGGTGAAGGTGCCTACTTGCGTCGTCCAGATGGCTCTCGCTTTATGAAGGACTTCGATGAGCGCGGTGAACTGGCGCCACGTGATGTGGTTGCTCGTGCAATTGACTTCGAAATGAAGCGCTTGGGTGCCGACTGCATGTATGTTGATATCAGCCACAAGCCTGAAGAATTCATCACAACGCACTTCCCGATGATCCATACACGCTTGATGGACTTGGGCATCGATATGACCAAAGAGCCGATCCCTATCGTGCCAGCTGCTCACTACACTTGTGGTGGTGTCATGGTGAATAAGCAAGGTCAAACCGACCTAACGAACTTGTATGCGATTGGCGAAGTGAGCTACACCGGCTTACACGGTGCAAACCGTATGGCTTCTAACTCACTGCTTGAGTGTGTGGTTTACGCATGGGCAGCAGCAAAAGATATCGTTGAGAACATCGACCAATCTCAACTGTGCGCTGAACTGCCAGCATGGGATGAAAGCCAAGTCACCAACAGTGATGAAGAAGTTATCATTCAACACAACTGGCACGAACTGCGCCTGTTCATGTGGGATTACATGGGCATTGTTCGAACGGATAAACGACTAGAGCGTGCATTGCGTCGTATTCAGATGCTGCAACAAGAAACTCATGAGTACTACAGCTACTTCAAGGTTTCGAATAACCTATTAGAACTGCGTAACTTGCTACAAGTGGCAGAGCTAATGGTTCGTTGTGCAATGCAACGTAAAGAGAGCCGCGGCCTTCACTACACGTTGGATTACCCTGAACTTGCTGAAGACAGTGGCCCAACGATTCTGACGCCAGAGAAACGCCAAGCATAATAATTGGTTAAACGTGCTTAGCGAATTAGCCGTCAGCGAAAAATGATTAAACGAAAGGGAGCCGAGTGCTCCCTTTTCTTTTGTCTAACGCTTTCTTTTATCTAGCGTGCTCGTTGTAAGTTCGCCAGAAAATGACGATATTCGCGCTCGCAACAGCTGTCTCGCCAAAGCAGTACCGAATACCCGCATTCAAACTGCAATTTAACGAAGAACTGCGCCCAGATTCTATCAACGGACTTGAGTCGGTAAGTTCGGTCATTGAGTCGAATATCACCATCCTCTTTGTAATCAAAACGCCCGTAGGCACTATTTAGAATCACATGGTTGCTTCTGAACAAACGGATCATTAAAGCTAAGCAATAAAGGCTGGCGGTAAGTGGAATAGAAGACAGGGCGATGAAAAACAAAAGGCACCCAAAAATAGTGCCTTTTGCAAATAATGCGGAATACGAAGGGTTAAGCTGAAGCTTAACGAACCTTGCTGAGGTTGTGTGCGACAATTTTATCAACCATTGATGCATGACCTAGGTTTTCACTGCGTCCGTGTCCCATTACCCAAGTAAACAAATCTGGGTCATCACACTCTAACAGAGAAACAAACTCGCGCTGTTCCTGCTCTTGCAATGAATCAAAACACTCTTCGAAAAATGGCATGATGACTACATCAAGTTCTAACATGCCGCGACGGCAACCCCATTTAATTCGTGCTTTCTGCTCTGCAGTGTACATTGGCTATCCTCACCTATAATTTTTCTTTCTCGGAGTGTAACAAGTCATACGCCCTGCAACTACTATGTGAGTCACAGTCCCTATCTAAGCTCACAAAAAAACCTAGGCTGACAAAGAAACAGAACCGGATTAACATAGAGCCAAATAAAATTCTTAGGAAAGATAAAATGGATTGGAAAAACACATTTCAGCCACTCGCTCATACGCAAAATGAATCGCTTCCAGAACTGATGATGACACACGTGTCAGACTGGAGTGCAATTACCATGATAGGCGATGACAAAAAGTCGTACCTACAGGGTCAAGTAACGTGCGATGTCGTCACTCTTCCTAATGATGAATCCACGTTAGGCGCGCACTGTGATGCAAAAGGAAAGGTATGGAGTATCTTCCGCCTGTTCCATCACAATGGCGGTTACGCACTCATGCAGCCTAAATCTGCGATTGAAGTAGAACTGGTCGAAATCAAAAAATACGCCGTGTTCTCTAAGGTTGATATTGAACAAACGACAGATGTTGTTATCGGTGTGATGGGCGCGTCTGCGGATCAATACATTGATTCAATTTCAGAAGTCCAAGGTAACGTGCGTGCTATCTCTGGTGGCACAGCGGTTAAAGTCTCTGACAATCGTTGGGCGCTGCTTATTACGGAAGATGTTGCTGCAACTTTAGTATCAAGTGGCTCAGCAGAAAAAGTATCAGAAGCACTTTGGCAATATCATGAAATTCTTGATGCTCAGCCTAACCTATCGAAAGAAGAACAAAACGAGCACATCCCTCAAGCACTTAACCTGCAAGCGATTGGTGGTATCAGCTTTTCAAAAGGCTGTTACACAGGTCAAGAAACGGTAGCTCGTGCCAAGTATCGTGGCATGAACAAGCGTGAGATGCGTATTGTTTCAGGAACAACAGCAGAAGTATTGTCTCTAGAGAACCCAATTGAACTAGAGCGTAGCGTGGGTGAGAACTGGCGTGGCGCAGGCCGACTATTAAACGTCTATCAATTTGCTGATAACCAAGCGATTGGTTTGATGGTACTTCCAAACAACCTTGATGACGATGTTCAGCTTCGACTGACCGCGCAGCCTGATCAAACATGGAATATCCTGCCACTGCCGTACAGCCTTGACGATGAGTAACCACGTGGAAACGCTGATTACACAATGGCTGGATCAACAGCAGGTGAACTATCGCCTGCTGATGCAAAGCAAGCCAACCACCAGCATTGAAGAAACCGCACAAGAGCGAGGCATCGACGCCTCTCAAATGGTGAAGTGCATCCTGCTCAAGGATATGGGCAACCAGTATGCGTTAGCCTGTACTGCTGGCGATCGCTCTGTCGACCCCAAGAAAGTACGCTCGGTACTGAATTGCCGTCGAATGACCTGCGTGTCGCTCGCTGATGTTGAAGCGATCACCGGCTTTAAAGTGGGTTGTGTTGGCCCGCTCGCTCTCAAGAGACACATGCCGATCATTTTTGATCCTTCCATTCAAAACAACTCGACCGTAACCATTAGCTCCGGCGACAGAATAGCTGGCGTTGCGTTGGATCTCAATGATCTTATGGCGCTATGTGCACCGACTGTCGCGGACATCAGTCGATGATCGTTTCGATCAGAACATGCTTCGCAAACTTCATTTGAATATTTCATTGAGTACATTTTTAGTGTGAACTTCGTCATAAGAAGAACACACCATTAATAAATAGTTACTCAAAATAAAGGCATAAGTAGTCACAAAGTTAAATTTGCGTTATTGTAAATTTACTGACTAGCTATTAAGCAAATCAGTGTAAGTGAATCCACTGAGTAACATCAGTATCCACTTTTGTGTAATGCATCTGTGACTATTCGCCCGTTTTAGACGGGCTTTTTTTTGTCCGAAATTTACAATTTGATTACACAAACAAAAAAATCCCGCCTATTCTTATACTTGTAACATTATCACTGCTTAATACCGAACAGGAAAGTTCACGGCAGTTCACTACTCAGTATTATTTTGGGGAGGAGCTCACGTAAAAATAGATATTTACTGAAGAAAGTGCTTAGAACAGCACAAATATCTAATTAACGTCAATGCTACTGCATATTACTCCATGCTTATCACAATTATTATCTCGGAGTTTTTCTATAATATGCAGGCTAGGTAAATATAAGGATAATTAAGAATGAGACTGTTTAAGCGCTATACACCGAGTATGATTGCTAAACATGTAAGTCGACTTTTCAAAGGACGAATCTACATTTACGGCGTAGGAAAATTTGAGTTTGATAACGGTAAGCTAGTGCTACCAGACCGAGCAGAAAAACGTCACTTTCAAACAGTGAAAGAAATAAATAGTGAAATCATGAAACTGCGCTGCGCGTACGCATGACCTGATTATCTACAGAATTAAAAACAAAAAGGGTTGGCATTATGCCAACCCTTTTTTCGTACCAAGTTTCGTATCAATGATGATTCGATAAATCACCAAAACACTATTTCATTATCGATGAGTCACAGGACGCTTAGCTAAGTCAGGAAGATTGCCAGACAAACCCAGTGCGCGCTTCATGATCTCATCTTTCGCACCCGGTAATTGGCCCGCTAGCTTCATACCGATACCACGAATCAGCTTCTTAGCTGGGTTATCGCCTTCAAACAGATCTTTAAAACCCTGCATTGAAGCAATCATTTTCGCCGCCTCTGCTTTTCTCCAGCGCTCGTAGCCGCGAAGATTACGCTTGGTGCCAATATCCTCACCTGCAGACCATAGCTTTAACAGCTCTTGCGCTAAGCTTGCTGCGTCTAATAGGCCAAGGTTCACGCCCTGCCCTGCTAATGGGTGAATGGTATGAGCAGCATCACCAACTAAAGCCACACGCTCTACCGCAAAGTCACGCGCATAACGCATGCGCAGTGGGAAGGCAAAACGGTCACCAACCACTTCGCACAATCCAAGCTTTGAATCGAACTCTGCCGTTAGCTGCTTATTAAAATCAGCATCCGACATGGATACCAGCTTCTCGGCACGGTTTGGTTCCGTAGACCAAACAATCGAGCTCATGTTGCTTGGTTGCATTGGTAGGAATGCCAATGGGCCTTGAGGCGTGAATATTTGACGAGCAACGCTGTGGTGCGGCTCTGTGGTTTTGATGTTCGCGACAATCGCACTGTGTCCGTAATCCCAATGTGTTAGTGGGATATCTTGCTGCTTACGAACCCAAGAGTTTGCGCCGTCCGCTCCAACAACTAACTTAGCTGTCAGAGCTTGGCCATTATCTAGCGTTAACCATGCTTCGCTTTCACCAATCGCCATCGTTTTGCACGTTGCAGGCATATACAGACTGACATTGTCTTGCTTCTTAACCTGATCAAGCAGTGCTAGTTGAATCACGCGGTTTTCAACGATATGACCAAGATTAGGCTGAGCCAAGCGTGTCGAGTCAAACTCAATACGAGCAAAGCTGTCTTGCTCCCACACTTCCATCGCTTGATAAGGTGCAGCGCGTCTTTGTTCGATACCTTGCCATGCGCCTAAGTTACGAAGAATCACTTCACTAGAACGACTCAACGCGGATACACGTACATCAGGCAGCTCACTCAGCCCTTCGCTGGGAGCCCTGCCTTCAATGACAGCAATTCTTAGGTCACTATCTTTCAGGGCAGCAGCAAGCGCTAGGCCAACCATGCCACCACCAACAATCGCGATATCAACACTTTGCATCATTATTTATTACCTTATCTTTCTACTAGGCCAAGCGTATGACGCAAAAGTGGACCTTTAAGTGGTGGAAGGTTATCTATTACGGCTAACCCAAGATTACGCCCAATGCGAGCGGTCATATAATCGTTTGAGAACAGGTGAACTAGGCTTGAAGTCAACGTAATCGTTGCGTCTCTGTCTTGTTCTCTACGCTTTCTAAAGTTAACAAGACCACGGTAACGACCCACATCATCTAACTGGGTACACAACTCTTCTGCCAAGGAAGCCACATCTCGGATACCTAGGTTAAAGCCTTGCCCCGCAATTGGGTGAAGCGTTTGAGCAGCATTACCAACAATGGCAAATCGATGAGATATATTTTGCTGTCGGTGACGAAGAATCAGAGGGTAGCTCGCACGCTTGCCGACTTTCTCTAATCGGCCAAGTCGCCAGCCAAAGTCATTCTGCAGCTGATCAAGAAATTCATTGTCGTTTAGCGTCATCACTTTTTGTGCTTGCTCTGGTGTTAAACACCAAACCAGCGATAAACGGTTGTCACTCATCGGTAATAGAGCAACTGGCCCATGATGAGTAAAACGCTCAAATGCGCGACCTTGGTGGGGCTCACTCGAAACGATATTGGCAATCACAGCGACTTGCTCAAAGTCGTGCTCACTCAATGAGATATTGAGCTGTTGGCAACAGGTTGAGATTGCACCGTCAGCAGCAACCAATAACTTGGTGGTTACTGTTTGCCCACTTGTCAGTTCAATCGTCGTCAACGCATCTTCACGTTCAACTTTACTGACAGACTCAGGACAAAGCATGGTAATGGCCGCTTCTGATTCAAGTTTCTGTTGATAGATTCGACCCACATCTGCTAACTCGACCACGTAGCCAAGCGCATCTACAGCAAGCTCTTCACTGTAGATGTCTGTCATTCCGGCATGCCCGCGATCCGAAACATGGATATCTTTAATCGGGGTCGCGACCGGAGCGATAGATTGCCACAACTGCAAAGAATCCAGGATCTGCACCGTGCCATAAGACAAAGCAATCGAACGAGAATCAAACCCAGGGTGAGCTTGATGATCAACCTGATAAGGCTCCACTACCGCAATCGATAGTGAACCTTGGCTTAGGTGATTCAAAGCAAGGGCTAAGGTTGCCCCTGCCATTGCGCCACCAGCAATTACAACATCATACTGAGCCATCATAACCTCAAACCGGCCAACGAATTAATGAATGGTAGGCGCCGCATCTTCAGATGGGCGTGCACCAAATTCAGCATGAATCGTTAGTGCGCACGCTTTTACGTGCTCAATAACGTGTTCTAGAAGCTGCGCTTGTTCTTCCATATCATCTTCTTCGTCAATGCCTAGCTTAGCCATCTCTTCTAGATCAGCTAATGCTTCTTTTGCACTGTCAGACGCTTTGTTCAATTGAGCGCCAACCAAGCCTAAACCAGAAATGAAATGGTTAATCCAATCAGACACACCGTCAGCCAAGTCAAACAGGCTTGCGCTTGCGTCTTCGTCAGGCAGCAACATAGACAGTTCCATGCCTGAACCTGTGATTTCACTGGTCGTTACTTTCAGTGTCGCTTCCGCTAGCGTTAATGCGCGATCTGGCCAACCCATGCCTTCATTGGTGTAATCGAAGATCAGTGGTTGCCAGCTTTTATCTGCAAGGCTTAAGCCTCCGCTTAACATACCCGTTAATAAACCGTGCATCTCAGCAGGGGTTACGGCTAGACTTGCCGATTGAAGTTCAGTCGCAACCGTTAGGTAGTCAGGTAAAGTAGTTTCGCTCATCAGATAGCTCGCTCAGTTATTCTTTATATCGATAGTATAATCGTACCACTTCACCCCAATTCTGGTAAGCATCGATCCCCAGCAATTGAAGTATGACTGACTATCAATTGTTCAATTTGCTGAATTACTGTGTGCTCAAGCTCTCATTTACAAACAGTCACTCTGAAAAGCTTGAATCTTAATAGCGGTTTACCTATAGTTTCTCCCTCAGAGGAGATTGCTTCCTCATCGGTACTTGCACTTTTTCTTTCTCAAAAAATGGCGAAGGGCAACAGCCTTAAAATAGCGCGTTAAAGAGTTCATCCATCATGAGTAATCAAGCGGTAGACGTTGAAATATTAGGAAAACTGACTCGAGTGAATTGTCCACCAGGGCAAGAAGAGTCATTGATTGCAGCGGCGGCCGATCTTGATAATCGATTGAAAGAGATGGCTGAACGTACTAAGGTAACCAATGAAGTGAAGCTGCTGACTATCGCAGCTCTGAATATTTGCTACGAATTACAAACCAAGAAGTTTGAAGCAAATGATGAACAAAACGCACTGACCGAGCGAATGGAACAGCTCACGACATCACTTTCAGATGTCCTCAGTAAAGTTAAGCACGGACAGCAATAGCGTACACAAAATTTACCCTGGAGTGTTTGTCAGAGGATTCACGTCCCCGAGCCGATAAGCAATCCCTAAGGGTTAGTACTTGAGTGCTATTGAGCATGCTCGGCCCGACCGAGAAGCCTACGGTAATCATTGCTGATCCGCCTTGAACTCGCTGGTTCAAGGGCCATCTATTCTCAACGGCACTTTGGGGTATCCCTTCTTATGAAGACGCTCACACGCAGCGAATTTCGCAAACAGATCCGTATCAAGCGCAATGCCTTATCTGGCGACCAACAAACTCAATCCAGTATCGACTTAGTTAAGCAATGCATGCAGCTTGATGAGATTCAGTCTGCGCAGCATATTGCCCTCTATATCTCTATCGATGGCGAACTCGATACCCAACCTTTAATCGAATGGTTATGGGCGCAAGGTAAGCAAACTTATTTACCAGTATTGCACCCCTTCTCTGCCGGACACCTGCTGTTTCTGCACTACTCGCCAACCACACCGACGGTCTTGAATAAGTACGGTATTGTCGAACCTCAGCTCAATCAGATGCTGGTTAAACCTTGTCAGCAACTCGATCTCATTCTTACGCCCCTTGTCGGCTTTGACTCCCATGGCCACCGTTTAGGTATGGGCGGCGGATATTACGATCGCACCTTAGCGAAGTGGTTCGAGACGGGCGAAGGTGCAACTCCTATTGGTTTGGCACATGATTGCCAACATGTCGATACCCTACCGATTGAAGAGTGGGACATTCCGTTACCTAAAATCGTGACTCCGAGTAAAACTTGGCAATGGGAAAACAACCATTAAAGCGCTATAATCGCGCCGCAAACGTTAACCTCGATATATAAACGTTAACTTCAATACGCGAACGATTAATTCAAAGCGCAAGACCTTATTCAGGAGAATGGCATGACTCAAGATGAAATGAAAAAAGCAGCGGGCTGGGCAGCACTTCAATATGTTGAAGAAGGCAGTATTGTAGGTGTAGGTACTGGCTCTACAGTAAATCACTTCATCGACGCACTTGGCACAATGAAAGACAAAATCAAAGGTGCGGTTTCAAGCTCTGTAGCCTCTACTGAAAAACTAGAAGCACTAGAAATCAAAGTATTTGAGTGCAACGACGTATTCAAACTAGACATCTATGTCGATGGCGCAGACGAGATTAACGCTTCACGCGATATGATCAAAGGCGGCGGCGCTGCTTTGACTCGTGAAAAAATCGTAGCAGCTATCTCTGACAAGTTTGTGTGTATTGTTGACGGAACTAAAGCAGTTGATGTGTTGGGTAAATTCCCACTGCCTGTTGAAGTAATCCCAATGGCACGTTCATACGTGGCACGCGAACTGGTTAAGCTTGGTGGTGACCCAGTTTACCGCGAAGGCTGTACAACTGATAACGGCAACGTGATCCTAGATGTGTATGGCATGGCGATCGAAAACCCGAAACAACTAGAAGATATCATCAACGGTATCGCTGGTGTTGTGACGGTTGGTCTGTTCGCTCACCGTGGCGCAGATGTGGTTATCACAGGTACGCCTGAAGGTGCAAAAATCGAAGAATAAATAATAGAAGATTGAGTTTTTCTGTTACTTCATTACATACGGTGCCCTAGGGCGCCGTTTTTTTTGCTTTATTGCTGTAAAATTATGTCTTATTCCGTAATTTTCTTACCCAAAACATTTTTTTTTTGTTACTTTATTGTTCAGAAGACGCACAGGGAAAACGTTTGTCTCCTAACAGAGTGGTGAATTTGTTCCCCTTTCAGCCATTTTGTAGCACGTGCGCCGCATTTGCCCAACCTTTCCATTTTAAGGACGAGAACAATGGCCAAAGTTTCACTGGAAAAAGAAAAAATAAAAATTCTACTTCTAGAAGGTCTTCACCCTTCTTCTGTAGAAGTACTGCAAGCCGCTGGTTACACAAACATTGAGTACCACAAAGGCTCGCTGCCGGAAGATGAACTTCTTGAAGCAGTTAAAGATGCTCACTTCATTGGTATTCGTTCTCGCACTAACATCTCCCAAGAAGTTATTGATGCAGCTGAAAAGCTGGTTGCCGTCGGTTGTTTCTGTATTGGTACTAACCAAGTCAACCTTCAAGCAGCAGCAAAACGCGGTATCCCTGTGTTCAACGCACCGTTCTCAAACACTCGAAGCGTTGCTGAGCTGGTTCTTGGTCAGGTTCTATTACTACTACGCGGTATCCCAGAAAAGAACGCTCTTGCTCACCGTGGCATCTGGAAAAAGAGTGCAGACAACTCTTACGAAGCTCGTGGTAAGCGTTTAGGTATTATTGGCTACGGTCACATCGGTACTCAACTGGGTATTATTGCTGAAAACCTTGGCATGCGTGTTTACTTCTACGACATTGAAAACAAACTGTCTTTGGGTAACGCAACGCAAGTTCATACCATGACGGAATTACTGAACAAGTGTGACGTAATCTCTTTGCATGTGCCTGAAACCAACGAAACAAAAGACATGATGGGTAAAGAAGAGTTCGAGCGCATGAAGCCTGGTTCTATCTTTATCAACGCAGCTCGTGGCACGGTAGTCGATATTCCTGCTCTGTGTGGCGCTCTGGAATCTGGTCACCTTGCAGGTGCGGCGATTGATGTTTTCCCAACAGAACCAAAAACCAATGCAGACCCGTTTGAGTCTCCATTAATGCAGTTCGATAACGTGATCCTAACGCCTCACGTGGGTGGTTCAACTCAAGAAGCACAAGAGAACATTGGTGTTGAAGTGGCTGGTAAGCTAGCGAAATACTCTGATAACGGCTCTACGCTATCAAGTGTTAACTTCCCAGAGGTATCACTACCACTGCATACTGGAACGTCTCGTTTATTACACATTCACGAAAACCGTCCAGGCATCCTAACTCAGATCAACACCATCTTCGCTGAAGAAGGGATCAACATCGCGGGTCAGTACCTACAGACTGCGGCTGATATGGGTTATGTCGTTATCGATGTAGAAGCCGATCGCTCTGAAGAAGCGCTGCTTAAACTGAAAGAGATCGAAGGCACAATCCGTGCTCGTCTTCTTCACTAATCATCGCACTCAAAATGCATAAAAAAAGGCTCTCATTATGAGAGCCTTTTTAGTATTTGGCCTATCGTAGGTAATTAGATCATCATGATCCAAAACCTTCTATAGCAATGTCATTATTCTTCGATCTGGTAGATCACATTCACGCGATCACGAATGGTGATCGTTGAATCTTCATAAGAGTTCGATTCTGTTCTTGCATCCATTGCCATTGAACGCATGAGTACTGGCTGAGAAGATTGGGCGTTGTAGTCCACGCGCCATACATCACCTAACTCGCGCTCAAAGCCACTCGCTAATGATTTAGCTTTTGATGTCGCATCTTTAATGGCTTCTAAGCGCGCTTGTTCTTGATACTTAGCTTGGTCACGAACTTGCAGCTGGATGTTGTCGATCTGATTAATGCCCTGCCCAATAGCAATATCCATGTACTCGTTCAGATTAGCTAGCTCATTGACTTGAACGGTCACATTACGTGAGGCGCGGTAGCCAACCAGTTCCGGTTTGCCATCTTTCGGGTAATGATATTGAGGAGATAAATACAGGTTCGAGCTATGAACACTCGCCTCATCAACACCTGCTTGATGCAGCTTATTTAGAAAGCCTGTCACGACTTTATCAACGGTATTTTTAGCCTGTTCAGCAGTCATCGTCGATTCCACGACTCTCACAGAGAATGTCGCCATATCAGGTGTCGCGATCACTTCACCATAGCCTGTCGTTGAAATATGAGGAAAGGATGGAGAGTCAGCCAATGATGGAAAACTCACAGCACTCAACGCCGCAGTAAGAGTAAGAGACGTTGCTAACATCTTTGGTACAAGCTTCATTAGGTATGACCTATGCTAAACAAATGTACTTTCATCATAGAGCAATTTATCGTTTAGCCAATCCAGAGCACGCACTTCTAACAGAACTTTGACGCTGAAAAAACCAACAGTTTACTGAGGTAAGTGATTGTGAGCAAAACTTAATATCGCTTGGGATACCTCTTTTAATACCCCACTCTCAAGCTGCCAATGGTGCCAATAGATGCGATAAGAGAGCAGAAAGCCAGGGGTAATATCAATCAGAGCACCAGACTCGAGCTCATCGATAATCTGTAATCGAGGAATCAAGCAATAGGCGACACCCGACAACGCTAAGCGCACGAATGCTTCTGAACTGCCGACCGTATGATTAATCACACTGTCTCTCGGGACGTTAAAATGATCATGCAGAAACTTCTTATGCAGATCATCATATTGATCATAGGAAACCGCAGGTGCTTTGCTTAAGGTGGCGTAGTTTACGCCCTCTGCAAAGTAACGCTGATGAAAGTCAGGGCTAGCCACACACACATAATCCATCCTACCTAGATAGTCAGCACTGCAGCCAGGAATCGCTTGAGACTCCAAACTGATTGCACCAGCCACCTCGCCACTTTTAATCTTTTCAATGGTTCTCGACTCACCATGAATCGCTAGGTTCAACTCGACTTGGCGAGACTTCATCACATCCGACAAAGCTGGTAGCAACCATGTCGCCAAACTATCAGCGTTGGTCGCTATGGATATCGATAGTGGTTGAGTACCCTCTTCATTCATCAACTCAGGCACAAGCTCGTGCTCTAACAAACGAACACGGCGATATAAGCCCAGTAATTTTTTACCCGCAGGCGTTGGCCTAGGCGGGCTTTCTCTCACCAAGGCTGGCTGAGCTAACCACTTTTCCAACTGTTTGATGCGTTGAGATACCGCCGACTGGGAGATATATAACTGCTCAGCAGCCCTTTCGAAGCTACGTTGTTTTACTACAGCATCCAGTGCTTCTATCCATTTATAATCCAATCCGCGCATCAATTTACTTCCTTTTTAAGCTAACTCCCCATGACATTAGCAACTCTAATAATAGATTAAAATCATTAATTATACTTATTTAAAAGGTCGGAGTATCTTCGCCATATAGCACGTAAATATCGTTAAATAAGTGGAGGTTAAAATGAATTTTTGGGTTTTATTACAAGGTTTTGGTCTAGGGGCAAGCATGATTATCCCTATTGGCGCGCAGAATGCGTACGTCCTAAATCAAGGGATAAAACGCAATCATCATTTAACAACAGCAACAATTTGTAGCCTGCTCGATACTCTGTTTATCTCATTAGGTATTTTTGGCGGTGGAGCGATCTTATCGCAAAATGAATTACTACTTACCTCCGTAACATTAGGTGGCATCGCTTTTCTGACTGTGTATGGCTTGCTATCACTACGCAGTGCATTCAAAGTGCGCACCAGTGATGAATCGAAAGGTGAGATATTGGCGCGTGGCAAGCGCACCGTTATTTTGGGGGCATTGGCAGTAACAGTATTAAACCCACACCTCTACTTGGATACCGTGGTAATTCTTGGATCCATTGGTGGGCAATTTGAAGGCAACGACAGAATTGCGTTTGCTATGGGGACTATATTGGCTTCGTTCGTCTGGTTTTATTCCTTGTCATTAGGCGCTGCAAAACTAGGCCCGACGCTATCTAGACCTAAGGTTAAGAAAGGCATCGATATCGCGGTAGCGACCATGATGTTCGCCATAGCAGCTGTGCTTACCAATGGGCTTATTGAACAATACTGGTAAATCTGTTTTTCTTAGAAAACCAACAAAAAAGGCGGATAACCTAAGTTATCCGCCTTTCCTTATAAAAGCTTATAGTTATAAAAACTAACTAGAAATTAAGCTTCTACTTTATTCATGTGTACATCCATTTGCGGGAATGGAATTTCGATACCTTCGTTATCCAAGCCTTCTTTGATTGCTTGCATAAGGTCAAAATACACATCCCAGTACTCTGCTGTGTTAACCCATGGGCGAACAACAAAGTTTACTGAAGAGTCCGCTAGCGTGTGAACACCAACTTGAACACCAGGCTCTTTCAGTACACGCTCATCAGATTCACAAATCTTAGTCAGTAGCGCTTTTGTCTTTTGAAGATCAGCGTTGTAAGAAACACCAATCATCAAATCAATACGACGAGTATTATGACGAGAGTAGTTAGTAATTGGGCTACCGATAACGCTACCGTTTGGTACCACTACCATTTTGTTATCTGGCGTTGTTAGAACAGTTTGGAAGATCTGAATTGAATCAACTGAACCTGCTACACCACCAATTTCCACATAGTCACCAGACTTAAATGGACGGAATGCAACGATAAGTACACCAGCAGCAAAGTTAGATAGTGAGCCTTGTAGTGCAAGACCAACGGCTAAACCAGCCGCACCAATAACAGCAACTACAGATGCCGTTTGAACACCTAAACGACCAAGTGCAGCAATTAAAACAATAACAAACAATAGGTAGCGAACTAAGCCGTGAATAAATTCCACAACAGCTCGGTCCATTTTCTTCTTCTGAAGAACCTTAGACACGCTATTCGCTACTGCTTTAACAATAAGGTTACCAATAAATAGAATTATCAGTGCTGAAATGATATTTACGCCATATTGGATAAATAAATCTGAATTATTTGTTAACCACTGCTCTGCTTGAGACAAACCATCCACAAGTGGAGTCTCAATCGCTGTCGAACTATCAGCCATAATGTGCATCCTCTATATAATATGCTATGGGCTAAACTGCCTTAAGCCTAATTTACTCTGCAATATAATAAACAGTTTAATTACCGTTAAGTCATTGTGTTAAAAGTAAATTAAAGCCAAGTCCTTTTTATAAACTGAACCAAGTTCAGTTTTTCGGCACGATATCCTATCTTTGACAGATTACAAAGTCATATTTATGTAAGCTTTTGAATTACTAAAACTTACCGATAAACACAAATACCGATAACTAAAAGACTACGAAATTTATTCACCGTAGGCTAGGTTTTTCACATATTTAATACAAGTTTTTATCAGACATAAAAAAACCCGCTCGATGAGCGGGTTTTTAAAACTTAAAGAGTACTTAATTCAAAGAATTATAGTACGTCTACAGCGTTAAGGTCAGCAAATGCTTTCTCTAGACGAGCAACCATTGAAGCTTGACCAGCACGTAGCCATACGCGTGGATCGTAGTACTTCTTGTTTGGAGCAGCTTCGCCAGTTGGGTTGCCGATTTGACCTTGTAGGAAATCGAAGTTGTCAGCAGAGTACTGACGGATACCGTCCCAAGTTGCCCACTGTGTATCAGTGTCGATGTTCATTTTGATAACACCGTAGCCGATAGACTCTTGGATTTCTGCTTCAGAAGAACCAGAACCACCGTGGAATACGAAGTTTAGAGCGTTAGGTGCGATACCGAACTTCTCTGCACAGTATGCTTGAGAATCACGCAGGATAGTTGGAGTAAGTACAACGTTACCAGCTTGGTAAACACCGTGTACGTTACCGAAAGATGCAGCGATAGTGAAACGTGGGCTAACAGCCATTAGTTTCTCGTAAGCGTATGCTACGTCTTCTGGAGAAGTGTAAAGCTCAGATGCGTCCATATCAGAGTTATCAACGCCGTCTTCTTCACCACCAGTACAACCAAGTTCGATCTCGATTGTCATGTTCATTTTAGCCATGCGCTCTAGGTACTTAGCACATGTTTCGATGTTCTCTTCTAGAGACTCTTCAGAAAGGTCTAGCATGTGAGAAGAAAATAGAGGCTTACCAGTTTGTGCGAAGAACTCTTCACCAGCGTCTAGTAGACCGTCGATCCATGGAAGAAGTTTCTTAGCAGCGTGGTCAGTGTGCAGGATAACTGGAACACCGTAAGCTTCAGCTACAGCGTGTACGTATTTTGCACCAGCTACAGCGCCAAGAACTTGTGCGCCTTGACCTTCAAGTTTAACGCCTTTACCTGCGAAGAATGCAGCGCCGCCGTTAGAGAACTGAACAACTACTGGAGCTTTAACTTTAGCAGCTGCTTCTAGTACTGCGTTTACAGAGTCAGTACCAACAACGTTTACAGCAGGAAGAGCAAATTTGTTTTCTTTTGCTACTTCAAATACTTTCTGTACGTCATCGCCAGAAATCACACCAGGTTTTACAAAATCGAAGATCTTAGACATGGAAATAGTCCTATTTATTCTATCGTTTTAAGATTAAAAAACTTAAGTTTAAAAACTTGCAATCGTTTGCTCACAACTTATGCCATTCTAGCAAAAAAGTGTGATATGCAGCAAACGTTAAAAGGCGAGATTCACATCTCGCCTTTCTAAATCAATTATGCTTTAGCACGCTCTTCAAGCATTGCTACTGCAGGAAGTACTTTACCTTCAACGAATTCAAGGAAAGCGCCACCGCCAGTAGAGATGTAAGAAACGTCAGCTTTGATACCGAACTTGTCGATAGCTGCTAGCGTGTCACCACCACCTGCTACAGAGAAACCTGCAGACTCAGCGATTGCTTTAGAGATACCAGCTGTACCCGCTTCGAAGTTCTTGAATTCGAATACGCCTACAGGGCCGTTCCAAAGGATAGTTTTCGCGTTGCCGATGATTTCAGCTAGTGCCGCAGTTGAATCTGGACCAAGGTCGAAGATCATGTCGTCGTCTTGAACTTCAGAAACGTGCTTGATTTCAGCTTCTGCGTTTTCGTCGAATGCTTTAGCACATGCAACGTCAGTTGCTACTGGGATAGCACACTCTTTCATTAGCTTTTGAGCCGTTTCAACTAGGTCAGCTTCGTATAGAGACTTACCTACATTGTGGCCTTCAGCAGCGATGAATGTGTTCGCGATACCACCACCAACAACAAGCTGGTCAGCAATTTTAGAAAGAGATTCTAGAACTGTTAGTTTAGTAGAAACCTTAGAACCACCAACGATAGCCACTAGTGGGCGAGCTGGGTTGTCCATTGCTTTACCAAGCGCTTCAAGCTCAGCAGCTAGAAGAGGACCAGCACATGCTACAGGAGCGTAAGTACCAACGCCGTGTGTAGAAGCTTGAGCACGGTGAGCTGTACCGAATGCATCCATTACGAAGATGTCACATAGTGCAGCGTATTGCTTAGAAAGTGCTTCTTCGTTCTTCTTCTCGCCTTTGTTAAAGCGAACGTTTTCAAGAACAACAAGTTCACCAGCGTTTAGCTCTAGGCCGTTTACGTAATCTTTAGCTAGTTTAACTTCGCAGTCTAGTGCGTCGTTTAGGTAGTTAACTACAGGAGCTAGAGAGAACTCTTCGTTGTATTCGCCTTCTGTAGGACGACCAAGGTGAGAAGTAACCATTACCTTTGCGCCAGCTTCTAGGCAAAGTTTGATAGTTGGTAGAGATGCAAGGATACGTGCATCTGAAGTTACTTTACCGTCTTTTACTGGTACGTTTAGGTCAGCACGGATAAATACGCGTTTACCTGCAAGTTCCAGGTCAGTCATCTTGATCACAGACATGATTTGTCCTCTCAAATTTAAATAAATATAAAGTTTTGGAAACTCAGCAACCCTGCTAAGCCTATAAATTATTCAACTGGTAATTCTTTCACTACTAATAATATGTGGACTCTTAGTATTTATTTCAAGCTAAAAAATAAATAATCCGCACATTTGCTTCTAGGTCTTACTTCTTGCCTTCAGAAGCTTGCATTGCAAGAACCGTATCCAGCATTCGGTTCGCAAAGCCCCATTCATTATCACACCACACTAGCATTTTAACTAAGTGGCCGTTGCTCACTCGCGTTTGTGAACCATCAACGATTGCGCTATGGGGATCGTGATTAAAGTCGATGGAAACGAGCGGCGCTTCAGTATAGTCAACTATATTGTGTAATGTACACTGGGATGCATTAACAATGGTTTGATTTACGTCATTAACTTTCACATTTGCATTAATTGTGACACTTAAATCCATCGCTGTTACGTTTACCGTCGGCACACGCACAGATATAGCTTCAAATTTGTTGGAAAATTTCGGGAAGATTCTTTCAATACCTTTATGCAACTTGGTATCGACCGGAATGATCGATTGGCTTGCTGCTCGAGTACGACGCAAGTCGCTGTGATACGCATCGATAACTTGTTGATCATTCATTGAAGAGTGAATAGTCGTAATCGTACCTGACTCGATGCCAAAGGCGTCATCAAGAACCTTTATGATAGGGACAATACAGTTGGTGGTGCATGAACCATTGGAAACGATTCGGTGGTCAGCTTCGATGGTGTCGTGATTCACACCATAGATAATGGTGTTATCGAGGTCATTGGCACCAGGGTGAGAAAACAGTACCTTTTTCGCGCCAGCAGCGATGTGCGCGAGGCCGTCATCTCGGCAACCATAAACACCGGTACAGTCGAGAACAACATCCACCTCAAGGTCACGCCAAGGCAACAGATCAATATCAGCAAGATGTAAGATACGAATGGTATCAAACTCACCCTTGTCTTCAGCACCAATGCCATGATGGACATAAATGTGCTCTTGATCGTTAGAGATTTTCTTACCGAAGCGGCCGTGACTGGTGTCGTACTGCAATAGGTGAGCCATAGCGTCAGGCTGAGCAAGCTCATTGACAGCTACTACTTTGATTTGTTGGCTTTTGCCACTTTCATAGACAGCGCGCAATACATTACGCCCTATTCGTCCAAATCCATTTATCGCGACTTTTAGCATAGTTCCGTATATCTAACCAAAATTTCGTGCAACAGATGATAACTGAATCCTACCCAAAAGGCATTACTTGAATAACTCAGCTTGTTCATGACAGATTGATCTGTTGCTTATAGAGATGAGTCTAGGAGAAACAAATCCCAGAGACAAAAAACCGAGCTCAGCGCTCGGTTTTTTTATTCATTTCATTGTTAGCACTAAGCTAGCAATCAATGATTAAGCAAGAAGC
The DNA here is from genome assembly GCF_023161755.1 of Vibrio sp. 1CM23M. Classification (NCBI taxonomy): domain Bacteria; kingdom Pseudomonadati; phylum Pseudomonadota; class Gammaproteobacteria; order Vibrionales; family Vibrionaceae; genus Vibrio; species Vibrio sp. 1CM23M. The sequence goes on from NZ_JALNTR010000013.1 coordinate 60,826, forward strand.
TCTTTCGCGGTGTTTACTACGTTTTCAGTCGTAAAGCCGAACATCTTGAATAGTTCGCCTGCTGGTGCAGATTCGCCGAACGTTGTCATACCGATGATCTTGCCACCAAAACCAACGTACTTGTACCAGAAGTCAGCGATGCCAGCTTCTACTGCGATACGTGCAGTTACGTCAGATGGAAGTACAGACTCACGGTATTCAGCATCTTGCTTGTCGAACGCGTCAGTTGCAGGCATAGATACTACGCGTACTGCTTTACCTTCAGCGGTTAGTTGTGCAGCAGCTTCAACTGCAAGCTCAACTTCAGAACCAGTTGCAATGATGATTAGCTCTGGCTTACCAGCACAATCTTTCAGGATGTAACCACCCTTAGCGATGTTAGCTACTTGCTCAGCGTTACGATCTTGTTGTGCAAGGTTTTGACGAGAGAAAATTAAAGATGAAGGACCATCTTTACGCTCAATAGCCAGTTTCCAAGCAACTGCTGATTCAACTTGGTCACATGGGCGCCATGTGCTCATGTTTGGAGTTAAACGTAGAGAAGCGATCTGCTCAACCGGTTGGTGAGTAGGACCATCTTCGCCTAGGCCGATAGAGTCGTGCGTGTAAACTTGGATGTTCTGAACTTTCATTAGAGCAGCCATACGCATTGCGTTACGCGCGTATTCCATGAACATTAGGAACGTTGCGCCGTATGGTACGAAACCACCGTGCAGAGCGATACCGTTCATGATAGCCGTCATACCGAATTCACGTACACCGTAGTGGATGTAGTTACCAGTGAAGTCAGTTGCTTCAAGAGACTTAGAACCAGACCACATAGTTAGGTTAGAAGGCGCAAGGTCAGCAGAGCCGCCCATGAATTCTGGAAGCATTTGACCAAACGCTTCTAGTGCGTTTTGAGATGCTTTACGTGAAGCGATGTTTGCTGGGTTAGCTTGAAGATCAGCAATGATTGCGTTTGCTTTCTCTTCCCACTCAGCAGGAAGCTCGCCGTTAGTACGACGTTTGAATTCTGCTGCTAGCTCAGGGTAAGCCGCTGCGTATGCGTCAAATTTAGCATTCCACGCTGCTTCTTTCGCTGCGCCTGCTTCTTTTGCATTCCACTCAGCTGCGATATCCGCTGGGATTTCGAAAGGACCGTGTTCCCAACCCAGTGCAGCTTTAGTTGCTGTGATTTCATCAGCGCCTAGTGGAGCACCGTGACAGTCGTGCGTACCTGCTTTGTTTGGAGAACCAAAACCGATGATAGTTTTAGTACAGATAAGAGTTGGACGAGGGTCTGCTTTCGCCGCTTCAATCGCTGCATTGATAGCGTCAGAGTCGTGACCATCTACCGCTGGGATTACATGCCAGCCGTAAGCTTCAAAACGCTTAGGTGTATCGTCAGAGAACCAACCTTCAACTTCACCATCGATAGAGATACCGTTGTCATCCCAGAAAGCAACCAGCTTACCAAGACCAAGCGTACCTGCTAGAGAACATGCTTCGTGTGAGATACCTTCCATCAGACAGCCATCACCCATGAATGCATAAGTGTAGTGGTCTACGATGTCGTGACCTTCTTTGTTGAACTGAGCAGCAAGCGCTTTCTCAGCCATTGCCATACCAACAGCGTTAGTGATGCCTTGACCTAGAGGACCAGTCGTTGTCTCGATACCAGGAGCGTAACCGTACTCTGGGTGACCTGGAGTCTTAGAGTGCAGTTGACGGAAGTTTTTCAGGTCTTCAATTGAAAGCTCGTAACCTGCAAGGTGAAGCAGAGAGTAAATCAACATTGAACCATGGCCGTTAGACAAGATAAAACGGTCGCGGTCAGCCCACTCTGGGTTTGCTGGGTTGTGGTTCAAGTGGCCACGCCAAAGAACTTCAGCGATGTCAGCCATACCCATAGGTGCGCCTGGGTGGCCTGAATTTGCTTGTTGAACACCGTCCATGCTAAGTGCGCGGATTGCATTGGCTAGATCTTTACGAGAAGGCATGTCTGCTCCTGAGTACATAAGCGATTTAAAAAAGAGATAATTGCTAAAGTTTTCATTTTTATTAGCGCGGGTATTCTCTCAAACGACTATTGCGACTGCAAACGTTTTACTGGCATTTTAACGGTCATTTTTCGCAATTTTCGAACATTTACATCACTTGGCAGTGGCTTATCTCAATCGATACGCAAACGATTAGTTATGACATATCATAAAAAAGAGCTTGTAATTCGACCGTTGGAATTTAGAATAGCCGTCTAGATGTAGAAACACCTACAAAATATACTGTATTTAATGGCGGCGCTTCCTAGCTTGCGACGCCATAAACTATTTACACCAAAAACTAAAAGTGGAGCTCTCATGGCTAAGCACCTATTCACTTCTGAATCTGTTTCAGAAGGCCATCCAGATAAAATTGCAGACCAAATCTCTGATGCTGTTCTTGATGCCATCTTGGAACAAGATCCAAAAGCACGTGTTGCTTGTGAGACTTACGTTAAAACCGGCATGGTTATGGTTGGCGGTGAAGTAACAACGTCTGCATGGGTTGATATCGAAGAAATCACTCGTGAAACAGTACGTGAAATTGGTTACGTTCATTCTGATATGGGCTTTGACGCTGACTCTTGTGCTGTTCTAAACACAATTGGTAAGCAATCTCCAGACATCAACCAAGGTGTTGATAAAGAAGATCCTAAAGAGCAAGGCGCAGGCGACCAAGGTATCATGTTTGGTTACGCGACTAACGAAACACCAATCCTAATGCCGGCTCCAATTACTTACTCTCACCTTCTTGTTAAAAAGCAAGCTGAAGTACGTAAGAGCGGTAAACTTGACTTCCTTCGCCCAGATGCGAAATCTCAAGTTACGTTCCAATACGACCAAGGTAAGATCGTTGGTATCGACGCTGTTGTTCTTTCGACTCAACACTGCGACTCAGTAACAACACCTGACCTACGTGAAGCAGTAATGGAAGAGATCATCAAGCCAGTACTTCCTGCTGAGTGGATCAACAAAGACACTAACTTCTTCATCAACCCAACAGGCCGTTTCGTAATCGGTGGCCCAATGGGTGACTGTGGTCTAACAGGTCGTAAGATCATCGTTGATACCTACGGCGGCGCAGCTCGTCACGGCGGCGGTGCATTCTCTGGTAAAGATCCATCAAAAGTAGACCGTTCTGCAGCTTATGCGGCTCGTTACGTTGCGAAAAACATCGTTGCTGCTGGCATGGCTGACCGTTGTGAGATTCAACTGTCTTACGCTATCGGTGTTGCTGATCCAACATCTATCATGGTTGAAACGTTTGGTACTGAAAAAGTAGCGCACGAAATTATCATTGAAGCAGTTCGTCAAAACTTCGACCTACGTCCATACGGTCTTCAAGAGATGTTGAACCTTCTTCAGCCTATCTACAAGCAGACTGCTGCATACGGCCACTTCGGTCGTGAAGAGTTCCCTTGGGAAGCGACTGACAAAGCAGCAATCCTTGCGGACTTCGCTGGCCTAAAATAATTTAGCCACTGCGATTTGTTTCTTTAAAGCCCTTACTTCTTAGTAAGGGCTTTATTTTTATGTACTTACCTTACTTTCACTCGCCATTCTCTTATATAACGCCCTTCTTTACCGTTAACCACTTAGTATAAAAAGCCGCTGATAATTTGTGTTTTCTAACACTACTGACAATAGTTAAGGTAACTCCTAAGCGATCAAGCTCACATTTAACTTAAATTAATTCAGTCTGATAACGTTCGTTAAATGCACGCTAGAACAAAAACTGGGATGACAAAGAGCAATTTAGCTCAACCCCATAACTCTCACACAAGCCACATCGATGAGCCTTATGGAATTATAACTAGGACGTTATTTAACTAGGGGGATCTATGCCTCGTACCGCGCACCCATCCGAACTGAACGATAAAAAACACAAGGTCAGCGATAAGGATTACGCTCGCACCATTCCTTGTAACCAAATCAGTATTTCCGCACCCTTTCATTGGTTGTCGCTTGCTCTGCATGACTTAGTAAGAATGCCATTAATCAGCGCATTCTACGGTTTGTGCTTCATGGGAGCGGCAATTGCCATTGTTCAGCTTGTCCAATGGCAAGGAACACACTTGGTCGTGATGCCAAGCCTGATCGTGTACATGCTAATAGGGCCGTTTCTTGCCTTAGGCTTATATGACGCAGCTTGGGAAAGAGAAAAAGGCCACAACGCCAGTCTGCTGCATTCGATGAAAGCCATCACTCGTAACTCAACCCACCAATGGGCTTTTGCGATCGTATTGATGGTTGCGATGATATTCTGGATGCGTATCGCTGCGTTATTGCACGCGCTCTACCCTTCAGTGCAAGGCGCACCACTGGCTGAGTTCGCTCCCTTCTTAATTACGGGTTCTGTGATTGGTTTTGTTATCGCAAGCCTCATATTTAGCATCTCAGCATTTTCAATTCCGTTAATGATGGAGAGACGCGTCGATGTGATGAGTGCGATTTTCACTAGCTTTAATGCCGTGAAATCGAACATCCCTGCGATGGTGGTATGGGCGAGTATTATTTGTGCCGGTATTCTGGTGGGGTTTGCTACCTACGGCATAGGAATGATCGTCACCATGCCACTACTTGGCTATGGTACATGGCATGCTTATCACGAGATCATCAAGAAGAATCACCATCTATAAATAATCGCCATATTAACGAGCAATGTTATGATGAGGCCTTAGCTTAAACGCTGAGGCCTTTTATTTGGAGTTAACAACGTTTGTCTTACACCCCGCAACAACATCGAGCAAATAAGAAATTGGCCGAGTGCCTAGCTATCGCAAATCAACATTTCTCTCGTGAATTCCCTCACCCTATTATCACCTTCAAGTTAAGAGGCAAAGCGGCGGGAAAGGCCTACCTTCAGCTCAACGAAATTAAGCTCAATCACGTACTATTCGCTGAAAATGAAGACGCCTTCATCAACGAGGTTGTGCCGCATGAACTCGCACACCTAATCACGCATCAGGTTTTCGGACGTGTTAGGCCTCACGGAAATGAGTGGCAATACGTGATGGAAAAAGTATTCAACGTGCCAGCAAGAACAACTCACAGCTTTGAAATCGCTTCAGTTCAAGGGAAAACCTTTGAATATCGATGTGAGTGCACCACCTACCCATTATCAATCAGACGACACAACAAAGTACTTCGAAATCAATCGACCTATCGCTGCCAATTGTGCCAGCAAACCTTAGCTTTTACGGGAACTCAGCTAAGCTAGTGACAGGTTGATTTACTCGATAGAATAAATCTAATAGAGAGATCTAACATTTGAGTGCTAGACTGATGTTTATCATACTTTTATCAGTCTTTTTCTATGCAAAAACTCACCTTCAAAGCATTTGGCCTACCTGTGTCTTTTTACTTAACAATAGTATTTGGCCTACTGGTAACCCAAAGCGTTTTCGCTGCACCACCGAGCTCGTTCTCCAAAGCAAAAAAAGAAGCGGTGAAGATTTACCTTGATCACCCGACTTCGTTTTATTGTGGCTGTGACATTACTTGGAAAGACAAAAAGAAAGGCATTCCAGACCTTGATGGCTGTGGTTATCAAGTACGAAAGCAGCAAAAACGGGCGAGTCGAATTGAGTGGGAACACGTGGTTCCAGCTTGGCAATTTGGCCACCAGCGTCAGTGTTGGCAAGATGGTGGCCGCAAGAACTGCACTCGCAATGACAAAGTATTCAAATCCATGGAAGCCGATCTTCACAACCTAACGCCAGCCATTGGCGAGGTTAACGGTGATCGCTCCAACTACAATTTCAGTCAGTGGAATGGCATGGATGGTGTGAGCTATGGTCAGTGTGAAATGCAGGTCAACTTTAAGCAGCGTAAAGTTATGCCGCCAGACAGAGCAAAAGGCTCTATCGCGCGTACTTACCTTTACATGAGCCAAGAGTATGGTTTCAAGCTATCTAAGCAACAAACCAACCTAATGATGGCGTGGAACAAGCAATTTCCTGTCGACAAGTGGGAATGTACTCGTGATGAGCGAATCTATGCCATCCAAGGTAATCACAACCCATTTGTTTACCCTGCTTGTCAATAACGTCGCTCGTACAATCAACATTCCTAACTATCTCAAACAAGAGTTTCAGAATTGCCCCTGAAACTCTTGCTCTACCCTTGTTTTTTCAACTAAAAGCATCCATGTTAGGCAGAGACAAAATACCCAAATGAACATATTTATAGGTTTACCAGCATGAGAATCCCTCGTATCCATCACCCAGAACGCATTCATCAGTTAGGTTCACTCGCTTTAGGCGAAGATGCCGCGGGTCATGTTGGTCGTGTCCTTCGCATGAAAGAAGGTCAAGAAGTCCTTCTATTTGATGGCAGTGGCGCTGAATTCCCTGCGACGATAGCTGAAGTATCAAAGAAAAATGTCACCGTTAATGTTTCTGAACGCATCGAACGCAGCAGCGAATCTCCGTTAGACTTACATTTAGGCCAAGTGATTTCACGTGGTGACAAAATGGAGTTCACGATTCAGAAATCGGTAGAGCTTGGTGTGAACACCATTACCCCTCTGATTTCAGAGCGCTGTGGCGTTAAGCTTGATACAAAACGCTTCGAGAAAAAACTCGCACAGTGGCAAAAGATTGCTATTGCGGCGTGTGAACAGTGTGGCCGCAATACGGTTCCAGTCATTCGTCCAATTATGCAGCTTGAAGAGTGGTGCAGCGAACCAAGCGAAGCACTAAAGCTAAACCTACACCCTCGTGCAAAGTACTCAATTAACACCCTTCCAGAACCTATCAGCAAGGTGCGCCTATTGATTGGTCCTGAAGGTGGCTTGTCAGCTGAAGAAATCGGTATGACTGAACAATACAAATTTGAAGAGACGCTACTCGGCCCACGTGTACTTCGTACTGAGACAGCAGCTCTAACCGCAATTACTGCCTTACAAGTTCGTTTTGGCGATCTAGGCTAGGAGAAAAAAAATGATCAAACTTGGCATCGTAATGGATCCAATTTCATCCATTAACATCAAAAAAGACTCTAGCTTTGCCATGATGCTTGAAGCTCAGCGTCGTGGTTACGAAATCCATTACATGGAAATGGATGATCTACACTTAGATCAAGGCGTAGCCATTGCTGACACAAAAATTGTAGAACTAAAAGAAGATCTAAACGGTTGGTACGAATTCAAGTCAGAACAGACAATCGCGCTATCTGATTTAGATGCAGTGTTAATGCGTAAAGATCCTCCATTTGATACTGAGTACATTTACGCGACTTACATTCTTGAGCGTGCTGAAGAGAACGGCGCACTGATCGTAAACAAACCACAAAGCCTACGTGATTGTAACGAAAAGTTGTTCACGGCTTGGTTCCCAGAACTAACACCGACAACCATCGTGACTCGTAAAGCGGAAAAGATTAAAGAGTTCCGTGAGAAGCACGGTGATGTGATCCTTAAACCACTTGATGGTATGGGTGGTGCGTCAATCTTCCGCGTGAAGGAAGGCGATCCAAACGTATCAGTGATCATTGAAACATTGACGAACCACGGTCAAAACTACGCAATGGCACAGACTTTTGTTCCTGACATCAGCAATGGTGATAAGCGTATTCTTGTCGTTGACGGTGAGCCAATGCCTTACTGCCTAGCACGTATCCCGGCTAAAGGGGAAACTCGAGGCAACCTAGCTGCTGGTGGTACAGGGGAAGCTCGTCCGTTGAGTGAAACAGACTGGGCTATCGCACGAGCAGTAGCTCCTTCACTAAAAGAAAAAGGCTTAATCTTTGTCGGACTTGATGTTATCGGTGACAAGCTGACAGAAATCAACGTGACTAGCCCCACTTGTATCCGTGAAATTGAAGCTGCTTTTGATATTTCGGTAACAGGTAAATTAATGGACGCAATCGAGCGTCGCGTTAACGCTAAATAGCCTAAACTAAAGAAAGCCTTAGCTATTCGCAAACGGCACAGAATCAATGAGCGGCTTCACGCCGCTCTTTTTCCTTTACTGGGAACACACTGGCAGGAGGCTCTATGAATTTAACGAACCACTTTCTGGTTGCTATGCCCGGAATGAAAGACCCCTACTTTCAAAATTCGGTAATTTACCTTTGTGAACATAACGACGAAGGTGCGATGGGCTTAATGATCAACGCCCCTATCGATGTCACTGTTGGCAGCATGCTTAAACAAGTTGAGGTTGATTCTGAACAGCCGAAATCCAATCAAGCAAGTCTTGATAAGCCGGTATTAAACGGTGGGCCGGTCGCAGAAGACCGTGGGTTTATTTTGCACAAACCTAAAGGCAGCTATCAATCCAGCATCAACATGACAGACCAAATCTCGGTAACAACCTCAAAAGATATCTTGATGGTGTTGGGCACAGAAGATGAGCCGATGAATTATCTAGTCGCACTTGGTTATGCAGGATGGGAACCGGGACAACTGGAAACCGAACTGACCGAGAACTCATGGTTAACCGTTGAAGCCGATCCGAAGGTCATCTTCGATACACCGATCTCTGACCGCTGGAAAGTCGCTGTACAGATGTTAGGCATAAATGCGGCTCAGCTTTCAGCAGACGCTGGTCACGCCTAGCTCAAATCAGCAACCACTCTCAAACACAGATAAATTTGGAAACCCCATGTCACGAACAATTATGGCATTTGACTACGGTACAAAAAGTATCGGCAGTGCGATAGGACAAGAAATCACGGGCACCGCAAGTCCTCTAAAAGCTTTTAAAGCCAAAGATGGTATCCCAAATTGGGACGACATCGAAAAGCAAATAAAGGAGTGGCAACCGAACTTGATTGTAGTCGGCCTTCCTACCGACCTTCATGGTAAAGACTTAGCAACCATCACACCCAGAGCAAAGAAGTTCGCTAACCGTCTTAAAGGACGTTTTGGTGTCGATGTTGAACTACATGATGAAAGACTATCGACCACAGAAGCAAGAGCCGACCTTTTTGAAATGGGTGGTTATAAAGCGCTAAGCAAAGGCAATGTAGATAACCAGTCTGCAGTCGTCATTTTAGAGAGCTGGTTTGAAGCACAATATTCATAACGAAAATTAAGAGCTCAAAGATTAAACTCCGTTGTGATCCTATAATGATATTACGACGTAATGTCGAAGCAATTCATTAATAGGTAAGTGGGAGTTCACATGAAAATTTTTCTAGCAATCTTCGCCGCTCTAACCATTTCAGCATGCAGCTCAACAGGGTCTAGCAGTGCTGGGTATATGAATGATGGTAAAACCAATTCTAGCTTCACTAGCGGCAACAAATATTACGATGACAGCCGTCGAGAACACGGTTCGCTGAATAATAATTAAGTATCTTCAAACGCCTGAGTTTTTAAACTCAGGCGTTCTTCGTTAAAGCCTGTAACTTCTAACCCATATCAACTTTAACACCAGCCAACGCCCCAGTTCCGTAGTCATCATCACCACGTCTGGTTTTGAGCATTAAGCGCAAGTCATTAGCAGAATCGGCACTGTGGAACGCATCCTCTTCACTGATCTTGCCTGCTATCACTAAATCATACAAAGCTTGGTCAAAAGTCTGCATACCAATTTCTTTCGATTTAGCCATGGTTGCTTTCAGTTCGTGTAGTTCACCACGACGAATCAAGTCAGACACACGAGGGCTATTCAGCAGAATCTCGAATACCCCATGACGCCCGCTGCCATTCTTATCGCGAATGAGTTGCTGAGCGACGACACCACGTAAGTTCATCGATAAGTCAAACAAGAACTGCTCTTTCTGTTCTTTCGGCACCAAGTGGAGAATACGTTCTAACGCTTGGTTAGCGTTATTGGCGTGCAAGGTTGCCATACACAAATGACCCGTTTCAGCAAAGGTCATCGCGTATTCCATGGTTTCACGGCTCCGGATTTCGCCAATCAAAATCATATCTGGTGCTTGGCGTAACGAGTTCTTAAGTGCAACTTCGTAACTCTCGGTGTCGAGCCCAACCTCACGTTGCGTCACGATACACTTTTTATGTTCGTGTACGAATTCAATCGGATCTTCAACCGTCAAAATATGCCCCGAGCGATTGGTGTTACGATAGCCTGTCATTGCAGCCATCGAGGTCGATTTACCAGAACCTGTTGAACCAACCACCAGCACAAGTCCGCGCTTAGCGATTGAAAGGTCTTGTAGTACATCAGGAAGCTTTAGTTGCTCAAAGGTTGGGATGTTAGTCTCGATACGTCGAATGACCGCTCCAGGCAGCTCTCGCTGAAAGAATGCACTGACACGAAAACGACCAAAGTCACGCACAATCGCAAAATTAGCCTCACGCGTTTGCTGATATTCATCACGTCGGTCTTGTTCCATCATCGCATCAAGTAATTGAGCAACTTGAGCCGCATTCAGCTTCTCTCCTTGGGGGCGTAATTCACCATCCACACGAAACAGGATTGGCGCATCGACCGTGATATAAAGATCCGATGCCTTTTGAGAAAGCATTCCCTCAAGGATTTGATTCAATTCCATTGTGTCCACCTTGATTAAAACATTGAGGTTTCAATTTCGATCTTTTTCTCGACCTCTTCCGAATCAACCAAGCCTTGTGCCATCAGCTGCTTCGCATTTTGTTCCATGGTCTGCATGCCGTGCGCTGCGCCCGTTTGAATGATCGAGTACATCTGCGCAACCTTATCTTCACGAATCAAGTTTCTGATCGCAGGTGTTGCCATCATGATTTCATGACACGCCACACGACCACCACCAACACGCTTTAGAAGCTTCTGAGCTATCACCGATCGCAGTGATTCAGACAACATCGAACGAACCATATCTTTGTCGCTACCTGGGAACACATCGATAATACGGTCGATAGTTTTTGCCGCAGAACTGGTGTGCAGAGTACCAAACACTAAATGACCCGTTTCTGCTGCGGTTAACGCTAAGCTAATCGTCTCTTGGTCACGAAGCTCACCAACAAGGATAACGTCTGGGTCTTCACGTAACGCGCTGCGTAGCGCCGCTTTAAAGCTGTGAGTATCACGATGAACCTCACGCTGGTTAACAAGGCATTTATTGTTGGTATGAACGAATTCAATCGGGTCTTCGATCGTCAGGATGTGCTTATTGTGGTTACGGTTTACGTAATCCACCATCGCCGCGAGCGTCGTCGATTTACCAGAGCCAGTGGGACCAGTGACAAGTACCAAACCTTTTTCGTAATTAGCAATCTTTTCAAAGATTTCAGGCGCACCTAACTGTTCTAAAGTTGGGATCTCTACAGGGATAGTTCGAAAGACAGCCGAGCAACCACGAGCTTGGTTAAAAGCATTCACACGGAAGCGACCAACATTGGGTAATTCAAAAGAGAAGTCGACTTCCAGTTTTTCTTCAAACTCACCGCGTTGTGAATCACTCATGATCTCAAAAACCAAACGATGCACATCAGCATGGCTCAAAGCTGGGATTCCAAGCTTCCTTACTTCACCATCTATACGTACCATTGGAGATACACCCGCAGAAAGATGTAGATCTGACGCGTTATGCTTTACACTAAAATCTAGTAACTCAGTGATATCCATTTATTTTCCCTTAAGTAAAGTCAGCTATGAGTAGTATTCAACAAAATATCGAACAAATCACCTCACAGATTCGTAGTGCTGAGCAAAAGTGCGGACGATCTCCAGAGTCCGTGCAACTTTTAGCCGTCAGCAAAACTAAACCTATTGATGCGATTCTAGAAGCCGCACTCGGAGGACAAGTTGCCTTTGGTGAAAACTATGTTCAAGAAGGTGTAGATAAAGTAAAACACTTTTCAGAACAACATTCTAACCTAAATTTAGAGTGGCATTTTATTGGTCCAATTCAATCCAATAAAACCCGCCCAATCGCAGAAAGCTTCCAATGGGTGCATTCCGTCGATCGCGATAAGATAGCGCAAAGGCTTAATGATCAACGACCAAGCGAACTTCCACCTTTGCAAGTGTTGATTCAGGTAAACACCAGTGGTGAAGAGTCCAAGTCTGGAACCTCAGAAGAGACAGTTTTTGCACTCGCGGAGTTGATTTCATCGCTACCCAACCTCACCTTAAGAGGATTGATGTCGATTCCTGCAAACGTATCTGACTATCAATCTCAGCTTAATGCATTTTCTCAACTGGCAGAGCTTAAAAACAAGCTAGCAGCGAAGTATTCAGACATTGATACCCTTTCGATGGGGATGAGTGGTGATATGGATGCAGCAGTTGAGGCTGGTAGCACAATGGTTCGTATTGGAACAGCTATTTTCGGCGCTCGTGGTTACGCGAAATAGCCGTAGTAAGTAAAGACAAGTACAAGTATTGATACCGCTTCGCCTTATCCGCGCAGCGACACGCTCAGGATTTTATATATGGAACATAAGAACATCGCCTTTATTGGGGCGGGAAACATGGTTCGCTCGATTGTAGCGGGCTTAGTCGCGAGTGGTTACCCAGCACAAAAGATTACTGCGACAGCACCTTCAGAAACCAGAAGGCTACCGTTAGAACAAGAATACGGCATCAATACCACCAGCGATAATATTGCAGCAGCAGAGCAAGCAGACGTTGTTGTGTTATCCGTGAAGCCACAAATGATGGCTGATGTATGTAAACCCTTACAAGATATCGACTTCAGCAACAAACTGGTTATCTCAATTGCCGCGGGTATTAATGCGAACCGACTCAATGAGATGTTAAACTGCCAGCTGAACCTTGTTCGTGTGATGCCAAACACGCCATCACTGCTTGGTAAAGGGATGAGTGGTCTTTATGCCGATTCAACCGTTAGCCAAGATGATAAAGACTTTGCTTCTCAGCTGATGCAAGCTGTTGGTGAAGTAAGCTGGGTTGAACAAGAGTCTGGAATCAACAACATCATTGCGGCGGCGGGTAGCGCTCCGGCTTACTTCTTCCTGTTTATGGAAGCGATGCAAGCTGAAGCAATCAACCAAGGTTTTGATCAAGAAACCGCTCGTAAGCTAGTGCAACAGTCTGCATTAGGCGCGGCAGAGATGGTCGTAGCAAACCCAGATACTGAATTATCAACACTGCGTGAACAAGTGACATCAAAAGGCGGCACGACCGCAGAAGCACTACGCACGTTTAACGAACATCAACTATCAGACATCGTAGCAAAAGCCATGCAAGCGGCGGTTGCTCGAGCTGAAGAGATGGAAAAACTGTTTTAAGCATTTTGCCGCTCTGGTTATATCTAAGCGGCAAGTAAATCCGAAAAAGGAAACAATATGAACTCGATGAGCTTTCTGATCTCGACCGTTTTTGATCTTTACATCATGGTTGTGATCTTGCGTATCTGGCTACAAGCATCACGTGCAGATTTCTACAACCCATTCTCACAATTCATCGTAAAAGCGACACAACCGGTTGTTGCCCCACTACGCCGAGTTATTCCATCAATCGGCAGCCTTGATCTGGCGACCGTTGTTTTCGCTTATGTGCTGTGTGTACTTAAGTTCGTTGCTCTAAACCTGATTATCTCTGGCGGCGCTGCCGTTTTCGATATTAGCTTCCTAATCTTTGGTGCACTGTCTCTGCTCAAAGCGGCTGGTGGTTTGATCTTCTGGGTTCTACTTATCCGTGCAATCCTAAGCTGGGTAAGCCAAGGTCGCAGCCCAATAGAGTACGTGTTCCATCAACTGACTGAACCAATGCTAGTGCCTATCCGCCGTATCCTTCCGGACATGGGTGGTTTCGACCTAAGCGTACTGGTTCTGTTCATTGTTCTGCAATTTGCGAACTTCCTAATGGGCGACATGATCGGTCCTATTTGGTATCAGCTATAATTCAAGTACGAACCTCAGGTACTTTGACGATGCCAAAAGCAGTTTGGGCCGAGGAATACGATATTCTTCTTAGGCTCTATATCCAACCCAAAGCAAGCCGAGACAAAATTGTCGGCTTGCACGGTGAGGAACTGAAAATTGCCATTACTGCACCACCGGTTGATGGCAAAGCCAATGCCCATTTAGCGAAATACCTTGCGAAACAGTTTAAGGTCGCAAAAGGGCAAATTAAGATAGAAAAGGGAGAGCTCGGTAGGCACAAGCAAGTTCGAATATGCTCGCCAAGCCAGATCCCAACTGAAGTCAAAGCCATCCTGTGATGGCTTTTTGCTATTTATTGGAGTCATTATGCGTTTATGGATAACAGCACTACTCACAGCTCTTGTTGCCTTACCGAGCTCTGCAGGGCAATTTAAGAACATTAAGGATGTCGAGGTTCATTACTCGGCTTTTAATTCCACGTTCTTAACTTCGCAAGTCGCTAAGCAATACAAACTTAAGCGAAATGGATACTCAGCAATCCTCAACATCAGCGTGTTAGACAAAGCTTCCCTTGGCAAGCCTGCAACAACGGCTAAAATCACGGGAACAGCGAAGAACCTCGTTGGAAACACCCGTACTTTGAAGTTTCGAGAAATCAAAGAAGGCGATGCGATTTATTACCTTGCTGAGTTCCCCGTAACTCACGAAGAAAACATCACCTTCGACATCGATGTTAACGCAGGTCTAAAAGGCACTGGTCCACTGCGTTTCACACAGAAATTCTATATAGAAGAGTAAGCTCAAACCTTACTTTTCATTTATTAACTTATTTAGAGCTACATTCCCATGAGTAAGATTGTTTTAGCAACAGGCAACCAAGGTAAAGTTCGCGAGATGGCAGATATTCTGTCTGAGTTTGGTTTTGACGTTGTCGCGCAAAATGAATTTAACGTTTCAGAAGTCGCTGAAACAGGAACGACTTTCATTGAAAATGCCATCATCAAAGCTCGCCATGCAGCGAAAGAAACAGGGCTGCCAGCCATTGCTGACGACTCAGGTTTAGAGGTTGATTATTTAAATGGTGCTCCGGGCATCTACTCAGCGCGTTACTCAGGAGAAGGGGCAACCGATAAGCAGAACATCGAAAAATTGCTAAACGCGATGCAAGGTGTCGAAACTGAAAAGCGTACTGCGCGTTTCCACTGTGTGTTGGTGCTAATGCGTCACGAAAATGATCCAACACCTCTAGTATGTCACGGTAAATGGGAAGGTCGCATCCTTACCGAAGAACACGGTGAGAATGGCTTTGGCTACGATCCTGTATTCTTTGTACCAGAAGATAACTGCGCATCTGCTGAACTCGAATCTACACGTAAAAAACAGCTTTCACACCGCGGCAAAGCCCTTGCAGCACTATTCGAAGCAATCAAAGAGCAAGCTCTGTAATGCACAATGCAGCGCTAATACCACCCGCACTTAGCCTCTATGTACACATCCCATGGTGTGTACAAAAGTGTCCGTATTGTGATTTCAACTCTCACGCTCTAAAAGCCGAGATTCCCGAAAAAGAGTACATCGATGCGCTACTTGAGGATCTCGATACTGATATCGAAAAATATCAGCTCAATGGTATGCCTCGCCCACTACATTCGATCTTTATTGGTGGCGGTACCCCAAGCCTGTTTTCTCCTGAAGGAATTGGTAGATTGTTAGAAGGTATTGAACAGCGCATCCCGTTCAAACCTGAAATAGAAATCACCATGGAAGCCAACCCGGGAACTATCGAAGCTGAGCGTTTTGCGGGTTACCAAAAGGCAGGCATTACTCGAATCTCGGTGGGTGTGCAAAGTTTTGAGCAAGAGAAACTGGAAAGACTTGGGCGTATTCATGGTCAAGAGGAAGCGGTAAATGCCGCTCATTTAGCGCATAAGATTGGATTGAATAGTTTCAATCTAGACTTAATGCACGGCTTACCTGATCAGAGTATTGAGCAAGCATTGGCTGATTTGGATAAAGCAATCGAACTCGATCCTCCGCATTTATCTTGGTATCAGCTAACAATAGAACCTAACACCATGTTCTATTACAAAACACCAAAGCTGCCTGATGATGATGACCTTTGGGATATCTTCGACCTAGGCCATAAGAAGCTCGCAGACGCAGGGTATGTGCAGTACGAAATTTCAGGCTACAGCAAGCCGGGATATCAGTGTCAACATAACCTTAACTACTGGCGCTTTGGTGACTATCTAGGTATTGGCTGTGGCTCTCATGGCAAGCTCAGTTTTGCAGATGGACGCATTGTTCGCACCACTAAGGTTAAGCATCCTAGAGGCTACCTAGCGGCGTACCAGAACATGGTGAAACCTTATCTATCCGATGAATTTGAAGTGCCGAATGAAGACCGCCCTTTTGAGTTCTTCATGAACCGCTTTAGGTTAATTGAAGCATGTCCAAAGCAAGATTTCATCGATACAACTGGGCTTGGTTTTGACTCTATTCGAGAAACGATTGAATGGGCAAAAGAGCTAGGTTACTTGAATGAAACCGACACGCACTGGCAGATCACAGAAAAAGGGAAGCTATTCCTAAATGATTTGCTGGAAGCCTTTATGGCAGAAGAAGACGAATAGTTCGAGATTAGAGATATATTGTGTAAGGGTTGGCTTCAGGGTCAACCCTTTTTGTTTTATAGGCCCCTCTCGGAGCGAAGCGTTCTATAGGACGAAGTCCGTGCTCGAATCTCACACCTTTCTCTTAGAAAATAGAACGACCGATACGCTCTGAAAGCAGCTCTAGTGCTTTAGTGCCCGCTAAAGAGTTACCAGAAGGATCAAGCTCTGGAGACCACACGGCGATTGTCATCTCACCCGGAACAATGGCAATAATACCGCCACCGACACCCGACTTTCCTGGCATACCAACACGGTAGGCAAACTCGCCCGCACCATCGTACAAACCACATGTCGCAAGCAAAGCATTCAACTGCTTGGTTTGGACTGGCGTGATGATCTCTTTCTTGGTTTGAACCGAGACACCTTTGTTTGCCAAATAGCTAAAGGTTTTGGCCAAATCAACACACGTCATTTTAAGCGCACAGGCATGAAAGTAGTTATTCAGAACAGGGATAACATCATTTTCAAAGTTACCAAATGAACGCATCAAGTACGCGATAGCCGCATTACGATCGCTGTGCATCATTTCTGAAGCCGCTACTATCTTGTCATACACGATATGAGTGTCGCCCGACAACTGGCGCACAAACTCTAACAAGCGATGTCTCGGTGCTGACAGGCGGCTTTGTAACAGGTCTGCTACGACAATAGCACCCGCATTGATAAACGGGTTGCGGGGAATCCCCTGCTCCATCTCAAGCTGAATCATCGAGTTAAAGGCTTGACCAGAAGGCTCTTTGCCTACTCTTTGCCAAATCTCTTCAGGCTTATATAGCACCATAGCTAGCGTAAGGCTCAAGGCTTTAGAGATAGATTGCACAGAAAATGCTTCTTCAGCATCGCCGGCTTTAATCACCTCACCTTCATTAGTGTATACCGCGATCGCCAGTTTCTGGTTCGATACGCGAGCCAGTGCAGGGATATAATCAGCGACCTTTCCTTGTCCAATTAAAGGACGAACTTCGTCTAAGATCTCGGCCAAAATAGCTTGAGTTGGTTTCATGTGCGCTTACTTCTATATTGTTATTTTTGTAGGGGTGTAACATATACCAATCGTAGTAAATAACTGCTCACTCTAGCTTGTTAAAATGCTCGATAACTGCGTTAGAATTTTTGATTGTAGAGTAACTACTTATCGAAAAATGCTGCCTTGTTCTCAAGCCTTTTTCCTACGCTATTTCTGAACACTTACTTACTGTGATTGGTATTACTTTCTGTCGTTAAGTCTTTACTGAAATAAAAGCCTAAGGACAAAAAAGCCAACATTACAATAATGTTGGCTTTAATCAATCCCATAAAGTGTAGGGGTTAAATCCTAAGTCGGATTGCCCTTCACTTAATTTGATTCGGAGTTACTTAGTACGCTTGAACTTAATGTCCCAAACACCATGACCTAAACGATGGCCACGAGCTTCAAACTTAGTTAGCGGGCGCTCATCCGGACGAGGGATGTAATCACCATCTTCAGCGATGTTCTCGAAGCCTGGAGCTACGTTCATCACTTCAATCATATGTTCGGCGTAGTTTTCCCAGTCTGTTGCCATGTGGAAAATACCAGTATCAAGTTGAAGCTTACCGCGAACCATCTCTGCAAACTCAGCCTTAACGATACGACGTTTATGGTGGCGAGCTTTGTGCCATGGGTCAGGGAAGAACAGTTGCAGTGTATGCAGGCTGCTATCTGGAATCATGTGTTCAAATACTTCTACAGCATCGTGACACATTACACGCAGGTTAGTTACGCCAGCATCGCGAGCTGTACCTAAACACGCACCAACACCTGGGCTATGAACTTCAATACCTAAGAAGTTTTTCTCAGGTGCGTTCTTTGCCATTTCAACCAGTGATGCACCCATACCGAAGCCAATCTCTAGTACAACCGGGTTATCGTTGCCAAATACTTCTTTCCAGTTAAGAAGCTCTGGGTTGTAGTCGATACCCATTGTTGGCCAACATTCATTCATCGCGTTCTCTTGGCCTTTTGTTAAGCGGCCTTCGCGGCGAACAAAACTACGGATCTTACGAACCAGTTTGCCGTCTTCAGTATATTCGTTAGTGGTCACTTCACTCATTGATTTTTGCCTGCACATTGATTAATCAAAGCGGGGATTATCCAAAGAATTGCCTCCGGTGCAAGTCTTTCCGTGGATAAATTCCCACACAATTTGTCTGTTTTACATCCAACGTTAAGTGTGGTGCAATTTCGCTTCTAATAATAGCAAAGCATAGAGCATGTCGTGACTCCTTTCGCAACCGCCATATTAAAGTGGTATGACGCCTACGGGCGTAAAGAATTGCCTTGGCAACAAAACAAAACCGCCTACACCGTTTGGCTATCTGAAATCATGCTTCAGCAGACTCAGGTTGCTACGGTGATTCCATACTACCAACGCTTCTTAGAACGCTTTCCAACGGTTATCGACCTAGCGAACGCCGAACAAGATGAGGTACTCCACTTATGGACAGGGCTTGGTTATTACGCCCGAGCTCGCAATCTACATAAAGCAGCCAAGATCGTTGCTGAGCAATACGGTGGTGAATTTCCGCTGTCTATCGAAGAGATGAACGCGCTACCGGGGGTTGGTCGCTCAACAGCAGCAGCCGTCTTATCATCGGTTCATAAGCTTCCTCATGCGATTCTTGATGGCAATGTAAAACGAACGCTTGCGAGAAGCTTTGCCGTTGAAGGTTGGCCGGGGCAAAAGAAAGTCGAGAACCAGTTATGGGAACATGCCGAAGCTCATACTCCGAACAAAGATGTCGATAAGTACAATCAAGCTATGATGGACATGGGTGCGATGGTTTGTACCCGTAGCAAGCCTAAGTGCACCTTGTGCCCGATTGAAAGCATGTGTGAGGCCAAGAAGCTCGATAGACAACTCGACTTCCCAGGCAAAAAGCCTAAGAAAGAAAAGCCAGTAAAAGAAACATGGTTTGTGATTCTGTATCACGATAACCAAGTGTGGCTCGAACAGCGCCCTCAATCTGGTATCTGGGGCGGATTGTTTTGTTTCCCTCAAAATGAAAACGCAGAGATCGAACATCAACTAGATCTTCGCTCGATCAAAGACACTCAAACCAATTCGATCAAGACCATGATTGCGTTTAGGCACACTTTCAGCCACTACCACTTAGATATCACGCCAGTATTAGTGAAATTAGATAAACAACCAGATTTGATAATGGAAGGGACTAAAGGTCTCTGGTATAACTTATTAAAACCGGAAGAAATTGGCCTAGCCGCTCCTGTAAAGCAGCTTATTGAGAGCCTACCCTTTGAACTGAACGACGACGTTTGAATCAACGAACGCGATAAGAGGAACCACTATGAGCCGCACTGTATTTTGTGCTCGCCTTCAAAAAGATGCTGAAGGCCTAGATTTTCAACTTTACCCAGGTGACTTAGGTAAGCGTATCTTTGACAACGTGTCTAAAGAAGCTTGGGGACAATGGCAAAGCAAGCAAACGATGCTTATCAATGAAAAGAAGCTAAACATGATGGATCCTGAACATCGTAAACTTCTTGAAACTGAGATGGTTAACTTTCTTTTCGAAGGTAAAGATGTCGTAATTGATGGCTATACTCCACCAAGCGAATAAGACATTTATTTAAGCAATTTTTAATGACATCATGGTTAACGCTGCGATGTCATTTTTGTATGAGGAACTATGAAAAAGCTAAGTTACTTCCTAACAGCCATGTTATTAACTGGCTGCAGCCGTGAATTTGTCGAAAGCATTTATGATGTTAATTACGAGCCGACTAATCGATTTGTAAGCAACTTAGCGGAGCTACCTGGTCAGTTTGAAAAAGACACCGGAGCACTAGATGCTTTGATTAATAGCTTTTCTGGCAATATCCAAAAACGCTGGGGCAGTAGTGAAGTAAAAATGGCAGGTAAGAGTAACTATGTGAAATACATAGATAATTACCTGAGCCGTTCAGAAGTAAACTTTAGCGAAGGCCTCATAACGGTAGAAACCGTCTCCTCGACTGAACCTAAAAAACACCTCAAAAATGCGATTATGACGACGCTTTTGACGCCAGATGATCCGGCGCATGTCGACCTATTTTCCTCCAAAAGCATCAAGTTAGAAGGCAAGCCTTTCCTCTACAATCAGGTTGTAGACCAAGAGAAAAAACCTATTCAATGGACTTGGCGCGCTAACCAGTTCGCTGATTACCTGATCGCTAATAACCTAAAAACCAAAGAAGTCGACTTTAAAAAAGCCTATTACGTTGAAATCCCAATGGTGGCCGATCACGCCAGTCAACGTAGTTATCAATATGCCGATATCGTTCGACGAGCATCTCAGCGTTACGACATCCCTGAAGACTTGATCTACGCGATTATCAAAACAGAGAGTAGTTTCAACCCCTACGCGGTGAGTTGGGCGAATGCATACGGTCTTATGCAGGTGGTACCTAAAACCGCTGGTCGAGATGTGTTTAAGCTAGTAAAGAACAAGCCTGGAGAGCCAAGTCCTGAGTATTTATTCAATCCAGAAAACAACATTGATGCAGGCACCGCATACTTTTACATACTCAAAAATCGTTATTTGAAAGATGTAAAACACCCGACAACGCTCGAGTACAGCATGATTTCAGCATACAACGGCGGCACGGGTGGCGTACTCAATACCTTCAGTAAGGATAGAAAACGAGCAATGCGAGACCTAAACTCGCTGCAACCTAGCCAAGCATACTGGGCACTTACTAAAAAGCACCCAAACAAAGAGTCGCGCCGATACTTAGAAAAAGTAACAAAATTCAAGAAAGATTTTAACCAAGGTAAAACGTAAGCCTCACTTTTGAATAAAAAAACAACTAACGAACGTTTTTTTTAATTATTTTCAAAAAAGGTGTTGACGGTTATGAAGAAAATCCGTTTAATAGCGCTCCGTTGCCCGGATAGCTCAGTCGGTAGAGCAGAGGATTGAAAATCCTCGTGTCGGTGGTTCGATTCCGCCTCCGGGCACCAC
>NZ_JALNTR010000014.1:0-81299 GCF_023161755.1 Vibrio sp. 1CM23M
TTTGACCTGCTGATTCATTTTGGTTTCTTACGGAGCCATCCCGTGTCAGCGAGGTGGCATTATAGAGATTTCGATCACACTGGCAAGCCCTTTTTGAAGTTTTTCTCGTTTTTTTATTCGTTCGATTAAAAAGAACTCAAAACGCCTCAAAAGTAGGCTTTTCTCTTACATCTCTTGTAGTTTTTTAGAGAATAAAGAGACTTTTTCCCAGTTTGTGTACTCAACTTCCTTGGTTGTATCCGTTTCTCCACCTGTCATATTCATAATGAAGCGAATCATGGTTTTATCGAACCAGTTATAACGAGGGTAATAGAGAGCCCCCGCGAATACACCGATCAAAGTAGGTTGCCATGGGGACTTAAGAAGAAACTTCTTAATATAAGCGCTACCTTCAGGAGTATCTTTACCTTGGTCTTCTTTACGAGCTGTTAAGTTAACGCAGAAGAAAGCGACCTTATTTGATTGCAACTGAGCAAGGTTGGCATCAATGAACTGATATAGCTTCTTATTAAGGTGGCCATAACGAATAGATGCGCCAATCAAGACTCTGTCGTATTGAGCAAAGTCGACACTAGTAACAGTGTGCAGATCTTGAAGCTCACATTCGAACTCATTCATTTCTTCTTTTATATAGTTCAAGATTTTCTTGGTCTGCCCTTCACGGCTTGAATACAAAAATAGAGCTTTTGCCACAATGTTGTCCTTAGCTACGCCAAAACGTAGGGGTCAATAAAATTAATAAGGTGAATATCTCTAAACGACCAAACAGCATAGATACGATCAACACCCACTTAGCCTTGTCATTCACATCGCCGAAGTGCATTGCCACTTCACCTAAGCCT
The DNA here is from genome assembly GCF_023161755.1 of Vibrio sp. 1CM23M. Classification (NCBI taxonomy): domain Bacteria; kingdom Pseudomonadati; phylum Pseudomonadota; class Gammaproteobacteria; order Vibrionales; family Vibrionaceae; genus Vibrio; species Vibrio sp. 1CM23M. Next base: position 843 of record NZ_JALNTR010000014.1, read on the forward strand.
GGGCCAAGGTTATTCAATGTTGCCGCTACGGCAGAGAAAGCACTCAGCTCATCCATACCGGTTGCAATAAGAGCCAACATACAAACCACAAAAACCAAGGCATATGCAGAGAAGAAGCCCCAAACCGCATCCACGACACGTTGTGGCAGTGCAGAACCGCCAACCTTGATGGTATAGACAGCACGCGGGTGAACAAGACGCTTCATTTCACGAGCACCTTGCAGAGTAAGCAATAAGATTCGAATCACTTTCATACCACCGCCCGTTGAACCTGCACAGCCCCCTATAAAAGAAGAGAACAGAAGCAGAACAGGTAAGAACAATGGCCACTCGGAGAAGCCGGTGGTGGTGAAGCCTGCTGTCGTAGATATAGATACTGTTTGGAACAAGGCTTGATCAAAGGCATCGTAATACGAGTCATAAGAGTGGTGATTAAGCAGTAATAAGAAACAAACCAAGAACAAGACCGCCTGAATAAAGATAAAGGCGCGGAATTCAGGATCTTTCCAATAATACTTAGGATGCACACCACCAGAAGCAAATGCAGCAAAGTGAAGCGAATAGTTACATGCTGATATAAGAAGGAACACGACTGTAATCATGTTGATCGCAGGGCTATTGAAATACCCCATGCTCGCATCGTGAGTCGAGAAGCCACCAATCGCAATAGTAGAGAAGCTATGACTGATGGCATCAAAGAAGCTCATCCCAGCAAGCCAAAACGCTACTGCACAAGCAATCGTTAGGCTCAGATATATGTACCAAAGCGCTTTTGCCGTTTCAGCAATACGCGGAGTCATCTTGCTATCTTTTACTGGACCCGGGATTTCAGCACGATATAGCTGCATACCACCGATACCCAGAACAGGGAGGATGGCTACCGCCAATACGATGATACCCATGCCACCAAACCATTGTAGGAATTGACGGTAAAATAGAATCGCCTTAGGCAGATCATCGAGGCCGACAATTACGGTCGCGCCGGTAGTTGTTAATGCCGAAAAGGATTCGAAGAAAGCATCGGTGACCGACACATTGGGGTTATCGGCGATCAAAAACGGCAGCGCACCCGCACTACCGATTACCGTCCAAAACAGAACAACAATCAAAAAGCCATCACGAGCTTTCAATTCATGCTTATAGCGTCGGTTTGGAAACCAGCAAGTTGCTCCACAGAATAAGAGAACGAAGAAGGTCGTCACAAATGGCACACCCGCACCATCTCGATAGATCAGTGCGACGAGCGCAGGAGCAAGCATTGATACACTAAAAAGTGCTAATAATAATCCGACGATTCGAATAATTGAGCGAAATTGCATGAGCTATTGAACGAAGCGAAATGCTTCACACTTCCTAGTTGTCTTTAACTTTCGTTACCAGTGCCTTAGCACCGCTTTTATTGATCATGGTTTGGGTAAACGAATCTACCTGAAGGAGCTCTATTTCAATAATAAGCTCAACTTGAACACCATAATCCGCTTGGACCTCAACAGCCTGATGCTGAGCCATGATGGATTGTGCGATCGGCACAAAGCCATAGTCTAACTCTAGCCGTAATTTTGTGGTTATTTTTTTCTCGATAGTTTGAAGCAGCTTGAGAGCTTGTTGTACGCCACCACCATAAGCCTTAACCAAACCACCTGTACCAAGCTTGATTCCGCCAGAATAACGAGTGACTACAGCCGTTAACTCGCCAACACCAGAACCAGACAGTTGCGCCAAGATAGGCTTACCCGCTGTACCTGAGGGTTCACCATCGTCACTAAAGCCCCAAAGCATTGAGTCTTCAGGTCGACCAGCAACAAAACCCCAACAGTTATGTCGTGCTGAAGAATGCTCTTTTTTCACCTGTTCTACGAACTGTTTTGCAGCTTCTACACTTGGAGTATGAGCAAGATGCGTAATAAAGACGCTCTTTTTTATCTCTTCTTCAAACAGAGCCGACGCAGAAGGTATTAAATAAGGCTGTTCATTCATATCGTTAACTTAGTTAATAAGAGCGACGAAGTGTATCACGCGTGAATAATAACGGTTAGAGGATCTGTGCTATCGCACAATGTTAAACAATTGTTTAAAAAATGTATTGAAATTAATCAAGCAGAGGTACAGACTAACATAACTGGTCTTACCAGGTACTCTACAATAATAGAAAGATAACAAGATTCTCTCAAACAATCGTGGATTGTATGTCATGGAGATAGACAATGATTTACCAAGCTAACACCCTACAGGTAAAGGAATTACAAGATGGTATTGCGGAATTAAGCTTCTGTGCACCAGCCTCTGTAAACAAACTCGACCTTGCTACTTTAGAATCACTAGACAAAGCGTTAGATGCTCTTAATGCTCACGCAGGATTACGTGGTTTAATCTTAACTTCAAACAAAGACGCGTTCATTGTAGGCGCAGACATCACTGAATTTCTTGGCCTATTTGCTAAGCCAGAAGCAGAACTTGATGAATGGTTAAGATTCGCTAATTCAATCTTCAGCAAGCTCGAAGACCTCCCTGTCCCAACTCTTTCAATGATGCGTGGCCATGCCCTTGGCGGCGGTTGTGAATGTGTCTTAGCTACCGATTTCCGTATCGGTGACAAGACCACCAGCATAGGCCTACCTGAAACCAAACTTGGCATCATGCCTGGTTTTGGTGGTTGTGTGCGCCTACCTCGTGTTATCGGTGCTGACAGCGCAATGGAAATTATCACGCAAGGCAAAGCATGCCGTGCAGATGAAGCGCTTAAAGTTGGCTTGTTAGATGCGATTGTTGAAACCGACCAGTTACTAGAGTCGGCAATCAACACCGTTTCTCTGGCTGCTAATGAAAAATTAGACTGGCAATTACGCCGTAAACAAAAAACATCAGCGCTTTCACTAAGCAAACTCGAAGCGATGATGAGCTTTACTATGGCTAAAGGCTTAGTGGCTCAAAAAGCAGGGCCTCACTACCCAGCTCCGATTACTTCTGTGATTGCGATTGAAGAAGCAGCACGCAGCGATCGCGATGCAGCACTCGACATCGAACGTAAACACTTCGTTAAGCTAGCAAAATCTGAAGAAGCGAAAGCTCTGGTTGGCCTGTTCTTAAATGACCAATACATCAAAGGCTTAGCAAAACAGGCTGGTAAATCTGCAAATAAAGCGACTGAACGTGCTGCAGTACTTGGTGCTGGCATCATGGGCGGCGGTATTGCTTACCAGTCAGCATTGAAGGGCGTGCCAGTGATGATGAAAGACATCGCACAGGCGTCTCTTGGTCTTGGTATGAACGAAGCTTCTAAGCTGTTGAATAAACGCTTATCGCGCGGGCGCCTAGATGGATTCAAGATGGCAGGCATTCTGTCTTCTATTACTCCAAGTCTGCATTATGCAGGTGTTGAACAATCTGATGTGATTGTGGAAGCCGTTGTAGAAAACCCTAAAGTAAAAGCAGCAGTGCTGAGTGAAGTTGAAGGTCTCGTGGGTGAAGATACAGTTCTTACATCAAACACCTCAACGATTCCAATCAACCTGTTAGCGAAATCTCTAAAACGCCCAGAAAACTTCTGTGGCATGCACTTCTTTAACCCAGTACACCGCATGCCTTTGGTTGAGATCATCCGTGGCGAGCATACTTCAGAAGAAACAATTAATCGCGTAGTCGCTTACGCAGCGAAGATGGGCAAATCCCCTATCGTTGTTAACGACTGCCCAGGCTTCTTCGTTAACCGTGTACTTTTCCCTTACTTTGGCGGCTTCAGCATGTTGCTACGTGACGGCGCTGACTTCACCAAGATCGATAAAGTGATGGAACGTAAATTCGGTTGGCCAATGGGCCCAGCATACTTGCTAGACGTTGTGGGCCTAGATACAGCACACCACGCACAAGCCGTAATGGCGCAAGGTTTCCCAGAGCGTATGGGCAAAGAAGGTCGTGATGCGATCGACGCGCTTTATGTCGCTGAAAAATACGGCCAGAAGAACGGCAGCGGTTTCTACACATACAGCGTAGACAAACGCGGTCGTCCTAAGAAGACCTTCTCTGAAGACATTCTTCCTATATTGGCTGACGTATGCCAACAGCCACAAGATTTTGATGACCAAACCATTATCCAGCGTGTGATGATTCCAATGATCAACGAAGTGGTACTTTGTCTAGAAGAAGGCATTATCGCGACACCGCAAGAAGCGGATATGGCACTGGTTTACGGTTTAGGCTTCCCTCCATTTAGAGGCGGCGTATTCCGCTACTTAGACAGTGTGGGTATTGGTAACTTCGTTGAAATGGCGAAAGGCTACCAAGACTTAGGTGCAATGTACCAAGTTCCTCAACTATTGCTTGATATGGCAGCGAAGGGCGAAAGCTTTTACGACAGCCAACAAGCCAGTTCTCTGTAACCCACATTTGGAAAAGGAATAGCAAAATGAAAAATGTAGTTGTTGTTGATTGCCTTCGCACCCCAATGGGACGTTCCAAAGGTGGAGCTTTCCGTCACACTCGTGCTGAAGATCTGTCGGCACATTTGATGAAAGGCATTTTAGAGCGCAACCCAGAAGTGAACCCTGTCGAGATTGAAGACATTTACTGGGGTTGTGTACAACAAACACTAGAGCAAGGCTTTAACGTTGCACGTAACGCTGCCTTGCTTGCTGGTCTACCGATTGAGATTGGTGCGGTAACAGTCAACCGTTTATGTGGTTCATCTATGCAAGCTCTGCATGATGCAACCCGCTCTATCATGGTTGGCGATGCTGAAATCTGTCTGATCGGTGGTGTGGAACACATGGGCCACGTACCAATGAACCATGGTGTTGATTTTCACCCTGGCATGTCAAAACATGTAGCAAAAGCGGCTGGCATGATGGGCCTAACCGCTGAGATGCTAGGTAAGATGCACGGTATTAGCCGTGAAGACCAAGATGCATTCGCAGCACGCTCACATGCTAGAGCTCAAGCAGCAACGGTTGAAGGTCGTTTCAAAAATGAAATCCTACCAACCGAAGCTCACGCTGCAGATGGCTCTCTGTTCACTTTGGATTACGACGAAGTCATTCGCCCAGAGACAACAGTTGAAGGCTTATCTCAGCTTCGACCGGTGTTTGACCCAGCAAACGGCACGGTAACAGCAGGTACTTCATCAGCTCTGTCTGATGGTGCTTCTGCAATGCTTATCATGAGCGAAGAGAAAGCTAACGCACTTGGCCTTAAGATTCGTGCTCGCGTGAAGTCTATGGCTATCGCTGGCTGCGATCCTTCAATCATGGGTTACGGCCCAGTACCAGCAACCCAAAAAGCACTTAAACGTGCAGGCCTAACCATTGAAGACATGGGTGTGATTGAGCTAAACGAAGCGTTTGCTGCTCAATCTCTACCTTGTGCTAAAGACTTAGGTCTACTGGATGTGGTTGACGAGAAAGTTAACCTTAACGGCGGTGCGATTGCTCTTGGTCACCCACTAGGCTGTTCTGGTTCTCGTATCTCGACGACCCTAATTAACCTGATGGAAGCACAAGACGTGAAATACGGCTTGGCGACTATGTGTATTGGTTTAGGCCAAGGTATTGCAACGGTATTTGAACGCCCATAGCGTTTACTGACTGTAATACTTGAAGGGTAATATTTTGTGCAGCTATATTTATATAGCTGCACTTTTTATTACTTGGCATCCAACAATGCATCGATTGCGTTCAGCGGACTCAACGAGAGAAAAAACCAACCCTGATATCTATGCACAAAACGCATATATTCAATGTTGATGTTTCATTATTTTTTCTCGGATGATTCAACTAAAGTTACTTCAGTTTCCTAATATTCCTCCACGGAGCAGATCATGTTTAAAGCACTTGTACTAAACCAAGAAGACAAAAAAACTATCGCGTCAGTTTCTCAAATTGAAGAGTCTCAATTACCAGAAGGTAACGTGAAGATTGATGTTAGCTACTCTTCTTTGAACTACAAAGATGGTTTGGCGATTACAGGTAAAGGGCGCATTGTTCGTAACTTCCCTATGGTTCCTGGTATCGACCTTTCAGGTGTGGTTTCACAATCTGATGACCCACGCTACAAAGCAGGCGATGAAGTTGTTCTAACGGGTTGGGGTGTTGGTGAAGGTCACTGGGGCGGCATGGCTGAAAAAGCGAGCCTAAACGGTGATTGGTTAGTGCCAATGCCAGCAGGTCTAGACGCTAAGAAAGTCATGGCGATCGGTACAGCAGGCTTCACAGCAATGCTTTGTGTGCAAGCTATCGTAGATGCAGGCATCAAGCCAGAAGACGGTGAAATCCTAGTAACAGGTGCAAGTGGCGGCGTAGGTAGCGTATCTATCACTCTACTAAACCAACTGGGCTACAAAGTGGCAGCAGTGACTGGCCGTGCTTCTGTAAACGGTGAACTACTTAAATCACTAGGCGCGACACGCATTGTAGAACGTGCTGAACTAGAAGAACCAGCTAAGCCACTAGAGAAACAACTTTGGGCTGGCGCTATCGATACGGTAGGCAGCAAAGTGCTTGCTAAAGTATTGGCGCAAATTGATTACAATGGTGCAGTTGCTATGTGTGGTCTAGCAGGTGGTTTTGACTTACCAACTACGGTAATGCCATTCATTCTGCGTAACGTTCGCCTACAAGGTGTTGATTCTGTAATGTGCCCTCGTGAAAAACGTATTAAAGCGTGGGAACAACTGGCGGAGCTACTACCAGAATCTTTCTACGCTCAAGCAACCAAAGAAGTGTCTTTAGACGGTGCAATTCAAGCAGCAGAAGACATCACTAACGGTCAAATCACAGGTCGCGTAGTCATTAAACTATAGATTCTCAAACATAAAGTTATCAAACCTTAAGCAACAGCTTTAGGCTTGGATAACCCAAAACAACAAAGGGCTGATTTTTATCAGCCCTTTTGCGTTTTTGTCATTCGGGTCAGTGAACCCAGGCTCACTCCTAGTTAACCCAAACCGACATCCGCAATCCGTTTTTGAATCAACTCACCACACTCTTCTTTTACCACTCTTCTTAACCACTGTTGTGAAGCAGAAGAATCACATCGCGAGTGCCAGATCAGTGAGTAATCAAACGGCATAAATTCAAATGGTAATGGCTTGACGACTAAGTCATAACGCTCAGCGACCAAATAAGCCAAATCAGCAGGTACAGTAATCACCAACGGCATTCTATCGACAATCGCCAATGCGGCTTCAAGGTGATAAGCACGCAACACCATTTTGCGAGGCTGTTGATTGGCTAACGCGTTGTCTAATAAAGCCTTAACACCATCACTGATCGCAATCATCGCATGCGGGAGTGAAACATAGTCTTCAAGGCTTAAAGGTTGATCCGCCAACGGGTGGTTTTTAGATAACAGACACGACACACCAACCGGCCCCAAGACTTCTTGATGAAGTGGTGCAATGCTGCCACTCGGACGACAGATCGCCATATCAACACGTTCGGTACTGAGTTGCTTAAACAAGTGCTCATGCTGCAACGGAGCAAACTCCAAAGAGATATTGGGTGCTTGTTCATAAATCTTAGGCAACGCATAAGGCAAGATGGTTTGCATCGCATAATCGGTGGTAGCGATCAGAAAACGTTCGCTGCAATAGTAAGGGTCAAAGTCACTCGGACTCAGCAATTGGCGAAAAGACTCCAAAGGCTGATCAATACGCTGACTGATCTCGAGTGCTTTCTTGGTAGGAATAAGGTGCTGACCTTGACGTGTAAACAACGGATCGTTTAGTAATTCTCTTAAACGCCCTAATACTCGACTGGTTGCGGATTGGCTTAAGCTAAGACGAAGCGCGGCCTGGCTTACGCTGCCCTCTTCAATCAATACCTTTAAAGCGACCAATAAATTAAGGTCTCTACGATAGATGTCTTCTAATTCCACGCCACTTACCTAGCTGTATACGATTGCCATTAGTCACTAAGTTGTTTATAGCATGCTTTAGATAAAAAAAATCCCGCAATTACGCGGGGAAGCCCAAGAAAATTTGGGGATAGTGTCGGAATGTTGTCGTATCGGAATTCGCTTGCTGTATTCGGGTTAGTGCTCTTGCTCTTCGGCTATGCCTTGCCAACGGCGCATCTCTACCCAAATACCAATGATCGTTGCTACTATGCCAAAAATAGGCATCAGTGAGGTCTCTGTCGATGAGCGTAGTACTAACGCACAAAAAGAAATAAAACAGAGAACCGAATAAATTGTTAATCTATCTAATCCTGTCAACATCGCCACTCCTTAGCTAGTTGCCTTTGCTTCAAGTTGTTATCAACTTGTTAACTAAGTTATAGGAAATGATTCTGTTTGCCAAGCACTTATTGCATATTTTTTCTGCAGACGTATTATTCACTCGTTAGATAGATATAGAGATACAAACCATGACATTCAAACCTGAACTGGCAACCCATACTTTAGAAGCTGAAGGCCTGCGTTGCCCGGAACCAGTAATGATGGTCAGGAAGACAATTAGAAACATGCAGGATGGCGATGTGTTACTGGTAAAAGCTGACGATCCTTCGACAACTCGAGATATTCCGAGCTTTTGTCGATTCATGGATCACCAGTTGGTAGGCCAAGCGACAGAAACGTTGCCTTACCAGTATTTGATCAGAAAAGGATTGGAGGCGTAACGCCCCACCGACTATCAAGTATCAAAAAAGCCGCTCGTACCTTATGTTCTTAGACAGAACTCAGAGTACGAGCGGCTTTTTGTTTATTCGCTTCTAGACTTGTTTTGCAGATGCTCGAGCTGATGCTGAATTTCTCGGATATCTTTGCGCATCGGAATAATATGCGCGACCCGAATCCAAGCTTCTACTGCAAGCGCAGTCATGATGATGGCACCCGCGACCATTGGCAGCCACATGTCCGTCAACACCATGCCTAATAGTGTAAGTGCAAGACCAAAGGTAAAAAGATAACTTTGGCTTTGTGGAGTAATACCCATATAACGCGTCAACATAATCATGCCCTCGTGTTCTTAACTCACAAGATTAAAATATCATGACAAGTATGACAGTTATATGTCCATTCGCTCGATAAGCCCCACAATACTGTAAGAGTATGACCTACAACACATTACTCTACTGATTGAGTATAATAAGACTCAATACCACCTGTTAATAGAAAGCCGCAGCGATAGCTAAACCCACGAATAACAAGGCTGTGATCTTACGAATCAGATCAAGAGGCATCTTATCCGCAGACAGTTTACCGATGATCACCACAGGCACATTCGCCAGCAACATACCGATCGTAGTACCCAGAATCACCCAGGTTAATGCATCAGAATATTGAGCCCCTAGAATAGAGGTCGCAATCTGGGTTTTATCACCGATCTCAGCAATGAAGAAGGCGATGAAACTGGCGACAAACGGGCCTCGATTCGAGATCTGCTCATCGTCATCCAACTTATCCGGAATCAGAATCCAACCCGCCATCGCGATGAAACTGACCACCAGCACCCACTTTAATACTTCAGGTGAAAGATAGTCGGCGACCACAACCCCGAGCCATGCAGCAAGGGCATGATTGGCAATGGTGGCAAAGAAGATAGCCGCAATGATAGGTATCGGTTTTCGATATCGACTGGCTAATAAAAGGGACAGCAACTGGGTCTTATCACCGATCTCGGCTAAGGCGACAGTTGTAATTGAAATTGCTAAAACGCTCACGACATGCTCATTTGGGATGGAGATTATTATATTTAACCAAAGACAAACCTCGCGCCCCATCCCGGTTCACGATGCTTGTCTAAGGTCTTGCTAAGCGCCACCAAGGTGGTGGTTGCCTCGAACGCCATGATGATTTTGCATCAATTATGTTGACGAACGAACTCATTCAATAGGATATGAATAAGTAAGCTACTCCCCAAAGACCGCGAGATTTTAATCACCCACGCTTTCAAACACAAGTGTCAAACTTATCAAAATATCCACTTGTGCCGAAAAACAAACATTAAAGGCAAAAAAATCCACTAAACGACATTTTAGACCACTAATTAAACAAGATTACCCCTACTCGCTTTACGAATATCTCGGTATACTCAGAGGTTATTTTTCTCATTCATTTAAAAGAATCGCGCGAACCTGACTATGCAAAAATACGATATCAAAACCTTCCAGGGAATGATCCTCGCGCTGCAGGATTACTGGGCTCAAAACGGTTGTACCATTGTTCAACCTCTAGATATGGAAGTAGGTGCAGGCACCTCTCACCCAATGACATGTCTACGAGCACTTGGCCCAGAGCCAATGTCTACAGCTTACGTTCAACCTTCTCGTCGTCCGACCGATGGCCGTTACGGTGAAAACCCTAACCGTCTGCAGCACTACTACCAATTCCAAGTAGCGCTAAAACCATCGCCAGACAATATCCAAGAGTTGTACCTAGGCTCCCTAGAGGTTCTTGGTGTTGACCCACTTGTTCACGACATTCGCTTCGTTGAAGATAACTGGGAAAACCCAACACTAGGCGCATGGGGCCTTGGTTGGGAAGTATGGCTAAACGGCATGGAAGTAACTCAGTTTACTTACTTCCAACAGGTTGGCGGCCTTGAGTGTAAGCCAGTAACTGGCGAGATCACTTACGGTATCGAGCGTCTAGCAATGTACATCCAGGAAGTAGATTCTGTTTACGACCTAGTATGGAACGTAGCACCAGACGGTTCTAACGTGACTTACGGTGACATCTTCCACCAAAACGAAGTTGAGCAATCAACGTACAACTTCGAGCACGCAGACGTAGATTTCCTATTCACTTTCTTCGACCAGTGCGAGAAAGAGTGTAAAGAGCTACTTGAGCTTGAGAAGCCACTGCCGCTTCCAGCTTACGAGCGCATTCTAAAAGCAGGTCACGCATTCAACATCCTTGATGCGCGCAAAGCTATCTCTGTAACAGAGCGTCAACGTTACATCCTTCGTATCCGCAACCTGACTAAATCAGTTGCTGAGGCGTACTACGCGTCACGTGAAGCGCTTGGCTTCCCAATGTGTAAGAAGGATAAATAATCATGGCGAAGAATTTTCTAATTGAACTGGGTACGGAAGAGCTTCCACCAACAGCACTTCGTTCTCTAGCAGAAGCATTTGCTTCTAACTTTGAAGCAGGCCTTAAAACGGCTGAACTTTCTCACGAAGGCATCAAGTGGTACGCAGCACCTCGTCGTCTAGCACTTAAAGTAACTGCACTGGCTGAAGGCCAAGCAGACAAAGTGGTTGAGAAGCGTGGCCCTGCTGTTTCTGTTGCATTCGATGCTGAAGGCAACGCGACCAAAGCAGCACAAGGTTGGGCTCGTGGTAACGGTATTACTGTTGAGCAAGCTGACCGTCTGAAAACAGACAAAGGCGAGTGGCTTCTTTTCAAACAAGAAGTAGCTGGCAAACCAGTTCAAGAATTGGTGATGGACATCGCTGCGAAAGCACTGGCTGGCCTACCAATTCCTAAAGCAATGCGCTGGGGTAACTCAGACATTCAATTTATCCGTCCAGTGAAAACACTGACAGTACTGCTAGGCGATGAGCTTGTTGAAGGCGAAATCCTAGGCGTAGCATCTGCTCGTACTATCCGTGGTCACCGTTTCATGGGCGAACAAGAGTTCACAATCGATTCTGCTGACCAATACCCTGCGATCCTAGAAGAGCGCGGTAAAGTAATGGCAGATTACGAAGCGCGTAAAGCGATCATCCTTGCTGATTCGCAAAAAGCGGCAGCTGCGGTTGGCGGTACAGCTGACCTAGAAGATGACCTTGTTGAAGAAGTAACGTCTCTGGTTGAATGGCCGGTAGTACTTACAGCGAAGTTCGAAGAAGAATTCCTAAAAGTCCCTTCTGAAGCGTTGGTTTACACCATGAAAGGTGACCAAAAGTACTTCCCTGTTTACGATGACAACAAGAAACTACTACCGAACTTCATCTTCGTATCAAACATCGAGTCTAAAGAGCCTCGCCATGTTATCGAAGGTAACGAGAAAGTAGTACGTCCGCGTCTTGCTGATGCTGAATTCTTCTTCAACACAGACCGTAAGCGTCCGCTTATCGACCGTCTTGCTGAACTAGACCAAGCTATCTTCCAGAAGCAGCTTGGTACTATCAAAGACAAAACAGACCGCATCACAGAACTTGCTGGCTACATCGCTGAGCAAATCGATGCTGACGTTGAGAAGTCTAAGCGCGCTGGCCTACTGGCTAAGTGTGACCTAATGACATCTATGGTATTCGAATTCACGGATACACAAGGTGTAATGGGCATGCACTACGCAACTCACGATGGTGAAGACGAGCAAGTTGCACTAGCACTTTACGAGCAGTACATGCCTCGTTTCGCGGGTGACGACCTACCAAGCACAGGCATCTCTTCAGCAGTTGCAATGGCAGACAAGCTAGACACTATCGTAGGTATCTTCGGTATTGGCCAAGCACCAAAAGGTTCTGACCCATTTGCTCTACGTCGTGCATCACTCGGTGTGCTTCGTATCATCGTTGAAAACGGCTACAACCTAGACCTAACAGACCTTATCGGTAAAGCGAAAGAGCTACTAGGCGACAAGCTAACCAACGACAACGTAGAAGCTGACGTTATCGACTTCATGCTAGGTCGTTTCCGCGCATGGTACCAAGATGCTGGTTTCAGCGTTGATATCATCCAAGCGGTACTAGCACGTCGTCCAACTAAGCCAGCTGACTTTGACCAACGTGTTAAAGCGGTTTCTCACTTCCGTGAACTGGAAGCAGCAGAAGCACTAGCAGCAGCGAACAAGCGTGTAGGTAACATCCTTGCGAAATTCGATGGCGAGCTACCAGCTGAAATCGATCTTGCTCTTCTTCAAGAAGACGCAGAGAAAGCACTGGCTGAAAACGTTGAAGTAATGACAGAAGCACTAGAACCAGCATTCGCAACAGGCAACTACCAAGAAGCCCTAAGCAAGCTTGCTGATCTACGTGAACCTGTTGATGCATTCTTCGATAACGTAATGGTTATGGCTGATGACGAAGCGCTTAAGAAGAACCGTCTAACGCTACTGAACAACCTACGTAACCTGTTCCTACAGATTGCTGACATCTCTCTACTGCAAAAATAAGCACAAGTGTGACAGTTACTCTAAGTCATACTCTGAGTAATTAACGGTAAACACCCAAAGGGAAGCGAAAGCTTCCCTTTTTGTTTTTGTGAACCAAGCATTTGTTTGTAGAGGTCTTATTGATTAACTGAATGAAACAGCACTCAGACTGTAGAGGGCATTGTTTGCTATAACTGACCTGTTTATTCAGGGGAAGGGAACAATGAAAAAAACAGTACTCGCGCTTTCAATGCTCGCACTCAGCGCATGCAGCCAAACCAGTGACAACAACCTATTACTGACAATTGATAACGACACTGTCGTATTCGAATCATCCAGTAAAGGCACCGTGATTGCAGAACAGGAACTCGCGAAAGGTAGCTATACCTTCTCTATCAGCGATACTCAAAATACCTGTGGCACCAACTATGCGCTAGCCGAAGAGAGTCGCATCAAATTCAATAAACCCCTTCGCCTCGACGACTGTGCCGAGAAATCTGAGATCGCCATAAAAGTCTTTCGCGCTAACACTTATCAATTCACGCTCAACCCACAGACCAATGAACTCACGGTTCAGATAAAACCGAAGCAACAACAAGTTCAAAGCTTTGCCTGTCCTGTACCCAGTGACCAACCAACCACCATCGATGTTACTCAAACCTTTGATGATGGTACCGTGGTAAGAGACGCTCTTTCAGGCAAACAAGTCACAGTAACGAATGGCAGTGTCACCATGCAGCCTGCAGAAAACAGCCAAGGTGTTCTGCTACTTGAGAAAGTAGAACCAGAAGCCAAAGCTGACTTTAGTTGGGATAACGCCACGGTTTACTTCGTAATGACCGACCGTTTCCACAATGGTAATCCTGATAACGACAACAGCTATGGTCGCAGCCAAGATGGACAAGACGAAATCGGCACCTTCCACGGTGGTGACTTGGCAGGCTTAACCGAAAAGCTCGATTACATAGAATCACTTGGAGCTAATGCTATCTGGATAACGTCTCCGTTAGAGCAAATCCACGGCTGGGTTGGCGGCGGTGATCGAGGTGACTTCAAACACTACGGCTACCACGGCTACTACCATCAAGACTGGACTAAGCTCGATGACAATATGGGCACCGAAGACGAGCTGAAAACCTTCATCGATACCGCGCACAGCAAAGGCATTCGCGTTGTTTGGGATGTGGTAATGAACCACACCGGCTATGCGACGCTTGCCGACATGCAAGAGTTTGATTTTGGTAAGCTCAACCTAACTGACGAAGAAGCCAAACAAACACTTGGCGAAAACTGGACAGATTGGCAACCTGCCAAAGGTCAGAACTGGCATTACTTCAACAACTACATCTCTTACAGCGACAAAGAAGCGTGGGAAAAGTGGTGGGGCAAAGCTTGGCTACGCAGCGATATCGGCGCCTATGACTCTCCGGGTTACAATAACCTCACCATGTCTTTGGCGCACCTACCCGATTTTAAAACAGAGTCGACAGAGACAACCGGGCTGCCTAATTTCTATCTCAATAAGTCCACCAGCGCGACCGATGAACTCAAAACACCTCGTGACCATTTAATCACTTGGTTATCGGATTGGGTGCGCGAATACGGTGTCGATGGTTTCAGGGTCGATACCGCTAAACACGTTGAACTCGAAGCATGGGCAGAACTGAAAGAGAGCACCAACCAAGCACTTGCCGAGTGGAAACAGAACAACCCAGACAAGGCCTTGGATGACTTACCCTTCTGGATGACTGGCGAAGTATGGGCACACAGCGTGGTCAAATCAGATTACTTCGCTAACGGATTTGATTCAATCATCAACTTTGAATTCCAGAGTGATATCGCACCAAAGGCGCTCAAGTGTCTATCCGATCTTGATGCTGATTACCTTCGATACGCAGAGAAGATCAACAACGACAGCGAATTCAACGTTCTGAGTTACCTATCGTCTCACGACACCTCGCTATTCTGGACAAAACACGGCAGCGACTTTGCCAAACAGACCAAGGCAGCAAACGCATTGATGCTGGCTCCCGGTGCGGTACAGATCTATTACGGGGACGAAATTGCACGAGATTTTGGCCCAACAGGCTCCGACCCTATGCAAGGCACTCGCTCTGACATGCCTTGGGATCAAATCACTGGCGAACGTGCAGAACTGCTAGAACATTGGCAAGCGCTTGGCCAATTCCGCCAACGCCACCCAGCCGTTGCTCAGGGTAAGCACATCATCCGCAATAGTAAGGGCTACTATGCGTTCGAACGCCAATACCAAGATGACAAGGTATTAATCGTTTATACCGGCTCGAACTAAACCTTCATTAACATAAACACCAGAAACTAAAGGGGAAGCTTAGGCTTCTCCTTTTTTTATCGCTAATGGTACGTTCAATAAGCAAGCTGTCACTCATTAACCAAACTTTATAGAAGTTTTTTACGTGTTAGAGCATTTGGCGCTATGCGTCGCAAAAACATTGCGGTATGTTCAAGGAATACACTGATGGCAGACATAAGGTCTGCCTTAATGACACGTAACAAGCAATCACAATGAATTAGGTAAAATTAGTAATGCAGTTCTCTAAGTTTGGCGAAAAGTTTAATCGATACTCTGGAATCACTCGTTTAATGGATGATTTGAATGATGGCCTGCGCACTCCTGGCGCTATCATGCTCGGTGGTGGCAACCCAGCTGCTATCCCTGCCATGCTCGATTACTTTAACCAAGCCAGTGCCGACATGCTCGCCAGTGGAGAACTCATCGCCGCCCTCGCCAACTACGATGGTCCGCAGGGTAAAGACAGCTTCATCAAGTCGTTAGCGGCAATGCTTAAAGAGACCTATGGCTGGGACATCAGCGAGAAGAACATCAGCCTGACTAATGGCAGTCAAAGTGGCTTCTTCTACCTATTCAACCTGCTAGCAGGCCAACAGCCTGACGGCTCACATAAGAAAATCCTACTGCCGATCGCACCAGAATACATCGGCTACGGCGATGCCGGCATTGATGACGATATCTTTATCTCTTACCACCCAGAGATCGAGCTGCTAGAAAACCGCCAGTTCAAATATCACGTCGATTTTGAACAACTAAAGGTTGATGACTCAGTCGCGGCTATCTGTGCATCTCGTCCAACCAACCCAACAGGCAACGTACTGACCGACGAAGAAGTACGTAAATTGGATAAACTGGCGCGTGAAAACAACATCCCACTGCTGATCGACAATGCTTACGGCCTGCCGTTTCCAAACATCATCTTTGAAGATGTCGAACCGTTCTGGAATGAAAATACCATTCTGTGCATGAGCCTTTCTAAGCTTGGTTTGCCGGGTGTGCGTTGCGGTATCGTGATTGCGAGTGAAGAAGTAACACAAGCATTGACCAACATGAATGGCATCATCAGCTTAGCGCCAAACAGCGTCGGCCCTGCGATTGCCAACCACATGATTGAAAAAGGTGATTTACTACGCTTGAGCAGTGAGGTGATCAAACCTTTCTACAAAGACAAATCGCTACGTGCAGTTGAACTGCTACAAGACGCTATCGATGACCCACGCTTCCGCATTCACAAACCTGAAGGCGCTATCTTCTTATGGCTATGGTTTGATGAGTTGCCGATCACCACAATGGAATTGTACGACCGCCTTAAAGCTCGCGGCGTGTTGATTGTTCCTGGTGAATACTTCTTTATCGGTCAAGAAGACGAGTGGGATCATGCTCACCAGTGCTTGCGTATGAACTACGTACAAGACGATGAAGCGATGCAGAAAGGTATTGCTATCATTGCTGAAGAAGTGAAAAAGGCTTACTCAGAGCAGTAATCAGGGCTTTTAGCTTACCGTAGACCAAATACAAAAAGAGCACCTCATGAGGTGCTCTTTCACTTTTACTTCCCGATAATTTTTAGCTCTAAGGAGCTAACAGTAATTAACCTTCTAGTAGGCTATTACCATTGATAGCAATCTTACGTGGTTGCATCGCTTCTGGGATTTCGCGTTCTAGGTCGATGTGAAGAAGACCATTTTCCATGCTTGCACCTACCACTTTTACGTAGTCAGCCAGTTGGAATTTACGCTCGAAATCGCGCTCTGCGATACCTTGATATACGAAGGTTTTCTCTGCTTCTGCTTTACGCTCACCTTTCACAATTAGCATGTTCTCTTTCTGAGTCAGGTCTAATTGGTCATCAGCAAAACCAGCGACTGCCATAGTAATACGGTAGTTGTTCTCGTCTTTCTGCTCGATGTTGTATGGAGGATAACCGCCAGAAGAGTTCTTCGATGTGTTCGCTTCCATCATGTTGAATAGACGATCGAAGCCGATTGCGTTGCGGTAAAGTGGAGTGAAATCTACAGTTCTCATAATGCTATCCTTTTAGTAAGCAATAGTCTTAGCTGAGAATTTTACTTGGATCGAACCTGTGTGTGACCCAGTAAACAGCTAAGAGATTCAATTCGCATTCCTCGGGTTTCGCCTCTATTGGCGACAACGCTGGGACATGGCAATGAATCAATTTTTAAGTTGTGTGCTGCCAAAGTTATCCTCTATTGAGCGATACTTCGTTAGCGGTAATGAAGGTTCTGTTTCTTCTCTTTTGAGCAAGACAGTCATTCTCTTCATAAATAGATATGTGGTGCCACAAAGCGCTTTTCAAGCGGCGTGATTCAACTTTTTAGTTAAGAAAAACCAAACGCTATATAAATATTACTTAATTTTAATTAACCACCATTGGTCATATCCTAATCAGGTTGAATCCTTTTCTATCGCTTTTGGTGGCAATCCTGATGTCTTCTACGCATATTTCTTACGCACTCCACTCTTACGATGCCTTAGCGCACCTAGATATCCACATCGATAAAGTGGCTCTGGTGACGGAAGGCGGCGGCCAACGCGGAATTTTTACAGCGGGCGTGCTGGATGCTTTTCTCGAACAAAATTTTAATCCGTTTTCATTGATGATTGGCACATCAGCGGGCTCTCTTAACCTAGCATCCTATATATGCGGGCAACATCGCCATGCTTACCGCGTCATAACAGAAGCAACAGCCAGTCCTGAATTCTTTGATACCTATAAGTTCTTACTGCAAAAGAAAGGATTAGATCTAGACTGGTTACTTGAGCAAACCGAAACAAACTTGCCGCTCAACTGGCAGTCAGGTCATGACAATATGAAAAGTTGTCAGGTGCTTGCCTGTGCATCCCACGCGACTCGTCACGAGCCAGCCTATTTTGACTTAGACTCACACGCTTGGCAGGACGCTCTCAAAGCCTCATGTGCGGTTCCCTTTATCAGCCCAAAGGCAATTCAAGCTAATGATGAAGAGTGGCTTGATGGTGGCATTGCCGCCCCGATCCCTGCACAAGAAGCCTATAAGCGGGGTTATAAGCATATTGTGGTGATTCGGACGGTACCTATCTCAACGTCTTTTGATCACCGCTGGATGTGTAAATACAGTAAGTTGTTAGGGAAAACAAAAGCTAAAGCGATGATTGAGCTGTTACTCAAGCACGAAGCCCATTACCGCGCGACTCAAGACTTTCTGAGTAACCCGCCAGAAGACGCGACCATCTATGAGATTCACCCAGACAAGGCGCTGCACTCTACATTGCTGGGCAGCCCACAGCATGCACTTGAACATGACTACGAAGTAGGACTTTTATCCGGGAAGTACTTCCTCGCCACGGCAGGTCGTCATATCGAACAGATATAAAAAAGCACCGCCAATGGGCAGTGCTTTTATTGTATTGAGTTTCTTTAGTACTAAAGAAATCTATACATCAAGGTTAGCTACCTTCAATGCATTCTCTTCGATGAAGTTACGACGAGGTTCAACTTGGTCACCCATTAGCGTCGTAAACAACAGATCAGCACCAACAGCATCTTCAATCGTTACTTGCATCATACGGCGAGTTTCAGGATCCATTGTGGTTTCCCAAAGTTGATCCGGGTTCATCTCACCTAGACCTTTGTATCGCTGTAGACTTAGACCACGACGAGACTCTTTCACTAACCAGTTCAGAGCATCAACGAAGCTAGAAACTTCTTGAGTACGCTCACCACGCTTAATGTAAGCACCTTCTTCAATCAAGCCATCAAGAGCTTCAGAAAGGTCCGCTAGCTTACCAAACTCTTTAGAGTTAATAAGATCGATGCTCAGTACGTGCTCATGAGTCACACCATGAGTACGAACCACAATCTTAGGAACACTTAAGCCTAGCTCTTCGTGTTTTTCAACTTCAAGGCTGTATTGGCTCGCACCTACTTCTTTCGCGTTTAGCTGTTCAACAAGCTGCTTACCCCAAGCTTCAACTGCCGCGTCATCATGACACTGCTCAGCCGTTAGACGAGGAACGTAAATCAGTTCGTGAACCAATGCGCGTGGGTAACGGCGGCTCATACGATCAACAAGCTTGATGCCTGCATTGTATTGCTGAACAAGCTTCTCTAAACCTTCACCTGCAAATGCTGGCGCTTCAGGGTTTACGTGCAGTTCTGCATTGTCTAAAGCCAAAGATACTTGATACTGGTTCATCGCATCTTCATCTTTAATGTACTGCTCTTGCTTACCTTTCTTCACTTTGTAAAGTGGCGGTTGAGCAATGTAGATGTAACCACGTTCAATCAGCTCTGGCATTTGACGGTAGAAGAACGTCAGTAGCAGAGTACGGATGTGAGAACCATCGACATCGGCATCGGTCATGATGATGATGTTGTGGTAACGCAGTTTATCTGGGTTGTATTCGTCACGGCCAATACCACAACCAAGAGCTGTGATTAGCGTTGCTACTTCTTGAGAAGACAGCATTTTATCGAAACGTGCTTTCTCTACGTTAAGGATTTTACCTTTCAGCGGTAGGATTGCTTGGTTCTTACGGTTACGCCCCTGCTTAGCTGAACCGCCAGCAGAGTCACCTTCCACAATATATAGTTCAGACAGTGCAGGATCTTTTTCCTGACAGTCAGCAAGCTTACCTGGAAGACCCGCTAAATCTAATGCGCCTTTACGACGAGTCATTTCACGAGCTTTACGCGCTGCATCACGAGCACGTGCTGCATCAATAATTTTAGAACAAACTGTTTTCGCTTCACCTGGGTTCTCAATAAGGAACTCAGACAACTTCTCACCCATTGTAGATTCAACGGCAGACTTCACTTCTGAAGAAACCAGCTTATCTTTAGTTTGGCTTGAGAACTTAGGATCTGGCACTTTAACAGAAACAATCGCCGTCAGACCTTCACGAGCATCATCACCAGAGGTCGCAGTCTTCGCTTTCTTAGAGAAGCCTTCCTTGTCCATGAAGCTGTTCAGTGTACGCGTTAGCGCCGCACGGAAACCTGCTAAGTGAGCACCACCATCGCGTTGAGGGATGTTGTTGGTGAAACAGTAGATGTTTTCTTGGTAGCCGTCATTCCACTGCATCGCAACTTCAACGGTAATACCGTCTTCACGCTCAGAGTTAAAGTGAAAGATTTTTTGGATGATTGGCGTTTTGTTAGTATTAAGGTGTTCAACAAACGCTTGGATACCGCCTTCGTATTCGAAGTGATCCATTTTGTCTTCTTCGCGCTCGTCAATTAGCTTAATTGATACACCTGAGTTCAAGAATGATAGCTCACGTAGACGCTTAGCTAAAATGTCGTAATGGAACTCGATGTTAGTGAAGGTTTCTTCACTCGGCCAGAAACGAATCTCTGTACCTGTTTTATCCGTGTCACCGATAACTGCTAGTGGCGCTTGAGGCTCACCGTGGCTGTAGGTTTGAGTGTGGATTTTGCCACCGCGGTGGATAGTAAGAGTAACTTGCTTAGAAAGTGCGTTAACTACTGAAACACCAACACCGTGCAGACCACCAGATACCTTGTACGAGTTATCATCGAACTTACCACCAGCGTGAAGAACCGTCATGATTACTTCTGCTGCTGATACGTTTTCTTCTGGGTGCAATTCTGTTGGAATACCACGGCCATCATCGCTCACAGACACAGAACTATCTTCATGGATAGTTACAATGATGTCATTACAGTGACCAGCTAGCGCTTCATCAATAGAGTTATCTACCACCTCAAAAACCATGTGGTGCAGACCGGTACCATCATCCGTGTCGCCAATGTACATTCCAGGACGCTTACGTACCGCATCCAGACCCTTCAGTACTTTAATACTCGATGAATCGTAATTATCTGACATAGTTACTCTCTGACTAATTATCCTTGCTCTATTTTGCCATGTTCCACATGAAACATCCTGCTATTTTCGTCATGCATATCTGCAATCTGATCAGCGGTAATAGAGCTTACAAAAACTTGAGCCTCGGTCGCCTTTAAACACTCAGCAAGACGTGCTCGGCGTTGGCTATCTAATTCGGAAGCGAAGTCATCTATCAAATAGATGCACTGCTTACCTGTCATTTGAGTGAGGTGTTGCCCTTGTGCTACTCGCAGCGCGCACACCATCAACTTCAACTGACCTCGTGACAAGACATCTTCCACTGGAGTGCCGTTCACTTTTATCTTCAGATCCGCTTTGTTTGGCCCACTAAAGGTGTAACCAAGCTGCTGATCCCTTTCAAAATTCTTTTCTAATATCTCGGCGTATGGGGTGTCTTTGTCCCAGCCACGATAATAGTTAATCTTTATCTCAAACTCAGGAAGGAAGGTCGCACAGATCTCTTCGGCGACTTCTTTGAGCTGATCAACGTAGGTGGCACGCCACTGACTGATGCTTTCTGCTAAACGGGCCAGTTCTTGGTCCCAATAGCTCAGCTCTCGATAGTGGGTTGCCGTTTTCAATAAGGCGTTTCGCTGCTTATTGAGGCGCTTTACCCTGCCCCACGCATCATAAAAGCCCGACTCACTGTGGAAGACTCCCCAATCAATGAATGCTCGGCGATGCTTAGGTCCATCTGTCAGTAAATCAAACCCTTCGGGGTGAATCAACTGCAAAGGTAAGACTTGAGCTAACTGAGCCAACTTTTGCCCAGTTTGACCGCTTATTTTAACCTCTGTCGTGCCATCGCGCTGCTTATTAATGCCAATTGGCAGCTCAAATTGATCCGAGGTCATAAAACGGCCGTGTACAAACAGCTCACTACACTCGTTTTGTATGATACGACCGGTAAGTGAACTCTTGAATGAGCGACCGTGTCCGAGCAGATACACCGCTTCAAGGACGCTGGTTTTGCCGCTTCCGTTAGCCCCTATAAGAAAGTTAAAGCCTGATGACGGTTGAATGTCACAGGCTTCAATATTTCTAAACTGCTTAACGATTAAGCGCGATAAAGGCATAACGTCTTCATATTAATCTTCAATCACGACTCGGTAGGTCAACATGGGGCAGCTTATAAGCGAATTGGCATAACAACGTACATCGCGCTGTCATCTTGTGCGTTCTCAATAAGAGCACTCGCATTGGCGTCTGACATTGAGATACGAACCTGTTCACAACGCAGTGTGTTCAGAACATCCAATACGTAGCTTACGTTAAAGCCAATCTCTAGAGCATCACCGTCGAAGTTAACATCGAGTACTTCTTCTGCTTCTTCTTGCTCTGGGTTGTTCGCGGTAATACGCATCTCGCTATCCGCAAGATTAACGCGAACACCACGGAATTTTTCATTCGATAGAATCGCAGCACGAGAAAATGCTGAACGTAATTCATCACAGCCAGCTTCAAGTGTCTTGGTGGTATTTTGCGGCATTACGCGGCGATAATCAGGGAAACGACCATCAACCAGCTTAGAAGTGAAGACATAATTGTTCACTTCAGCTCGCACGTTAGAGTTACCAATTTGCAGTGTTACTGGCTGTTCAGGTGCATCCAATAGCTTCACTAGCTCTTGAACACCTTTACGAGGAACAATGATCTGCTTCTGAGCAAAATCCGCACCCAGTTGTGCTTGAGATACTGCCATACGGTGACCATCGGTCGCCACGCTGCGCAGGATAGAACCTTCAATCTCAAACAACATACCGTTGAGGTAATAACGAACATCTTGGTTCGCCATTGAGAATTGTGTTTTCTCGATAAGACCGCGAAGTTCAGCTTGTGTCACTGACACTTCAACTTCACTGCTCCAGTCTTCAATATTTGGAAAATCTGCCGCAGGTAATGTTGCTAATGAGAAGCGGCTACGACCAGAGCGAACCTGAATACGGTCACCATCCAATACCACAGTGATCACTGAGTTATCTGGCAATCCACGGCAGATATCTAGGAATTTACGTGAAGGTACGGTAATGCTGCCCGCTTCGAAATCACCTTCAAGCGTTACACGGCTGATCAGTTCAACTTCTAGATCCGTCGCTGTCATCGACAACACGTTATCTTCTACTTTAATCAGTAGGTTTCCTAGAATTGGAAGCGTTGGCCTGCCACCGAGTGCGCCAGATACTTGTTGTAATGGCTTAATCAGGTGACTACGTTCAATGGTAAATTTCATATCTTGCTCTTACGGTCTAAATGGCACTGCGTAATAGTACGTGGCCAAGATTCTGCTTATTAAGGTTAAGAATACTGTGTATTAAGAAGAAAGGGTACGAATCAAGTTCGAATAATCTTCTTTAATGTCGTGGCTCTCTTCACGCAGCTGAGCAATCTTACGACAAGCATGCAGTACAGTCGTGTGGTCACGACCACCGAATGCATCGCCAATCTCAGGCAAGCTGTGGTTTGTTAGCTCTTTCGCCAGTGCCATCGCCAATTGACGTGGACGAGCAACAGAACGAGAACGACGCTTAGACAATAGATCAGCGACTTTGATTTTGTAGTACTCAGCGACTGTCTTTTGAATGTTATCAATAGTGACCAGTTTTTCTTGCAGTGCAAGTAGGTCACGCAGTGCTTCACGCACGAAGTCGATCGTGATCGGGCGGCCAGTGAAGTTTGCATTCGCAATAACACGGTTCAATGCGCCTTCCAGCTCACGAACGTTAGAGCGTAGACGCTTGGCAATAAAGAACGCTACTTCATCCGCAAGGTGAATTTGGTGGTCTTCGGCTTTCTTCATCAAGATCGCAACACGCGTCTCAAGCTCTGGTGGCTCAATCGCAACCGTCAAACCCCAGCCGAAGCGAGATTTAAGACGATCCTCTACCCCGTTGATCTCTTTTGGATAACGGTCAGACGTTAGGATGATCTGTTGGTTACCTTCAAGCAGCGCGTTAAAGGTATGGAAGAACTCTTCTTGAGAACGCTCTTTATTGGCAAAGAATTGGATGTCATCTATAAGCAATGCGTCAACACTACGGTAGTAGCGCTTAAATTCTTCGATCGCGTTGTTTTGCAGGGCCTTTACCATATCCTGAACAAAACGTTCTGAGTGCATGTAAACCACTTTCGCATTTGGCTTATTATCAACAATGGCGTTACCCACCGCATGCAACAAGTGCGTTTTACCTAAACCAGTGCCGCCGTATAGGAACAACGGGTTATAGGCTGTTCCTGGGTTATCAGAAACCTGACGTGCCGCAGCCAAACCCAGTTGGTTCGACTTACCTTCAACAAAGTTATTGAACTTATGTTTTGGGTTCACGTTTGAGCGGTGATTCAAATCAACCGCGACAGGCTCTTCATCACGCCAAATATTATGGACAGGCTTGCGAGCTTGTAATTGCGCAGGTGCTGATGACTCAGCGGCCACATCGGCTGCAGTACGAGTCTGAGTCGGTGCTGGTATCGCAGGCTTTGGTGCAATCACACGCTTGCTTCCCACTTCAAAATGAAGATGTGGGATATCGTTGCCGCAATATTCTTGCAGCAAACGGTTAATGCTATTTAGATACTTATCACGAACCCAATCGAGTACGAAACGGTTCGGTGCAAATAGAGTTAGAGTATTGTCATTGAGCTCCGCTTGTAACGGACGAACCCACATACTGAATTCTG
Organism: Vibrio sp. 1CM23M; assembly: GCF_023161755.1. NCBI lineage: Bacteria > Pseudomonadati > Pseudomonadota > Gammaproteobacteria > Vibrionales > Vibrionaceae > Vibrio > Vibrio sp. 1CM23M. Next base: position 25,759 of record NZ_JALNTR010000014.1, read on the forward strand.
TAGCTGGTAACTCTTCTTGAAGCTGTTGCAAACACTGCAACCAAAGCGAAGATGACACGGTGCCCCCACTCTATTTAAGTAATATGAAATGACTGCTAATTTTACCTGTTGATAAGTCAGATCACCAGCAATTGATCACAGATCCAGTGAATAAGATCCAAGTTATTCACAATAAATTTGTAATGAATCGGTGGATCCACACATCTTGCCCCTAATTTACTCACACAATGATCCACTTATGCCCGGATCCTTGCTAGTTATCCCCAAATTGGGAATTCAATCTGGTTATGGTTAATAACATCTGGTTATTTATTCTATTGAGCATTTTCCCAGTAACATCCAACCCTATAAATATAAGGAGTTACCAAATGAATAACTGGATTAAGGCTGCAATTGCGGCTATCGCACTCTCTGCTGCTACTGTTCAAGCTGCGACTGAAGTTAAAGTCGGCATGTCTGGTCGCTACTTCCCGTTTACGTTCGTTAAGCAAGACCAGCTACAAGGTTTTGAAGTAGATTTATGGGATGAGATCGGTAAGCGTAACGATTACAAGGTTGAATACGTAACGGCAAACTTCTCTGGTCTGTTTGGTCTTCTTGAAACGGGTCGCATCGATACTATTTCAAACCAAATTACAATGACAGATGCACGTAAAGCGAAATACCTATTCGCAGACCCATACGTAGTAGACGGCGCACAAATTACCGTTCGTAAAGGTAATGACAGCATTAAAGGTATCGAAGACCTAGATGGTAAGACGGTTGCGGTAAACCTAGGCTCAAACTTTGAACAACTGCTTCGCAGCTACGACAAAGATGGCAAGATCAATGTGAAAACCTACGATACAGGTATTGAACATGATGTCGCATTGGGTCGTGCAGATGCGTTCGTAATGGATCGCCTATCAGCATTAGAGCTTATCAAGAAGACAGGTCTACCATTACAACTAGCTGGTCAGCCATTCGAAACCATTGAAAACGCTTGGCCTTTCGTGGACAACGATAACGGCAAAAAACTGCAAGCAGAAGTAAATGAAGCATTAGCAGCAATGCGCGCAGATGGTACGCTAGAAAGTATCTCTCAGAAATGGTTTGGTGCGGACATTACTCAGAAGTAATTACTCACTTTCTCCATTCAAGGCCCACTGCTTTATACAGCGGTGGGCTTTTTGCTTTTGTGCATTGATTAAAAAACCTGATAGAACAGTACTTACATATAGAACAACACTGCCAATAAAAATACGAGATAGATTATGGGATTTGACTTTAATTACATGCTAGAGCTGTTGCCGATACTACTGAAGTATTTAGGCACCACGATGGAGATGGCTACTTGGGGCTTGTTCTTTGCTCTGATCCTGTCTCTGATACTGGCGAATATTCGTGTATTCAAAATCCCAGTACTCGACCAATTGAGCCAGCTGTACATTAGCTTCTTCCGAGGAACACCATTGTTGGTACAGCTGTTCCTCCTTTATTATGGCTTACCACAAGTATTCCCGTGGATGGTTGGGTTGGATGCATTCAGCGCCGCTGTGATTGGCTTAACCCTGCACTTTGCCGCGTATATGGCAGAAAGTATTCGTGCCGCGATTATCGGTATTGATCGCAGCCAGATGGAAGCCAGTCTTTCAGTAGGTATGACCACCAGTCAAGCCATGCGTCGCGTGATCTTGCCACAAGCAACTCGCGTGGCACTGCCATCATTGATGAACTACTTCATCGACATGATCAAATCGACTTCCCTTGCATTCACCCTAGGTGTAGCCGAAATCATGGCTAAAGCTCAGATGGAGGCTTCTTCAAGTTTCCGCTTCTTCGAGGCTTTCTTAGCGGTGGCGCTGATTTACTGGGGCGTGGTGGTTATCCTCACTCGTATTCAAATCTGGGCTGAAGTGAAACTGAATAAGGCATATGTACGATGATCAAATTACAAAATATCCACAAGCAGTTTGGTGACACCGAAGTTTTGAAAGGGATCGACCTCGAAATCAAACAAGGTGAGATAATTGTCATCATAGGTTCAAGTGGCACAGGTAAGTCTACCCTGCTGCGTTGTGTGAATTTTCTAGAGCAAGCCGATCAAGGCACGATTTCGATTGATGACATCAAGGTTGATACTCAAAAACACACTAAGGCAGAGGTGCTTGCACTTCGTCGTAAAACCGGTTTTGTGTTCCAAAACTATGCACTGTTCGCTCACCAAACCGCAAGACAGAATATTGCTGAAGGTTTAATTACTGTTCGTGGTTGGAAAAAGCAGCAAGCCCATGAAAAAGCACAACAAATACTTGATGATATTGGCTTAGGTGACAAAGGTGATAGCTACCCAGCCGCTCTCTCAGGTGGCCAACAACAACGGGTTGGTATTGGCCGTGCAATGGCACTACAACCAGAGCTATTATTGTTTGATGAGCCGACTTCAGCTCTCGATCCTGAGTGGGTTGGCGAAGTGCTTAACCTAATGAAAAAACTGGCAAATCAGCACCAAACCATGCTGGTGGTTACCCATGAAATGCAGTTCGCTAGAGAGGTCGCAGACCGAGTGATCTTCATGGCTGACGGTCATATTGTCGAACAGGGATCTCCACAGGATATTTTTGGTAATCCACAGGATCCTAAATTAATAAAATTCTTAAATAAGGTTGGGATCGACTAAGGATCCTTGTGATTTTAGTTATTCTACGTATAATCCCCCGACCGGAATTTTAGTTAACCCAATCATTGACACTTTTTGTGACAGTGATTACAATTCCGCCTCTTTGTTGAGAGGCGTCGGTTTTCCTTTCTTATATAAAGAAGAGAAAAAATGCCCACGCCGGGTTTAACAAAAACCTAAAACTACTGATCAGTAAGGTAATTACAATGAAACGCACTTTTCAACCTACAGTTCTAAAGCGTAAGCGTACTCACGGTTTCCGTGCTCGCATGGCTACTAAGAACGGTCGCGCAACAATCAATGCACGTCGTGCAAAAGGCCGTAAGCGTCTTTCTAAGTAATCTTTGATTATTTTGAATAAGCTAGCCTTCGGTCGGGAGTTACGCTTGTTAACTCCCGAACATTATCAAAATGTCTTCAAGCAAGCTCATCGAGCTGGCTCTCCTCATTTCACCATCATTGCTCGAAATAACTCTCTTTCAAATCCTCGTCTTGGATTAGCCGTTCCGAAAAAGCAGATTAAAACAGCCGTGGGTCGTAACCGATTCAAGCGTCTTACTCGTGAAAGCTTTCGTAACACTCAACACAAACTTCCTAACAAAGATTTTGTTGTAATAGCTAAGAAGAGCGCGCAAGATTTAAGCAATGAAGAAATGTTCAAGCTACTCGACAAATTATGGCTTCGCCTGTCTCGCCCTTCGCGTGGATAGCGCTAATACCCATCTATTTTTATAGATGGTTTATTAGTCCACTCATCGGCCCACGCTGCCGATTTACTCCAACCTGCTCTTTATATGCGATAGAAGCGTTGAAAGCTCACGGTTTTGTAAAAGGGTGTTGGTTATCAGGCAAACGTCTATTAAAATGCCATCCTTTGAACGAAGGGGGCTTTGACCCCGTTCCACCAGTCCAAAAACAAGACAGAGATAAATAACGATGGATTCTCAACGTAATATCCTGTTAATCGCATTGGCTTTGGTTTCTTTCCTACTGTTCCAACAATGGAACGTAGCTCAGAATCCAGCACCACAAGCGGTTGAGCAGGCACAATCTGGCAGCACCCTACCAGCGCCATCTTATGCAGATGATCTAGACCCGGCTCCTGGTCAAGTTGCTTCTTCTGCTAAAACTATCACAGTAACAACTGATGTACTGACTCTGTCAATTGATACGGTTGGTGGTGATGTCGTTAAAGCAAACCTAAACGATTACTCTGCAGAGTTCGATTCTGAAGACACTTTTGTTCTTCTTAAAAACGAACCAGGTCACCAATTTATCGCTCAAAGCGGTCTAGTGGGTCCTCAAGGTATCGATTTAAGCAGCACTAACCGCCCTAGCTACACGGTTTCAGCAGACAGCTTTACGCTGGCTGAAGGTCAAGATGAACTACGCATCCCAATGACTTACCAAGCGAACGGCCTTGATTACACTAAAACATTCATCCTTAAGCGCGGCAGCTACGCGATTGACGTTGAATACGATGTAATCAACAACTCTGGCAATAACGCAACATTCGGCATGTACGCTCACCTACGTCAAAACGTTATGGATGACGGTGGTAGCCTAACAATGCCAACTTACCGTGGTGGTGCTTACTCTACGGAAGATACGCGTTACAAAAAATACAGCTTCGACGACATGCAAGATCGCAACCTGTCTCTTAACCTAGCAAACGGTCAAGGTTGGGCAGCGATGATTCAGCACTACTTTGCAAGTGCATGGATCCCACGCGACGAAGCAGGCAGCAACCTTTACACTCGTGTAATTGGTAACCTTGGCGACATCGGTGTTCGCATGCCGAACAAAACCATCGCTACTGGCGACGAAGCAAACTTCAAAGCAACGCTTTGGGTTGGTCCTAAACTTCAAGACCAAATGGCTGCTGTTGCACCAAACCTAGACCTAGTAGTTGACTACGGTTGGTTATGGTTCATTGCTAAACCACTTCATACTCTGCTTTCGTTCATTCAAGGCATCGTTGTGAACTGGGGTCTGGCAATCATCTGTCTAACTTTCATCGTTCGTGGTGCTATGTACCCACTAACGAAAGCTCAGTACACGTCTATGGCGAAAATGCGTATGCTTCAGCCTAAGCTGACTGCAATGCGTGAGCGTATTGGCGACGACCGTCAACGCATGAGCCAAGAAATGATGGAGCTTTACAAGAAAGAGAAAGTAAACCCACTAGGTGGCTGTTTACCTATCCTTCTGCAAATGCCTATCTTCATTTCGCTATATTGGGCACTAATGGAGTCTGTTGAACTGCGTCACTCACCGTTCTTCGGTTGGATTACTGACCTTTCAGCACAAGACCCATACTACATCTTGCCACTTCTGATGGGTGCTTCAATGTTCCTAATCCAGAAGATGAGCCCGACAACTGTAACGGATCCAATGCAGCAGAAGATCATGACCTTTATGCCGGTTATGTTCACATTCTTCTTCCTGTTCTTCCCTTCAGGTCTGGTTCTATACTGGCTAGTATCGAACATCGTAACTCTGATTCAGCAAACGCTTATCTACCGCGCGCTGGAAAAGAAAGGCTTACATTCTAAGTAAGTTCGATAATAGAAAGAGATAAAGAAAGGCGACCAAAAGGTCGCCTTTTTGTTTTTAGCTGATTACAATTCAGCTAATTGATTAATCGTGAGCGCCCCTTTTTGGCTTTCACATGCTAGCAGGCACAACTATGACTACAGATACGATTGTTGCTCAAGCGACTGCACCCGGCCGTGGCGGCGTCGGTATTATTCGCGTTTCAGGCCCACAAGCAGCCCAAGTTGCGCTTGAAGTTACCGGCAAAGTACTGAAACCACGTTACGCTGAGTACACCCCTTTTAAATCTCACGATGGTTTAGAGCTAGACCAAGGCATCGCGCTTTACTTTCCTAACCCGTACTCGTTTACCGGTGAAGACGTATTAGAGCTACAAGGCCACGGTGGTCCTGTGGTAATGGATATGCTCATCAAGCGAATCCTCGCGATTCCAGGGCTACGCGCAGCACGCCCAGGTGAGTTCTCGGAGCGTGCGTTCTTGAACGACAAGATGGATTTAACCCAAGCAGAAGCGATTGCTGACCTCATTGATGCCAGTTCAGAAGAAGCGGCGAAATCAGCTCTGCAATCGTTGCAAGGTGAGTTCTCGAAACGCATTAATACGCTGGTGGACTCTCTGATTCACTTACGCATCTATGTTGAAGCCGCTATCGACTTCCCAGAAGAAGAGATTGATTTCCTTGCTGACGGTAAAGTAAGTGCTGACTTACAAGCTATCATCGACAACCTCGAAGCGGTTCGCCAAGAGGCCAATCAAGGTGCCATCATGCGTGAAGGCATGAAGGTGGTGATTGCAGGCCGTCCTAATGCAGGTAAGTCGAGCTTACTGAATGCATTATCGGGTAAAGACTCCGCGATTGTGACTGATATTGCCGGTACAACCCGTGATGTACTTCGTGAACATATCCATATTGATGGTATGCCACTGCACATTATTGATACCGCAGGCCTGCGTGAAGCCTCGGATGAAGTCGAAAAAATCGGTATTGAACGCGCTTGGGAAGAAATTGCTCAAGCCGATCGCGTTTTATTTATGGTCGATGGCACCACTACCGATGCAACCGACCCGAAAGATATCTGGCCAGATTTCGTTGATCGTCTGCCGAATAACATCGGAATGACCGTGATTCGTAACAAAGCCGATCAAACCGGTGAAGATCTCGGGATTTGCCATGTTAATGATCCAACTCTGATTCGACTATCAGCAAAGACGGGACAAGGCGTTGATGCGCTGCGTAATCATTTAAAAGATTGCATGGGCTTTGCTGGTGGTAATGAAGGTGGCTTCATGGCACGTCGTCGCCACTTAGATGCTCTAGAACGCGCATCTGAACATCTAGATATTGGCCAGCAACAGCTCGAAGGCTATATGGCAGGGGAAATCTTGGCAGAAGAACTGCGTATAACGCAGCAACACCTTAACGAGATTACTGGTGAGTTCAGTTCAGATGACCTACTCGGCCGTATCTTCACCTCTTTCTGTATTGGTAAATAACCTTTAAAGGCCGGCTCATGCTGGCCTTTTTCTTTAGTAAGGACAGCTTAATGATCCACATTATTACAGGCAGCACCTTAGGTGGTGCAGAGTACGTTGGCGATCACCTTAATGATCTTCTTGAAGAGCAAGGCCACGAGATCACCCTTCATAATCAGCCTGAATTCGATGATATTCCCCAACAAGGCTTTTGGTTGCTGGTTACTTCAACTCATGGTGCGGGTGAATTTCCAGATAATATTAAGCCGTTTATCGACGCATTGACCCAGCAATCTCCAGATTTAAGCCCGGTTCGCTTTGCTGTCGTGGCACTTGGTGATTCGAGTTACGATACCTTCTGTTTGGCGGGAAAATCAATCCACAGCCAGATGAAAGAGCTCGGTGCTCAGCCTATTTCTGACTGTTTTACCATCGATGTATTGGAAACTCCGGTACCAGAAGACGCAGCAGAAGCTTGGTTTAACGATCATAGCGACCAGTTTTAACCTCTCTCCTCTCTTAAAAAGCGGCTTATGCCGCTTTTTTTGTCTCTGAACATCGCGATTGTGAATAACTTTTTTTCAAAAACATCGAAAATTAGCGATCTATTTTCAATTTCTGCTGTGGATAAGATTATACATATACGGTGATTAACCTATAGTTATCCAAATAACAAGTTTTAGGCTAATTTCCTCCTGTGAATAAGTAGCCATTTTGATCCCAGCTAATCCTCATCCTGATCAAAGTTAGATCACATCATTTGATCCAAAAAAGATCCATGATCTCGTTGATCATTTTCGACTTATCCACAGACACCCTCGATCCTAATAATAGATCTAATAAAAGATCTCCTTAAAGATCTTATCTATATTAATTAAAAACAGCTTTTTCGAAAAATCCCAAAAACGTTTTCTCAGGCTATGAAAACAGGTAGAATATCGCTCCTTTTTATCAATCTAGAAAACGTTTGAATACCTGAGGTCGGTTCATGCTTTATCACGAAAAATTTGACGTCATCGTTGTTGGTGGTGGCCATGCAGGAACGGAAGCCGCACTCGCATCTGCACGTACTGGTCAAAGTACGTTATTACTTACTCATAATATCGATACACTAGGACAAATGTCTTGTAACCCAGCCATTGGCGGGATCGGTAAGGGCCACTTGGTAAAAGAGGTCGATGCAATGGGTGGATTAATGGCGCAAGCTATTGATCATGCAGGTATTCAGTTCAGAACATTGAACGCATCAAAAGGCCCTGCGGTTCGTGCTACTCGAGCACAAGCTGACCGCGCACTGTACAAAGCCTTTGTTCGCAACGTTCTTGAAAACACGCCAAACCTGACTTTGTTCCAACAGTCGGTTGATGACTTGATCGTTGAGCAGGATCAAGTGGTCGGTGTGGTAACGCAGATGGGCCTTAAATTCCGCGCAAGCGCTGTGGTTCTGACTGTGGGCACATTCCTAGGCGGCAAGATCCATATTGGTATGGAAAGTTCGTCAGGCGGCCGTGCTGGCGATCCACCATCGATCGCACTGGCTGACCGTCTTCGTGATCTTCCATTCCGAGTTGATCGCCTGAAAACAGGTACTCCTCCTCGTATCGATGCGCGTAGCGTTGATTTTTCTGAGCTTGAGGTTCAGCACGGCGATAACCCGACGCCTGTTTTCTCGTTCATGGGTAGCCGAGCTCAACAACCTCGTCAAATTCCATGCTACATCACGCATACCAATGAAAATACGCATGACGTAATTCGTGCCAACCTTGATCGCAGCCCTATGTACGCGGGTGTGATTGAAGGCATTGGCCCTCGTTACTGTCCTTCGATTGAAGACAAAGTAATGCGTTTTGCTGACAAGAACAGTCACCAAATTTTTATTGAGCCTGAAGGTCTAACGACTCACGAGCTATACCCGAATGGTATCTCTACCAGTCTGCCGTTTGATGTACAGGTTCAAATTGTTCGTTCGATGAAGGGCTTTGAAAATGCTCACATCGTTCGCCCTGGCTATGCGATTGAGTACGATTTCTTTGATCCTCGCGACCTTAAGCTGACTTACGAAACTAAGTTTATCAAAGGTCTATTCTTTGCCGGTCAAATCAACGGTACCACTGGCTATGAAGAAGCGGCTGCACAAGGCTTGATGGCCGGTCTGAATGCAAGTTTGTTTACTCAAGGCAAAGAAGGCTGGAGTCCGCGTCGTGACCAAGCTTACATGGGCGTGCTTATCGACGACCTGTCTACCATGGGTACCAAAGAACCTTACCGCATGTTTACATCTCGCGCGGAATACCGTTTGCTGCTTCGTGAAGACAACGCCGATATCCGTTTGACTGAAAAGTCGCGTGAACTTGGCCTTGTTGATGACGCTCGTTGGGCTCGTTTCAACGAGAAGATGGAAAACATGGAGAAGGAGCGTCAACGTCTGAAAGAGACTTGGATTAATCCAAAATCTGAAGATATTGATCAACTGAACCAAATTCTGAAAACACCAATGTCTCGTGAAGCGAGCGGTGAAGATCTTCTTCGTCGCCCTGAAATGACTTATTCACAGCTAACCGCATTGGATCGTTTTGGTCCTGCACTGGAAGATCAACAAGCGTCTGAGCAAGTTGAGATCCAAGTGAAGTACGATGGTTACATTCAGCGTCAACAAGACGAAATTGAAAAATCACTGCGTCATGAAAACACCAAACTGCCTGCTGATATCGATTACAGCAAGGTAAAAGGACTTTCTAACGAAGTGGTTCTTAAACTAACGACAGCTAAGCCTGATTCAATTGGTATTGCTTCGCGAATTTCAGGCATCACACCTGCAGCAATCTCAATTCTGTTGGTTTACTTGAAAAAACATGGCCTGTTGAAAAAAGGTGAGGAAGCATAATGAGCGTATTACGCGAAAAACTGGATCACCTGATTGGCCAGACTGAACTTGAAGTATCTGAAAAACAACGTGGTCAGTTGGTTGGCTACGTTGAGTTACTGAACAAGTGGAACAAGGCTTACAACCTAACGTCAGTTCGTGACCCGCAAGAAATGATGGTGAAACATATCTTAGATAGCATCATTGTTAGCACTCACTTACAAGGTAAGCGCTTTATCGATGTGGGCACGGGACCTGGTCTTCCTGGGATTCCGCTCTCAATCATGAATCCAGACTGCGAGTTTTACTTGCTAGACAGCCTAGGTAAGCGTATTCGTTTTATCAAACAGGTGATTCATGAGCTGGGTATCGACAACGTGGTACCGGTTCAAAGTCGCGTTGAAGAATTTCAACCAGAAGAAAAGTTTGATGCAGTGCTCAGTCGTGCATTTGCATCAATGACAGACATGGTAGAGTGGTGTCACCATTTACCTAAAGAGCAATCCGGTGTATTTTTGGCTCTTAAGGGACAACATCCTAGAGACGAAATCGACCTGTTACCTGAATGGTGTTCAGTGACAGACATTAAAGCTTTGCAAGTGCCAGAGCTTGATGGAGAGCGTCATCTAGTTACTTTATCGCGTCAGGGATAATCAGCGAGGCCATAGTGGGTAGAATCGTAGCAATTGCCAACCAGAAGGGTGGCGTAGGAAAAACAACAACTTGCATTAATTTAGCAGCATCAATGGCGGCAACAAAACGCAAGATATTGGTTGTTGACCTCGATCCTCAAGGTAATGCCACTATGGCGAGCGGTGTCGACAAGTATCAAGTTGAAGCAACTGCTTACGATTTGTTGGTTGAAGACACCCCATTTGATGAGGTGGTTTGCCGGAGTACATCTGGCAATTATGACCTCATCGCTGCGAACGGCGATGTTACTGCGGCAGAAATCAAGCTGATGGAAGTGTTTGCTCGTGAAGTTCGTTTAAAAAACGCACTCGAATCCATTCGCAATAACTATGATTTCATCTTTATTGATTGCCCGCCCTCATTAAACCTTCTTACAATTAACGCGATGGCTGCGGCCGACTCCGTATTGGTTCCTATGCAATGTGAATACTTTGCTTTGGAAGGTTTGACTGCATTGATGGATACCATCAGTAAGCTAGCGGCTGTTGTAAATGAGAACCTGAAGATCGAAGGTCTTCTGCGTACTATGTACGATCCTCGCAACCGCTTATCGAACGAAGTATCTGATCAACTCAAAAAACACTTTGGTAGCAAAGTCTACCGAACTGTGATCCCTAGAAATGTGCGTCTGGCAGAAGCTCCGAGTCACGGCAAGCCAGCAATGTACTACGACAAATATTCCGCAGGAGCTAAGGCTTATCTTGCTCTTGCAGGCGAAATGTTGCGTCGTGAAGAAGTCCCAGTATAGGTCCAACCAAAGGAATTCGCTCAATGTCTAAGCGTGGTTTAGGAAAAGGGCTAGATGCATTGCTTGCAACTAGCTCATTGGCTCGTGAAAAACAGCAAGTTGCTTCTCATAGTCAGGCGTTGTCGGCTGATGGTGAGCTTATCGAACTGGCTGTTGGTTGCTTGAAGCCTGGTGTATATCAACCGCGTAAGGATATTGCGCCTGAAGCGCTAGAAGAGCTGGCTGCATCAATTCAATCTCAAGGTATTATCCAACCGATCGTAGTTCGCCCATTGGCGCATGACCAGTTCGAGATTATTGCTGGTGAACGTCGTTGGAGAGCGGCTCGTCAAGCTGGCCTTAAACAAGTGCCATGCCTGATCAAGAGAGTTGAAGACAAGGCCGCTATCGCGATGGCATTGATTGAGAATATTCAGCGTGAAGACCTGAATGTTATCGAAGAAGCACAAGCGCTAGAGCGCCTACAGAACGAATTTGAGCTGACACACCAACAAGTCGCTGATGTTATCGGTAAATCGAGAGCAACGGTGAGTAACTTATTACGTCTAAATCAGCTCGAAAATGAAGTAAAAGGTTTAGTTTCCAATAAACAACTGGAAATGGGGCATGCTCGAGCACTGCTTGCGCTTGAAGGTGATACACAGGTTGAAGCAGCAAACACTGCGGCAACCAAAAAAATGACCGTGCGTCAAACTGAGCAACTTGTCAAAAAGTGCTTAAAACCAGACGTTGAAGGTGAATCGAAGCCTGAAGACACAGAAGCTATCGAACTTTCACGAAGACTCACGGAAAAATTGCAAGCAAACGTTTCAGTTACTCGTTCTGTTAGCGGTAAGTCAAAAGTGATAATTACTCTTGATGAGCCTCACAAATTAGAGCAACTTATTGCTAAACTAGAGTACTAAATGAGATAATTGATTTAGGTCAATTATGTAATAAACAAGTAATTTCGTACAAAAGTTGTAGGTTTGTATGCAAAAATGTAAATGATTGCTGCATTGTTATTGCAATCAATTTGGCTGAACGTATAATTTTCGCCAATTTCTCAGCACGCTTTTAAGCGAGTAGTAAAGAAGGCTTAAAAGAGGAACGAATACATGGTAGCGGCGTTAGCAAGACCAGGACGAGTGCTTGCAAAGCAAATGTTATTGATCGAGCTTAGCGCGGTTATATTAGTGGCGATAGGGTTAGGTTTAGCTGTTAATCCTGATTGGGGTTTTGCTGCATTAATCGGTGGCGGTATTTTTGTCATCGCAAATGCAGTTTTTTGTGTGTGTGCTTTCCTATTTAGTGGAGCTCGCGCAACTAAGTTAGTTGCGGCGTCGTTCTATGCAGGCGAAGCGCTAAAAATCCTTATCACAGTTCTACTATTCTCTATTGTCTACATGTATATGCAGGTGGAATTAGTTCCCCTCAAACTGACCTATTTACTGGTTCTAGGTATTAATATCTTTGCGCCAGTGCTTTTCATTAACAATAAAAAATAGGATGAGTTATGGCTGCGCCAACAGCATCCGGATACATTGAGCACCACTTACAAAACCTTTCTTTAGCTAAGTTTGGTCTTGTAGAGGAGACAAGTTTCTGGAACGTACATATAGACAGTCTGTTTTTTTCGGTGTTGACAGGGATGTTATTCCTTTGGGTTTTTCGCTCAGTCGCTAAGAAAGCAACAGTAGGTGTACCTGGTAAGCTTCAGTGTTTTGTTGAAATGGTAGTGGAATTCGTTGGTGACAACGTTAAAGAAACTTTCCATGGCCGCAACCCTCTGATTGCCCCACTAGCACTGACTATATTCTGCTGGATTATCATTATGAACTTGATGGACTTAGTGCCTATCGATTTCTTACCATATCCTGCAGAGCATTGGCTAGGTATCCCTTACTTGAAAGTGGTTCCTACAGCTGATGTAAATATAACAATGGCAATGGCTTTAGGTGTTTTTGCTCTGATGATCTACTACAGCATCAAAGTGAAAGGTCTAGGCGGATTTGCTAAAGAATTGGCACTGCATCCATTTAATCACCCAATCATGATTCCATTTAACTTGGTACTTGAGGTAATTTCGTTATTAGCGAAGCCACTATCTCTAGGTATGCGTTTATTTGGTAATATGTTTGCGGGTGAGGTGGTGTTTATTCTTATCGCGGCAATGCTACCGTGGTACTTACAATGGGTAGGTGCACTACCTTGGGCTATCTTCCATATCTTGGTTATTTTGATTCAAGCGTTTGTTTTCATGATGTTGACAATCGTTTACTTATCAATGGCTCATGAAGATAGTGATCACTAAAAAAATTTTTAAGCTTTATTCTAACTATTAATGTTAATCGGAGAACGTAAATGGAAACTGTACTAAGTTTTTCAGCAATCGCTGTTGCTATTATTGTTGGTCTTTGTGCCGTAGGTACTGCAATTGGTTTTGCTATTCTTGGTGGTAAATTCCTAGAAGGCGCTGCGCGTCAACCTGAAATGGCTCCAATGCTACAAGTTAAGATGTTCATCATCGCTGGTCTACTGGATGCTGTTCCAATGATCGGTATCGTAATCGCACTACTATTCACGTTTGCTAACCCATTTGTTGGTCAACTAGCAGGCTAATTAACTCTCAATAGTTAATTAAATTTTTGTAGTTGATTCTTAACGAGGGGTAGCTGTTGTGAATATGAACGCAACTCTGTTAGGTCAAGCAATTGCTTTTTCATTGTTTGTTTGGTTCTGCATGAAATATGTATGGCCACCAATCATGCAAGCAATTGAAGAACGTCAGAAAAAAATTGCTGACGGTCTAGTAGCCGCTGAACGCGCTGCTAAAGACTTGAACCTGGCACAAGCCAACGCTTCTGAGCAAATGAAAGAAGCAAAGCGCACTGCAACTGAGGTTATTGATCAGGCAAACAAACGTAAAGCTCAAATTATTGATGAAGCACGCGAAGAAGCTCAGGCAGAACGCCAGAAAATCTTAGCGCAAGCTGAAGCAGAAATTGAAGCAGAGCGTACACGTGCCCGTGATGACCTGCGCAAACAAGTCGCAACTCTGGCTATAGCTGGTGCTGAGAAAATCCTTGAGCGTACAATCGATAAAGATGTACACGATGATCTTCTTAACAACATTACTGCAAAACTTTAAAGCAAGGGGCTGTATATGTCTGATTTGACTACAATCGCACGCCCCTATGCTAAAGCAGCGTTTGACTTTGCGGTAGATAAAGGTGAGCTAGACCAATGGGGTCAGATGCTTACTTTTGCTGCCGAAGTGGCACAAAATGATGATGTTCATAATTTATTAAGCGGTTCTATGACTGCTGAAAAATTAGCTGAAGTATTCATTGTAATTTGTGGCGAACAATTTGATGAATTCGGTCAGAACTTAATTAAAGTGATGGCAGAGAATGGCCGCTTAATGGCTTTTCCTGATGTTTGTAAAGAGTTCTTTATACTCAAAAAAGAGTATGAGAAAGAGATCGACGTTGAAGTAACTTCAGCGGTTGAACTTTCTGAAGAACAACGCGCAGAGATCAGCAGCAAATTGGAACAGCGCTTAGCGCGCAAAGTTCAGCTGAATTGCAGTATAGATGAGACTCTACTTAGTGGAGTTATTATTCGAGCCGGAGACCTAGTCATCGATAACTCAGCGCGCAGTCGTCTAGACCGCCTGAGCGATGCATTGCAGTCTTAATGGGGATTGGAGCATGCAACTTAATTCCACTGAAATTAGCGATCTAATTAAACAACGTATTGAATCTTTCGACGTTGTTAGTGAAGCTCGCAATGAAGGTACTATCGTTTCTGTAAGCGATGGCATCCTTAGCATCCACGGCCTAGCGGACGTGATGCAAGGTGAAATGATCGAACTACCGGGTGGCCGTTACGCTCTAGCACTAAACTTGAACCGTGATTCGGTTGGTGCTGTTGTAATGGGCCCGTATGCTGACCTACAGGAAGGCATGAAAGTTACAGGTACTGGTCGTATTCTAGAAGTACCAGTAGGTCCTGAAATGCTTGGTCGTGTTGTAAACACGCTAGGTGAGCCAATTGATGGTAAAGGTCCAATCGAAGCTAAATTGACTTCGCCTGTAGAAATTATCGCACCAGGTGTAATCGACCGTAAATCGGTAGATCAACCTGTTCAAACTGGTTACAAGTCTGTTGACTCAATGATCCCTATCGGTCGTGGTCAACGTGAACTAGTAATCGGTGACCGTCAAACTGGTAAAACAGCAATGGCGATCGATGCGATTATTAACCAAAAAGATTCTGGTATTTTCTCTATCTACGTAGCTATCGGCCAAAAAGCGTCGACTATTGCTAACGTAGTTCGCAAACTAGAAGAGCACGGCGCACTAGCAAACACTGTTGTTGTTGTTGCATCTGCTTCTGAATCTGCAGCGCTGCAATACCTTGCACCGTATGCTGGTTGTGCGATGGGCGAATACTTCCGTGATCGCGGTGAAGATGCACTGATTGTTTATGATGATCTATCTAAGCAAGCTGTAGCTTACCGTCAAATCTCGCTACTACTTAAGCGTCCACCAGGTCGTGAAGCGTTCCCAGGTGATGTTTTCTACCTTCACTCTCGTCTACTAGAGCGTGCTGCTCGTGTAAGCGAAGCATACGTAGAAAAATTCACTAACGGTGAAGTGACAGGCAAGACTGGTTCTTTAACTGCTCTACCTATCATCGAAACGCAAGCTGGTGACGTATCTGCATTCGTACCAACGAACGTAATCTCGATTACTGATGGTCAGATCTTCCTACAAACTGAGCTATTCAACGCGGGCGTACGTCCAGCTGTTGACCCTGGTATCTCAGTTTCTCGTGTAGGTGGTTCGGCGCAGACTAAAATCATCAAGAAGCTATCTGGCGGTATCCGTACTGCTCTAGCTCAATACCGTGAACTTGCAGCATTTGCTCAGTTCTCTTCGGATCTTGATGAAGCGACTAAGAAGCAGCTAGACCACGGTCAAAAAGTTACAGAACTGATGAAGCAGAAGCAATACGCTCCTATGTCTGTATTTGACCAAGCTCTAGTAATCTTCGCTGCAGAGCGTGGATACCTTCAAGACGTTGAACTTTCTAAAGTTCTAGACTTTGAAGCTGCTTTACTGTCGTTTGCTCGTGGTCAATATGCCGATCTAGCAACACAGATCGACACAACGGGTGCTTTCAATAAAGAAATCGAAGCTGAGCTGAAGAAGCTTGTTGACGATTTCAAGGCAACCCAGACCTGGTAATTGGTAGGTGGTCTTAGGGCCACCTCATACCATTAACGGAGAGTAACGATGGCCGGCGCAAAAGAGATACGTAATAAAATCGGTAGTGTTAAAAGCACACAGAAGATTACGAAAGCAATGGAAATGGTAGCAGCTTCAAAAATGCGTCGTTCTCAAGACGCAATGGAAGCTACTCGTCCATATGCAGAAACAATGCGTAAAGTGATCGGTCATTTGGCTAATGGTAGCCTCGAGTATAAGCATCCTTATCTTGAGGAACGTGAAGCCAAACGTGTTGGTTACATCATCGTTTCTACAGACCGTGGTCTTTGTGGTGGTTTGAACATTAACTTGTTCAAAAAAGCCATGAACGACATGAAAGATTGGTCTGAGAAAGGTGCTGACGTTGAACTTGCAATTGTAGGTTCAAAAGCGACAGCATTTTTCAACAACAGCGGCGCGAAAGTAGCAGCTCAAGTTTCTGGTCTGGGCGATCGTCCAAGCCTTGAAGACTTGATTGGCTCTGTAAGCGTTATGCTGAAGAAATATGATGAAGGCGAATTAGATCGCCTGTTCGTAGTGTTCAACAAGTTTGAAAACACTATGGTTCAAGAACCAACGATCGATCAATTACTTCCTTTGCCTAAATCAGACAGCGAAGAAATGAAACGCAGTCATTCTTGGGACTACATTTATGAGCCCGAGCCAAAACCACTACTAGATGCACTATTGGTTCGCTATGTCGAATCTCAAGTGTACCAAGGTGTGGTTGAGAACCTTGCTTGTGAGCAAGCGGCTCGAATGATTGCAATGAAATCAGCAACAGATAACGCTGGTGACATTATTGATGACTTAGAACTTGTGTATAACAAAGCGCGTCAAGCGGCGATTACACAAGAACTTTCTGAGATCGTTTCAGGCGCAGCTGCGGTTTAAGCTTAGGTAAAACTAAATAGTTAGAGGATTAACGATGGCTACAGGTAAGATCGTACAGATCATCGGTGCGGTAGTCGACGTAGAGTTCCCACAGGGTGAAGTACCTCGTGTATACGACGCTCTGAATGTTAATGAAGTACAAGAACGTCTAGTTCTTGAAGTTCAGCAACAACTTGGCGGTGGCGTAGTTCGCGCAATCGTAATGGGTAGCTCTGATGGTTTACGTCGTGGTTTGACAGTTGAAAATACTGGCGCTCCAATCTCAGTACCAGTAGGTACTAAGACATTGGGTCGTATCATGAACGTCCTAGGTGACGCGATTGATGAGTGTGGCGAGATTGGTGCTGAAGAGCATTACGCCATTCACCGTGAAGCTCCAAGCTACGAAGAGCAGTCTAACGAGACAGCTCTTCTAGAAACTGGTGTTAAAGTAATCGACTTGATTTGTCCATTCGCTAAGGGTGGTAAAATCGGTCTATTCGGTGGTGCTGGTGTAGGTAAGACCGTTAACATGATGGAACTTATCAACAACATCGCACTTCAACACTCAGGCCTATCTGTATTTGCAGGTGTAGGTGAGCGTACTCGTGAAGGTAACGATTTCTACTTTGAGATGCAGGAAGCAGGTGTTGTAAACATCGAAAAACCTGAAGAATCAAAAGTAGCGATGGTTTACGGTCAGATGAACGAGCCACCAGGTAACCGTCTACGTGTTGCACTGACTGGTCTAACAATGGCAGAGCGCTTCCGTGACGAAGGTCGTGACGTTCTACTGTTCGTTGATAACATCTACCGTTACACACTAGCAGGTACTGAAGTATCAGCACTTCTAGGTCGTATGCCTTCTGCGGTAGGTTACCAACCTACACTAGCTGAAGAAATGGGTGTTCTACAAGAGCGTATCACGTCAACTAAATCTGGTTCTATCACGTCTGTACAGGCGGTATACGTACCAGCGGATGACTTGACTGACCCGTCTCCAGCAACAACGTTCGCTCACTTGGATGCAACGGTTGTACTTAACCGTAACATCGCATCTATGGGTCTATACCCAGCGATCGACCCGCTAGATTCTACTTCACGTCAACTGGATCCATTGGTAGTTGGACAAGAGCACTACGACATCGCTCGTGGCGTTCAGTCTACTCTTCAGCGCTATAAAGAGCTGAAAGATATCATTGCTATCCTAGGTATGGACGAGCTATCTGAAGAAGATAAGCAAGTTGTATCTCGTGCTCGTAAGATTGAGAAGTTCCTAACTCAGCCTTACCACGTAGCGGAAGTATTTACAGGTGACCCAGGCGTTTACGTACCTCTTAAAGAGACTCTACGTGGCTTCCAAGGTCTTCTATCTGGTGAATACGATGACATTCCAGAGCAAGCGTTCATGTACTGTGGTGCAATTGACGAAGCTATCGAGAATGCTAAGAAGCTATAAGGCTAACTAGGAGGCGATATGGCAGCAATAACCTTTCACCTAGACGTTGTAAGTGCAGAGAAACAAATTTTCTCAGGCCTTGTTGAGACGTTTCAGGTGACCGGTAGTGAGGGTGAGCTTGGTATTTTCCATGGTCATACTCCACTGCTGACCGCTATCAAGCCTGGTATGGTGCGTATTGTTAAGCAGCACGGCCACGAAGAAATTATTTATGTTTCTGGTGGTATGGTAGAAGTTCAGCCTGGTACAGCGACTGTACTGGCTGATACAGCTATCCGTGGTGAAGAGCTAGACGCAGCAAAGGCGGAAGAAGCTAAACGCAAGGCTGTGGAGAATATCCAAAATCAGCATGGCGACATAGACTTCGCACAAGCGGCCGGTGAACTGGCTAAAGCCATTGCTCAGTTACGAGTTATCGAACTGACAAAACAGCGTCGTTAATCTTTTTAAGATTATAGACTCTGAGATAAAGGCGACCTAAGGGTCGCCTTTTTGCATTTTTGATGTTCTCAAAAATGCTTCTTTTACGTATCACTACTGGTTAAATGGTTATTGCGATTTAATTTTTCGGCCAAAAACGGTTACAATATCGGCTTAATAAAAATAACGTTGGATAGGTTTACAATGAAGTTTAGCGCGGTAATTCTCGCGGCGGGCAAAGGCACTCGCATGTATTCAAACACACCAAAGGTTCTGCACACACTTGCGGGTAAGCCAATGGTGAAGCATGTTATCGATACCTGTAATGGTCTAGGCGCTCAAAACATCAACCTGGTTTACGGCCACGGTGGTGATCAGATGAAGGCTACTCTAGCTGAAGAATCTGTAAATTGGGCACTGCAAGCTGAGCAACTGGGTACAGGCCACGCGGTGGATCAAGCATCTGCACATTTCGCTGATGATGAAAAAGTATTGGTGCTATACGGTGATGTTCCACTGATCTCACCTGAAACCATTGAAAACCTATTAGACGCTCAACCAAACGGTGGTATCGCGCTACTTACGGTCGTGCTAGACAACCCAATGGGATACGGTCGCATTATTCGTCGTAATGGCCCTGTTGTGGCTATCGTTGAGCAGAAAGATGCAACGGATGAGCAGAAGCTTATCAAAGAGATCAACACTGGCGTTATGGTGGCGACTGGTGGCGATCTGAAGCGCTGGTTGTCTGGCCTAAGTAACGACAACGCACAGGGTGAATACTACCTGACTGACGTTATCGCAGCGGCTCACGATGAAGGTCGAGCGGTTGAAGCGGTACACCCAGTAAGCCCAATTGAAGTGGAAGGCGTAAACGACCGCTCTCAACTGGCTCGTCTAGAGCGTGCTTACCAAGCTGAGCAAGCAGACAAGTTATTAAAGCAAGGCGTAATGCTGCGCGACCCAAGCCGCTTCGATCTACGTGGCGAACTGCAGTGCGGTATGGACGTTGAGATTGATACTAACGTTATCATCGAAGGCAGCGTAAGCATTGGCGATAACGTGATTATCGGCACTGGTTGTGTATTGAAAGACTGCGAGATTGATGACAACACCATCGTTCGCCCATACAGTGTGATCGAAGGTGCAACAGTAGGTGAAGACTGTACGGTTGGTCCTTTCACTCGTCTACGTCCTGGTGCTGACATGCGTAATAACTCGCACGTCGGTAACTTTGTTGAAGTGAAGAACACTCGCCTTGGTGAAGGTTCTAAAGCGAACCACTTAACGTATCTAGGCGATGCTGAAATTGGTCAGCGCGTAAACGTGGGTGCGGGTGCAATTACTTGTAACTACGATGGTGCGAATAAGTTTAAGACCATCATCGGCGACGACGTATTCGTTGGTTCAGATAGCCAATTAATAGCACCTGTTACGATTGGTAATGGTGCTACCGTTGGAGCTGGCTCTACAGTAACACGCGATGTTTCTGAAAATGAGCTGGTTATCAGCCGTGCGAAAGAACGTAAGATTGCTGATTGGAAACGTCCAACTAAGAAATAATCTCTAACGTTCAAAAGATATTCTTATGAAAGCCAGTAGCATCGCTACTGGCTTTTTTGTATCGGTCACTCACTGCTAACAAAATAATCAATTTGGCAATTGTATTTTTTTAATAGATTGTTAATATTCGGGCAGTAGTTCGGTATAAATGGGTTAATGTACGGTGATATTGGTTGAAAAGAAATGGCAAACATTGCCGATCATTATTTTGTCTTTTTCAATGTTAATAGGTCTCTATGGCTTTTATGTAACGTTGGAAAAGCTGGTTGTTGAGAATGAGCGTGATCATCTTGTCTCTTTGATGTCAGACGTTATCTATGAAATTCGTGAAGATAGTGAGTTATTTACGGCTGATATGGATGTCGATGATTACATCGGAGACTTAACGCAAGCCAACACTCGACTCCGAATCCAAGTGATCAGTCCCGATGGTGTCGTGATTGGTGATACGGATCTTTCAGACCATGCACTAGCTAGAGTTGAAAATCACGCTAACCGCCCCGAATTCAAGCAAGCCCTTCAACAAGGTACTGGCAGTGATGTCCGTTTTAGTACCGTTACCTCCATCGACCGAATCTACTATTCAATGAATGAGAGCGTTAACGGGCAAGATTTCGTTATCGTGATCTCTTCGCCAATGCATCAACTGAAACAGATGAACTTCCAATTGATGGGGATTCTGGTTGGTATGGTGTTACTGAGTTTGAGCTTCTTGATCGGCACCTCTTACGTGAGTAATCGCCAAATTGTTCATCGAGTGGAAGAAGAACAGAAGAAGCAAGATGAACGCATTCGCCAACGAACCCACGAAATTGAGTTGATGCACCGCCTCGCGAATATGCTGGCCGCGTGTAACAACATGGTGGAAGCCCAACAGATCGTGTCGGATATCTTGCCGCGAATTCTCGGTAACGTGAACGGCAGTGTTTCTTTGATGCGTGCATCGCGTAACCAGTTGATCACTCAGCTCGATTGGGGAGAGACTTGGCCGGGAAGTGCGAGCTTTGCTCCTGAAGAGTGTTGGTCACTGCGTAAGGGGCGTGCACATCAATCAAATGACGATTTCCACTCGTTAACCTGTGGTCACATGCATGAGATGGAAAACAACCAAACCCTGTGTATTCCGTTGACGGCACATGGCAACACCATCGGTATAATGCACCTTTATTTCGGTGTTGGTGATATCAAGATAGATCCCATTACTGAGCAATTGGCGTTCAGCGTTTCAGAGCACTTAGGCTTGGCATTAGCTAACCTGAGCCTGCAAGAGAAGCTTCGCTCGCAAGCATTGAGCGACCCTCTTACTGGCTTATTCAACCGTCGTTTCTTCGAACAAAAACTGGAAGAGCACTCAATGAATTCGGCCACCAGCGAGCAGCCATTATCGCTATTGATGCTCGATTTGGATCACTTCAAACGCTTTAATGACAACTTTGGTCATGATGCGGGTGACTTCGTATTGAAAGAGATCAGTGCACTACTCAAACAGAGTGTTAGCGAAGACGAGATTGCTTGCCGGCTCGGTGGTGAGGAGTTAGCGGTTCTGCTTCCACATTATTCAATGCAAGAAGCGACGGAGTTTGGTCAAACCTTGTGTGATGCGGTGCGCTCAATGCACCTTGAGCACAAAGGCTTATCGCTAGGGCAGCTTGGAGTTTCAATTGGTGTGGCCACCTATCCTAAGCCTGCGTCTGATACCGAATCTCTGGTCAAGATGGCCGATAATGCTTTGTACATGGCGAAAGATATGGGCCGCAGCCGAGTGGTTAACTATGATGAATATAGCCGCCATAAAGCGCCAGCGTTAGAAATTGTTGACGGTGAAGCGGCTTCGAAATAGTCATAAGCAAAGGCTGAATTTAGATATAAAAAAAGAGCGAGTAATCTCGCTCTTTTTTGTTTTCGTTAACCTAGAAACTAATCTTGTTTCTCGTCAGCGACCACTCGAGAGTTGTCTGGTGTCGCGAAGTGTTCAGAAAGCTCTTTGTTCGAAACAATATAGCCAACCCACAATGCGCCCAAACAGATCACAACCGCGATACCTGTCGCGCTTAGTGCTTGGCTAGCCATTGCTGCGACCAATGCACTTGATAGGCCACTGATGCTGATTTGCAGGCTGTTTTGTAGACCAGCAGCTGTCGCAGGGCTCTGTTTAGCGCTTGATAGGGCACGGTTTACTACGATTGGGTAAAGTGCGCCGTTTGCGACAGCAATCAAACAGAAAGGCGCAAGTAGAGGCCAGATTGACGTCAGTTCCCATTGTGATGCAATAAAAATAAGCATCGCTGCTACGCTGAACAAACCGATAAGGTTTCTTAGTACAACACCATCACCATATTTCTTCACCGCTTGCTTACCGAAGTAACCACCCGCCATGAACGCGATTGTTTGTGGGATAAAGCTCAAACCGATATCTTTTGCTTCATAACCTAGCTGAGCCATTATCTCTGGCATACCCGTTAGGTAAGCGAAGAACGCTGCAGATGCTGATGCAAACATTAAAACATTACCCATGTAAGGCTTTGATTTAAGCAACATCTTGATGTCTGTCTTAATCGATGTTTGTTTTACTTCAGGCGCTTCTTTTGGTTGAGCCATTGTCGTTGCCACTAGCAGTGCACCCATCAAGGTCAATGTGATGAAGATACTGTGCCAGCCAAAGTTATCTGCCAGTAACACACCTAGCTGAGGTGCTAGTGCAGGAGATAGCGCAACCAAAGGCATGATGGTTGCAAAAATTTGCTGGCTACTGCTTTGCGAGTAACGCTTGATAACCATTGCTTGCCAGATTACCGCAGGAGCACATACGCCGATCGCTTGAATGAATCGTAGTGTCAGTAGGTGCCATACCTCGGTGCTGAATGCTAAGCCGAATGAAGCTGCGGTAAAGATAACAAGACCAACCGCCAGCGTATTACGGTGACCATACTTGTCACTCGCTAGACCCCAAAGAAGCTGACCCATTGCCATACCGCCAAGGAATACCGTTAGAGACAGAGCTATTTGCTCTGGGCCGGTTGCGAAATCAACTTCCATTGCCTTAAATGCAGGAAGGTACATATCGGTCGCAATAAAGCCAAGCATTGAAAGAACTGCAAGGTAGACCAATTGAAATTTAGAAATATTCATAAGATGCCATTAAGCTAAAGGTAGTGATGTTTTTATCATCAAAAAAATTGTTTGATATACAGAAGTGAAAGCCCCTGTTTATTTATGCTGACATTCTATTTTTCAGACCTGATAAAATAAAACGCTAAAATATGTGGTTATCAATCAAAAAATTTGAAGGCTTATGTTCTCTAAATCCTCTTTAGAAATGCTCGATACGGTTGCTCGCTTAGGCAGTTTTACTGCGGCGGCAGAACAATTGCACAAAGTGCCATCGGCGATCAGCTATGGTGTTAGGCAGGTAGAGCAAGAACTGGATGTTCTACTTTTCAGACGTTTACCAAGAAAAGTAGAGCTGACACCTGCAGGTGAATTGTTCATTGAAGAGGCACGTGCGTTACTGAGGCAGATGGAAGAGGTCAGTGCCCAGACTCGCCGAGCAGCGCGTGGCTGGAAGAAAACCTTGCGCCTAACGCTCGATAACGTGGTTAAGCTCGACAAGATGAAGCCGATGATTGAAGAGTTCTATCAAACCTTTGAGTTTGCTGAACTTCAGATCAACATGGAGGTGTTTAATGGCTCTTGGGAAGCTATTGCACAGGGTAGAGCAGATATTGTGATTGGTGCGACCTCGGCGATTCCGGTCGGTGGCGACTTTGAGGTTAAAGATATGGGACGCCTAGATTGGGCGTTTGTAATGTCGCCAAGCCACCCGTGTGTGCGAGAGCAAAACCTCAATGAAGAATTTGTTAGCCAGTATCCCGCAATATGTTTAGACGATACTTCTAGTGTGCTCCCTAAGCGACACACAGGCCATTACTCAAATCAAAGACGCCTATTGTTACCTAACTGGTATAGCGCGATTGAATGCCTTAAAAATGGAGTAGGGGTGGGTTATATGCCAAGACACATTGCCGCGCCAATTATCGAACAAGGCCTGCTGGTGGAGAAAATACTGCCTGAACCGAGTCCGCAGAGTCATTGTTGTTTGGTATGGCGAAAAGACGATAACCATAAACTGATCGAATGGATGGTCAAATATCTAGGATCAAGTGAACAGCTGCACCAAGATTGGTTGGATCATCGCAAGGCGATCTAATGATCTCTTTATAAGAAGATCCTTTTCAAGCTTGAGCTGAATCAGCACCAATAAAAAGAGCGAGTAAATACTCGCTCTTTTTTGATTCGATCGTTAACTCTTAAGACAAGAAGAACTTGTAGGAAGGGTTATCGGTTTCATCTTTACACTGGTAGCCAAGCTCTCGTAGGTGTGTTGAGAACTGAGCCAAGTCATCATCATCAAGCTCAAAGCCACACAATACTCGGCCGTAATCGGCACCGTGATTACGGTAATTGAATAGGCTGATGTTCCAGTGGGTACCTAAGGTATCAAGGAATTTAATCAATGCACCTGGGTATTCTGGGAACTCAAAGCTGTATAGGCGTTCTTTCAGTGGCTTCGATGGTTTACCGCCAATCATGTAGCGAATGTGCAGTTTTGCCATCTCATCATCAGACAGATCGACAACCGGGTAGCCGCCCTCACGTAAGTCATTGATGATGTGTTCGAGTTCTTCTTGACCACCTTGTAGGCGTACACCAACGAAGATATTCGCTAGGCTTTCGTCGTTGTGGCGGTAGTTAAACTCAGTCACCGCTCGGCCACCAATGATATTACAGAACTCCAGGAATGCCCCTTGTCGCTCTGGAATAGTAACCGCAAGTAGACCTTCTCGCTTCTCACCCAGCTCACAACGTTCAGATACATATCGTAGGCCGTGGAAGTTGGTGTTAGCACCAGACAATACCGTTGCCAATTGCTTGTCTTGCAGTTGGTTCTGTTCAGCAAACTTCTTCAAGCCAGCCAGAGCAAGCGCTCCTGAAGGTTCAGCTATCGCTCGAGTGTCTTCAAAGATGTCTTTCACCGCAGAGCAGATCTCATCACTAGAGACTGCAATGTGACCGTCAATGTACTGTTGGCAAAGACGGAATGTCTCTTCACCAATGCGTTTAACCGCAACACCATCAGCAAACATGCTGACCTGATCCAGTACTACAGGTTCACCAGCATCGAGGGCCGCTTTTAAGCACGACGAATCTTCTGGTTCTACTGCAATGACTTTAATCTCTGGCATCAGCTGTTTTACTAGCACAGCAACACCCGCAGCTAAGCCACCACCACCAACCGGCACAAAGATATAATCCATGTGACCGTTTTGCTGCAGCATTTCCATACCCATCGTGCCTTGTCCTGCAATCACCAGTGGGTGATCGAAAGGAGGCACAAAGGTGAAGCCATGTTCAGCAGAAAGACGCTCGGCTTCTGCCTTGGCTTCATCAAAGTTGCTGCCGTGCAGAACCACGTTACCGCCAAATCCACGTACCGCATCAACCTTGATGTCTGGTGTGGTTTTTGGCATCACAATCGTGGTCTGAATACCCAACTTAGAGCCAGATAGCGCCATACCTTGAGCATGATTACCCGCCGATGCAGCAATCACACCTGCGGTTTTTTGCTGCTCAGAAAGGCTTGATACCATGTTGTAGGCGCCGCGTAGCTTGAACGAGTGCACCGGCTGGCGGTCTTCTCGCTTAAGCTGGACCTGATTTCCAATGCGCGCGCTTAAACGTGGCATATCCTGTAGAGGTGTCACGATTGCCGCTTCGTAAACCGGCGCTCTCAGGATCTGACGCAGGTAATCTGCGCCAGTTTGTTTCTGGGGACTGGAGGTGTCATCACTCATAGTTAGCCCTCAAGCTTAGACTTATCACGCACGGCGCCTTTGTCGGCACTGGTTGCCATGCTTGCGTAAGCTTTCAGTGCGAATGAAACTTCACGCTGACGGTTTTCTGGTTTCCAGCCTAGTGCGTCTTGCTTAACACGACGCGCTTCTAGCTCAGCTTCAGGCACATCAAGTGTGATTGAGCGGCTAGGGATGTCGATAGTGATGATGTCGCCAGTATTCACTAGACCAATAACACCGCCACTTGCAGCTTCTGGAGAAGCGTGACCGATAGACAGACCCGAAGTACCACCAGAGAAACGTCCGTCCGTTAGAAGCGCACAAGACTTACCTAGACCCATAGATTTTAGGTAAGTAGTTGGGTAGAGCATTTCTTGCATGCCCGGACCACCTTTAGGACCTTCGTAACGAATAACAACCACTTCGCCGGCTTTTACTTTACCCGCTAAGATACCGTCTACCGCCGTGTCTTGGCTTTCGAATACGATTGCAGGACCTTGGAATTTCAGGTTCTCCTCATCAACACCCGCGGTCTTGACGATACAACCATCAACGGCGATGTTACCTGAAAGTACCGCTAGGCCACCTTCTTGGCTGAATGCGTTCTCTTTGGTACGAATACAACCATCGACACGGTCATCATCAAGGCGATCCCAACGACAATCTTGTGAGAAGGCTTTAGTCGTACGAATGCCCGCAGGGCCTGCACGGAAGAACTTAAGCACGGCTTCGTCTTCGGTCTGCATGATGTCGTATTGAGCTAGCTGCTCTTGCATGCTTAGGCCAAGTACAGTGCGTGTTTGGTTGTTCAGTAGACCTGCACGATCAAGCTCACCTAGGATAGCCATTACGCCACCAGCACGGTGAACGTCTTCCATGTGGTATTTAGGCGTTGAAGGCGCAACCTTACATAGGTGTGGAACGCGGCGAGACATCTCGTCGATATCACCCATATCAAAATCAATCTCACCTTCTTGAGCAGAAGCCAATAGGTGAAGAACGGTGTTACTAGAACCGCCCATCGCGATATCCAGTGCCATCGCGTTTTCGAATGCTGCGCGGTTTGCGATGTTACGAGGCAGTGCTGATTCGTCGTCTTGCTCGTAGTAACGCTTAGTGAGGTCAACGATGCGCTTACCAGCATTGATGAATAGCTCTTCACGGTCTGCGTGCGTCGCTAGCATAGAACCGTTACCAGGCTGAGATAGGCCAAGTGCTTCTGTTAGACAGTTCATTGAGTTAGCTGTGAACATACCTGAACATGAACCACAGGTTGGACATGCAGAACGTTCTACTTGCTCACTTTGCTCATCTGAAATCGTTGGATCGGCACCTTGGATCATTGCATCAACAAGGTCGAGCTTGATGATCTGATCTGAAAGCTTGGTTTTACCTGCTTCCATTGGGCCGCCTGATACAAAGATCACTGGGATGTTAAGGCGCATTGCAGCCATCATCATTCCCGGAGTGATTTTGTCACAGTTAGAGATACACACCATAGCATCTGCACAGTGTGCATTGACCATGTACTCTACTGAGTCTGCGATAAGCTCACGTGATGGCAGTGAGTAAAGCATGCCGCCGTGACCCATTGCGATACCATCATCAACCGCGATGGTGTTGAATTCTTTAGCGATACCGCCCGCTTTCTCGATTTCACCCGCAACCAGTTGACCCATGTCTTTAAGGTGAACGTGGCCTGGTACAAATTGAGTGAACGAGTTTACAACCGCGATGATTGGCTTACCGAAGTCATCATCTTTAACGCCAGTTGCACGCCATAAAGCGCGCGCACCAGCCATGTTGCGTCCGTGGGTAGTCGTTGCTGAACGATAGATTGGCATTGCTTAAATCCTTATAAAATATTTGGCTGTTGCTTACTTAGTTGTTTGCGTTTGGTTTTCTGAAGTTTGGTCTGCTGGGTAAACGTAGTCTAACCAGCCCCACTTATCTTCAGTGGTTCCATTGAATAAACCAAAGTAAGCCGCTTGAACTTTTTCAGTGATAGGACCGCGTTTGCCTTCACCTACTGTAATTTTGTCTACGCTGCGAACCGGAACGATTTCCGCCGCTGTGCCTGTCATGAAGACTTCATCGGCAAGGTATAGCGCTTCACGAGCAATGTTCTCTTCACGGATTTCGTAACCCATGTCTTTTGCTAGTGTCATGATCGAATCACGAGTGATACCCGGCAGAATCGCGCTGGTCGCTGGTGGCGTTGATAGCACGCCGTTACGTACCACAAAGATATTCTCACCTGCACCTTCAGAAAGGTAACCATCAACACTCAGTGCGATGCCTTCATCGTAACCATGACGGCGAGCTTCGCCACCAACCAGTAGTGAAGATAGGTAGTTACCACCGGCTTTTGCTGCGGTTGGGATCGTGTTTGGAGCGGCACGGTTCCAGCTAGAAATCATCGCATCAACGCCATTTTCTAGTGCTTCTTCGCCTAGGTAAGAACCCCAAGGGAAAGCAGCGATGATTAGCTCCATCTCAGTGTTTTCTGGCGGGCAGACACCCAAACCAACGTTACCTACGAAACCTAGAGGGCGGATGTACGCTGACTCTAGCTTATTTTGGCGTAGCGTTTCGCGAGTCGCTTCCATAATTTCTTCCTCTGTGTAAGGAATAGGGAAGCGGTAGATTTTTGCTGAATCTTTTAGGCGCTTAGCGTGCTCAGGGTGACGGAAGATAACCGGCCCTTTTGGTGTGTTGTAGCAACGAACACCTTCAAACACCGAAGTACCGTAGTGCATTGCGTGAGTCAGGACGTGAACGTTCGCCTCTGCCCAAGGAACCATCTCACCGTTAAACCAAATATAGTCTGCTGTTTTAGCTGTCATGTTTACGGTTCCTTATGCGTTTATCTTTTGTTGTAAGTTGTTGTTTGGCAGTTCATTACGGCTGATCGAGATAACGTCAACGGTACGCACATCCCACAGCTTTTCGATTTGGTTTACCAAGAACGAGATCGGACGGTCACTGTCTACGATGATCTCAACACTCGCCACTTTGCTTTCGTGGTTTTGAGTGCCCGCAACTTGCTTAACAATGAAGCCACGGTGGCGGATAACACGAAGAACACGCTCTAGTAGTACAGGCTTATCATCGGCTTTGATGTCTAATAGGTATCTTTTCATGTTATGTGTTCTCCAACATCTCACTGTTTGAAGCACCTGGCGGTACTAGTGGCCATACGTTTTCTTCTTCATCGATAAGAACATGAAGTAGGTAAGCGGTTTTACTCTCTAGCATCTCTTTCAATGCTGGTTCTACTTCTTCTTTACGAGTGATGGTTTTGCCCGGGATATCGAACGCTTTCGCAAGCATCACGAAGTCAGGGTTGTCATCCAAGATAGTTTCACTGTGGCGGCCATCAAAGAACAGCGATTGCCATTGGCGAACCATGCCCAAACGAGAGTTATTAAGCAGTACCATCTTCACTGGGATCTGACGACGCTTCAATGTGCCAAGCTCTTGAATGTTCATCATGAACGAGCCGTCACCAGAGATAAGTATAGATTGGTCATCAGGACGCCCAACCGATGCACCCATTGCAGCTGGCAAGCCAAAGCCCATGGTGCCTAAACCGGCAGAGGTAATGAAGTTTTGTGGATCGCGAGGCTGAATGTGCTGAGCTGCCCACATTTGGTGTTGGCCGACATCGGTCGAAACCATAGAACTTGCTGGCATCATATCTGATAGTTGCTTCAACAACAGTGGGGCAAAGATCAGATCGCCAGGGTGGTCGTAACGCCATTTGAATGAGCTACGAAGCCCTTCAGAGTGGTGAACCCAAGAGGAGATGTCTTGGCTTAGCTCTAGTTGAGGCATGATCTTGTTGATGTCACCGCGAATTGGCGCGTTGGCAAGACGCAGTTTGCTGAACTCTGCTGCATCGATATCGATATGGATAACCTTCGCGTGTGGCGCAAAGGTATCGAGTTTGCCTGTTACTCGGTCATCAAAACGAGCACCGACTACAATCAATAGGTCACTCTCTTGAACCACAAGGTTAGCGGCTTTAGTGCCGTGCATACCCAGCATGCCAAGGTAGTGTGGGTCGTCACGTTCGATAGTGCCCAAGCCTTTCAGTGTGCTTACTGCTGGCATTGGGTTAAGGCGTAAAAACTCACGAACCGCATCGGTTGCTTTAGCAAGTTGAACACCACCACCTACGTATAAAACAGGACGGGTTGCTTGAGACAAAAAGTACTGTGCCTGTTCAATGGCATCGGTTGTCGCAACAGGAATTGCGGGTGGAGTAAATTCAGGAAGAGCGTTAACAGGTGCTTCTGCTAGTTGAACATCTTTCGCGATATCGACGATAACCGGGCCAGGACGGCCAGATTTCGCTACCACAAACGCTTCTGCGAGGGTTGGAGCAAGATCTTCAATATCAGTTACTAGGTAGCTGTGTTTAGTACATGACAGAGACATACCAATCACATCCATTTCTTGGAATGCATCGGTACCAATGTGGGAACTTGCAACCTGACCTGTGATTGCAACCATAGGGATAGAGTCCATAAAGGCATCAGCAAGGCCAGTGACTAGGTTGGTAGCACCTGGGCCAGACGTTGCCATACAAACAGCGACATCTTGTGTTGCTCGAGCCATGCCGATCGCGGCCATAGCAGCGCCTTGCTCATGGCGACATAGGATATGTTCAACCCCGCCGTCATAGAGTGCATCGTAGATTGGCATGATGGCACCACCTGGGTAACCAAATACGGTCTCAATTCCTTGTTGCTTGAGTGCGGATACGACTAGTTCTGCGCCTTTCATCGGAATTCTCCCGTATTACCTTTATTTTGGTAACTGTTTCCTTTGTCTCTGCACATCTTGTGCTCCCATTCTTCCTGTAAATCGGCAAAGCCGAAAATGCTCAAAAATATAAAAATCGAATGTTTAAATTAGAAAAAACCCCCGGACTTGTCAGTGCGGGGGTTTTTTCTAATTCGTGGTTACTTTCTTCCCACTCGCCCCCGCGCAGTCTTAATAATGACTACGATAATCAGGTTAATCAGTGCGTAAATGCGAGCGTTAAAAATCATAATATTCGAGTTTTCTCGTTTATTGTCTTCAGTAAATGTCTACATCTCTAGTGTTATCACACAAATCTGCCGCATGACAAGGAAAATGTCATTCTTTTTTCACATTAAAACACCATTCCACCAAGCTATATAACAACCTTATCGCTTTGGTGAGCAACGAATATCCAGAGCGAATACTTTTAAATCAAAGACAAAGGAAAGTTATGGGACTCGCGATAATTCATAGTCGAGCTAGTGTGGGTGTAGAGGCGCCAGAAGTGACCGTTGAGGTGCATATAAGCAACGGAATGCCTGGCTTTACGCTGGTGGGTCTACCTGAAACAACGGTCAAGGAATCTAAAGATCGAGTGAGAAGCGCGATCATCAATTCTCGCTTTGAGTTTCCATCGAAAAGAATCACGGTCAACCTCGCCCCTGCCGATTTACCCAAAGAAGGGGGCCGTTTCGACCTGCCCATCGCACTTGGGATTTTAGTGGCATCGGATCAGCTTCCGACATCAAAAATAGCTCAGCATGAATTCATCGGTGAGTTGGCGTTGTCAGGAGAATTACGCTCAGTAAAGGGTGTGTTGCCTGCGACGTTAGCCGCCGATAGCGTTGAACGATGCTTAGTTGTCCCACATCATAACGGTGATCAGGCTGCGCTGGTGGGCAAGGGAGCGCATAAATCTGCACAAACCTTGTTGGAAGTTTGCGCTGACATGTGTGGACAGGCTCAGCTTGGGCTATATAGAACGGAACATCATCAGGCTGATGTTTCAGTGCTTCGCGACCTACAAGATATTATCGGCCAACAACAAGGCAAGCGAGCTCTGGAGATCGCAGCCGCTGGGAATCATAACTTATTGTTTCTTGGCCCACCCGGAACCGGAAAAACTATGCTCGCTTCTCGACTGCGTGACTTGCTACCTGAAATGAGTGATGACGAAGCGATGGAAACCGCGTCGGTGGCCTCGTTAACGCAACAAGAAATCAATCAATACAACTGGAAGCAACGACCTTTTCGATCCCCTCACCATTCCAGTTCAATGGCGGCATTAGTGGGTGGTGGTTCGGTGCCTCGCCCCGGAGAGATCTCTTTAGCGCATAACGGCTTATTGTTCTTAGATGAGATGCCGGAGTTTGAGCGCAAGGTGCTTGATTCATTACGAGAGCCACTAGAGTCGGGTGAAATCATTATCTCTCGTGCTGCGGGCAAGACTCGTTTTCCTGCGCGTTTTCAATTGGTCGGTGCACTTAACCCAAGTCCAACGGGTTATTACGAAGGTAATCAAGCGCGCGCCAACCCACAGATCATCCTGCGTTACCTCAATCGCTTATCTGGGCCCTTGCTGGATAGGTTCGATATGTCGTTGGAGATCCCATTGCTTCCTAAAGGCATGCTCGCTGAGGGTGGTGACCGTGGGGAAACGACTCAAGTGGTAAAGCAAAGGGTCAGGCAGGCGCGTGAGTTGATGCTATCTCGCAACCATAAATCGAATGCACTGTTAGGTAGCCGAGAAATTGAGAAGTATTGCCCGTTAAGACGCGAGGATGCGGAGTTTCTGGAAACGGCGTTGCACCGACTGGGTCTGTCGATTCGTGCTTATCATCGAATCATTAAGGTGGCACGAACCATTGCCGACCTTGACGGTAATGAGCAGATCGAAAAGAAGCATCTATCGGAAGCGCTTGGCTATCGCGCGATGGATCGCTTGCTGAAGCAACTCACGGCTCAAGCTGTCTAGCAAGCAGAAAAAAGCCTGCTTAGATGCAGGCTTTCGTTGGATTGCTGTTCATACTCGTTAAGGTTAGAACTTGTAGTTCAGGCCAACTGAAACGATATATTGAGACTCGTCGTAGAAGGTAATGTTCGAGTCGCTGGTGCCGTAGCCCGCTAGTGAAATAAACGACCAGTTTTCCCAATCCATGAATTGATCATACTCATAGGCGGCGAATAGGTTGATATTGTCGTCGCTGCGTTTCTTGTCGTAGATCGGGTTGCTCGCATCGTAAGAGCGTTGGTTGTAACCCGCTGTTAGTGCGTACTGGTGACGCCCCATGCCACCAAACAAGCTTACCTCACCACCGAATTGGTCGTAAGATTCAGCTTTACCATCAGCATCACGTGTTTGATAGATGACGGATGGAATAAGCATCATGGTACGACTGAGTGGCAGGCGATATTGACCTTTCAAGTAGAGAGTATTGGCATCTCGTTTGAGCTCTTGCTCTTGAATATCATCCTTGTCGACATCTTTGGTCGCATAGGCCATGTCTAGCGAGAAAGCTGAGCCCGCAATGTTGCTTAGCTTCAAACGAAACGCATTGCCAGTTTCATCGGTCTTGGTGCGAGCTGATGTGGTGTTGTATGGATCGGCCCAAGTTTCACCCGACATAATGGTTGGAAGCAGTGAAGCGTCGATCACCATGCCAGACTCAAGCTGGTATTTATAACCAACCTCTAGCACAACAGTACCCGTAGCTACGTCATCACGAGCGGTACCTGTGTAAACCTGGTGATTTAGCTTCTCACCAAAGGTGTAAGCGACACTGCCTAAAGGGGCGACAAGAAATGAGCTTTCTGAAGAAGCCTTCTGATCTATGGATGAAAGATTGCTATCAGCATCGGTATTAAAGTTTGAGGTAGAAGAGGCAACGCCGGTATTGATAGAGATTTCACCACTGAAACCTTGTTGGTCTGCAAGCTTGGCAAAAGCGGGAGAAGCCGCAACGCTCAAAGCCAAGAGAGTTATTTTGATTTTCATTTAAGGGCTCCTTGCCCACCGGTTCTTAGGACGGGTTATTAATAGCAGTAAAGCTTTAAACTTCCAGGTTAATTATTTATCAATGATGATTTTTGAACAAGCAAAAAAAAAGGAAGCCGAAGCTTCCTTTCATCAATGACTTACTTCTTCAATAAGAAGTTCACCAGCTCGAAGTACTCATCAAGAGAGTTGATACCTTGAGCTTCGACTAGGTAGCGGTTGTTAACCACAACAGCAGGTACACCTGAAAGGCCGCTGTCTTTGAATGCTTTGTCGAAGCGACGAACCATAGAATCTACTGCAAAGCCGTTATACGCAGCATCGAATTTCTTCGCATCAACACCTTCGTCTAGGAAGATTTGACGCAGTTCTTCTTCATCACGTGGTGGCTTGTTCATGGTGTGGATGCGGTTAAACATCACTGGCACCATTTTGTCTTCAACTTTCAGTGCAATCATCGTCGCGTAAGCTTTGCTCATTGGCAGACCCATGTTGCCACCCATGAATGAAACATGGTTCTTCTGTAGCTTAGCGTCTTTAGGTAGCTGTTGTTTTAGCTGCTGGATGATTGGCTCAAAGCTATTACAGTGTGGGCAGTAAAAAGAGAAGAACTCTGTCACCATTGGTTTTTTTGATGCTTCTAGGTCGAGAACTTTGTAGTGTTCACCTTCGTTAAATTTCGCAGCGTGAGCTGAAAGGCTCAACATGATCAATGAGAAAAATGCGAATAGCTTTTTCATTTATCCAATCTCCATTATGTTTGAATTTTTATCTAGTTGTATGTTGCGATTGCTGTTACCACTGAGGCATTAACGAAAGTGGTGGCTCTTGCAGGGTAGCAATTTGCTCTTTACAAGCAAGTACTTGTTGCTCCCAATATTTCGGATCATTAAACCACGGGAAGGCCAGAGGAAACGCAGGATCGTGCCATCGTTTCGCCAACCATGCCATGTAATGCACCATACGTAGACCGCGTAGTGGTTCGATTAGTTTCAGTTGTGCGGTATTAAAATCGCAAAATTCTTGGTAACTCTCGAGCA
The DNA here is from genome assembly GCF_023161755.1 of Vibrio sp. 1CM23M. Lineage (NCBI taxonomy): Bacteria > Pseudomonadati > Pseudomonadota > Gammaproteobacteria > Vibrionales > Vibrionaceae > Vibrio > Vibrio sp. 1CM23M. The sequence continues at coordinate 61,021 of NZ_JALNTR010000014.1, forward strand.
AAATATCCAGTTGCATCAGCTTATCTTGGCGTTCGCCATTAAGCAGCATCCACAGATCTTGTATCGCAGGGCCGTTACGAGCGTCATCAAGGTCGACGAACATTGGTCCATCGCGCCACAAGATGTTGCCAGGGTGGCAGTCACCATGTAGGCGGATATTCTCAATATTGCTCGGCCACTGGCTCTCTAGCTCTTTGATCAGAAGGTCAACGTCATTGAAGAACGCGTTTTCTAGGTGTGTTGGGATGAACTGAGAGTTCTCTAGAATCTTACGTGGCTGATAAAGGTATTCATCTAAGCTGATGGTTGGGCGGTGCTGGAATGTTCTTCCCGCGCTGGCTTTATGAATACGACCAAGAAAACGTCCAACGCCTTCTAATTGATCTAGATTGTCGACTTCATACTGTCTGCCGCCAACACTTTCAAATAGTGCAAATAGGTAGCCTTGGTATTCATGTAAGGTTGCACCGTTGATTCGCATTGGAGGCGCAACCGGCATCTCTTGTTCGATAAGCTCGAGTGCGAAGTCATGCTCTTCTTGGATCTGTGCCTTGTTCCAGCGTTGCGGACGATAAAACTTAACGACGTAGCGCTTACGGTCTTCATCGGTGAACTGATAGACACGGTTTTCGTAACTGTTGAGAGCGAGAAGCCCGGATTCAGCGCGAACTCCGATGCTCTCCAGTGCATACCACATGAAGTCAGGAGTCAGGTTATCAAAGTTAAAGGCTTGCATCGTCATAGAATAAAAAAGGCTCATTACTGAGCCTTTTTCCATTTATTGGGTTGTTATACCAAGCACTACGGTGCGGGTATCAGAGCTTCTTGATAAAGCGGCTTTCGACTTCCATCGTAAACTCTTCATTATCCGAGAGTATAAACTGAATTGTCGAAACTGGTGAGCTCAGTTTTTCTGGGTCGGCGCCTAAACTGATAGGTAGGTTCAAAACCTCGCCCGGATCGACAGTAATCGTCTGTTTGCCGTACCAGATAGCATTGGGCAGTCCGCTAACATCGAGCTTGTACTCTTGCTCTTGTTGAGTCTTGTTGATCACTTTCAAGGTGTAGGTGTTTTCAACCAGCCCTTGGTTATTGACTCTGAACAGCTGGTTTCGGTCACGCAGAACACTTAGTCCGGCAGGATCAACGCTCGCGATTTGGGCGAAGAACAAGCCCAGCATCACGATCAAGATGGCGCCATAGCCCAATAGTTTAGGACGCATTACCTTGGTCGAGTGACCTTCAAGTCTGTGCTCGGTGGTGTAGTTGATCAGTCCTTTCTCGTAGCCCATACGCTCCATGGTGTTGTCACAGGCATCAATACACGCGCCGCAGTTAATACACTCGTATTGCAGGCCGTCACGGATATCAATCCCCGTAGGGCACACTTGTACACACAGATTACAGTCAATACAGTCGCCTAGACCAAGCTCTTTTGGATCGGCTTTACGAGAGCGAGGGCCACGGCTTTCACCACGTTCTGTGTTGTAACCAACGATGAAGGTGTCTTTATCGAACATTGCTGACTGGAAACGCGCGTAAGGACACATGTGCAGACAAACAATTGAACGCATCCAACCCGCATTGGCATAAGTACATCCAGCAAAGAACAGTACCCAAAACACTGGCCAGAAAGACGAGTTAAAGGTAAAGAAGCCAACCACTAACTCTTTGATTGGGATGAAGTAACCAACAAAGGTTAAACCCGTCGCAATGGCAATCGCCCACCACGCAATGTGTTTGAGGGTTTTTCTGAGGATTAAATTGCTCGTCAGTTTGCCCGAGTCTTGTTTTCTTCGCTTATTGGCAGCACCTTCTAGCTTCTCTTCGAACCAGATGTACATGAAGGTCCAGACGGTTTGTGGGCATAAATAGCCACACCAGACACGGCCTAAGAAGGTGGTTATGAAGAATAAGCCAAACGCGGCAATCATAAATAGGATCGCGAGTAGGGTCAGATCTTGCGGGTATAACGTTGTGCCAAAGAAGTTGAACTGTTGGCTGCCGATATCGAGCAAGATCGCTTGGCGTTCACCAAAGGGAATCCACGGGATAAGCGCAAAAAGTAAAAGTAAGAACCAACCGCCATAGCGACGCAGTTGTTGGAATTTACCTTTGCTTTCTCGAACATAGATTCGGTTACTTGGGTTAAATCGATCTCCATTACCTTTATGTGTTTTCGGGTTAAAGGTTTTAGGAGTCACATCTTTGATATCGATTTTATCCTGACTCATGGACTATCCTTTTTGTGGCTTGTTTGCCCGGTTAAGTCGGGCATGACGACATTACTTGAAAGTATGGTTTAGAGAACCTGTTGAAATTGAGCTTGGTGCATTTGTTGTTATCGCACTCACTCTTATTATTTTAGAAGATTCTTATGGATGGCGATTATAGCGACAATCTTGTTCTCATTTCTTTAACGCTATCAACCTTTAACAACAAAAGTCATAACAGTTGTGACGAAAAAATAGCGAACAGAAACAAAAAAGCGACCTGGTGGTCGCTTTTTAAATTGAGTGTTTTATCTATACGGCAATTGAGCTCTAAACAAACGGGCGACTAAAGAAGGCCACGTGCTTTTAGAATTGCGGTTTTGAAATCATCTTCTTGGTCTTTTTTCAGACCCGGGATCATTTCATCTTTTTCGCTGTTGCGCATTTTTAGGTGGTAGATAAGAACATCGTCAGTCAGTTCTTCAAGCTTGCCTTGGTAGCCCGCTTCTTTTGATAGCTTAATGATGAACTCTAATAGGTTAAGCTCTTGATCTTTCTGCCACTCAGGCTCCATCAGTTCAAGCAGTTCTTCAATGCGGTGACACTTCATACTTTATTTCTCCACAAATTTTATAATGATTTGTGGCTAAGGTATCAAATCGGGTAGGGAATACCAATGTGTAAACACATTTCAAGATGGGAGCGGGCAAGAAAAAAGCGCAGTAAAAACTGCGCTTTTTGTTAAGCGGCTTTAATCACTTTTGTTGTAGTCGGTGCTAATAAAGCAGTCTTCTCAACTAGAGTCATTGTAGGAGCCAATTTCTTAGCCGTTGGAGCAGCAACAAAGCCACTACGACGACGCATCGCACTACGGTTGGTGTGCGAGAACCTGACAGCTGTTGGGCGCATTAATTTACCTAACGGTCAGGCATATCCATTGCCAATCTAATGGCCTGATTTACCATGAGCTCCACTTCAATTGCTTGAAGCGTTACTCGTCTGGCTTTCGCCAATCCGAAGAATAAATCAGGATAATGATATGCATGCATATCAAGACTTAGATTATCACTATCTAAGTTATCGATCGACGCCTGAGTGATAATTAAACGATATTAGAGCTAAAATAGTGTGAGCAGTATATTTGAGTTTGAACCTCTTTCAGGCTTAAGATGATGCTTTAAAGGAGGTGCATATGTCGTTCTTAAAGAAAACGTTAGCAAGTTTTGGAATTGGATCTGCCAAGGTGGATTCTGTATTGCAACAGGAAGTGCTTTATCCAGGCAAGAAGGCGAGCATTATTGTGCATGTCTATGGCGGCGCTCAGCCACAAGAGATCGACAACATCGATCTCAACTTGTGCTGTCGTTACGTCAAAGAAGTTACCATGAACTCGCAAAGGCAAGAGGGCGGTCAAGCACGTCGAATGCACCAGACATACTCGTTGGCCAAATGGAGTCTGCCGTATGCCTTTGTTATTCAGCCGGGTGAAACCCGTGATTTTGAATGTGAGTTTGATGTCCCGCTGAACACCCCGGTCACGATTGGTGATTCAAAGGTGTGGCTAGAAACCGGGTTGGATATTGCGATGGCAATTGATCCATCGGATAAAGACATCTTAACGGTTCGTCCTGATGCACTCCTCGATGGTATTTTTAACGAACTTGAAGCTCAAGGGCTGCGCATTCGCCAAGTGGAGTGTGAAGCGGTAGAAGGCTTTGAACTGCCATTTGTACAAGAGTTTGAGTTTGTGCCGACTACGGGTCCTTATCATGGCCGCTGGCGTGAGCTTGAAGTTGTTGCCCATCGTGACGAAACTGAGCTTAAGCTTTGGTTTGAGATAGATCGCAATCGCGACGGTGCCAAAGGCATGTTGGCGAGTTTATTGGGAGTGGGCCAGCTACAGCGTCAATTGAGTGTGCCACTCGATACCTCTCCAGAAGAAGCCGGCAAGATGGTACTTGAGTATCTAGATAGCGCCTCTTAATTCGCTTTTTGGTTCTTTAGCTTTAGAGAGCCTAGCCTCATCACACTGTTTAGGCGTCATTGATGTCATAAAAGCTGTTATAAAAATTTAAGCTTACACGTGTAAGCTTAATGTGCAATACTAGGTCAATTGAACATTTACTCTAGTAGGATACTCATGTCTGCATCATCAGCTAGCGAATACAGCGACATCGAAGAACGCGCTAACGCGATAACCCATGGCTTGGGCGTCGTGCTTGGCGTGGTTGGTCTGATCTTGTTGCTGGTTCGCGCGTTTGATTACCAAGCCGACATGTTGACGGTTGCCAGTATGGCAATCTATGGCAGCAGCATTATCCTGCTCTTTCTTGCTTCCACGCTTTATCACTCGATCACCACAGAAAAAACCAAGCGTTTATTAAAAACCCTCGATCACTGTGCAATTTACTTACTCATCGCAGGTAGCTACACCCCGTTTTTATTGGTTGGCTTAAGAACCCCATTAGCGATGGGCTTGATGGCGGTTATCTGGGGAATTGCGCTGGTCGGTATCATCATGAAGATTGCCTTCGTCTACCGATTTAAACGTCTATCGCTGTTCATTTATTTAGCGATGGGTTGGTTGTCGTTGATTGTGGTGTATCAACTGGCGATGAATATTGAGATGGGCGGCTTGGTGTTATTGGCGCTCGGCGGCGTGATCTACTCGTTGGGTGTTATTTTCTATGTGGCCAAACGCATCCCTTACAACCACGCCATCTGGCACTTGTTTGTTTTGGCGGGCTGCGCTTGCCATTTCTTCGCTATTTATTTGTACGTGACTCCGGTTTAGCGAGCCAGTACCTCACTAATCTCAGCTTTAATCTGATATTCAGGGTGTTGTTCTAGGTCGATCTTGATTAGCTTGCCTTCTTCACCCGTCTTTGGTCGTAGGTATGTGTCGGCCATTCGTTTGATTGATTTCCAAACAGCAACTTCTTCTTCTGCCAACAACTCACCTTCTGCAGTAAATACGCTGATGTTAAGTGATACCAAAATGACCGCTTGAGTGCCTTGGTTGGTGATGGCTGTCGGAATGATAAGCTCACCATCTTCATAGCTACTGGCACCTAGCACAACATCCACTCCTGATTGAGACAGCTGTAAGCTTGGCTTCTTACTATTAACCACAATCGTAGTGCCACGCGTGTTCGTTGCGACAGGTACGGCTACGACAGGGGCTGCTGCAATAGGCACTGCTGAAACAGGCACTGCGATCTCTGATGTTGTCGCTGCTGCTTCCGTTTGCTTCGGTGCCACGTATTGCCAAGTAAAATCATCTTTGAGTAACACTTGCTTGCCATCAGGCAGTGTGACCATTTGATCAGCAAAGGCAGAACTTACGAATACTGAGTTTGCGAGCAATGCGCCAGCGAGAAGTACGTATGATTTCATCTGTGTTTCCTTGATTTTGTGCTTGGTTAACGTCGCCAAAAGGCTGGGAAAAATAGAACAATGAGCGTCAGTATCTCAAGTCGCCCCATCAGCATTCCTAAACTTAGCAACCATTTAGCGGCGTCGGGCAGTGGAGCAAAGTTCCCGGTTGGACCGATCACGCTGCCCATACCAGGACCAACGTTGGCAACGGCTGTGATAGCGCCAGATATACTGGTCACGGGATCAAGCCCCATTGCGCTCAAGCCACCTGCAATTAAGATAATCGTAATAAAGAACATCAAACCAAATGCGACCAGTGAACGCACAATGTCGTCATTTACGGGTCTTTGGTTATAGCGTTGAACAAACACACCCGACGGGTGGATCAGTTTCATCATTTGCTTATGAAGCATGGTCATCGCGATCTGGAAGCGGAAGATTTTGATACCGCCAGAGGTTGACCCCGAGCACGCGCCCGCCATCATTAAAAACGCAAACAAGGTAGTCGGTAGTGCGCCCCACGCGGTGAAGTCTTCTAAGCCAAAACCGGTTGTGGTGACGACTGACACTATGTTGAACATCGAAACACGCATCGCATCCATGATGGTGTAGTCATCCCTAACCACCAGCCATGTCGATATTACGGCACTGGTGACCAAAAATAGATACGTGAAACCTCTCACTTGAGCGTCTTTGTAGAGGATTGAGAGCTTTCTACCACGCAGTGCGCTAACAAACAGTAAGAATGGCAGACCACCAAGGAACATGAACAGGGTTCCCACCCAGTGAGCACTGTTAGAGAAGTGGTTCATTGAGCCATCTGAGGTTGAGTAACCACCCGTCGACAGTGTTGTGAAGGCGTGATTGATCGCATCAAAGATGCCCATGCCTGCAAACAGATAGCTAATGATGCACAAGCCAGTCAGAACCAGATAAACCGCCACGATGTTCTTCGCGACCGTTTTCGCTCGTGGGCTGCTTTTATCTGACCAATCGGAGGACTCGGTTTGGAATAGGCGCATACCACCGACGTTAAGCATTGGCAGAACCGCTACCGCCATAACGATGAAGCCGATGCCGCCTAACCATTGCAGTATAGAGCGCCACAACAGAATGCTTGGTGCCATGCTGTCTAAGCCGCTCAATACAGTTGAGCCAGTCGTGGTGATACCAGACATGGTTTCAAAGTAAGCGTCAGTGAAGCTGATGTGGTTGATGAAGACAAATGGCAGTGCAGCAAAGGCACTGGCAATCGTCCATACCAGAGAGGTGATCAGGAACATGTCCCGTACCCCAAGTCGGAACTTAGCTGAACGGCCTAAACTCAAGCAGATGAACGCCACTATGTGCGTGATCACTACCGACTGACCAAACTCGAGGAAGCCACCGGTGCCTGTAAAAAAGGCAACCAATGTAGGGATGTACATGAAAAGGGCGAGTTTTGATAACACTAACCCTATCACTAATAATATCGGACGAAAGTTGACCATAGCTTAATAGACCATCGCTTTGTGCCGAAGCGTCGTTCTCACAAGAAGAAGGTTGTGAGAACAAGCTTACGAGAACAAGGCTATAAGAAGAACGGGCTCGGTTGGAATAGAGACTCAACATCTGGTACGTATTTCTTGTCCACTAGGAACATAACTACGTGGTCATCTTGTTCGATCACGGTTCTATCGTGCGCGATAAGTACCTCTTCTCCGCGAACAATCGCACCAATAGTGGTACCCGGTGGTAGTTTGATGTCGCCAATAGCTCGGCCAACCACTTTAGATGTGGTTTCGTCACCGTGAGCAATCGCTTCGATCGCTTCAGCAGCGCCGCGACGCAGAGATGATACGTTTACAATATCAGCACGACGAACGTGAGTGAGCAGCGCAGAAATGGTCGCTTGTTGTGGAGAGATAGCAATATCAATCACACCACCCTGAACAAGGTCGACGTAAGCACCACGCTGAATCAGTACCATTACCTTCTTGGCACCCATTCGCTTAGCCAGCATCGCTGACATGATGTTTGTTTCATCTTCATTGGTTAGGGCAATGAACACGTCCACTTGATCGATGTTCTCTTCGGTCAGCAGCTCTTGGTCTGCGGCATCACCACAGAAGACGATGGTGTTTTCTAATTCTTCAGACAACTTCTCGGCACGAGTGTAACTGCGCTCAATAAGTTTGATGCTGTAGCTCTGTTCAAGGCGTTTAGCCAAGCTTGCACCAATGTTACCACCACCGACAATCATGATGCGGCGGTACGGTTTCTCTAGGCGTTGCAGTTCACTCATTACTGAGCGGATATGGTTACTTGCCGCTACAAAGAACACTTCATCATCGGCTTCAATGATGGTGGTGCCTTGTGGGCGAATAGGGCGACCTTGACGGAAAATAGCGGCAACACGAGTATCGATGTGCGGCATGTGCTCACGCAAAGCAGATAGGGCGTTACCGACCAGTGGACCACCGTAGTAGGCTTTTACTGCTACTAGGCTCACTTTTTGTTCAGCAAAACTCACAACCTGCAGTGCTCCTGGGTATTGAATTAGGCGCTCGATGTAGCTGGTTACCAGCTCTTCGGGTGCAATCAGGTGATCGACTGGGATAGCACCTGATTTGAAGAGTGCTTCTTTCTCTTCTAGGTATTGAGGAGAACGAATACGAGCAATTCTGTTAGGCGTATTAAACAGAGAGAAGGCAACCTGACATGCGGCCATGTTGGTTTCATCCATGTTGGTTACGGCAACCAACATGTCGGCATCTTGCGCGCCCGCTTCACGTAGTGTGTTCGGGTGGCTGGCATAACCGTTTACAACCCTAAGGTCGTACTTATCCTGAAGTTCACGAAGTCGGTCAGCATTACGGTCGACAATGGTGATGTCGTTGTTTTCACCAACCAGGTTTTCAGCAAGGGTACCGCCAACTTGTCCAGCACCTAGGATAATGATCTTCATAGCCTTTCTCTTTTCTTTACCGTGGTAATTCTAGTTATCTAACTTTATTTTGATAATGCACTAGAAAGAAACAGCGGCTAAGAAATAAATTCTTAGCCGCTGTTAGTTGTTATGCCTGTTTTACTAGAACTGCGTAGTAGAAGCCATCCATATCTTCTTCCCCAGGCAGTATTTGACGACCCGGATTTTCGATATCAGACCCAACCAGCGTTGCGTTCTCTGTACGTGCTAGGAATGCTTTCACTTGCAGCACGTTTTCTTGCGGCGTGATAGAACATGTCGCATAAACCATGGTGCCGCCTTCTTTCAGTTGACGCCACATAGCATCCATAATCTCGCTTTGCAGTTCAGCCAGCGCGTCAATGTCAGATGCACGACGTAGCCATTTGATGTCAGGGTGACGGCGAATTACGCCTGTCGCTGAACAAGGTGCATCAAGCAGAATACGGTCGAACTTATCACCCATCCACCACTCTTCAGGGTAGCGAGCATCGCCACAAATTACGTCGGCACGTAGTTGCAGGCGCTCAAGGTTATCGTAAACACGGTCTAGACGTTTGATGTCGCAGTCAATCGCAACCACTTCAGTATCTTGAGTGTGCTCAAGAATGTGTGCCGTTTTACCACCTGGCGCAGCACAGCAATCTAGGATCAGCTCACCATCTTTTGGTGTTAGGTAATCAACCGAAAGCTGAGCAGCAGCGTCTTGCACAGATACCCAACCTCTGTCGAAGCCTGGAAGCAAAGTAACATCACAAGGTGCTGCTAATTTTATGGCATCGGCTGCTTCAGGATGCAATGTGTATTCAATGTTTTCGTTTTTAAGCAGCTCAACATACTCGTCACGAGTGTGGTGTTGGCGGTTAACGCGCAGCCACATTGGTGCCTTGCTGTTGTTTGCTTCAACCAGTTGCTCCCATTGATCTGGGTAGCTCTCTTGAAGCATTTTTAGAATCCAGCTTGGGTGGCCGTATTTGCCTGCATTGTGGCTAACGGCTTTCTCGTCTAGTTCTTCTTGGTCACGTAGGTAGCTACGTAGCACAGCGTTGATCAAACCACTCAGGCTTGGACCACGCAGTGTTTTAGTACCCTCAACCGTTTCAGCAACCGCGGCATGCGAAGGGATACGCATGAAGCTTAGTTGGTAAATGCCCACCAAGATTAGGTGGTGGAATACACGCTTTTTACCTTTAAGCGGGTTTTCCATCAGTTCGTTAGCGATTGACTCTAAACGAGGCAGGTAACGAAGTGCGCCGTAGCAAATCTCTTGCAGTAGAGCATGGTCTCGTGGACGGATCGTTTTTTGAGCCGCAGGGAGAGCGTGTGAAAGAGAGTGGCCTTTATCGACAACTTGGAATAGGACATTTGCAGCAGCAGCGCGAACATTCATGAGGGGTACCGAATATTTATTTGAATACATGAGGGCATCTCTGCCCTCGTAAAGGTTTTCTAAGCTGCGTAATTAACAGCTTTAAAAGCGGATTAAGAAAGTTGAGTACCAACTTCAAACCAGCTTGCACGTGAGTTCAAGATATCCTGAACTGACATGGCTTTTTTACCTGGAACTTGCAGCTGTTCAAGAACAAGTACGCCTTGTCCTGTCGCTACGTAGATACCAGTTTTATCTGCTTGCAGAATAGTACCTGCAGGCTTATCAGAAGTTTGCTCGGCCACACGGCTTTGCCATACTTTAATGCTGTTCTCAGCAGCTTCAAAGTGGCTCATTGGCCATGGGTTGAAGGCACGAACGCAGCGCTCAATATGCGCAGCTTCATCACTCCAGTTGATACGCGCTTCTTCTTTGCTTAGCTTCTTCGCGTAGTTCGCAAGCTCATCGTCTTGCTTTTCTGCAACTGCTTTGCCAGAAGCTATGTCAGCTAAACACTCAACAAGAGCGTCAGGGCCAAGGCCCGCTAACTTCTCGTACATTGATGCGCTGGTATCTGTCGCTTCGATAGGCAGCGTCGCGATACTTAGCATGTCGCCAGTATCTAGGCCGATATCCATCTGCATGATCGTCACGCCTGTCTCTTTATCACCCGCCCAAATAGAGCGTTGAATCGGAGCAGCACCACGCCAGCGAGGTAGGATAGAGCCATGTACGTTGATACAACCTAAGCGAGGCGTATCTAATACAACCTGCGGAAGCAATAAGCCGTAAGCGACAACAACCATGATGTCAGCGTTCAATTCAGCTAGCTCTTGCTTAGCTTCATCTGACTTGAAGTTTTCTGGTTGGTAAACCGGAATGTTATTTTCAAGTGCGATGTTTTTTACTGGGCTCGCAGTCAGTTTTTTACCGCGGCCTGCTGGGCGATCTGGCTGTGTGTAAACAGCAACAACTTCATGCTCCGAAGACAACAACGCCGCCAAGTGACGGGCGGCGAAATCCGGAGTACCTGCAAAGACAACTCTTAAAGACTGACTCAAGGTAGGCTTCCTTCTAATTTAGTAATAGCAGCGGTTATTAACCTTGTTTCTCGTTGAAACGTTTGATCTTCGCTAGCTTATCTTGGATACGTTTACGCTTTAGTGGCGATAGGTAATCAACAAACAACTTGCCTTCTAGGTGGTCAAGTTCGTGCTGAACACAGATAGCCAGAAGGTCATCAGCGTCGAATGTGAATTCGTTGCCGTCACGGTTTAATGCTTTAACCGTTACTTCTGCAGCGCGAGGTACTAGAGCTCGAGCGCCTGGTACAGATAGGCAGCCTTCTTCGATTCCATCTTCGCCGCGCTTCTCAGTAATTTCAGGGTTGATAAGCACCATTGGCTCATCACGTGTTTCTGAAATATCGATAACAACGATGCGTTGGTGGAAATCTACTTGCGTTGCCGCAAGGCCGATACCTTCTTCGTCGTACATGGTTTCAATCATGTCATCAACGAACTTTTGAATCTCTGGGGTAACTTCTTTTACCGGTTTCGCCACGGTACGTAGACGATCATCTGGTAATGTTAATACTTGTAATACAGACATATACACTCGAAATATTGAACTGTGCCGAAACAGCTTAAACCTTGTTGGCTCAATTCTAGACATTTTATAGGTCAAATGACAGCATCCTGAAGGTAATTCTCAAATCAGATGTCATATATTCAGACCAAGGAACCTAGGTCATGCGTCATTTTTCTTCTATTTTTTCTCTCGTTTGTGCCTCGCTTTCGTTCACCGCTACGGCTGGAAATAGCGCTCAACCTTTAACCATTAAGCAGGGCGCACCTGAGGCGTATGTGGTGGTAAAGGGCGATACCTTATGGGATATATCTGCGATGTATCTTGATAGCCCGTGGTTGTGGCCAAGGTTATGGCAGGTAAACCCTGAGATAGAAAACCCTCATCTTATATATCCCGGAGATAAACTGTCTTTGGTTTGGATTAATGGTGAGCCGGTATTGAGCCTTAAACCGGTTATCAAGCTGAGCCCTAAGATTCGTGTCTCGGAGAAGAAAGCGGTGCCAACCGTCAATGAGGGGCTGGTTCTACCGTATCTACAATCTGACCGCTTGGTCGAACAGCAAGACATTCAATCGGCTCAACGAGTGTTAGGGACGAGTGATGGAAAGAGATTCTTATCGGGTGAAGACCGGTTGTTTATTTCGGGTAACCAACAACATCAAAAGTGGGGTATCTACCGCGCCGTTGAAACCTACCAGCGGCAGCAACCTCAAGCGAGTATGACCTCGTTGCGTTTGGTCGCCACGGCACGCTTAAAAGAAGTGGACGCTGAGTTCAGTAGCTTACAGATAGAGACTCAACTGCAAGAGGTGCTGCTTAACGACCTCGTGTTACCAGAGCTTGGCGTTGATCTGGTGAAGCTCTCAACCACGTTTTATCCTGCGCCTAGTGCTGCGGGTCAGTTTGCTAATATCTTGGGTTCGTTAGATGGCAGCCAATACAGTGCAAAGAATCAGGTCGTGGTTATTAACAAAGGCTCGCAGGACAATCTTCGCCAAGGCTCTATGTTTACGCTCAGCGAAAGCGGCGCGGTGGTGTTTGGTAAGCAAGGTGAATACAGCTACAAAGAATCAGCGGCGAGCGATAAGGTGCAATTGCCAAGTACTTCGCTGGGCAGCTTAATGGTCATCCGCCCTTACGAGTATTTTAGCCTCGCGTTGATCACTCAGAGCTCTAAGCCGGTTAGCAATGACATTCTGGCAGTATCGCCTTTGGACCTTGCTTTGACGGAAGAAGCTAAGGGCACCGAGTGAATGAGCTACAACTGAGCGCTTGGCTAACTCTAAGTTTTGTTCCGCAACTGGGTGGCAAGCGCCTTTCTCGACTGCTGAGCATTGATTCCCCTTCGAATATTGTTGGTTACTCCAGTCAGCAACTGCAAGCGCTTGGTTTGTCTGCCAAGCAAATTGCCTATCTAAGAGAGCAAGCCCCAAGAGAAGTGGAGGCTTGCCTAGAGTGGCAAGCAAGACAACCCAACCATCACATCATTACCCCGAATTGCTCGCATTATCCCAAACTGCTGAATGAGACCGCCTCCGCGCCAAGCGTGCTTTTCGTTAAAGGTCACGTTGAAAAGCTGATTGAGCCTCAAATCGCTATGGTTGGCAGTCGTAATGCCAGTATTGAAGGGCTGCAGACAGCAAAGTCCTTCGCCAAAGAGTTTGTGCAAAACGGTTTGATTGTCACCAGTGGCTTAGCCTTAGGCATCGATGGTTATGCTCATGATGGTGCTCTGGATAAAGGAGGGGAAACTTTCGCGGTGCTGGGCTCTGGATTGGATTCCATTTATCCTGCGCGACACAGAAATTTAGCCGATAGGATCTGTGAAAATGGCGCATTGATTTCAGAGTTTCGCCCAAGTGCCAAACCACGACCTGAACATTTCCCTCGCCGTAACCGTATAATAAGTGGGTTATCGCTCGGAACCTTGGTGGTTGAAGCGGCTGAGAAGAGTGGTTCTTTGATTACAGCTCGCTATGCCATGGAGCAAGGTCGAGAGGTGTTTGCGCTTCCTGGCTCTATTCATAACCCAACCAGTCGCGGGGGCAACAGTTTAATCAAAGCTGGAGCATGCTTGGTACAGAGTGCACAAGATGTTCTGATTGAAATAAAGAGTCTGTTAGACTGGTCTATCGATCAGCAACCTAGCTTGTTCGAACCTACGCCCAGTATGGGGGAAAATGAACAATTGCCATTTCCACAGCTGTTAGCTAACGTAGGGTTAGAGGCGACACCCGTTGATATTTTGGCACAGAGAACCCATATACCTGTGCATGAGGTCATGATGCAGCTTTTAGAGCTTGAGCTCTCAGGGCATGTTGTTGCAGTTTCCGGTGGCTATATTCGAAAGGGGAGAGGCTAGCTATGATGATGGACATACTGATGTACTTGTTTGAAACCTACATCCATAGCGATTCAGAATTGCAGGTGGATCAAGATGAGCTGGAAGATGAGCTTCTTCGAGCAGGGTTTCACCAAGGTGATATTTATAAGGCCCTCCATTGGTTAGAAGATCTTGCTGCACTGCAAGATACCGACAACCAAGCGGCGATTACTATGTGCTCCAATACCTCGATGCGTGTTTATACCAGTCGAGAGATTTCACGTATTAATATGGAGTGTCGAGGTTTCTTACTGTTCCTAGAACAGATCAACGTACTCACGACAGAGATTCGTGAAATGGTGATTGATCGTGTGATGGGGCTTGAGACCAACGAATTTGAATTGGATGATCTGAAATGGATTATCTTAATGGTGCTATTTAATGTGCCGGGTAATGAAAGTGCTTACACGCAAATGGAAGAGCTGTTGTACACCAAAGAGCAAGGTATCTTGCATTAATACAGGCTTGTCATGAGTAGTAAGATTGATAATCAGCTTTTTTCAGCACATGAACATGCGTTAGAGCATGAACCATGTCCACAGTGTGGTGGGGAGCTTCAGCTTCGCCATGGTAAGCACGGCCCATTTTTAGGCTGTAAGCAGTATCCGAGCTGTGATTACATCAAGCCTCTTCATCAAAATGATGGTCACGTAGTGAAAGAGCTGGGCGTTCCGTGTCCTAAATGCCAAAACGAATTGGTATTAAGGCAAGGTCGCTTTGGGATGTTCATTGGTTGTAGCAGCTACCCAACGTGTAATCACATCGAATCTTTGGATCAACCAAAAGAACAACCTGAAGAGCAGCCACTTGTTGCTTGTCCTGAGTGCGGCAGAGGCCATTTGGTTGAGCGTAAATCTCGCTATGGCAAAACCTTCTATGCGTGTGATAACTACCCCAAGTGTAAGTTCGCAGTTAACCAACCACCAGTTATAGGTCGTTGTGAAGAGTGCCAGTTCCCGTTGTTACTTGAGAAGAAAACAGCCAGTGGCACCAAGATGCAATGCGCTGATCGCAAGTGTCATCACATTCAATCTCAGTAGTAATACTAGTCGCGGTAAGTAACTGATCAGAAATAAAAAAAACGGCGCTCAATGAGCGCCGTTTCTATATCCAATGAACTTTTTATATCAATAAGCCAATGTCGGCTTACTTCATCTGCTCAGCAAACTCATGCACAGCTGGGTAGGCTTGCTTATCAAGAATGTCAGCCAATGAGCACAATGCTCTTTGTAGCTCTGCGTTGTAGTCAGCGCTCACGTTAATGTGGCCCATCTTGCGACCTGCACGCTTCTCTTTGCCATACCAATGAACATGACAACCACCTTGAGCAAGAATAGCCTCAGGAAGAGTATCTTCGCCAAGAATGTTGATCATTGCGGTTGGACGAATCAGTTTAGTGCTACCTAGTGGCATGCCACACACTGCACGTAGGTGGTTTTCAAACTGACAAGTCTCTGCGCCTTGTTGCGTCCAGTGGCCAGAGTTATGAACACGTGGTGCAATCTCATTAACCAGCAGTGAACCTTGAACATCAAAGAACTCAAGTGCTAGCACGCCAACGTAATCTAAACGCTCAGCAATGGCAGTGAACATGGTTTTCGCTTGCTCTTGCAGTTCAATGTCATCAATCGCTGTTGATAAGCTCAACACGCCGTTGGTGTGAACATTCTCAGCCAGTGGGTACACTTGAATCTCGCCATTGGTACCACGAGCACCAACCAGTGATACTTCGCGGTCAAACGGAACAAACTCTTCAGCCACAATCGCTTGGTTGTCTGTTGCGGCAATGCACTCAGCCATTTCTGTCCAAGTCGCGTCAACATTGTCTAATGTCTTTAAGCGCCATTGACCTTTTCCATCGTAGCCGCCAAGTGTGCTCTTCAATACCATTGGTAAGCCAACGTGAGCGATCGCAGCGTCAAAGTCTTCGCGAGAGTTAATCACGTAGTATTTGGCATTTTTCACGTTTGCTTCGTCTAACAGGGCTTTTTCAAGGCGACGGTCACCGCCTGCTTTGATTGCTTCTGTTGTCGGTAAGAACTTACCGCTGCACTCACATACCTCAAGTACATCGTGAGGAATATGTTCGAACTCTGCAGTAATGACGTCCGCACGCTCAATCGCATTTTCTAAGCCGTTACCTAGAATCGCTTGCGTTAATGGGTGAACAATATTTTTGCTGCCAACATCAAAAGCAGAAATTTCAATATTCAGCGGTGCCCCAGCTAGGGACATCATGCGAGCAAGTTGGCCCGCGCCTAACACAAGAACATGCATGGAAATTAGTCCTCTGCAGGGTTTGGATTAGCCAGAACCGTTTCTGTTTGTTCAGAGCGGAACGCTTCTACTTTTGCCATTACTTCTTCATTGTGTGTACCAATGATTTGAGCCGCTAGGATGCCTGCATTGGCAGCGCCAGCTTCACCGATAGCCAAAGTACCTACCGCGATACCTTTTGGCATCTGCACGATAGAAAGCAGAGAGTCCATGCCCTTCAGTGCTTTAGACTGAACTGGAACACCCAGAACTGGTACGCTTGTGAAAGCAGCAGCCATGCCCGGAAGGTGCGCTGCACCGCCAGCACCAGCAATAATCACTTTAATACCGCGCTCTTTCGCACTGGTTGCGTAGTCTGCAAGCAACTGAGGTGTGCGGTGAGCAGAAACCACTTTTGTTTCGTACGCCACGCCAAACTGATCCAACATTTCTGCAGCTAGCTTCATTGTTGGCCAATCAGATTTAGAACCCATGATAATACCGACAGTCATCTCAAACTCCTTCAGGTACGATTTAATTAGTGATTAGATATTTTGCGCGCATTATACGGGTAAAATTGCTTAAGGAAAACGTTTGCGTCAGTCTAAGTTGTTAATTGATACATTTTATAAACAAATAGCTTTAGTCACAGTGAATGATAATTTGTACACTTAGTGAGTTAGATAACTGAATTAATGAGGCAACCCGTGGATAACTTTCAACATACTTTGCAGGCATTACAACAAGGTGAAGTCATTGCTTACCCGACCGAAGGCGTTTTTGGGGTCGGTTGTGATCCCGATAATCCACAAGCCATCAAGAAATTACTCGACCTAAAACAACGACCGATCGAGAAAGGATTGATCTTAATTGCTGCAAGTTACGAGCAACTGTTACCTTACATTGATGAAAGCCAATTGACGGAAGCGCAGTTGGCAACAGTGAAATTGACATGGCCAGGTCCTGTCACTTGGATCATGCCAACCAGCAGCAAAGTCACTGACTGGGTAAGTGGTCAATTTGATTCCATCGCGGTAAGAGTGACTGATCACCCTTTGGTTCAAAGAATGTGTAATGAGTTTGGTAAGCCGTTAACCTCTACCAGTGCTAACCTGACCGGCGAGCCGCCGTGTATGACGACTGAAGAAGTTCAGCTGCAACTTGGCCAACATTTGGTGGCTATTTTAGAAGGTCAAACGGGTGGCCGTGAGAAGCCAAGCGAAATTAGAGATGCAAAAACGTCGAAAATATTAAGACAGGGTTAAACCCTGCAGAGGAAGAAAGATGTCAGCAATTGATAAAGAAGCAGTAAAACAGTTTTTACTGAGCCTACAAGATTCGATTTGCCAGCAGCTTGAACAAGCTGATGGCGTAGCACTGTTTGAAGAAGATGCATGGCAGCGTGAACCTGGCGAGCGCCTGGGTGGCGGTGGTCGAACTCGTGTGATGACCAACGGTGCGGTATTTGAGCAAGGTGGGGTTAACTTCTCTCACGTAGCGGGTAAGGTTATGCCGGCCTCAGCTACAGCTCATCGCCCTGAATTGGCCGGACGTAAGTTTGAGGCTATGGGGGTTTCATTAGTTATCCACCCTAAAAACCCATATATCCCAACCTCACACGCGAACGTTCGATTCTTCATTGCGGAAAAAGAAGGGGAAGACCCGATTTGGTGGTTTGGTGGTGGTTTTGACTTAACGCCATTTTATCCTGTCGACGAAGACTGCCAATCTTGGCATCAAACAGCCAAAGATCTTTGTGCGCCATTTGGTGACGATGTTTATCAAGAGCACAAAGAATGGTGTGATAAGTACTTCTATCTTCCACATAGAGATGAAACACGTGGTGTGGGTGGTTTGTTCTTTGATGATCTGAATGAGTGGGGCTTTGAAAAGAGCTTTGCTTATATGCAGGCGGTCGGTGAAGGTTTTGCAGCCGCATACTTACCAATTGTAGAACGACGCAAACAGACGCCTTATGGTGAGCGCGAGCGTGATTTCCAACTTTATCGTCGTGGTCGCTATGTTGAATTTAACTTAGTGTATGACCGTGGCACCCTATTTGGTCTACAAAGCGGTGGTCGTACAGAGTCTATATTGATGTCGATGCCGCCATTGGCTCGCTGGGAATACCGCTACGAACCACAAGCGGGTTCACCAGAAGCTCTGCTTTATAGCGACTACCTAAAGCCTCGAGTTTGGTAGTTCTTCCTTCCTTATAGGGATAGTGATAGGGTCATCTATATAGATGACCCTTTTTTATTTCTGTTAGGTAAGGATATGACACAGCAAGTAGATCGTTATGCCGTTTTCGGTAACCCTATTGGGCAAAGCAAATCGCCATTCATTCACACATTATTTGCTCGCCAAACCAGCCAACAACTTACCTATACAGCATTACAGCCAGAGCATGGTGAATTTATCACTGCTGCCAAAGCCTTTTTCAGCGAAGGTGGTCGAGGATGTAACGTAACAGCACCTTTTAAAGAAGATGCCTATCAGTTTGCTAATCGCCTAACTGAGAGGGCTGAACTGGCCGGTGCCGTAAATACCCTTAAGAAGTTAGATGATGGAGAGATCATTGGTGATAACACCGATGGTGAGGGGTTAGTTCAAGACCTGCTTCAACATCAAGTCACGCTAAAAGGAGCACGAGTTCTTCTTCTTGGCGCTGGTGGTGCTGCGAGAGGAGTGATTCAACCTCTTCTCGACCAAAAACCACAACAGCTAGTGGTCGCTAATCGAACCAGCTCCAAGGCAGAACTATTGGCTGAGATGTTTTCGTCGCATGGCCACATCAAGGGGATGGGGCTAAGTGATGTAAATGATGGCTTTGATGTCATTATTAACTCGACTTCGTCTGGTCTAAGCGGGCAGCTTCCTGAAGTGTCTGATGCTATTTTCAATTCTACTAGCGCCGTTTATGACATGGTTTATGGATCGGGAACCACAGTATTCAATCAATGGGCATTAGATAATGGTGTTCATGCTGCTTATGATGGTTTGGGTATGCTAGTGGGGCAGGCAGCAGAGAGCTTTATGCTTTGGCGTGGTCTTCGTCCGGGAACAAAACAGATTTTAAGAGAATTACGTAAAAACCTAGAGATGTAATGAGGTATTTATAAAAAATGAATCAATCAATTCTATTTCCTGATATCCAAGATTGGGATGAAGAGAATCAATCAATCACCTTCCCAGTACAACAGTCGGGTGCATTGATTGAATGTGCCATGTCTATTGAGGAATTATCACGATTGGCAGGTAAAGATATAGAAGAAGGCGATCAAGCTTTAGCTATCTTTTCAGAGTTACGTTTCGATATTGAAGAGCTAGCGGAAGAGTTAATAGAAGAAGAGGAGTATGACTCCTCTAATCGGATTCAGATCAAAGCGCTTTAGATTGGAAGTACAGAGTCTAGATAGTCATTTTTATTCTGAACATAGTTGTCAGCTGATTTCTGTAAAAAGGCTCGCTCTTTATCATTTAATGGGCGAGCTTGTTTTACTGGGCTTCCTACATAGAGATAACCGCTTTCAAGTACCTTATTAGGCGGTACCAAGCTACCAGCACCAATCATCACTTCTTTTTGGATAATCACGCCATCCAACACGATAGCTCCCATACCAACTAGTACACGATCTTCAATAGTGCAGCCATGCAGCATTACTTTATGTCCGACAGTAACGTCATTACCTATTAATAGAGGATAACCGTCAGGGTTTTCTGCATTCTTATGGGTGACATGCAAAATGCTGCCGTCTTGGATATTCGTTCTCTCTCCAATATGAATGTGGTTCACATCCCCTCGAGCTGCAACCAAAGGCCACACGCTAGAGTCGTTACCGATTTTGATATCACCAACCAGTACTGAACTTGTATCTATATAGACACCTTGTCCAATCTGAGGGGATATTCCTTTATAACTGCGTATTGAACTCATAAATCCTCCTTTATATACGCACCTTAAGCCCTTAATTAAGGGGAATACTAGTGAAAATGGAGTGTTTTGAACAAAAAACGCTCGAACAATCAAAAAAGTAAGAAAAACTTCAAAAAGGGCTTGCCAGTGTGATCGAAATCTCTATAATGCGACCTCGTTGAAACGGGAAGGCTTCGTAAGAAACCAAAACGAATCAGCAGGTCAAG
>NZ_JALNTR010000015.1:0-57608 GCF_023161755.1 Vibrio sp. 1CM23M
GTTCAGTTGGTTAGAATACCGGCCTGTCACGCCGGGGGTCGCGGGTTCGAGTCCCGTCCACTCCGCCACTTATTAGAGAAGCCCTGCTAGCAATGGCAGGGCTTTTTTACATTTGAAGAAAAGTGTTTTGCTTATAGGTTATATGGATGCTGTAAAGGCATCGAGGCCCTGCACTTAACGCTATTCGGGAACATATTAGAAAGCCTAGTCTGACGACTAGGCTTTCGTCGTTTCCAGTATCTGAGCTTAGTATTCGTCTTCGAGTTTTGTAGAAGCGTTGTCCGTTCGTTGATCTCGATCTCTCATATTTCGACACTTATTATCAAGCTCTGCTCTCTCTAACAGCGCTTGATTACGTAAGTTTATATTTGTGGCTATTGATTCAATGGTTAACTTTTCCAGATCGTCTCGAGAGCTCTATTTCCTACTACTTTGAAGTGGCTGATAAAGCTGCCTCGTTTTCAATAACAAGGTTTTGTTGGTCGGTAACTCTTGCTATATCCCTTCTACTTAATAGATGAATCTACAGGCAGTTACGTGAACTCCCCGGTTATAACGTTTTATAGTTGGAACATTGATGGCTATTTGATTGCTAAATTGGCGTGATTTTAAGTGGGTATCTGTCTGCGGGTAAATATCTCTAAACGCCTTCTCTCAAGGTGAGACTCAACTACTCTGGGCTTAAAGGTGTCACTTTTCTCTATGATTCCCCCTGAGTTTCTTCTATGGGCTTGTTTATAAGAATGGTAAAACTACATACAGACACAATTAAAGTCGTTCTCCGTCTGTTTGAGAGGCTCGATAGAGCAATTTCATGATTAGTTGGTTTGGTGGCATTGGGTGGGTAGGGTTCGAGGCGTTTGGTTTATAGCTATTGTAGAAGTTATCTAGGGGTAAATAGCAGATACAAAAAAGCCGATGCTAGACATCGGCTTAGTTTGAGTCGCTTTGAATTAAGCGGGTTGAACTAGAGCGAGCGCTTTACGAGAAACCTCGTGAGCTGCTTTCGTTAAGTTTTGCTTCTCTAGTGCGTCAGATAGGTATCCGTAATCTGAAACATTTGAACGAAGTGCTAGGGCTTTCTCAAAGTGGCTTTGTGCTTCCGCCCACTTCTGCTCTCTTAAGTAGAACTGAGCCAGCGCGCTGTGTGCTTCGGCATTACCACTGTCTTTACTGATTGCACGTTCTAGCATGACCACTACTGGGTGGTGATCGGCTAAGTTCAGCTCGGGAAGCAACATGTAGAGTTCATTTGAACCACTCTTCGCAATGTTCTCTTTGATCACTGTGAACGCTTCTGAGTCAGCTTTGCGAGCGATCAGTTGCTTCACAAAGCAGGATACAAGATGCGAACTTTGTTTCTGCTTTCTTGAAAGCTTGTTCCAATGGCTGATTAAACCTTCGCTACCTTGCTGTTGAGCTACATCATGAAGTAATCCACATTGTGCTTTCTGTTCTAATTCACGTTGCTCATCAGCTGTTAGAAGCTTGTTCTTAACTAATTTAGGCGTTAACTCTAGTAATGGCTGCCATAACTTGAGTTGCAAGTAAGTGGCTTTTAACAGGCCAAGTACAGCAGTGTTATTAGGGTATGTGCCTTTTAGGGTAGAAAGTGTATCGAATGCAGCTTCGTAGTTTGACTCGCTGATTTGCTGTTTAGCTTTAGTTAGCTCAACCGCCAGTAGAGAGTCGCCCTGTTGGCTAGCAAGCTCGATGTACTTATCACGCTCACTTGTATTACCTTGCTCGTGTGCCGCTTGAGAAGCGACTAAATAACAAAGTAGAGGCATGTCGTGATGGTTAGCCCAACGCGTTACTTTCTTCTCAGCGCCTTTCCAATCACCTTCAAGCAGCTTGATGATACCTTCATTGGTATAACGACGAGAGCGTTTCAGCTTACGAACACTGAACCAGTTCCAAGTTGTCGAGCTTGCGTACATAAGCTTTTTAAATAGGTACTCTAAGCCGAATAGAGCCGCTAGAAGAGCGATGACGAAGATAACCAGTGTTGTCACGCTCATCTCAATGGTCTTATTCGCAATTGAGATCAGAACGTAGCCTTGTTGACCAGAGAACTGAGTACCAACAATTAACCCAGCACCTAGAACGAGAAAAAGAAAAATCCAACGAACCATTATTTTTCCTCCGTAGTCATAACGGTGACTTCACGACGTAGGCGCTCACGTATTACATCTGACAACTCATTTTGAGACTCAAGCTTTACAGGGTATTTCACAGAGATGTTCTGTTCACTTAGCTGTTTAATCGCTTTCTCAAATTCAATCACTGAGTTGTTATCTTGGTTTAGATACGCTTTCGACCATTCGCTCGCGGTATTAAGAGCTGCGCTATAGAGTTCACCTTGTTCTTTGTAGACGGCGCGAATCGCGGTTTCTAATTTACCTTTGATGTTTTCACGCAGGTAGAAGTGCTGTTCTGGTGATAGTAGAGGGATAACTTCGCCATCACGACTGCGGAATGTGATGAAGTTTTCTGAGAAGTCTTTCATCGACGTCATCAGGTTGTTCTGCCAATCATTAATATCTTGCGATACCGCTTTTTTCTCAACAGCCGCAGCTTCTGGAAGAATCGCATTGGCAAGCGGCAGTGTATCGACTTGTTGTTGGAGACTTGTGATACGCAGAACTAAGCCGTCACGGTCGATCAGAGGAATGGTACGAAGCTTGGTAATGTCATTGGTCATTGATTGACGCAGTGACACTAAGCTCGGGTCATTCAGTGCTGCGATACGTTGATCGGCACTTTCCATTAACTTGGTTGCACTAACGGCATCATGCTCTAGGAACAGTTTACGTCCTGCTAGTTTCACAAGGTAATCGGCTTCGGCAAGTAACCAGTCATTCGGGCGGCGACCTTTCACGTCAGCTACTGCTAACTGCAGGCTTTGAATGCTCTTCTGCTGTTGAGACTGTACGACTTGAGTTTTCTCCACCGCGTGTGACGCTTCTTGGATAGTCTCTTGCTTGATGGTTTGTAGGTCTTTATTTACCGCAGATTGGGTATTTTGAAGTTGTGCTTGAAGAGCGGCGATTTGAGCGGAGTGCTCAGCGCCCTTTTGCTGCATTTGAAATGCGATACCACCACTGAAGATAATAGAAATCGCGATCGCAATAGCGCCTAGTTTGACACCGCGCTTACCTTGCTTTTCTGCTTTCTCTATTTGCTCTTTATGCTCAGCTTGAAGCTGTTCATTTTTAGCGGTATTTGACGCAGAGGCATCAAGCTTCTGTTCAGGCTGTTTTGTCTCTGTAGAGTCAGCTTTTTCGTTTTCAATAACTACTGGCTGAATATCTTGTTTCTTTTCAGGTTCAATATGCTCATTATTTTTTTTGCTTGTCATGCTTATTTCCTGTTTCTAGCTAGGGCCGGAGAGCAGCCAGTAATATTTGGTTCGTAGCACTGTGAGTATTGGTCACGTTCGAGAAGCCGAGTTGTTGTGCTCGTTCTACAATGCGCTGGCTTGGGACAAATAGATGTCTTGTTGAAAGCCAAGCCAAATACTCATCAGGGGTAATTGAGCAGAGATACTCCAATTGTTCCTGACTAGTGATGACAACTTTGGACGTTTTTTTGTTTATCCATGTTTGATAGGTATTGTGGTCGCAAATAGGAATATATTCTCTACGGTAGGTCTCACAATAAGAGACTTGTGCACCTTGATTGAGTAGAGAATCTCTAATGAGCTCACGCCCACCATTACCACGTAGTATCAAAATGGACTTATTTTCTACGCCATTAAGTTCAGTAAGTTTAAGAAGATGTTCACTATCACTAACTTGAGGGTAGTTTACTTTTTGTTTACAGACTTTGCTTAAAACGTGCGCAGTTTTTTGACCAACGCCAAGATAAAGCGGCGAAGTGGGCCAAATGGATGAGGTTTTCGAAAGGATGTTTTGGGCAGCCGTCACGGCGTGGTGACTGACTGCAATAATGATATCGCTGTTATTAAGCTGGGTGCTTAAATCCGCAGAGTTTGGATTATCCACGATACGAATCAGCGGATGATGGATTGCTTGAATACCTTCATCCGCTAGTTGTTGGCAAAGCGATTGTCCCTCAAAACCGGGACGAGTCACCAACACTGTCATGATTATTCTTGGTCAGCGTAGAGCTTGGTTAAGATTTCTCTTGCACCATCATCCAGCAATTGATTTGCCAGAGTCACGCCAAGTGCTTCTGCATCTTTACGAGGGCCTGAGATCTCACCACGAACCATCTTAGAACCATCCGGTTCACCAACTAATGCACGTAGCCAGATGTTGTCGCCATCTAATAGTGAATAGCTACCGATAGGCACCTGGCAACCACCTTCTAGAGTAAGGTTCATTGCACGCTCGCAAAGTACGCGATCAGCCGTGTCTTTGTGATTCAGCGGCTCAAGAAGCTTGATTAGACGTTCATCATCTAGACGACATTCAATACCAACGGCACCTTGGCCGACAGCCGGTAGAGACTGTTCTGGTTCGATGAAGCTACGAATACGTTCTTCTAGCTCTAAACGTTTAAGGCCTGCAGCAGCCAGTACGATCGCATCGTATTGACCATCATCGAGTTTACCTAGACGAGTACCAACGTTGCCGCGTAGCTCTTTGATGATGAGGTCAGGGCGGTATTCTAACAGTTGGCATTGGCGACGCAGGCTGCATGTACCCACGACAGCACCTTGTGGGAGTTCGTCGATGTTGTTGTAAGTGTTTGATACGAAGGCGTCACGCGGATCTTCACGCTCACAAATCGTTACCAGACCTAGACCTTCAGGAAAGTCGACAGGTACATCTTTCATTGAGTGAACGGCTAGGTCAGCACGACCTTCTAGCATTGCTACTTCAAGTTCTTTAACGAACAGTCCTTTACCACCCACTTTAGCAAGCGGAGTGTCGAGGATGATGTCACCTTTGGTCACCATAGTTACCAACTCAACCTCTAAACCAGGGTGAGCAGCTTGTAGTGCATCCCTTACAAAGTATGCCTGCCAAAGGGCAAGAGGGCTTTTTCTGGTCGCGATACGGATTGGTGCTGAATTTGTCATGGTGTTTCCGATATAGGTTCTGTAATAGCCTAATCCTACCATTATGAGGCGAGAATTCTTACTGTTTGATCATTCCATACTTTGATAGCTGAGAGATTTTCATGAGTTCACCAAAATAGTGTGATTGGTATCTCATTTGAAACATGGGCTATTATTAGAAATAGTCAATAAAGAGGACACTACGGCGCCGTGAGTTTAACTTTCTGTCATCAAGGAATTGACCAGTATGACGGGTTCCTTTGCTTTACCATTAAGGGTAAAAGTGTTAAATTGATCACGTTTTGTTGCTCCTTTCGTTCAGTAACTAAACAGAACTGCACTTAACCTCAAACCAAGGACTTACCTTGCAGGCTTACACTCAAACTTTGATTCAACGATTAGACAATCTAAATCAGCAGCGCATTGATCGTGCGTTGGCGTTGATGAATGTGCAAGGCCAGCGAGTATTCAACCTTATTCCCGCACTGCTTCACTTCAATCACCCGATGATGCCTGGTTATTATGACCAACAAGTTCCTTTTGGAATTCGTAGCTTCACGCTTAATGAATTCCAAAAGCAATTTGTCTCTGATACCGAATTAACGCTGGGTGGCAAACTCACCGAAGCTGATGAACCTGCAATCCTTGGCTTGTACACCATGGGCAGTACTTCTTCTATTGGTCAAAGCACTTCAAGTGATCTTGATATCTGGGTGTGTGTTTCCCCGGATATGGATGGCGCATCTCGCGATAGCCTAACCAACAAGTGTCTCTTGATTACTGATTGGGCTGAAACCTTAGGGGTTGAAGCGAACTTCTTCTTGATGGATGAAGAGCGTTTCCGTTCGAACCATTCAGAAGAGATGACAGGCGATAACTGTGGTTCTTCACAGCATTTATTACTGCTTGATGAGTTCTATCGCTCTGCGGTTCGTTTAGCTGGTCAGCGTTTGTTGTGGCAAATCATTCCGCCAGAAATGGAAGAGTGTTACGACGAGTATGTTCAAGGCTTGTGTCAGGATGGTTATCTTGATTGCTCGCAGTGGATCGATTTCGGCAAGCTGAATCGTATTCCCGCTGAAGAGTACTTTGGTTCAAACCTGTGGCAGCTCTATAAGAGTATCGACTCACCGTATAAATCGGTTTTGAAGGCGATCCTGTTAGAAGCCTATTCATGGGAATACCCAAACACCCAATTGTTGAGTATTGATACCAAGCGTCGCTTCTTCGCGGATGAACCGGATCTGTATGGCATGGATAGCTACTATCTGATGCTTGAGAAGGTAACGCGCTACCTAGAACGTATTAACGACCACACTCGATTGGACTTGGTGAGACGCTGTTTCTACCTTAAGACCCACGAGAAATTGTCACGAGATGCGGGCATTGGCTCTGTTGCGTGGCGTCGTGAAGCCTTAACTGAGATGACTAGGTCTTGGAATTGGGGACATGAAACCATTGCTGAGCTTGATAACCGCCGTAACTGGAAGGTTGAGCAGGTTAAAGTGGTGCACCATGCACTGCTTGATGCCTTGATGCTGAGCTATCGTAATCTGATTCAATTTGCGCGTCGTAACGACATCACTTCTGCAATCAGTCCACAAGATATCAGTATCTTGGCACGTAAGCTTTACGCTGCGTTTGAGGTCTTGCCGGGCAAAGTGACGCTACTGAACCCGCAAATTTCTCCGGACCTGCATGAGCCAGATTTGAGCTTCATCGAAGTTCGTCAGGGTCAGTCCAACAAAGCCGGTTGGTACTTGTATAAGCAGCCACTGGTAGCACACCGCATTCTTGGTCAGCCTTCTCTTGAACATCATGAGTACTTGAGTAAGTTAGTAGCATGGTCGTTTTTTAATGGCTTGATTACCGAGTCGACACGTTTGCACTCTGTGGTTCGTGACGCTCATATTGATATCGATAAGTTCTATCAAATGGTGAGCGATCTGCGTAATACGTTTTCTTTGCGTAAGCGTCGCCCGAGTATGCAAGCACTGGCGAGCCCGTGTGAGATAAGCCAGCTAGCGATGTTCATCAACTTTGAAAACGATCCAACTTCTGAGTTGAGCGGTCGTGCATTAAAAGTCGATCTCAAGAATGCCGATATCTTCAGTTTTGGTGAAGAAGGTAAGAGCTTAGTCGGCAGTGTCGATTTGGTTTATCGTAACTCTTGGCATGAAGTACGTACGCTTCATTTCCAAGGTGATACGGCAATGCTTGACGCACTTAAGACGGTACTTGGCAAAATGCACCAAGATGCGTTGCCGCCAGAGTCAGTCGATGTATTCTGTTACAGCAAAAACCTGCGCGGTGTGATGCGTAATATGGTGTATCAACTGCTTGCTGAGTGTATCGATTTGCGATTAAAACCGATTGAACCAGAGAAACGTCGTCGCTTTAAGGCTATCCGCCTAGCTAATAAGATGTTTGGTCTGTTCTTCGAGCGCCGTGGTGTGTCGGTACAGATGCTAGAAAACTCGGTCGACTTCTATCGTAGTATCTCAACTAACAAGCTGAAGGGTTCGCCTTTACTGATGCTCGACAAAGAGCAAGAGTATCAACTGCCAGAAGTAGTGGATGGTTTTGCGAGTGAGGGCTTAATTCAGTTCTTCTTTGAAGATACCGACAAAGGTTTCAATATTTATGTATTGGACGAGTCGAATCAGGTTGAGGTGTATCATCAATACAGCGGCGAAAAAGATGAGATGATCGCGAGCGTGAATTCTTTCTACACGTCGGTAAAAGATGAGTCGAAGATGTCGTCTAAGTTGATTAACTTTAATCTACCTCAGTACTACCAAATCGTTCATCCTGAAGAAGGCAATTCCTACGTTGTGCCTTATCGTAACGATGCAACTTTAGCTTCTCGGAGCTCAAAGATAGTCAACATCTAGTCTTACTAAGACTGATTGATATTAAAAAAGGAGTGATTGATTCACTCCTTTTTAGTTTTGCTTACAAATGATTAGACCCAATCGATCTCTTCACCTGCGTGCTTAACACATTCTTCTTTCACCATCTCAAACAGCTCCATGCCCGTCTTAGAACATGTCCACTTGTTGTCGATTAATTTGAAGTGGAAGCCACCAGATTTAGACGCCAACCAGATTTCTTTCATTGGTTCTTGGCGGTTAATGATGATTTGGCTGCGGTTCTCAAACTCCAGCGTCATCACGTTACCAGTCACTTCGTAATCAATATCTGCCTCTGATTCATCGATAGCTTCTTCGATGTTTTGCATCTGTATATCGACCAGCTGATGAAATTCAGTCTCGTTCATCCTTTCTATCCTATTGCTTTTCCTGAGTGTGGTGCGATTATAGGGGGCATTGAGTTAATAATCACGATATGCAAAATGAAAAAATTAATTACCGCTCTGTTTATGGTGTCCGTTATTGGACTTTCTGGTTGTGGTCAAACGGGTCCGTTATACGATCCTGATGAAGTTCAGCAGACTGAACAATCACAATAAGTGAAACACGCAGAAATCGTTATTTATAAGGGATAAGAACTTTGGATTACTTCAACTATCAGGAAGATGGCCAGCTTTGGGCTGAGGACGTCGCACTTTCACAACTAGCAGAGCAATATGGTACACCGCTGTATGTATATTCTCGTGCAACATTAGAACGCCACTGGAATGCGTTTGATTCATCGGTTGGTGAGCATCCACACTTGGTGTGTTATGCCGTTAAAGCTAACTCGAACCTCGGCGTATTGAACACTTTGGCTCGTTTGGGCTCAGGCTTTGACATCGTTTCTGGCGGTGAGCTAGAGCGTGTGGTTGCTGCAGGTGGCGATCCGGCGAAAGTTGTATTCTCTGGTGTCGGCAAAACAGCCGCTGAAATGAAGCGTGCGCTTGAGTTGAACATTAAGTGTTTCAACGTAGAGTCTGAGCCAGAACTAGAGCGACTGAATAAAGTGGCTGGTGAGCTTGGTGTTAAAGCGCCGATTTCACTGCGTATCAACCCAGACGTTGATGCCAACACTCACCCTTATATCTCTACTGGTCTGCGTGATAACAAGTTTGGTATTGCTTTCGACCGTGCTCCTGCTGTCTATGAGTTTGCAAAAACACTCGATAACCTGTCTATCCATGGTATCGATTGCCACATTGGTTCTCAGCTAACGGATATCGAACCTTTCATCGATGCAACCGATCGCCTGCTTGCGCTGATCGACCAGCTACGTGCTAACGGTATCAACATCAAACACCTTGATGTCGGTGGCGGCTTGGGTGTGGTTTATCGTGATGAATTACCACCACAGCCTTCTGACTACGCGAAAGCCTTATTGGCTCGCCTAGACAATCATTCTGATCTAGAGCTGATTTTCGAGCCTGGAAGAGCGATTGCTGCTAACGCTGGTGTATTATTAACGAAAGTCGAGTTCCTCAAGCCAACAGAGCACAAGAATTTTGCCATCATCGATGCAGCAATGAACGACCTAATGCGCCCAGCACTTTACCAAGCTTGGCAGGATATTGTTCCTGTGAGCCCTCGTCAGGGTGAAGCCGTGACTTACGATTTGGTTGGCCCAATCTGTGAGACAGGCGATTTCCTAGGTAAAGATCGTGACCTTGTTCTTGAAGAAGGTGATCTGCTAGCAGTTCGTTCAGCGGGTGCTTATGGCTTCGCGATGTCATCTAACTACAACACTCGTTCGCGTGCGGCTGAAGTGATGGTGGATGGCGATAAAACTCACTTGGTTCGTCAGCGTGAAGAGCTTACGAGTCTGTGGGAACTTGAAAACATTCTTCCGGAGTAATTTTAAGCGTTATGCACTTCCACTTTTCTAAAATGCATGGTTTGGGCAATGATTTCATGGTCGTGGACTGCATTACTCAAAATATTTTCTTTTCTCCAGATTTGATCCGTCGTTTGGCGGATCGTCACACTGGCGTGGGCTTTGATCAGCTACTTGTGGTTGAGGCTCCCTATGATCCAGAAACTGATTTCCATTACCGCATATTCAATGCGGATGGCAGTGAAGTGGAGCAGTGTGGCAATGGCGCGCGTTGTTTTGCACGATTCGTTCGCATGAAAGGCTTAACGAATAAGTACAGCATCAACGTGAGTACCAAGAAAGGTAAAATGGTTCTCAAGATTGAAGAGAATGACCTGATCACGGTGAACATGGGCATTCCTGAGTTCGAACCCGGCAAGATTCCATTCAAGG
This sequence comes from Vibrio sp. 1CM23M, assembly GCF_023161755.1. Taxonomy (NCBI): domain Bacteria; kingdom Pseudomonadati; phylum Pseudomonadota; class Gammaproteobacteria; order Vibrionales; family Vibrionaceae; genus Vibrio; species Vibrio sp. 1CM23M. The sequence goes on from NZ_JALNTR010000015.1 coordinate 10,208, forward strand.
CCAAGCAGCCAGAGAAGACGTATATCCTAAGAACGGATGTACACACCTTGTTCTGTGGTGCGGTAAGCATGGGTAACCCACATGTGGTGACTGTGGTTGATGACGTCGACACGGCTGATGTGGACACCTTAGGCCCGCTACTTGAATCACACGAACGTTTCCCTGAGCGTGTTAATGCTGGCTTTATGCAGGTCGTTAACCGTGAAGAAGTTCGCTTGCGTGTTTACGAACGTGGAGCGGGTGAAACTCAGGCTTGTGGTAGCGGTGCGTGTGGTGCTGTTGCAGTGGGTATCACTCAAGGTTTACTGGCTGAGAATGTGAAAGTTCGTCTACCTGGCGGTGACTTACACATTAGCTGGCAAGGACCGGGTAAACCTCTGTTTATGACAGGCCCTGCAACGCATGTGTTTGATGGTCAACTTTCTTGCTAATAGCGACCCAAAACAAATAGATTCATAAAAATAAAGGATAGGTTTTGTCTTACGTTGAAGCCGACGCACTCACCGCAGAAGTGGTCGCGGAATACTTACGTGATAACCCAGATTTTTTCCAAGACCGAAAAGATTTGGTTGATCGCCTTGCTATCAATAACGTTGAGCAGGGCGCTGTTTCTCTGGTTGAGGTTCAGCTTAAACGCCAGCGTCATCGAATCGAAGAGCTTGAAGAAGAGATCACTGGCTTGATGTCGTTGGCAGCAAATAACGATAAAACCTTCTATGAGTTTATGGATCTGCAAGCGCAAGTGCTGAAATGCAGTGACTTCATGCAGGTGATAAAAGCCGTTGAACAAAAAGCGTTAGATCTTGGGCTTAAGGCTCATGTTCGAATTCTTTCGCAATCTGGCTTTTATCAGTTGAGTGCTGAGGGTTACTCTAAGTTTTCGCTTAACCATTTCAATGGCAAAGATGCCTATCTTGGACGCTTGAGAAAAGCCGACAGACACGATTTGTTTGGTGATTATCCAGTTCCAGAGCTAGGCTCTTATGTAGTACTACCGCTTGCTAAGCAGTCTCCATTGGGTTTGCTCGCCTTTTCTAGTGAAGATGGCGGACATTTCCAACCCCATATGGATACGCTCTTTTTACGCCATTTAGCACTTGTTGTCGCTCATTTGGCGGACACCTTACCTTGGCAGATAAATAATGAGCCTAGAGCCCAAAATACCTCTTCCTAACAGCCTTCAAAAGCCACTTTCTCGCTTCTATGAATATCTCAGAAGCGAGAAGGGACTCAGCCTACACACCCAACGTAATTACAAACAACAACTTGAAACCATGGCCGGTCATTTAGTCACGCTCGGACTTAAAGACTGGGGTCAAGTCGATGCGGCGTGGGTCAGACAACTGGCCAGTAAAGGCATGCGTGAGGGGATGAAGGCGAGCAGCATTGCAACGCGCTTATCTTCACTGCGCAGCTTCTTTGATTTCCTTGTGTTGCGTGGCGAAATGACCGCTAATCCAGCCAAAGGTGTCTCTGCGCCTCGCAAACAACGTCCTTTGCCTAAAAACCTCGATGTCGATGAAGTGGGTCAACTGCTTGATGTGAATGAGGACGATCCATTGTCGATTCGTGATCGAGCGATGATGGAGGTGATGTATGGTGCTGGATTACGATTGGCAGAACTGGTCGGTATCAATCTTAAAGATGTGTTGGGTCGACAAGGCGAAATCCGAGTAATTGGTAAAGGCGACAAAGAACGCAAAGCGCCTTTTTCTGGTTTAGCAAAAGAGTGGGTCGATAAATGGCTCAAAGTTCGTGGTGAATTGGCTTCACCGGGTGAAGCCGCGCTGTTTGTCTCTAAGCTCGGGACTCGTATCTCTCACCGTAGCGTGCAAAAGCGCATGGAAGAGTGGGGCAAAAAGCAATCCGTCGCGAGTCATATTAGCCCGCATAAACTGCGTCACTCCTTCGCAACGCATGTGCTGGAGTCGAGCCAAAACCTTCGTGCTGTGCAAGAGTTGCTTGGCCATGAAAACATCTCGACGACCCAAGTGTATACCCACTTAGATTTCCAACACTTAGCACAAGCTTATGATCAGGCTCACCCGAGAGCTCGTAAGAAGAATAAAGATTAGATTAAAGGGTTTACTATGCGAATTTATCGAGGGTTAAAGCCCATCAAAGCCATGACCTTTGACTTGGATGACACCCTGTATGACAACTGGCCTGTGATCATGAAGGTTGAGAAAGAGATGGCACAGTGGCTTTATCAAAAGCACCCAGTGTCTGCTTCTTTATCGCTTGAAGAGTGGCAGGGCATTAAACAGCAAGTCGCATCTGAAAACCCAGCTTTGAAACATGATGTCACCGTGTGGCGTGAAACTCAGATTAAGAGTGGTTTGCTGCAATTGGGTTACTCTCTGCAGCAAGCGGAGCAAGCGGCTCGAGAGGGCATTGAGCATGCCTTATGGCTGCGCAATCAAGTCGACGTTCCTCAAGAAACACATCGAGTGATGACTGAGCTTAGCCAACGTATTCCTCTGGTTGCGATTACCAATGGCAATGTCGACCCACACAAAATTGGCTTAGGGCAGTATTTTCAATTAATCCTTAAAGCTGGCCCTGATGGCAGAGCAAAACCCTACCCAGATATGTTTGAAAAAGCTCAGCAACACCTAGATTGCGACGCTGATAATATTCTTCATGTTGGTGATCACCTTAAAACGGATGTCTATGGAGCCAAGCAAAATGGCTTCCAAGCGTGCTGGTTTAATGACACTGGTTCCAATTTATACCGCTCCCCGAAGGCGAGCGTGCTCCCTGATGTTGAAATAGACCAACTTAGCGATCTTATGCGACTAATTTAATGGCTCGGTAAGCTTATTGTGTCGCATTTATGATAGTGAATTGTTACATTAGTCGCCTATAAAAGCCTGATTAGGCTAGGATAATTGGCGACTACTTTTTATCGATTCATTTCAGTCATAGCAGTGGTTGCGGGTTGTTACTTCACTCGATTTTGAACAAGGGTTGGCATGCAAACATTTACATTTCTCGCAAATACTGAGGCGTTATTTAGAGCTCAATTTGATCAGCGAGAATGGTGTGACAGCAAACAGTACCTTATTCAAATTTTCTCAGCTCAATCTTCAGATCTGGCCCGTCAAATCGCGAGTGTTGCCCTCAATCGTTTAAACAATGCGACGCTAATTGGTCAGAGTGCTCGTCATGTTATCTGTGATAATTGCCTTGAAAGTGTATGCACCTTAGTCATCATCAGTGAGTTCAACGAAACCCATCTAACCTCTGCGGTTCAGCCTTTTACCGGTAATCCAAATCAAGATAGCCAAGACTTAGCTTTTCAGCTGCGCCTTACAGAAGACACCAAAACGGTCATCAGCTTGTGCGATCAGGTTGAAGGGCGTGATTATCCTATTTATAGCGCTTTTGAAAATTTGCCTTACGCCTTGCCGATTGCTGGTGGACTGTGCCATGAGAATGAATTTGGTCGTTGGGTTATGTATAACGAGCAAACCTACCAGCATGCCTGTGTTGCAGTGGCTCTGACTAACCCAGAATTGAAGGTTTGGTCGGACGCGTACTCTGAGTGGAACCCGATAGGGATGAAGCTACGAGTTACACATGCAATCGGGAATCGCTTATACGCGTTGAACGACAAGCCAGCTATCGAAGTATTCAAACATTACCTTGCGGATGGCAAAGACCTTCCTTTTAGCCAGCTGATGAGCTTTCCGCTTTATCGAGAACTTGGTAGAAAGAAGGGTATCTCGACGCCTCTGCGTATTAATGATGATGGCAGTATCGAGTTTGATAGCCCTTGGCATGTCGGTGAAGAGGCGCAGTTTTGTTATAATCACCCATCTCTCACTGCAGAAAAGGTACGCCACGGGGCCGAGATGCTAGCCATGCATCAGCCTGAATCGGTGATCATTTATAACTGCGTATCTCGACTTGAATTTATCGACAGCAAACTTGAGCTCAAGCCATTTGAAGGGATAGTGAATACATGTGGTGCCTACTGCATGGGGGAGCTATACCGTAATGAAGACCGCCAAGAGATACTGCACCACAGCCTGACTTATATCGCTATGCGCGAGTCTGATGAGATTAAAGAGTTTCATTGTGAAGACTTTCAGTGCGGCTCAACCGTGTCGCCGTTGCTTAACCTTGTCAGAAATGCAGTCGCTGATCTCGACAGTATGAATACTCAGATGGAGAAAAAACTCCATCAACAAGCGCGTCGCTTAACCGAAAGTTATCGCATTGACTCGCGTACTGGTTTGCCGAACCGTATCGTATTGAAAGAACGCCTCAATACGATTCTGTTTAGTGAACACTTACTCACGTTAAAGCTCACGAATTTCCATCAAGTTAACGAAAAATACGGCTATCAAGTGGGTGATCAGCTACTGCTTGACCTGTCTAATCACTTTATCGAGCGATTGCAGCTTCGTGTCGTGAAAGAGCCTCGCGTGAAGGTAGAGCTGTTCAGTATTGGTGTTGGAGAGTGGGCGATTATCTTCAATGCGAGTGTTGGTAGTACGAAAATAAAAGAAGGTTTCGTTGAGTTCGCCGATGACATCGAACACATAAATTTTGAGCCGTATGGTTTGGCTGATATTGATTACTTGTCAGTTTCTCTGTGTGGCGGCTTTGCTAGTCGTTGTGACTTCTTAACCGACAGTGGTGACGAGATCTTATTGAAAGCGATCGAAGCTCGACGCTATGGAGTACGTAATAATACCCACATCACCAATGCCAAAGACATTCAGGTGAGCGAAGAGGACCGCAAAGAGCAACTCGGTTGGTTGAGCTGTGTGAGCCGTGCGATTTTAGATCAGAACATCATCACCTATTCACAGCCGATTGTGGAATCGGGTACGCACGAAATGATTGGCCAAGAGTGTTTGGTCAGAATCATGGAGTCGGACGGTACCATTGTGCCACCAGGAAAGTTCTTACCGATCATTGCTGACACCCACCTTTATACGCGCCTTAGTCGACACATGATTAAGAGCACTATTGGCTATATGGCGGATAAGCAGAGTTCGTTTTCTATCAATCTATCCCCACAAGATTTGTTGAGCGACAAGACGCTCGAGGTTCTTGAGGCAGCGATCAGTGGTATGAACGATCCTACTCGACTTGGTTTAGAAGTTTTAGAGTCAGAACAGATTAAAGATTATGGCCGTATGATTGAGGTGTGTGATCACTTCCGCGCACTCGGGGCAAGAATCATTGTTGATGATTTTGGCTCTGGTTATTCAAACATCGATGAAATCATCAAGCTAGAGCCGCAGATCATTAAGCTCGACGGTAGCTTGATTCGTAATATCGACAAAGACCAAAAACAAAGAAACATCGCTTCTCAGTTGGTTCGTTTGTGCCAAGTGTTCAATGCCAAAACGGTCGCTGAATTTGTCCATAACCAACAAGTTTGTGAGATAGCAGAGCAAATGGGTGTTGATTATCTGCAGGGTTACTACTTCGGTGAGCCTAAGCGACTGTTTTAGAAGTTAAAGCTTCCCACATTGTGTAACTACTGGCTATAAAAGTACTGCGCCGCCATTAATGATTGCTTTTTGGCGGAATGAGTGATGTCTAACTAAGGTCACATTATTCATAACACGATCGTAAGTATTCCGTGCAAGCCTTATCTATAATAAGCACAATAACAAATCATTAACGTAACGATTAATGTGAATATGCAGTCGACTTCTCTCCTGATACAAGACATTGAGCAAACCCAACGTGAATTGGAAAAGATAGATTTTCATCAACATGAAAGCCTACTGATTCAGGTGTTTTCGTCTTTCGAGAAAGGTTCTGTTTTGGCTGCCTGCCAAGTGATTCAATCGACTTTTCCCAATGCCAAACTGATTGGTTGCAGTGCTAACCACTACATCAGCCAAGGTGTCATCCTGCACCAAGGTCTTTATCTGATTGTTACCCGCTTTGACGCGACGTCTTACTCTTGTGGTGTGGTCGAATATAGCGAACAACCATTGGTCGATAGCCACGCTATGTGGCAACAACTTGAGTGCAATGATAATACTCAAAGCATCATTTGTTTCGCAGACCGCTTGCAGATAAATAACCGAGATCTATTTTCAGCGTTTGAGCAGTCGAGATATTCATTACCGATCTGCGGCGGAGCATCGACCATCACAGATAATGGACGTTGGGTGATGTTAGACGGCATTTGCTATGAAAATGCCTATGTGATGTTGGCGCTGCACAGTGTCGAGCTCTCTATTGCTAAGGGTTATTACACTGAATGGAATCCGATTGGCCGGACTTTCCGAGTGACAGGTGCTCAAGATAACCGGTTGCTGGAGTTGGATGGGATGCCTGTTCGAGAACTCTATAATCGTTACCTCGCTGATGGCCTCGAAGTACCTTTTGAGCAACTGCATAACTTTCCCTTGATGGTCGGTGACCCGAAAGAGCAAAACATTCATTTACCGCTCAAGGTAACGGAAAGTGGAGAGATAGAATTCAGCGGCCAGTTCCAAGTGGGTGATGAGGTCAGGTTTTGTTATGACCATCCATCATTGACCTTAGAGCAGATACGACTGGGCGTGCAGCAGATCGCCTCTCATAGACCAGAACAGTTCTTCATTTACAACTGCACCTCTCGTATCGACTTTATCGATGGTAACCAAGAGGTTGAGGTTTTCCAAAAATTGGCCGACAGCTATGGCGTTTACTGCATGGGAGAACTTTATCAAGAGAATAGCCAACAGCGAATCTTGCACCATAGCCTCACTTACCTCGCGCTTAGAGAAGGCGAGGTAAGTGAGGCGGTATTGCCATTAGAGACACAACCCGCGACCAACATATCCCCTCTGTTTTCATTGATCCGAAATGCACTGCTTGATGTTGATGACATGAATAACAGCATGGCGAGTAAGATTCAGCAGCAAGCCACCGCATTGACGGCAAGCTACCGAATTGATCACCGTACTGGCTTACCCAATCGAAGTGTGTTGCGTGAGAAGCTGTCGAAAATGAGCAGTGATAGCCACTTGCTAGCTTTGAAGGTCACGACCTTTGGTCAGATCAATGAGAAGTACGGCTATCGAGTGGGTGACAAGCTTCTGCATGATTTGAGTGAGTACTTTCAAAAGGCGCTGTGGCAGTTCTTTGATGAGGGCTGTCAGCTCTACAGTATCGGTATTGGTGAGTGGGCGGTGGTGTTTGATAGTTGGGCGAGCCAAGAACATATTCATCAGCGATTCTCGGAATTTGCTGATCAAACCGAGCATGTGAATTTTGAGCCTACCGGTCTACCCGATATTGATTACTTGTCGGTGTCTATCTGTGCGGGTATTGCCAGCCGTCGAGATTTCCCGACTACCTCTATTGATGACTTATTGTTGAAGGCGATTGATGCGCGGCGCAGCGCTGTCAGCCTAAACAAACACCTAGTGAGTGCCAAGGCACTCACTCAATTAGAGAAGCATCGCCAAGAGCAACTTGGTTGGCTGTCGTGCGTGAGCCGTGCTGTGTTTAATCAGAATATTGTGGCGTGCTCTCAGCCCATAGTCTCAGCACACAGTCATCAGGTAGAGAGCTACGAGTGTTTAGTTCGAATTGAAGAAGACGGTCAGTTGATTGCGCCGGGTAAGTTCTTGCCAATCATTGAAGGAACCCATCTCTATACACGCCTCAGTCGTCAGATGATAACGCGCACCTTTGATTTTATGAGTCAGCGAACCGATTCGTTCTCAATTAATTTAGCGCCACAAGATTTCAGCAATGAGAAAACCATTCTTCACCTTGAGCAAGCGATCAAAAAAATCAGTCACCCACAGCGTATTGGCTTGGAGGTATTAGAGACGGAACAAATTCAGGATTACGGTCGCTTGATTGAGGTGTGTAATCACTTCCGCGATCTTGGTGTGAATATTATTGTTGATGACTTTGGTTCGGGCTATTCGAACATTGATGAGATATTGAAGCTAGAGCCACAGGTGATCAAGCTTGATGGCAGTTTGATTCGCAATATTGATAAAGATAAAAAGCAACGCAAGATCGCTCAGCAGCTAGTGAGCTTGTGCCAGATTCTGAATGCTAAGACGGTGGCAGAGTTCGTTCATAACGAGCAGGTGTGTCGTATTGCTGAAGACATGGGTGTCGATTACTTGCAAGGGTATTACTTTGGTCAGCCTCAGCGTTTGTTTTGATGGAGCGAGCGTTTCACGTGAAACACTGGTTGGCTCAATAACGAAAATACGATGTAAAAAGGGTGAGCTTATGGCTCACCCTTTTTGTTTTCAGTACCTGTCCCGTCCTGAAATGTGTTTTTACCTTCCCGCGCGCCTGCTTGGTCTATTTGAGGGCGTGGCCACACTTGTCGGCGTGGAACACTTTTAGATAATGCTGGTAGTAGTCATCAATGAGCTTGGCAGATTCACTTTCACCTAAAGATTTGAGTAACTCAATACCCACTTCACAAGTACACAAGTGGCCACTGTCTTGGTTGCGGCGCAAGGTGTATGAAGATTCGCTGGTAATGTCGAGGTGAACTTGCGGAACGGCTTGTAACCACGAGCTCTTGTTAAGCATCTTCTTCGCTTCTTGCCATGTGCCATCCAAGATGATGAATAGCGGCTTATGACTCTGGGCTTGGGTCATTACAGCTTGCTGGCACTCGATGCTTTTATCACTCGGGAATAACAGAAACGGATGTCGTGTTTCATCGTCAAGCAGTGCCATTAGCTCCGCTGGTGGTGTTTTCCTTTGCCACACAATGGACTGGCACTGATCAAGGGATTGCTGAAGCAGCTTTCCGGTATTGGTATCGCGCGACAGTTCATTCTCATGAGTGAGCAGTACAAGATCGATTTGGCTTTCGACACTAGGTATCAGGTGACAAATACATTGGTGAGTGAAGCCACAACCAGGGCAAGCTTGTTGGTTACTCATCTTTACAGCTTCACTCCACTTTGTGCGGGTGAGATACCATCAGCAAACAAAACTACGTCGCTGATATCAGCATCATCTGCAACTGGAGCGACACTTGGGTTGAGCGGGTAGCTGACACCTGAGTATGACAGGGTGTGTTTTGCAGGTGTAGCACCGCCGCCACTGACATTGAAGATCAGATCCTGCCAGCCGTGGTTTTGCGATTTACCTAAGCGTATGTCGCCCTTAACCAGTGTCACTCGGCTATTGAAGCGCCAGTTATCTTGATGGTTTTCGAAAATCAGCAGTGTACAGCCACCAGAACCACACCAATCGAGCTGGGCGAGCAGCTCTTCTTTGCCGTCGCCGTTGAGGTCGTAGGTTAACCAGCGGTACTTGGTATCGTCAGGTGAGCTGTTGTTGATCTTAAAGTACTCGCGGATCGCTTGGTCGACTTTTGGATCAAGTTGATCGCTGGAGTTGACCTGCTTTGCGGTTAGATCAACGTTAGCGGTGGTGTTTACTTGTGCTTGTGCACTTTTAGCTTCGAATAACACCAGACCGCCATTGGCAATCGGATACACCACGTTGCCCACTTTCTCTTTTTCAGCGATTAGCTTGCCATTATCGAGTGTGAAGATGCGCTCGGAGATTAAATACTGTTGCTGGTGGCGAGTCATAACCACTTGTACCTGATTTTGGTTCAGTTGCTGCCAGAAGCCCTGCTCAACAATAGAAGGGTCTCCATTGCTGTATGAGTAAGTCGTGATAGCACTGTGGTCATCGTTGAGTTCAAGGTTGATAGAGAACCCTGAGTTTTGCGTTGAGCTAGCAAAGTAGAGTCCGCTCCAGTCCAGCGTTGGATCTTGGTTTGAGACCGTTGCACAGCCATTATAGTTACTGTCATTGAGGTTAAGCTTGGCATGCCATCCATAGATAGAGTCGCTCATGCCGTCGCTGCAACTCTCTTTTGTAAGGTTGAGTTTGCCTTGCGCTGCTTTGCCTTCTAATTGGTAATCACGACTGCTTGGTGTGGTGCGGCTTGATTCAATATCGAGGATCTGTGGCTGTTCGCCCATCTTAGTGTATTTGAGCTGGTCTTTATCGAAGGTTGCTGACCAGAATGGTTCATTACCAAATACTCGTGTTGAGCGCAGGGGTTGGTCGCAGCGCTCTGGGTTCTCTGCGGTTAGGATGTTCACTTGGTCAACCACGAAACGGGCTGTGAAGTCTGCGTTGTAACCCGTTTGGCTCGGCACGGTCAGGTGACCAATCAGCTCGCCATATAAGGCTTGGTATGGTCTCGTTGAGAGCCCTTGTGCTTCTAGTGCTAACTCTGGAGATAAGTCTAACCAGTATTGTTGTTGGCTGCCGCAAGGCGTGAAGGTTCGACTTTCGTGACCAACCACCACCTGACCACGCATGATGAAGGTTTGCGGTTGAATGCTCAGTGGCTCATCCAAGGTTGCTGGGGGCAGTTCAGGTTGTTGCGGCGTATCAGGTGCCGTAACACAGCCTTGTAGAGCGAACGCGACTAGCCATGTCACTGGGTTTTTCATTACCTTCATGTTATATCTTCCTCGGAGCAACCGTTAATTGGATTTATTATGGCATATTGGTTATTTAAAACAGAACCCGACACCTTCTCTATTCAGACCCTGAGAGTACAAAAAACCTCTTGTTGGGAGGGTGTACGCAACTATCAGGCTCGAAACATGATGCGTGATGACGTCAAGCTTGGAGATTTGGTGATGATATACCATTCATCATGCAAGAAAGTTGGCGTCGCGGGGATCGCTAAAGTAACCAGAGAAGCTTACCCAGACCAGTTTCAGTTCGACCCAGAGAGTGATTACTACGATCCTAAGTCTTCACCCGATAACCCACGCTGGATTATGGTGGATGTCGAGTTTGTGCGAGTGACTGAGCGCTTGATTCCTTTGGCTACGCTTAAAGCCATGCCTGAATTATCAGAGATGCCATTGGTGAAGCGCGGTAATCGCTTATCGATCATGCCGGTTACCGAACAAGAGTGGCAGGCAATCTTAAGCAAAGAAGTGTTAGGTTCTCGATAGCGTTAGAGAGAGCTTTTTACGTAAGGTTCAAAAAAGGCAGCCAGTTGGCTGCCTTTTTATTTATTCAGATCTCTTCAACGAGCGAGATTAGAGCAGATGCTTTTCTAGGTAGTGAGCAACGGCATCGTCCGCGTTACTGCCAATCACTTCATTGTCTGGCAGAGCTTTCATCACTTTCTCATGTGATGTGCCCATGACTAGACCTTTACCTGCCATAGCCAGCATTTCAGCGTCGTTCATGCCATCACCAAAGGCAACACAGTTATCCAGTGTCAGGTTTAGTGATTTTGCAACAGCGTCTAGAGCGTGGCCTTTAGAGACTTCAGCGGCCATCACTTCCAGACACCAAGGTGTAGAGAAGGCGATGTTCAGTTTGTCGCCAAAAGCATCTCTTAGCTTTTGTTCAAACGTGACGAGATATTCGTGGTCTTGTTCTGGATGTGTGAAGAAGACTTTCGCGATGCCTTCGCTTGGTGCGTTTTCAGCTTCAAAGCGCTTGTAGCTAAAGCCAGACTCACTGTGGAATTTAGCCAACATTTCATCTTCACGGTCTAGTAGCCAATCTTCATTCTGGTACATGTGAATAAAGAGGTTTGGATCTTGGCGCACAATATCAATAACCGGCTGAACGAGTTCCTGAGGTACGTTCTGGCTATACATCAGTTGATCATTCTGGTCATGCACGCGTGCACCGTTTGAAGTGATCATATACGCCGGAATGCCTGCTATCTGACGAATACCCGCCACATCGACGTGGTGACGACCCGTAGCGAAGATGAAGGTATAACCTTGGTCGTGTAATTTCTTAAGCGTTAGCTTGGTAAAGTCGCTTAGCTGATGGTTGGGAGCCAAAAGCGTACCATCTAAATCAGAAGCAACAATTTTCACGGAATCTTTTAGTGCAGGAATACTCATTTAACCCTCATTGCAAAATGCTTAACCAATATTGACGCTAGCCAGCGCTAGAATCGTTTTAACTACAATATCTCTAGGTAGAAATTGTATGCCAAATTCATGCAAGAAAAGAGGGCAAAGCTCACTTACTTCTCTTCCTCTTTAGCGCTTATTTTCTTGGTAGGTTGCTTAGCGTATTGGCTTTAGGCGAAAAACTGATTGATCGCATCCAGTGTTTGATTGCGATATTCATCTTGCTCAAACAACACCTCATGCCTAGAACCCTCAACCAACTTAAACTGACAATCAGAGTTGGTTTTCTTCAGCTTAGAGATGAACTTTACTTGAGCACTGTTACTGACAATCTTTTCATCCCCAGCTTGAATCAATAGCAGAGGGATCTTGATTTGACGAGTTTGTTGAATTGCTTGCTTGGCGGCCATTAACCCTTGCCACACCCAACGCGTGCTCGGTCCACCCACCTGCAAAGATGGAGACTCGTCATATAAGCGGCGGAACCACTGATAACGAACCTTGCTGTGGCTTAGTAAGTTGTTTTCAAATGGCTTCGAATAATACGCTTGCTGCCCTGGCGCGTAAGTCGGCTTGGCATAAAACGCGGTAAGCACTTGTCCAACGATCATTGCGATAGGTTTCAGGTACCACTCGGTATTGATACCAAACATCGGGGCGCACAGAGTCACCTTATCAAATGGATGGTCTGGATGGGTTTGTAGGTAGCGAGTGGCTATGGTGCTGCCCATTGAGTGTGCGAGCAGATAGCGATTGGAATACTTACTGAGATCGAAACTGGCAATGACGTCAGACATGTCAGATGCATAATCATCAAACTCATGAATGTGACCAATGTCAGAGTCTGTTACCATACGTTCAGACTGGCCTTGACCTTGGTGGTCAAATGAATAAACGTCATAGCCTTGTTGATAGAAATCATAAAAGAGTTCTTGGTATTTTTGGCAGCACTCAATGCGGCCATTTGAAATAACAATCGCCTTGGTATGAGTCTCTGAAGTCAGGCTACACCAGTACAGTTTCTTTTTACCGGATGTTGTTACATACCCATCTTTTCGTTGTTGCCAAAGGGTGGGGATCGGGTGTTTAATCGCTTGCTCGAATTGAGGTTCTTGCGTGTACGAAATCGGGGCGCCACTGTGGTTTTCCATGGGAAATTACCTGAACTGATGCGTGTGAGAGCTTTATTGCTACTAATGTTGTTAGATTAAAGAACTAGTAAGGAAATGCAAATGGATACTCATGTTTGGCTTGCTTATGTCGTCACGGCGATATTGTTTAGTTTGGCTCCGGGCTCAGGTACCGTTAACTCAATCAGCAATGGGCTAAGTTATGGCACCAAGAAGTCACTTGCGTCGATCGCGGGCTTACAACTCGGTCTTGCATTCCACATCATGCTGGTGGGCGCGGGCATTGGTGCATTAGTCGCTCAATCCGCGTTGGCGTTCACTATCATCAAATGGGTGGGCGTGGTTTACCTTCTTTGGTTGGGTATTCAAAAGTGGCGTGACAACTCTAGCTTAGTGGCTTCACAAGAAAACTCGACGCTATCGAGTGGCAAGCTGCTTAGAAATGCGGTGCTGATTAACCTTACCAACCCAAAATCTATTGTGTTTTTGGTGGCTCTTTTCCCTCAATTTATCGATCCGACACAGCCGCAAGCACCGCAATTATTAGTGTTAGGTGTTACAACGGTATTCATTGATAGCGTTGTTATGTTGGGCTACACCTCATTAGCTTCACAAATGGGACGTTTTATTCGTTCAGATCGCATAATGGGTAAGATAAATAAAATCTTTGGTGGTATGTTCATGGGCTGCGGCGCATTGCTGGCTGCTGCCAAAGCCTAATCAAAGCAAGAGAGTTAAAGTTAAACCAATTAGAGTTATCAAGAAATGACCGCTACCTACGTTGCTCGACAACCTATCTTAAACCGTAAGAAGAACACGCTTGGTTATGAGCTGCTGTTTCGTGACGGAGAAAGGAATGCCTATCCAGCGCATATAGAGTCTAATCGAGCAACGTATCGTCTGATCGTTGAGAACTTCTTGTCGGTTGGGCTTAACCCATCGATCCCATCTTCACGCTGCTTTATTAACTTCCCTTACCAAAGCTTGATTCGTCGGTTGCCTTTGAGCTTGCCGAAAGACAAGGTGGTGGTTGAGATCCTTGAAACCTGCCAACCGACCGACGAATTATTAGAAGCCGTTAAAGAGCTTTATCAAGCGGGGTACATGATTGCCCTAGATGACTTTACTTCGACGCCAGAATGGGAACGTTTCCTCAAATACACGCATATTGTTAAGCTCGATATCATGCAGATGGGCTTGGATGAGGCGTGTGATTTGGTCAAAGCACATCAAGGGAAAAAGTTTAGCTTTCTTGCTGAACGAGTCGAAACCGAACAAGAATTCCAGCAAGCCAAAGAGGCGGGCTTTAAGTTCTTCCAAGGCTATTTCTTTAGTAAGCCGGAAATCATCAAGACCAAGTACATCAGCCCTGAGCAAGTGATTGCCATGGAGCTGTTCCAAGAAGTGTGTAAGCCCGATGTCGACTTTCAGCGTGTCGAGAGTATCGTCGCGAAAGATGTCGCCTTGTCTTATAAGCTACTGCGCTTTGTGAACACCATGTCGCCTCGTCTAGAGGTGACCATCTCTTCATTCCGTCAGGCCTTGGTGTATCTAGGGCAAGAAAAACTGAAAATGTTTGTCTCGCTGGCGGTGGCGTCTTACGTCTCGGATAAAAAACCGAAAGAGTTGTACGGTTTGTCTTTGCAGCGCGCACAGTTTTGTCAGCGTATGTCTCGTTATCAGGCATTTGAAGGACATTCCGAGCAAGCCTTTATGATTGGTCTGTTCTCGTTGCTGGATGCATTGCTCGATCTATCGTTAGAGAATTTAGTAGAGCAACTGCCTTTGTGTAAAAGTATCAAGGTGGCTTTGCTTCGTAGAGAAGGGCCATATGGTACCTTGCTTGCGCTTGAAGAGAGCTTTGAGCATGCTGATTGGCAACAGATTGATGAGCACTGCGCCGATTTAGGATTAAGCGTGGATCAGGTCAAAACGGAGCTTACTGAAGCTCGCCGTTGGAGCCATACCGTGACCAACCAGCTCTGATATTTCTTCATTAAACTTTTATGACAATTGAAACGCACGCCTTGACGTGCGTTTTTTTATATCTAAGATATGTGCATATCCATATATGAGTATATTTTTATGCTTCCTCACCAATTTTTTAAATTACTGTCCGATGAAACGCGAGTGCGTTGCTTAATGTTGATAGTTCGCAATGAGTGCTTATCGGTTGGTGAGTTGACTCAGGCATTGCAAGAAAGTCAGCCAAAGGTTTCACGCCATCTTGCGCAGCTGCGTTCAAACGGTATTTTGACTGATGTTCGCCAGGGGCAGTGGGTGTTTTACCGCCTGTCACAAGATTTACCAGGTTGGATGCTAAAGTTAATTGACGACCTTATTGCATCGAACTGTTTGAAAACTGAATACCAGCAAGATATTGAGCGCTTAGAGTCGATGAACTCACGCCCAGTATGTTGCGTTTAAATACATTAAAACTTAATGCCGAAATAGTTGGAGTTGCAGCTAGGCGACAAGTGAACTTATCCCTATGAGCATAGTGGCTCTATGTAATTAGGGCGGCCGGCGCTCCGGTAAGTGAACGTAGTCAACAACGCTGCGGCTTCAAATATGAAGGCAATTAACTGAGAGAACAGAAAATGACAGTCAAAGTAGGTATTAATGGTTTTGGTCGTATCGGCCGTCTAGCACTTCGCGCAGCATTCGATTGGGATGAGCTAGAATTTGTTCAAATTAACGATGTTGCTGGCGACACAACAACACTGGCCCACCTTCTAGAATTTGATTCAGTTCAAGGTCGCTTTCACCACGAAGTAACTGCAGAAGGCGATGAGATGATCATTAATGGCCAGCGCATCAAGACCACACAAGAGCGCGACATCGATGCGATCGACTGGTCTGGTTGTGATGTGGTTATCGAAGCGACAGGTGTTCACCGTAAGACCTCTTTCCTAAACAAATACCTAGAGCAGGGCGTGAAACGTGTTGTGGTATCGGCGCCAGTGAAAGAAGAAGGCATCGCAAACATCGTTGTTGGTGTGAATGACAATATCTTCGACCCTACGGTACACAAAATCGTAACGGCAGCGTCTTGTACAACGAACTGTATCGCGCCAGTGGTTAAGGTGATCAACGAGAAGCTTGGTATCGAGAACGCAGCCTTCACCACTATTCACGATTTAACTAACACGCAAACTATTCTTGATGCGCCGCACAAAGACTTACGCCGCGCACGTGCATGTGGCATGAGTCTTATCCCAACAACGACGGGTAGCGCCAAAGCGATTGTTGAGATCTTCCCTGAGCTAGAAAACCGTATCAACGGCCACGCAGTTCGTGTACCGCTAGCGAACGCTTCTCTGACAGACATCATCTTCGAAGTGAAGCAAGACACCACGGCAGAAGAAGTTAACGCGATGCTGAAAGAAGCGTCTCAGAATGAACTAAAAGGCATTCTTGGCTTTGAAGAGCGTCCACTGGTTTCTATCGATTACAAAGGCGACCAACGCTCAACAATCGTGGATGCACTATCAACGATGTTGGTCGGTAAGCGCATGGTTAAGATCTACGCTTGGTACGACAATGAGATGGGTTACGCAACACGTACCGCTGAGCTTGTTCGTACCGTTGGCCTTGCTTAATAAGAATCTGGAGAAGATATAATGATACATCCAACATGGCAACTAGACCTAGAGCAAGGTGCGCTAGTGCTTACTCCGTGCCCAGGCACAAAAGAAGCAACGCTTGATGCATCACTGGCTCAGCTAAAAGAGCAAGGCGTTGAAGCTATCGTGACAGCACTTGATGACCATGAGCTTGCAAGCAAAGACGTGGCGGCACTTGGTGAAAAAACACGTGCGTTAGGTATGCAATGGTTCCAGATCGAAATTGAAGACGACTGTGCACCGGGTGCTGGTTTTGCTGCGAAGTGGCAAGCAGCTAGCCCTGAGCTACATAACATCGTCGATAACGGCGGCAAGGTTGCAATGCATTGTATGGGCGGCTCTGGTCGCACTGGTTTGTTCGCAGCTCACCTACTGTTAGAAAAAGGCTGGGATTTGAGCAAGGTAGTTCAAGAGGTGCAGGCACTGCGTCCAGGTGCCTTCACTAAACCTATCCAGGTTGAATACATTAATGGCGTAGCGAATAGCTAATAGTCATCAGTGTTAGACAGGGAGCTTTTGGTATCTGGAGTGTTGAACTTATCATGATCCAAAAGCTCTTTTTGTTTAGATTGCAGAGATAGCGTTATGTTTTCAAATCTAAGTAAGAGCGTTCGCCAATACATGTTGGTGACTTTTAACTACTGGAACTTCACCATTACTGATGGTGCACTTCGCATGTTGGTGGTTCTGTATTTTTACGACCTTGGCTACAGTTCGTTAGAAATCGCCTCACTGTTCCTTTTCTATGAATTCTTTGGTGTGGTGACTAACCTAATCGGTGGCTGGTTAGGGGCGCGTCTTGGCCTCAATAAGACCATGAACATTGGGTTAGGCATGCAAGTCGTCGCCTTGGGTATGCTCGCGGTGCCAACGGCAATGCTGACCATTCCTTGGGTCATGGCGGCGCAAGCCTTGTCTGGTATCGCTAAAGACCTCAATAAGATGAGTGCCAAGAGCTCAATTAAGACTCTGGTTCCTGATGAACAACAAGGCGCGCTTTATAAGTGGATTGCGATTCTGACCGGATCTAAGAATGCGCTTAAAGGGGCAGGCTTCTTTATTGGTGGTTTACTGCTTTCAACGATTGGCTTCCAATACGCCGTGCTCGCGATGGCAGCCGTGTTGGCATTGGTCTTCGTTGGCAGTGTGTTGAGCTTAGAAGCGGACATGGGCAAAGCGAAAACCAAGCCTAAGTTCAAACAGATCTTCTCTAAGTCTGAATCCATCAACATCCTATCCGCAGCACGTATGTTCCTGTTTGGCGCTCGTGATGTGTGGTTTGTGATTGCTTTGCCGATTTACCTAGGCAGTGTGTTTGGTTGGGATCACTCATGGGTTGGCGGTTTCTTAGCTGCTTGGACTATCGCTTATGGCTTTGTACAGGGCATTGCGCCGAAGATTACTGGTAAAGCTCAAGGTAAGGTGCCAGATGGCCATGCCGCGCTGTTATGGGCTGGTGCGTTGGCTATCGTGACCGCTGCTATCGCTTATGCAGTACAGATTGGCTGGCAACCAGAGCTCGTTATCGTGGGTGGTTTGATGGTATTTGGTGCCATTTTTGCGGTGAACTCATCACTTCACTCATATTTGATTGTGAGTTATGCGAAAGGCGATGGCGTTTCTCTTGATGTCGGTTTCTACTACATGGCAAACGCGATGGGCCGTTTGATTGGCACGATATTGTCGGGCTTGGTATTCCAAATGGCAGGTTTGTCTGCGTGTCTGTGGGTTTCCTTCGCATTCTTGGCGATAACGACGGTGATCTCTCTGCGTTTACCTAAAGTACCAAAAATCTCAGCGGCATAAGCTTCAGCCGAATGAGCCTCATTTGTAAGAGTGAAAATCGCATAAGCTTAAGTCGGATAACCTAGAGTCGAATAAGCTAAATTCGCGATAAGTATCTCCTTTAACACTAAGCTGACTTGGTATTTATTCCGGTCAGCTTTTTTATTGCTATAGTAGAATGATTGAATATTAATCAGGCATTTACATGAAGCAGCGAATTCTCTTTTTTGATTTAGCACGATGTGTCGCGGCCGTAGCGGTTATCGCGATTCATGTTTTGGCGCCTTATCGCAATGAGTTGGGCACTATTCCTTTCGGTGAATGGCTTACTGCCATTACGGTAAACGGTTTCAGCCGCTGGGCAGTACCTGTGTTCATTTTGATTACTGGCGCACTGATGCTCAGTGATCAGCGCCCGTTTGACGCCAAATACTACCTCAAGCGTCGTTTGGGCAAGGTACTGATACCTTTCATTGTCTGGTCGCTTTTCTATACCTATCTGTCGGGCTGGTCGGCAATGGGCTTTGATGCCGACGTCAGTTGGGACGTGTTGCTTAATAGCTACCATCATTACACCTATTACCACCTTGGTTTCTTCTATTACTTCATCCCACTCTATTTTGTGATTCCGTTCTTGCAGATCATGGTTAGAAAGTACGGTGATAGATCGGTCTATGCCTTTACGGCGGTATGGTTGTTCACAACATTGCTGTTCTTACTGAAAATCGATGGCCCTTGGAGTCACGAATTGTGGTTGTACACCGGTTACTTACCATTGGGTTACTTGCTGTATAAGATTGTGCCACTTAACAAGATGACCGTTGGCGTGAGTGTGTTACTGGGTGGGCTAGCGTTACTAACCACGGTTTACATGGTGGTTGATGCAAGCTTGGTAGCAGAAGAGTACACGGTAGGGCGCTGGCTATCTTACAAAACGTTGAATACCGTATTAGCCGCGAGCATGGTGTTCATGGTATGCCGTTACTATGGTGAAGGCCTGTCTGAGAAGAGTAACCAAGTGGTTGGCTTTATCAGTAAGCACAGCTTAGGTATTTACCTGCTGCACCCGATTTTCTTGTGGCCGATGAAAGAGTTTGGTTGGTACCAAGGACATCCGGCATGGGTTATTCCATTATGGATTGTGATCAGCGGAGCTGGCGCATTATGGATGAGCTGGTTGGTGTCTAAGTCAGAGAAAACGCGTTGGTTATTGCCTTAGCGGTGATTGCTAAGGCTTTCTGATGGATTGCTTAGGGACGACAGTTGAAGCGGCTGACGTTTAGCGCTTCAACGCAAAGTGTAAGAACTTATCGCCTTGGTAGGTTAAGGTTCCTTTGTCGCCAGGGTTAAGGGCGTGGAAATAGTGGATGCCGACTTGGAATTCTCGCTTCGGACCAACCACACCACGTTGAACGTAAATCCAGTACTCTTGATCTTCTTGGCCCGGTTCTGCGTCAGGAAGGTCGATCGATTGTTTGTCTAACACCGTGACATTCACTTTCTTCTCTGGCGCATTTTCACCTTGCGAGTGTTTTCGATAGAAACCAATAAATACCCAAGCCGCTAGAGCAGCGAGAGCAAAGATGGCAAAAAAGAGTGAATTAGGCATATAACCTCCATGTAGTCGTGATGGTTATTCTATTCTTTCAGGCAATAGGGATATGTGTTTAAAGCCGTTATTCGTGAACTGTTGTAAGCCAAGCTGATTATTTTTCGGCAGACATCACATTTAATGGTCAGTTTGGGATAAAGCATTGTTATTTATTGTCTCTTTCTCTCGTAAATAACAGTTATTTTGTATAAGAATAGGGAAATGCTCGACTAGAATTATAGTGTGGAGTGGGAGGGCTAAGATGACCGATATTGAAAAAGTGGTGACAAGAACTCGCAATATAGAGAAATTATTGAGGCTTCAATATCATGCCGAAGGCGAAGGATTGCATGAGCTTGTAACAAGCTGTGAAGAAAGGCTACCGCACGATATGGTGAGCAAGCTGCGCTATATCGCAACGTGTCGTAATAAGGTAGTCAATGAACATGAGGCTAAGTTGGAAGACCAACATAAGTTCATCATGATGTGTAACGACTGTGAGAAGGAGCTGACTCCACGTAGTGGTCGTTTTATCTGGCGAGTTGCGATCTTACTGATGATGGCAATGACTTTAGCTGCCGCAGGTTTCTATTATGCGAACTGGGATGTGCTAACACTGCATCTGTTTTCGAAGTGAAAAAATTGAACAAAAAAAGGGACGCTCATGGCGTCCCTTTTTTTATCTGTAACTTGCTTAGTACATCATCGGTAGCGTCATTAGACCTACAACTACCGCGATCATTACAAGTCCTTGTCTTTGCGAAGATGAAATCATAACACTACTCCTAAATTTGGTTGTCTCTCGCTATGTTTTAAAGAATAGCACTACTTATGGCCTTAGATCAAGAATTACTTTCGAAAGCTTTAAAAGTAGTAGAAAACTATGAGTTTTTGGCTTGTTTGGCAGTGTTTAACTGTGTTTTATGGTGTGTTCTTAATTTGTTCGTTGTGATTTATGTTTGTTCTAATTTGATTTAACTTGTTGTTTTGTAATGGTTGTTTTGTGTAATTTATATTGTTAAAGGTTGTTAAACTGTATTAATAGAGGTTGGTGGTGGCTAGGTTGGTTTTGGTTGGTTTTTTAAGTTTTCGGCTTGGTTTTTGTGGCGATTTTTACCGGAGGCTTGAAATAACCTGACAAAACTGGGCGTTAAAAAAGAAAACTGGCTACTTTACAAGTCTAGGCTTGGTTAGCGTTTTTATTTTCCTGTTAATCTTGAGTTTGTTTATTTAACTTATTGTTATTATTTATTTTAAATGTGGTTATTTTAATTTTTTAAGTGTGGTATTTGACGGAATTAGGCCGGTTTTGGTGGGGTCGATAGGTTAGAATTGGCAAAAATTCAAGTATGGCGACTCTAATGCCAGTTTGAATGGGTTTTATGATGATTCGTTCTAGTTTTAAACGAATGGCCATTGTCATGGTGGTAATTGTTACGACTTCAATCTAAAGAGACTCTTTTTAGTGGAAGCGTAATCAAGATCCAATTTTGAGGGGCTGAGGCTTTACATCAACACTCGTGTGCCTAGACTGGCGACGATTTAAAGCAATAGGACAAATGGTATGTGGAGTTGGTTGGCGGTTTCCTTGTCTGGTATCGGAGCAATAGCAGGAACGAAACATGGACATATCGGTCAGGCCTTATCGTATAAGGTTTTTACCTATGTATTATTAGCGACCATTGCTTTAACTCAATCTGTCGTTGCTGATTTTACCTATTGGGTCGTTGCTGGGTTGGCGGTCTCTGCGATCGCAGATGTCCTGCATACTGTTACTCAAAAACGTCCTCTGCATTTTGTTTGCTTCTTGTTAGCTCAGCTCTGTTACAGCAAAGCATTTTGGTTACAGCTATCAGGAGAAATGGTCTGGTGGTTGTTCGCGCTGCTGTTGGCGGCTTGTGTCGTTGCTTTCTTCTTGCTTCTGCCTCGTTTAGACAAACTCGTCTTTCCTGTGGTTATCATGGGTATCGTGCTTATTCAGCTTGCATGGGCTTCTGGTGAGCTCTGGTTGCTTGATCCTCAACTGTCGCATGCGGTGGGTTTTGCGGGTTGTGTCGTGTTGCTGCTTTCAGCATTGGCGTACGCGCTAAATTTTTATCGTAGCCCAATTAAGGGTGCCTACTTTTGGGTGACGGGCAGCTACTTTCTGGCGCACGCTCTCATTGTTGCTTCCCTTACAATTTAGGGTAGAGCTCGCTTAACTCTGAGCTACATCAAGGCAGCTCAGATGAAAGAAGGTACTCTACGTCTACTTCATTAAACATGAGATAGAGTTATGACTACCGAAATTCATGCACACAACGTTTTAAACCTACTGAGTGAAAAGCCACTGACTCGTGAAGAGTTGACGCAAGAACTCGCTCAAACTTATGGCGCAGAAGCGCGTTTTCATACGTGTAAGCTGAACGGTCTGGATTTAGATGGATTGCTGAAGTTTTTCCTGAAGATGGAAAAGGTCGTGGTTATTGATGACAAGCTTTGCACTAATCGCGAACGTGTGTGTAACCACTGATTCCCAGTGACTTGGCTTTTATAGATAAGAAGAGTGGATGCGACGTTTCGGCTTCACTCTTTAAATTCTCTTTTCTCTTTTCTCTTTTCTCTTTTCTCTTTTCTCTTTTCTCTTTTCTCTTTTCTCTCGCAAAATTCCCTTCTAATTACATAAGTTAATCCTTTTATTACTGCGTTCGAAAATCAATGTTGAGGCTGCTATACTCCGCGCACTTACGCTTTTCGAGACAAACTTATGGAAATTTTATCTGCAGCAACCATGCTGTTTCTTATTATGGACCCGCTTGGCAATCTACCAATCGTGCTCTCTATCCTTAAGCATATTGATCCGAAGCGTCGCCGTATTGTTCTTGTTCGTGAACTGATGTTTGCGCTGATTATCCTGCTGTTGTTCTTGTTTGCTGGTCAAAGCATCATGAACTTCCTGCACGTGCAGCCTGAAACCTTGAGTATCTCTGGCGGTATTATTCTGTTTATTATCGCGATTAAGATGATTTTCCCAAGTGCGGGTAGTATTACTGGCCTCGCGGCGGGTGAAGAACCGTTTATTGTGCCGATGGCGATCCCAATGATTGCTGGCCCTTCAGTGATTGCGGCATTGATTCTGTTGTCGACACAGCACCCTGACAATATGTTAGAGCTTTCAGGCGCAGTGATGCTGGCTTGGGGTGCTACCTTCTTTATTCTGATGTTTAATGGCTTCTTCCTGCGAGTGCTGGGAGAGAGAGGTCTTAAAGCCATCGAACGCTTGATGGGCTTGTTGTTGGTTATGCTGTCGACGCAAATGTTCCTCGATGGTGTGAAAGGCTACATGGGCTAACATCAATATCATTGCTGAATAAAAAAACGCCGCTCAAATGAGCGGCGTTTTTGTCTCTACTGTTTCTGTCATGATGTTTTCTGTAGCTAAGCGTTTTATATCTGGGCTTAAGCTCGATTACATCATGTGTTTGCGTCGGATATCGAGTAAGGCGAAGACACCGAAAATCAATATTGACCACTTCTCCCAACGTGACATCTCGATCTTATCGCCGAATGCACCGATGAAAATCAGCATCTGCAGGCCGTGCATGAAGAACAAGAATGCTGTCATGATATAAAGCGCAATCGCAGCATTACCCGGGAACGGGTAGAAAATATTTACGATTAAGATAAACCAAACAAAGGCGATGGCTGCTTTTGCTAGTGGAAGCAAGAACTTCATTCAATAACTCCTATTCTTCAGTGATTCGATTGAACAGTCGGTAGCTTGACTGTCCGGTGGTCTTGTCGCGATGCAATTCCCAGTTCTCTGGCATAGCTTCGAGTTTCAGTTCTTTCTCTGTCTCGACGTAAATGATGGCATTGTCTGCAAGCCAACCATTACTCTCAAGCAGTTGTACTGTTTCTGCCAGTAAGCCTTGACGAAATGGTGGATCAAGGAAAACCATATCGTAAGGAGTGCCTGGTTTCTTAAGGAAAGAGATAGCATCAGTATTCACGACATTGATGTTGTCTGCCTTGAGCTCTTTCGCGTTATCAGAAAGCTGTTTAGCCGCCTTTTGATTCATTTCGAGCAGTGTCACCATTTTTGCTTGGCGAGAAGCTGCTTCAAAACCTAGACCGCCAGAGCCGGCAAATACATCCAAGCAAGTTGAATGTGGGATATCTTGAGCCACCCAGTTAAAGAGTGTTTCTTTTACTCGGTCAATGGTTGGGCGTAATCCTTCTAAATCATGAACAGGCAGCTTTCTACCTCTCCATGAGCCACTAATAATTCGAACAAAGCCTCCGGATGGCTTTTTTTGTGATGTGTTTTGCTGGCGACGTCTTACCATAGATTTTTTGACCGCTAATAAAGTGATACTATACCGAGCCCAATTTAAGTGGGTTCGTGTATTAAATAAATTTGCAATGACAAAGTGTATCAAGCTAAAAGCAAACTTATCACTGCTTTGTCATTTTTCTTTACTATTCGTTTGTACAAGCTTGTATTGTATAACAATAGCAAAGAGTCGACGTGTATTAAGTCAATACAGCTAATTAGTAGATCTAGGAAACTCCTCTGATGACGAAAAAAAAGAAGCGCGGATTATTATCGTGGCTTGGTTTTGGTGAAGAAGAACAAAGCCCTAAAACTCAGAATGAAGCGAACGTAGAAAGCGTTGAAGATCAAACTGAAGTTGAATCACAAGTTGAGGCTGAACAGGTCGCGCCTGAAGCTGAACAATCTAAGCCAACTGAACCTGAGCAAGCGCTTGAAGAAGCTCAACAAGAGCAGCAACCTGTCGCAGCAGAAGCAGAAGCAGAAGCAGAAGCAGAAGCAGAAGCAGAAGCAGAACAGGAAGAAGTGGCTGCTCCGCAAGCCAAGGTTGAAGAAGTTCAAGAAAAGCCAACAGAAAGCTTCTTTGCTCGCCTCAAGCGCAGCCTAAGTCGCACTAAAGCAAACATCGGTGCGGGTTTCTTTGGTCTGTTCAAAGGCAAGCAAATCGATGAAGACCTGTTTGAAGAGCTAGAAGAGCAACTTCTGATCGCTGACGTGGGTATGAATACTACGGTTAAGATCATTGAAAACCTGACAGAAAAAGCATCTCGCAATGACCTAAAAGATGGTGAAGCGCTTTATGGTCTGCTCAAAGAAGAGATGGCAGACATCTTAAGCCAAGTGGAACAGCCACTGGTTGTTGATACCACTAAAACACCTTACGTTATCTTAATGGTGGGTGTGAACGGTGTAGGTAAGACAACTACGATCGGTAAGCTGGCGAAACAATTCCAAAATGAAGGCAAGAAAGTGATGCTAGCAGCGGGTGATACCTTCCGTGCTGCAGCCGTTGAACAGCTTCAGGTTTGGGGTCAGCGTAACGATGTGCCAGTTATCGCTCAACACACTGGTGCGGACAGTGCGTCTGTTATCTACGATGCGATTGAAGCAGCGAAAGCGCGTGGTGTTGATGTTGTGATTGCTGATACAGCCGGTCGTTTGCAGAACAAGAGCAACCTGATGGAAGAGCTACGCAAGATCGTTCGTGTAATGAAGAAGATTGATGACTCTGCACCACACGAAATCATGCTAACGCTCGATGCAGGTACAGGTCAGAATGCTATCAGCCAAGCGAAGCTGTTCAGTGAAGTGGCTCCAGTTACGGGTATTACACTGACTAAGCTAGATGGTACGGCGAAAGGTGGCGTAATTTTCTCAATTGCTGACCAGTTCCAGATTCCAATCCGCTACATTGGTGTGGGTGAAGGTATTGATGACCTGCGTCCATTTGAATCTAAAGACTTCATTGAAGCACTATTTAGCCGCGAAGAGTAACGCGAGTAGCAAAGTGGTTTATCCTTAATCTGCTACCGTTTTTAAATTTGATATTAGTGATCGTAAGAGGAATTTTCGGTGATCAAATTTCAGCAAGTGAGTAAAGCCTACCGAGGTGGAAGACAAGCGCTCCAAAAAGTGGACTTTCACCTGAAACGTGGAGAGATGGCTTTTTTGGGTGGGCACTCTGGGGCTGGTAAAAGTACCTTGCTGAAGTTGATCTGCGCGATAGAGCGTCCAACCGATGGACGTGTCTGGTTCAACGATCACGATATCACTCGTATCCCAGCCAAAGATATTCCTTTCTTACGCCGTAATATTGGGATTGTTTTTCAAGACCACCGCCTGCTGATGGACCGTTCGATTTTCGATAACGTCGCTCTGCCTATGCGTATTGAATCTATTTCTGAAAACGAAATAAAACGCCGAGTCAGTGCTGCGTTGGATAAAACCGGTTTATTAGATAAAGCCCGTTGCTTGCCAAGCCAACTTTCGGGTGGTGAACAACAACGCGTGGGTATTGCTCGCGCTGTGGTTAACCGTCCAACTCTGCTTTTAGCCGATGAGCCTACCGGTAACCTAGACCCTGAATTATCTAACCGTGTGTTGCGATTATTTGAAGAATTCAACCGCGCAGGTGTGACGATCATCCTAGCGACGCACGATATCGGGTTAGTGAACACTCGCCCTCAGTACCGCCATCTTGAATTAAACCAAGGATTTTTGAGTGAGGTTGAAGACTATGGCCGCGAATAAGCGCATCAAGAAACCTCAATCTAATCGAGCAGCAAACCGCGCTTCAAGCGACGGCTTTTTTGTTGTTCACTGGAAACAAGCCAAGTCATCGTTCTCGCAAATGTGGCAGCGTCCGTTAGGCAACTTGCTGACCCTTGCGGTGATCTCTATGGCGTTGGCGATGCCTGCTTGTTTGTACCTATTGGGTAAAAATGTCGGTGAAGTAGCGCAAGATGTCACTAGCCCGTCACAAATAAGTGCTTATGTAGAGGATGGTATTCCTGAGCCACGAGTAATGGTGCTTAAGGATGAAATCGAAAGTTGGGATCAAGTTGAGCTGGTGGAGTACATTTCTCCGCAGCAAGGGCTTGCAGACCTCAGCCAGTATTCTGGTTTTGAAGACGCCCTAACCATTCTCGACGATTATTCACTGCCAGGTGTACTGGTGATTACGCCAAGCGTACACAGCGATACCTTAATTAAAGAGCTGGCAGGCACAGTTAAACAACAAGAATTAGTCACAGATGTTCGCCTAGACGAAGATTGGTTAGCGCGATTAGATGCGATCAAAGCATTAGCGGCTGTCATCGTGATTACCTTAACGGTATTGATGTTGGGCGCGGTATTTCTGATTATCGGCAATACACTACGATTTAATGTGTTGGCGCATAAAGAAGAGATTCAAACCATGAAGCTGATTGGTGCGACCGACAGCTACATTCTTCGACCATACCTTTATGCTGGGATGTGGTTTGGCGTTTTAGGTTCGATTAGCGCTTGGGTAATGACGGCATTGATTACCGTATTGCTGAACAGCGCAGTGGATGACTTGGCTCAGTTATACGACAGCCACTTCCGTTTAATTGGCCTGAGTTGGGATGAATCTTTACTGCTTTTGATCGTCGGAACCCTGCTTGGTAGTGTGGCTGCGAAGCTTTCTGCACAGCGTCACCTAAAAGAAATTGAACCAGTTTAGGTGAATAGAGTCATATTTAGACGAAAAATAGGCACTTCTTAACCAGTTTTTGCCTTGTATAGACGAATTGATTATGCATAATTACTTCCCCCTCCTTGAAACCTGTTCATTTTAGGTTCAAGATTGTCGGGTTTTAATAGATGTATTACTCCAGATCAGAGATTGATGAGGAACCGAATGGCAAACCAAGCGTATCAAATGGCTTTAGTCACACAAGATAGTTTAGATAGCTATATCCGCTCAGCGAACAGCTACCCAATGCTGACACCTGAAGAGGAACGTGGACTTGCAGAGCGATTACATTACAAAGGTGAGATCGACGCTGCGAAAGGCTTGATCCTTTCCCACCTACGATTCGTGGTGCACGTTGCAAGAGGCTACTCTGGCTACGGGCTGCCAATGGCTGATCTTGTCCAAGAAGGTAACATCGGCTTGATGAAGGCTGTTAAGCGCTTCAATCCAGAAGTTGGTGTTCGTCTCGTCTCGTTTGCTGTTCACTGGATCAAAGCTGAAATCCATGAATACGTTCTACGTAACTGGCGTATCGTTAAAATTGCGACCACTAAGGCACAGCGTAAACTGTTTTTTAACCTTCGTAAGTCTAAAAAGCGTTTGGGTTGGTTCAATAACGGTGAAGTTGAGACGGTTGCTCGTGAACTGGGTGTTGAGCCTTCAGAAGTTCGTGAGATGGAATCTCGCTTAGCGGCACAAGATGCGACGTTTGAAGCGCCTATGGACGATGACGATGGCGGTTCTGCTTACACTGCTCCAGTTTACTACCTAGAAGACAAAGCGTCAGACGTTGCTGAGACGGTTGAAGCGGCTAACTGGGAGTCACACACCAATAATCGCCTAGGGCTAGCACTAGCAAGCTTAGACGAGCGTAGCCAACACATTGTTCGCTCACGTTGGTTAGACGACAACAAGGCAACCCTGCAAGACTTAGCGGATACCTACAGTATCTCAGCTGAGCGTGTTCGCCAGTTAGAAAAGAATGCGATGAAGAAATTGAAACAAGCCGTTGGTGATTTCTAATAGCATCTAGTTTCTATTAGCTTCTACTTTCTAGTAGAGCTAACAAATAGCTGAATTTTGAAAAGGCCGAGATCGAGAGATCTCGGCCTTTTTGTTTTGGATCGATTTCTCAACTTTTGCGATCGAAATTTGCAAAATGATTTTGTGGATAACTCTGTGAGAAGTTTATTCGTCAGCTGTCTAAAAGCAGGGTGTAGTAAGGCTTTGGCGGGGTTTTTCGAGTGGGGATATGTTTCAGTTAACCCACAGTTAGATCAGGATCATTACTACATGTTGTGGATCTATTTTTGAAAAGGCACTTTATTCACGCAATTCACAGATTTATCCACAAATGGTGTAAAAGTGATCGCTGGTGGATAACCTTATTAAGTGGATGTGAATGTTAGCCTTGGGATAGGTTACAATGGCAGCAAAGTAAATCAGTATAAAAAGAGAAAGTCATGGACCAGTTTAAACATATCGATGTTAAAGGCGCTCAAGCCCTCATTGAACAAGGCGAAGCTCGACTTGTCGATATACGTGACCCGCAATCTTTTGCGGTTGCCCACCCAAAAACAGCCTACCACCTGACTAACGATACGATGGTGTCGTTCATGGATGAGGTTGAGTTTGAACAACCTATCTTAGTGATGTGCTACCACGGCATCAGTAGCCAAGGTGCAGCACAATATTTAGTGAACCAAGGCTTTGAAGAGGTATATAGTGTTGATGGTGGTTTCGAAGCTTGGCATCGTGCTGAACTTCCAGTGATCGCAGGTTAATGACTTTCATCACCTGAACCGCCTTAACCATCCCTCATAGAATGAATAGGAAGTAACAATGATTAGATTGATGGTGTTAGACAATCCACGTCTTGCTCAAGCATTTATTGATTATATGGCCTCGCGCCAGATCCCTATTCAGATGTCTCCAGAGGGAGAAGGGCGCTTTGCTCTTTGGTTGCTTGATGGCCAATTTCAGGTTGAAACCGAAGCTGAGCTGAATCGTTTTCTGGCTGAGCCTAATCATAAACGTTATCAAGCGGCGTCTTGGGACATGGCAGAGACCAGAAAGAGCAACTTCCATTACCACACGCCAAGCTTCATGGGCATGATCAAAGCCAAAGCAGGCCCTGTGACACTAAGCCTGATGTTGGTGTGTGTGGTGATTTTTGCGCTGCAACAGATCGGTTTTGGCCAAGCTATTTTCAATGCCCTGCATTTCCCAGCGGTGGATGGACAGCAATGGCAATTGTGGCGTTGGCTGAGTCATGCCGTTCTGCATTTCTCTGTTATGCACATCGCATTTAATATTTTGTGGTGGTGGCAGCTAGGCGGAGACATTGAGAAGAAACTAGGTAGCCTCAAGCTACTTCAGATCTTTGCTGTATCTTCTGCACTTTCAGGTGCTGGGCAGTATTGGGTTGAAGGGGCGAACTTCGGTGGTTTGTCTGGTGTTGTGTATGCCTTGGTTGGTTACTTATGGGTGGTTGGTGCGAAGGCGCCACAGCTTGGGTTGGGTATCCCAAGACAGATTGTCGGCTTTATGTTGGTGTGGTTGGTGCTTGGGTACATGCAGCCATTTATGGCTATCGCCAATACGGCGCATTTAGCTGGCCTAGCCGCTGGTGTGATTATTGGCTTTATCGATGCGATGAAAGCACCAAGCTCGGCAAGAAGCTAACTCATCTCTTCTAATGAGTAGCCAAACGATAGAGACAAAAAAGCGGCCAGATGAGCCGCTTTTTTATTGGGATTCGTTTTACATCATTACTGATAAAGGTATTTGGTAAACAGTAAATCAGCAATCAGGGTTTTACCTGTCTCTGGAAGTAAAATCTTGTTGAGGTGCTCAACTAAGGATTTTCTTAAGTCTTCACGGCCAGATAGAGACTTAATGGTTTCTTCGTTTTGTTTGCCAAGCAATTCAATCACCGCATCACGAATCAGTGGTTGGTGATGCTCAATAGCGGCCAAGTCGTTACTATTTGCCACCATGATGTCGAGGCGAACCTGAATGTAGCCCAGTTTTTTACCTTTAGTGTAAAAATTGGTGGTCAGGTCTGGCTCTAGCGTGAAGTAGGCGAGTTTAGCTGCCGACTCCTCTTCAGCGAAACTTGATGCTGAAAAGAGTAAGGTAATCGCAAGAAATATTTGGGCTACATAACGTTTGTGCATATTTGTGACTTTTCTTTAGTTTATTCGCGATATTCGAAACGCATTAGTCTTGTTACAATGAGCGGTCTAAATCTAAATACGTTTACAATTCGAAGAACGCTTTAATTTTGTTCGAAAGTTGAAGCTTTATTGTACGTGTAAAGTCACCTATTGAATACTAGTATGAATCAGCCAATATCGCTGTATCTTAATTCGTTAATGAATGTAGATTGGCAAAGTACAGAAACATTTGATTTTCCTAATGAAACCACCAAAGAGTGGCTGATGGAGCAAGGTTCTCTTTCCCGCAAGTTGGGGAAGTGCTGTCAGCACCTGTCTGTTGAGTTGCTTCATAATCAAGTTGTAGAACGCTCAATGCTACAACAAGACGAGGAACATCTTTTATCATCGTTTGATTGCTTACTGCGTAAAGTGATTTTAAAGGGTGATGACGAACCGTGGGTGTTAGGTCGAACCTTGATTCCCCGAGTCACATTAGAAGATCATCAGCACTCAGACCTTTCTCAACAAGGTAATGTCCCGCTTGGATTGACCGTTTTCAGTGCTGAGAACGTGGAGCGAGATGCGCTGCAAGTCGGTTGGGTTATCGCAGGCGATGAGCGATTACTCGCGCGTCGTTCTCGATTATGGATGAACCATAAACCGATGCTTGTGGCAGAACTGTTTTTACCAACATCACCCATTTACTCTAAGGAGAGTGTGTAAATGCTTGCCACCAAAGCGAAGGCGTATTGGCAATTAACGCGAATGAATCGCCCGATTGGTACCCTGTTACTCCTTTGGCCGACCTTGTGGTCACTGATTATCGCTGCACAAGGTATGCCTGATTTTGATGTCTTGGTTGTTTTCGTACTCGGCGTGGTGTTGATGCGTTCAGCTGGCTGTGTGATCAATGACTTTGCTGACCGTAAAGTAGATGGTCATGTTAAACGTACCAAGCAGCGTCCATTACCCTCAGGTTTGGTTTCCAGTAAAGAAGCGATTCTGCTCTTTTTAGTGCTAGCCGTAGTTTCATTCTTGCTGGTACTCACTATGAATCCACTGACCATTAAGCTCTCATTTATTGGTGTGGGTCTGGCGTTCATTTACCCTTTCATGAAGCGTTTTACGCATCTTCCACAGTTATTTCTCGGCTTAGCGTTTAGCTGGGCGATACCAATGGCTTGGGCGGCACAAACCAATGAGCTGCCAAGCATTGTTTGGTTTATCTTCGTGATTAACGCGTTGTGGACGATTGCTTACGACACGCAATATGCGATGGTTGACCGAGATGATGACTTGAAGATTGGTATTAAATCGACGGCTATTTTATTTGGTCGTTTCGATAAACTGATTGTGGGCTCTTTGCAACTCGTCACCCTAGCGATGCTGATTGCGTTAGGCATGCATTACCAACTAGGTGATACCTTCTATTGGGCATTGTTGGTAGCGGGAAGCTTGTTTGTGTATCAACAACACCTGATGCGCCACCGTGATCGAGACCTATGCTTCCAAGCCTTTCTCAATAACAACTATGTTGGAATGGCAGTGACCGTTGGCTTGTTCATTACCTTCTGGTAAGTATCAGCTTTTCGAGTTAACGAACGCTAAAGAAAAAGGCACCCATTGGGTGCCTTTTTTGATCGTGTTCGGTCTCGCTATTCAAGAGATTCCAAGCTGATGATTACTCCGCTTGGTGGATACTCTCTTGAATCGTCAAACGTACTTCTGGGTAAAGCATTGAGTAGAGAAGCTTAGCGAATTGCTGAGTCTTTTCTAAATCACAGTTACCATCGTTATCCAGATATTGCTGTTGTTTCAGAGTGGCGAACATCGACGCAAACACGCCTTTATCGAAGAACTCTGGTGCATTGATGCCTTGTAGACGACCAAGTCGCTGTGCAATGTCTTGGCTCTTCTGTTCAAGATCGGATTTATCCAGATCAGGGTTCTCTGCTAACAGGTTCAAAGCAATAGAGTAGCGTTGTAGCGTTTCTGAAATCGTACGACCTAACAGCATCAGTGCTTGGCTGTTTGATTGGTTGATGGTGACTTCATTATCAGAAACCACAAGCATACCTTGGTTAACCAGCTCTTCAATGATGTTAGAAACTACGTCTTCAAGCTTGTCTTCGTCGTAGCTTAGGAACAGCTCTTTCTTTAAGAACGGGTAGATAGCAGCAACGTTCTCTTGGATCGCGTCAATTGATAAACCGCGTTGACGAATAGTCATCTGTGCAATTAACGATGGCAGAGCAAACAAGTGAATGATGTTGTTTCGGTAGTAGGTCATCAGAATTGACTGGTGACGGTCTAGCGAAATGATGTCGCCCATTGAGTCTGATTCAATCAAGAACTTGTTCAGTGATTCAGCATGTTTGACCAAATCTTCAGCGCTGTCTTTTGGCACAGTGAACGTTGCAGAATATGGAACGTTCTTAAGCAGAGACAGGTAGCAATTGATCTGAGAAACCAAAGAGTCACGAGACAATGCACGCTGTCTTGAAGCCAATAGTGCCGTTGCACAAAGGGTCAGAGCATTGGTCGCTGCCGCATCGTTAATGTGCGTCATCATTTTAGTCGCCAAGTCATTAACCACCGGGTTCATCCATTGTGGCTTGCTTGTGCCCATTGGGTCGATGTCTTTGGTCCACTCAGGTGAGTGTTCGTTCAGATATTGGTTAAGCTGAATTGGCTCGCCGAAGTTAACGTAGCCTTTACCAAAGTTACGCAGCTTACGAATGGTACGAATCACTAAGCTCGCGTTTTCTTTCTCTTTACGCTTACCACGAAGTTCTTTTGCGTAAGTCGCTACTTCCATCACGTGCTCGTAGCCGATGTACACAGGAACCAAAGTCACCGGACGGTTCATGCCGCGCAGCATTGCTTGGATTGTCATCGCTAGCATGCCTGTTTTCGCCTGCAATAAACGACCTGTACGAGAACGACCACCTTCACTGAAGTACTCTACTGAGTAACCTTTAGCGAACAATTCCGCTAGGTATTCACGGAAAATCGTCGAGTACAGCTTGTTGCCTTTAAAGCTACGACGAATAAAGAACGCACCACCATGACGGAAAATAGGACCGGCAGGGAAGAAGTTCAGGTTGATACCCGCAGCGATATGCGGAGGCACCATGCCTTCATGATAAAGCACATAAGAAAGCAGCAAGTAGTCCATGTGGCTACGGTGACAAGGCACGTAAACAATCTCATGACCATCTTGAGCCAACTTACGAACCGTTGAAGCGTTGCTGATATGCAGGCCTTGGTACAACTTATTCCACAGCCAACCAAGAATCTTTTCACCACGCTTGATCAGCGAGTAAGAGAAGTTCGCAGCAATCTCGTCCATGATGTCTTGAGCTTCTTTGCTCGCTTTCTCGATCGAGATGTTCTTTGCTTGTGCTTCGTCTTCAATCGCTTTCTTGATCGCTTCTGATTTTAGTAGGCGATCAAACAGAGCTTGGCGGCTTGGCAGGTTAGGGCCTGATGCTGCAAGCTTTTGGCGAGAGAAGTGAATACGTGCCACGCGCGCCAGTTTGTGCGCGATTGTGCTGTCGGTGCCATGTGAATTAGCCATGTAGCGTAGAGAAACCACTGGGCTGAAACGAACCAGACAGTCACGACCTGCTAGCAATACCGCTTTTGATTTCTCTAAGCCGTTCATTGCCTGTAGGTAAGGCTTCTGGTTATTTTCTTTACCAGGTTTGCGCCCCCACAAAACGGTAGCAGGGATAACTTGAACATCGAGTTCAGAGTCATCAGCGTGCAGTGAAAGCAATTCAGAGAACACTTCAATTGAAGAGCTTGGTACATAATCATCGTCTTGCAGCAGAGTTTTGCGAGAAGAGATAAAAACGTAGCGTTGCAGTGATTTGCCGTTGATTTCAAGCTTGCTCAACGGATCAGGTAGGCCTAATTCAAGTGCATGTTTTTGCAATGTAAGAATGTCTACACTTGAGCGAAACGGTAAGGCGTATACAATCGGTTTGCTCAAATCAATGTTCAAATCCTCAACAGGGTTTGAAGGAATTGATGTGCCCTTTACCAATACGGATAAAGGTAGCTTCATTAATGAACGTGAAAAAGATTGTCCAGAAGACATATAGGTTCACTGCCTCAATAGTTATTTCAATGTGCTGAAGCGTATCTCTATTTCTCTGATAAAAAGGATAAATCCTATGAGTGAAATAGGGATAAGCCTAGGCGTAAATTTAATCGATGCAAGAATACCAGAAACTGGTCTAACCTTTTAATGGAAATAGTCATATTGCCGTTAAGTTTGTGGAAAATCATTCATCGACTGATTGAGTATAGGGTTAAAAATGACCAAAAAATCAAACACCGGATTTAAACGCATCATCAAAGCAGCAGGCTTTTCATGGCAAGGCATTACGAGTTCGTTTAAAAACGAGGCTGCATTTCGACAAGAAGTGTTCATGGCGGCCGTGCTTATTCCGTTGGCATTTTACCTGGATGTAAGCCAAGTTGAACGAATCTTAATGATCTCATCGGTGGTGTTGGTGATGGTTGTCGAGCTAATCAACACCGCGATTGAAGCGGTTGTCGACCGAATCGGCAGTGAGCATCATGAGCTTTCTGGGATGGCAAAAGATGTCGGTTCGGCCGCGGTTTTCATCTGCTTGGCACTCGCAGGTTATGTGTGGCTAGAGATCTTGTTTTTGTAATTTGCTAAAAATGAACTAAAAACAACCAATTGCTTTGCTTTTGTTCAGTTACTGGATATACTCACAGTCAACTGTATAAAAAGACAGGTGAATCATGAAGCCGTTAACGCCCCGCCAGCAACAAGTCTTTGACCTTATCAAAGGTAAGATCGAAGATTCCGGTATGCCACCGACACGCGCAGAAATTGCACGCGAACTAGGCTTCCGTTCTGCCAATGCTGCAGAAGAACATTTGAAAGCTCTTGCTCGTAAAGAAGCGATTGAGATTATCCCGGGTGCGTCTCGCGGTATTCGTATTTTGCTTGAAGATGCAGCAAACGAAGAGCAAGGTTTACCATTAATTGGTCAGGTTGCCGCTGGTGAGCCTATCTTGGCTCAAGAGCATGTAGAAATGCATTACCAAGTTGATCCAGGCATGTTTAAACCACAAGCTGACTTCTTACTTCGTGTAAATGGCGAAAGTATGAAAGACATCGGTATTATGGATGGTGATTTATTAGCTGTTCATAAAACACAAGATGTCCGCGATGGTCAGGTTGTTGTGGCTCGTGTCGATGATGATGTAACGGTAAAACGCCTAGAACGTAAAGGTTCAACGGTTCTGTTACATGCTGAAAATGAAGAGTTTTCTCCAATCCATGTCGATCTAGAATCTCAACACTTGTCTATTGAAGGGCTTGCGGTTGGTATTATTCGCAACACCGACTGGATGTAGTCAGTACAAACAGCTTATTGATATTTATTCTCAATAACTTGTTATTGTAATTGATATTCATTATCATCTTCTTTGTCGAGATACAAGGAAGATGATGATGCCAAACCCAACCAAACCTCAAATGAAGCCGCTTACTCGTAAGCCGCGCTCCTCTGTTCAAAAGGCTTCTTCTGAACAAGCGTCTGCACATCAAGAATTCCAAGTTCCGACCAACCTTGTTCAGCATCTTTGGTTTCGTAGCCGTGAAAGCCTAGCCGATGATGGTCTCGTTTATGATCCTATCGCAGCTCAAGCCTGCAAGCGTTGCCAGCTCGCACCAGAATGTCTTACCGGTGAACTCGACCAACAGCAACTCCTTTACGCGACACTGACTCAACTTTGTGATTCTCAAGTTCAACAGTTTTTATCTCATAACCCGGATGCTTGGATTATTAACGTGGGAGCAGGGCTCGATACCCGTTTCTACCGTTTAGATAATGGCCGCTGTCATTGGGTTGAGTTAGATGTAACTGAGAATCTGCTTTGGCGACAACGCTTGTTCCACAAAAATGAACGCTATCGTTTAGAGTGTGGCTCTGTTGATGACCTAACTTGGTTAGATGAACTTAACATCCCAGAGCAAGCATCGGTGATGGTGGTGTGTGAACATGCTCTGCTTGATTGTAATGAGCAGCAGACTGCGCACTTCATTCAGTCTTTGAGCCGCTACTTTACTCATGCACATGCGTGTTTAGTCTTAGCTGGAGATAAAAGCTCAAGTACGTTGGGACAGAAGCTAGGATCTGGTGAGTATGCTCACGGGTTGTCTTCACCAATCGACAGTGTTCTTAACTGGTTGCCATGGGCGCAATGGGTTAAGTCGTTCTCACCATTAGAGCAGCAATGTAATCGTTGGAAATTGTGGCAGCGACTTCTTTGTAAGATCTCTCAGGTCAAAAAGCGTTTAACGCCACAGTTAGTGCTCGTTAAGTGGTAACCCTAGCGGTTCTGTATTTCGAGTAACTGAGTACATAGCCGGTATAAGTAAAATTCCACAACATAGTGAAAGCCCACCCACTAGGTTAAACTATCGCCTCTAATCTAAGAGGTGATCGTGAAGCTATTTAATCCCCAAACTATTTTTCAAACGCTATCCAATCAGGCGATGCACAAAAAAGTGCTGTTGCTCGCGATCCCGATGGTTCTCTCTAATATTACTGTTCCACTGCTGGGCTTAGTCGATGCGGCGGTTATCGGTCACCTAGAGTACTCTTGGTATTTAGGTGGCGTGGCGCTGGGCGGCACAATGATCAGCGTGACCTTTTGGTTGCTTGGTTTTCTGCGTATGTCGACAACAGGGCTAGCCGCACAATCTTATGGTGCGAACGATGGCAAGCAACTTGGCCTAGTCTTTGTGCAAGGCGTGACCATGGCCTTAGGGTTTGCTGGTGTCTTTTTGCTTTTACACAGTTTAGTCGCCGATTTAGTTTTCTCATTGAGTAGCGCCAGTGATCAAGTTAAGCACTATGGTCAGCAATATTTCTCAATCCGCGCTTGGAGTGCACCTGCCGCGCTGACTAACTTTGTTATTTTAGGTTGGCTGCTCGGGACTCAAAATGCCAAAGCGCCAATGTGGATGGTGATTATTACTAATATCACCAATATCGTTTTGGATATCGTTTTCGTTATCGGTTTAGGGTGGCAAGTGGAAGGTGCAGCATTGGCATCTGTAATGGCTGATTATGCCGGTCTAACATTTGGCTTGATTTGTGTTTACCGAATCTGGGCGAAGAAACAGTTACCATCGCCATGGGCTCTGCTTAAGAAAACCAGCCAAGGTTTGAGTCGTTTCGTGAAATTGAATCGCGATATCTTTCTTCGTTCACTATGCCTACAAGCGACTTTCACTTTCATGACCTTCCAAGGTGCAAGCTTTGGCGATGATGTTGTTGCAGCCAATGCCGTATTGATGAGTTTCTTGATGATCATCTCTTATGGGATGGATGGTTTTGCCTACGCAATGGAAGCGATGGTCGGTAAGGCGATAGGCGCGAAAGACAAAGATGAACTGAACCAGTCATTGATTGGTACTTTCTTCTGGAGCTTTAATATTTGTTTAGTTCTGACCATAGCGTTCGCAATCGCTGGCTCGAGTTTAATCAATATGATCACCACAATCCCAGACGTGAAGAGCCAAGCCGAAGTGTATTTACCGTGGTTAATCGCAATGCCATTGGTGTCTATGTGGTGCTTCTTGCTGGATGGTATTTTTGTTGGAGCAACTAAGGGTAAGGATATGCGCAATAGTATGTTTGTTGCGACCTGCAGTTTCTTCGTGATTTTCTACTTAGCATCAGGTTTAGAGAACCATGCACTGTGGCTAGCGATGCTGAGCTTTATGGCAATGCGTGGAATTGGTCTTGGTGTGTTGTTTGTTTCTCAGTGGAAGAAGGGGGAGTTTCTCGCTTAGCTCTGAGGGCTCTGTTTGTGGAGAGTAAATGAGGCTGTACAGGTAAAGGGGCATTTAGAACATCATGATCTAATTACTATCAATGTCTTATTATTCAGTACTTTAAATAAAAACAGCAAGCGCGTGGCTTGCTGTTTATGTATTTGGCCTATGGGTGGTCAAATACTCCTATTGGTTCTTTATCTAGAATAAACGGTTAAGCCCGTTGAGTGCTGCAACACGATAAGCTTCCGCCATCGTTGGGTAGTTAAAGGTCGTATTCACAAAGTACTCGATGGTATTTGCTTCACCTTTCTGTTCCATAATCGCTTGTCCGATATGGATGATTTCAGCGGCACGCTCACCAAACACGTGGATACCTAAAATCTCTTTGGTTTCGCGATGGAACAGAATCTTCAAGCTACCAATGTCTTTACCCGCAATTTGAGCACGAGCTAGGTGTTTGAATGAAGAACGTCCTACTTCATACGGTACTTTAGCTGCGGTAAGTTCTTGCTCGGTTTTACCAACAGAGCTGATCTCCGGAATGGTGTAGATGCCGGTTGGAATGTCTTCGATAAGGTGGCGTTCAGCTTCACCTTTCACAATTGCCTGAGCCACAAATCGACCTTGGTCATAAGCCGCGCTTGCTAGGCTAGGGTAGCCAATCACATCACCGACAGCATAAACATGGTCAACATTGGTTTGGTAGTTGGTGTTTACTGAGACTTGACCACGCGAGTCCGCTTCTAAGCCAACAGCACCAAGGTTCAGCTTATCGGTATTACCCGTTCGGCCATTGGCATACAGTAGGCAATCAGCACGCATTTTTTTGCCAGA
Organism: Vibrio sp. 1CM23M; assembly: GCF_023161755.1. Classification (NCBI taxonomy): domain Bacteria; kingdom Pseudomonadati; phylum Pseudomonadota; class Gammaproteobacteria; order Vibrionales; family Vibrionaceae; genus Vibrio; species Vibrio sp. 1CM23M. Next base: position 49,577 of record NZ_JALNTR010000015.1, read on the forward strand.
TTCTAAGTGAATAATCACGCCATCATCAGTGCCTTCAATTTTCTCAAAGGTTTCATCGTTGCGAATCACGACGCCGCTGTTCCAGAAGTGGTAAGAAAGTGCATCTGAGGTTTCATTGTCTAGGAATGACAACAGACGGTCACGAGTATTGATAAGATCGGTTTTTACACCCAAACCGCGGAAAATCGACGCGTATTCACAACCAATAACGCCAGCTCCATAAATGATGATGTGTTGTGGGTCGTGTTTAAGAGAAAGAATCGAGTCGCTGTCGTAGATACGTTCATGTAGGAAGTCAACGTTATCTGGTTGGTAAGGGCGAGAGCCTGTCGCGATAACAAATTTGTCTGCACTGTAATGTTCTTCAGTGCCATCGCTTTGCATTACCGAGACAGTGTTGGTATCGATAAAACGTGCAGTACCAAATACCAACGTGCACTGGTTGCGGTCGTAGAAACCTTGGCGTAATCGAGTCTGCTTGTCGATAACCGATTTAGCATGCCCCAAAATGTTGGAAAACGTTGAGTGGATGCTTTTGTTGTTCTGACAAAACAGCGGATTGCTGTTGAATTCGATAATACGACTTACGGCATGGCGCAGTGCTTTTGAAGGAATCGTTCCCCAGTGAGTACAACCACCACCAACGCTGCTCTCTTTTTCAATGATTGCAACGTTCAACCCGGCTTTGGTTAATCCCATCGCTGCCCCTTCTCCTCCGGGGCCACTACCAATTACGATTACATCAAAGTGGTTGGAGTGCGGCATAGATATCTTCCTTGTTATATTTGATTAACATTGCTTTAGCGAGATTTTAACTGATTCTGTTCTTGGGTACATGAAAAGGGCATCAGAGAGTCGGTGGGATCACGCAGTGTTATCGAAAAAATAATATTTGGTATGTCGTATGTCTCCAAATGACAGTGTGGATATTGAAATTTTTTCTTCGAACGTATTTACTTCGGTACGTGAACAAAGAGGTATGTTTAGTGTCTTATATAACCAGAGTGCCTTATATAAATAAGTGATTCGCGTTATATTGAACAGAGTATTAGACATGCCTGTTTAGGCTGTAAAAGAAGAAATTGATAAAGTATGAAACCAATGGGCATTCGCGCACAGCAAAAAGAAAAAACTCGTCGCAGCTTAATCGATGCAGCATTTAGCCAACTCAGCGCCGATCGTAGTTTTTCCAATCTAAGCTTGAGAGAAGTCGCTCGTGAGGCTGGAATAGCACCGACTTCCTTTTATCGTCACTTCAAAGACATGGATGAGCTTGGCTTAACCATGGTTGATGAAGGTGGCTTACTGTTGCGCCAGTTAATGCGTCAAGCTAGACAACGCATAGTAAAAGAAGGCAGTGTGATTCGCACATCGGTTGAAACCTTTATGGAATTCATTGAAAGCAGCCCTAACGTATTCAGACTGTTATTGCGAGAGCGCTCAGGAACTTCATTTGAGTTTCGTGCTGCGGTAGCTCGTGAGATACAGCACTTCTCTGCTGAGTTAACCGAATATTTGATAACGACTGGCATGACAAGGGACGAAGCTTTCACTCAAGCGGAAGCCTCGGTTATCTTAGTCTTCAACTCAGGGGCAGAAGCATTAGATTTAGATCGACGTCAGCGAGATGAATTGGCTGAACGCTTGATCATGCAATTGCGAATGATGGCCAAAGGAGCTTTTTGGTATCGTAAAGAACGTGAACGTAACCGATTAAAAGGCGGGATTGAATAATGTCGAATGAAAATAATACTGTAAACCGTGGTTCTGAAAGAAAGACACTCGTACTTGCTGTTGTAGCCGGTGTATGTGGTGATGCATTGTTATCTTGGGTAACAATGAGTGAAGTGGGCTTCTCTATTTTCCCGCTGATCGCTTTAGTTTTGGCTGTACAAGCGCTTTACCAAGAATATCTAACTAACCCAGTATCTGAAGATATCCCACTAGTCGGTCTAGCTTGTTTCTTTGTGGGTGCATTTGGCCATTCGGCTTTCGTGAAAGCACAACACCCTGATGCAGGTTCAAACTTCTTTGCGATTATAGTCGCGATGCTGCTTTTAGCCTGGGTAGGTAAGAAGCTAGGTTTTATCGGTAAAACCGCTTAAACCAATCTACAAAGAAAAAAAACGAGCCAATTGGCTCGTTTTTTTGTATCTGCTGTTTGTCTTAGGCCGAGAAAGCGAGATTTATGCTTTGCGCTCTAAGAACACACCCGCTTCCATGTGGTGGGTGTAAGGGAACTGGTCAAATAGAGCAAAACGAGTGATATCGTGTGTTTCGCTTAGAATGTCTAGGTTCTCTTTCAATGTTTCAGGGTTACAAGAGATGTACATGATGCGCTCGTAGCCTTGAACCATCTTACAAGTATCAACATCCATACCTGAACGCGGTGGATCAACAAAGATAGTGTTGCAGTTGTAGCTCTTAAGATCGATGTTCGCTTGCTGTAGACGACGGAACTCACGCTTACCTCCCATTGCTACGGTAAAATCTTCTGCAGACATGCGGATGATCTGAACATTTTCAATGTTGTTCGCCGCGATGTTGTATTGCGCAGATTCTACTGACGGCTTCGCCAGTTCTGTTGCGAGTACACGCTCGAAGTTTTGTGCCAGTGCTAATGAGAAGTTACCGTTACCACAGTAAAGCTCAAGCAAGTCGCCTTTGCTGTCTTGAGTACAGTCGACAGCCCATTCCAACATTTTCTCTGCTACTTTGCCGTTTGGTTGAGTAAAGCTGTTCTCTACTTGCTGGTAGATGTAGCTATCACCATTCACGTCTAGCTTTTCAATGACGTAATCGCGGTCCAGTACGATTTTCATTTTACGCGCACGACCAATCAGGTTTAGGTTAAAACCTTCATCGTTCAATTGCTGCTTCAGTGCTTTAGCATCTTGAATCCACTGTTCACCTAATTGACGGTGGTAAAGCAGTGACACCAAAATCTCGCCGCTTAATGTAGAAAGGAAATCTACTTGGAATAGCTTGTGGCGTAGAGAGTGGTTGTCCTTCATTGCATCTGTTAATAGAGGCATTAGGTCATTGATAAGACGGCTAGCTGCAGGGAACTGGTCTACGCGGTATTTTTCTTTAGTCTCTTGATTGAACATGACGTAATACATATCGTCACCTTCATGCCACACGCGGAACTCAGCACGCATGCGGTAGTGTTGTTCTGGAGATTCATACACTTCCAGTTCAGGCACATCATATTCTGAGAACATTTCTGTAAGACGCTCTGTCTTTTCTGCCAGTTGTTCTTGGTAGCGTTGCGGGTTTACATCTAAATTCGCCATTGTTATGCCTTTTGCTGTCGTGCTTTTAAATCAAGAGCGCAGATTTTATTCAATCACAGGCGCTTGTCCAGTGTTGAGAGCCATTCAATGTAAATCGACCATGAAAACTATAGCTTATAACAATCTTAGACTAGACAAATGATTCAGAGGTCAATACTATCTTCGGCAAGCTGGTGTCATTTAGATGTATAGATGGCTGAAGAGGGAATCTGGTGTAAATCCAGAACTGACGCGCAGCGGTAAAAGAGAACGAGTATTCATAAGACACTGCAAATAGCTTTTTGTGGGAAGTCGAATATTAGGTAACCATAAGGGTTGTGCTCTTGAGTCCGAATACCTGCCAGCGGCCAAACCATAAGATGTGGTTTGGTAGGACTTTACGCGATTTAGGATCACAACATGAACAAATCCCTTTTAGCGGTTGCTGTAGCATCGCTGCTTTCACCTATCTCCAATTTACACGCCCAACAAGCATCTGCCGACGAAACCATGGTGGTGACGGCTAACCGTTTTGAGCAGCAAGTGAGCGACACTATTGCTCCTGTTGAAGTTATAACAAAACAAGAAATAGATGCTATTCAAGCGACTTCATTATCTGAGGTGTTACGCCGATTACCAGGGGTTCAAGTAACGAATCAAGGTGGCCTTGCTCAAGGGCAGGAGTTATATATACGTGGTCGCTCGACTAAAAATACTCTCATATTAGTAAATGGCATCCGAATTGGTAGTGCGACGTTAGGGTACGCCAATTTAGCCTCAATTCCGTTGAATGGTGTAGAGAGAGTTGAAGTTTTGAGAGGTGCTCGTGCAGCAGTATATGGTTCTGATGCTGTTAGTGGTGTGGTCAATATCATAACTACGCGCAGTGCTGATAATACCGCTACCGTTAAAGCGGGAGTGGGTAGTTTTGGTCTATATGATGTAAACGTATCAGGGTCAGTTGCTAACGATAATGGTTGGATGAATGTGGCAGCAACACATCAGCAGAGTGAAGGTTATAATGTCCAACCTACAAGCACTAATCCTATAGATGCTGATAAAGATGGCCACAGTACTCAATACCTAACTATCGATGGCGGCTTTTATGTCTCATCAAACTTGACCTTGAAAGCGAATGGTTATTATCAAAAGCACGACGTAGAGTTTGATAACCCATGGGGAGGAGTTGACGAAACTGACAGCGAGTTGTACGCGTTGGGTCTAGTGGGAGATTACAAGCGTGATTCCCTAAATAGTGTAATAACACTTGGAAGCAACCAAGATGAAGCTGAATCTTCAGGGCAAGGGACAACACCGAGTGCTATAACAACTAATCGTAATTCTGTGTCTTGGAATAATCAGTACAAATTAAGTGATAGCGCAGCGGTTACTGGTGGTTTCGATTGGTATCGAGATAAGGTGAAAAATGACTCTACATCAATGACTAAAGATAGTCGTGATAATACCGCACTTTATGCTGGTGGTGATGTATCTATGGGCAAATTGTCTGCGGAAGCGAATCTGCGTTGGGATGATAACAGTTCATTTGGAAACTTTACGACGTATCAATTAGGTGCAGGGTACAAGATTACTGAGTTTATTCGTCTAGTGGGTATGTATGGTACTGCATTTAAAGCTCCGACATTTAATGAGCTGTATTGGCCTTTAGAGTGTAGTTCATGGGGATGCTACTCAGGCAACCCAAATCTACAGCCGGAAGAATCAAAAACAGCAGAAGTAGCGCTGGAAGGTAGCTTTGACGTTCTTGAATTGCGAATCGCTGCACACAAGAGTGATGTAGAGAAGATGATTACAAGTAATGGTCTTACTCAAGTGAATATAGGCGAAGCAGAAATCAAAGGGTACGAAGTTGTCGGCTCTTTTTATACTGGACCATTATATCACTCAGCATCGTACGATTATCTTGATACCGAAGACAAATCTACAGGTAACGAACTTGCTCGTAGAGCGAAGCATAGTGGCAAATGGAACACTACTTATGAGTTGAGCAACTGGAGATTCGATTTGAGTTACCTATATCAAGGTAAGCGTTATGATGATCTAGGTAATACGACTGAGCTTGATGCGTACTCCTTATTTGATTTTGCAACGTCTTACCACTTTGATAATGATGTGACCGTTGCAGGTAAAGTTGCTAACTTATTTGATGAAGAGTATGAAACAGCTAAAGGTTATAAAACGCCTGAGCGTAACTATTACGTAAGTGTAGCTTACCAATTCTAATTATCACCTAACCGCCTTCGGGCGGTTTTTTCTTATTGGGTATATCAATGAAAAAGAAAGTCGTCATAAGTTGGTCGTCAGGTAAAGACTCTACACTAACCTTAGAACGTCTGCTTGAAAGCACTGAGTATGAAGTTGTTGCTCTCTATACTACGTATGTTGGAGATGAGGTTCCTTTCCAAGTCTCGCCAATCGAGGTTGTCGGAATGCAGGCAACATTGATCGGCTTGCCATTAATCACGATTGAGCTGCCGGAAGTCTTCCCAAGTAACGAGATTTATCAAAGTACGATTGTTACGGCGCTTAAAGGATCGGGTTTATCTATTGATGCCGTGGCATTCGGCGATATGTTTTGCAATGGTATTGCTGATTACCGAAGAAGTTATATAGAACCTGCGGGTTGGGAGTGTGTATTTCCTCTACTGGGAGAGAGTAGCCAAGCGCTGGCTCAAGAGATAATAGATAGAGGAATCGAAACCTTTCTCGTCACAGTTGATAGCGATGCATTAGACATGAGCTATTGCGGGAGAGAATATACGCCTGAACTAATAGACAGTTTGCCAAGTCACGTCGACCCATGTGGTGAAGATGGTGAGTTCCATACCTTAGTCACGTCAGCGCCATGCTTTAAAGGAAAGCTTAAGGTAGAACTAGAAAATGTAGAGCAGGGTGAGCGCTTTGTGCATCAACGCTACCGAGCTTGCATTATGTAGAGTGATGATTGGCGAAAACTAAGTGAAGGGGTATCATTGCTGCGGAACTTCTTATAGGTAATCGTTGTGTCGGATAGTCTGCAAAAAAATATATTGGTCTTTGATTCTGGGGTGGGTGGTCTCTCTGTATATAAAGAGATAAGCCAGTTACTACCAAATCACAACTATATCTATGTATTCGATAACGAGGCTTACCCATATGGTGAGCTCGATCAGCAAGTCCTCATTCAGCGAGTCCAAAGTATCGTCGCCAGTTTTGTTGCGAGTCACGCTATTGATATTGTGGTGATAGCTTGTAATACGGCCAGTACGATAGTCCTGCCTACACTTCGCGCTAATAACCTTATCCCTATTGTCGGTGTTGTCCCGGCAATCAAACCTGCCTCGTTACTGGCAAGTAAAGCGGTTGGCCTTATTGCGACTCCCGCAACGATTACTCGTGAGTACACACACGAGCTCATAAAAAACTTCTCGAGTAATAAAAGAGTAGAGCTGTTGGGTTCTACTCGGCTGGTGGATATGGCCGAAGATAAACTCAGAGGTGAGGAGATTAGCCTTGAAGAGTTACAGCAAATCCTTCAACCGATGATCAACACGATTGATGTGGCTGTTTTAGGATGTACCCATTTCCCACTGATCAAATCAGAGATTCAACAAGTACTAGGTGAAAGTGTAGTGCTGATAGATTCTGGTAAAGCGATAGCTAAGCGGGTTCAAGATTTGTTGGGTTTGGAAAGCATTAATAAAGAGGAGGGAGTGCGTGAGGTTTTTTGTAGTGCACTTCCTAAAAAAGAAAGTGCACTAAATAGTATGTTAAAGCAGTTAGGGTTTAACTCAGTTCAGATTCGTCCGCTTCAGGATGTTTAGGATCATTTGCAACACGTACTTTTAAAGTGCGTTGCATGTAATCTTTATCGTTAAGTGCAGAGATTGCATGATTCACATCATTACTTGCCATAACAACAAATCCAAAGCCTCTTCTTTTACCAGTACGTTTATCTTTCATTAAACGTACTGCAAATACTTCACCATGCTCTGAGAATAATTCACGTACATGTGATTCGTTCGCTTTGTATGGAAGGTTACCTACATAAAGTGTTTTGGTTGAAGCCTTAGGTTCTGAATCTGATTTTGAGTCGGTGCTTGAAAAGTTAACAACAAAAGCGGAAGCCAAGACACCAAGGATAAAGGTAATTGCAGGCGATATATCTACCTGAGAGAAAACAATGCCGCCTAATACAGCCAGTGCGACAATTAACAACATCGATTTTTTTGAGTTCATATCGGAATACTACATATTAATAAACGAAATAGACGCATCTACCATTAACAAAATAGACACATGAATCTTACGTTCATGGCTTCCATTTTTCCAATGTATTGCTGTGATACGTCTCAAATGTTTAGTTTTTATTCGAAAAATGCGGATCTGGTGGCTTTTTAGGCGAACAAAACTTTTATTTCAAAAAGCCCTTGTGCTCCATCTCAATCTCTCTATAATGCCGCCTCACCGACACGGAGTGAGACGAAAGTCACACAGCGAAATCGGTAGAGAAAAAGAGTTTGAAAATAACCCTTGACTCTCAAAGTGGTGCAGGTATAGTACGCACCCCTGGCAACTGAGATGTGAATCACAAAACGCTAGCGTTCTTTAACAATTTAAACCTATCAATCTGTGTGGGCACTCGTTGATGAATATCAAAACGTTATTACTTAGGTAATGACAGTTACTTCGGTAACAAAATTGATTTCAATGAACTGAGTGACCAATACGTTTAACTACTTGTAGTTATTCGGCAC
>NZ_JALNTR010000016.1:0-52098 GCF_023161755.1 Vibrio sp. 1CM23M
GTGCCGAATAACTACAAGTAGTTAAACGTATTGGTCACTCAGTTCATTGAAATCAATTTTGTTACCGAAGTAACTGTTATTACGCTCTTTCGAAAAAGAACCAATAACGTTTTGATATTCATCAACGAGTGCCCACACAGATTGATAGGTTTAAATTGTTAAAGAGCTTCTCTTCGTTGTGACTTACATCACTTCGGAAGAGGCGGCCATTCTAGCGATTTAATTCTCAGTGTCAAACACTTTTGAAAATTAATTTCTACTTTCTAAAAGTAGGAGCGAATTATCGCTTAAAGCTAGTTGCCTAACTAACATTCTGCGCTGAAGCCTTGTGGCGTCTGCCGTGTCAGTGAGGCGGCATTATAGAGATGTTCATCACATTGGCAAGTGTTTATTGAAGAAAAATGCAAAAATAACGATTACATGACGAATAAATACTCAAAGCCTTATTTATGCAACTTTAACTACAAAGTAACTACACAATAACCACAGACTTATCCACAATCGCTCTAGTTTTATCCCCTAGAAACTAAAAAAGCTGCCTAATGGCAGCTTTTTAAATAGCAATGAGTCTAAATCCCAGAACCATATTGCTCTCCATCATCTTCATGGAGACCACATTCTCGTTTCAGCCCATTAAAACGAGTTTCCTCTTCAGTCATACCCGGTTCCCACTTCTTAGTTGTATGTGTATCTCCAACAGAAAGGTAACCCTGCTCTCGAAGCGGGTGATAACCGAGACCATGCTCTTCTAGGTAATAGTGAACATCTTTATTCGTCCAATCGATTACCGGCAAAAATTTAAACACACCATTTTGGATAGATAAGATTGGCAAATTTGCACGCGATTGAGATTGCTCTCTTCTTAAACCGGAAAACCATGTCCCAGCCTCGAGCTCATCTAGCGCTCTTCTCATCGGTTCAACTTTATTAAGCTTGTTGTACTTTTCTATCCCTTCTATACCTTGATCCCAAAGTTTTCCATATTGCGCTTCTTGCCAATTAGGGCTCTGTTGGGCACGAAAGACTTGAAGGTTTAGAGTCAACTTCTTACTTAACTCATCGATAAAGCGATAGGTCTCCGGAAATAGATACCCTGTGTCCGTCAGAATAACAGGAATATCTGGTTTTGCTTGAGTCACTAAGTGCAGCATTAACGCGGCTTGAATGCCGAAACTTGAAGACACAACATGTGATCCTTCCAAGTTTTCTAATGCCCATTTAACTCTTTCTAATGCTGTTAGCTGTTCTAACTCAGCATTAATTTGCCCAAGACGAAGTATTTGCTCCGTCTTAGTCAATGCGAGTAGCTCTGCTAACTTCAATTTTGAAGCGACAGAATTATGCATGCAGATCCCTCTTGGAAATGATCACCTCTTCGATGATGCCAGCTCGGATTGTAAAATCACCGAACCCTTCATTGTCGTTGCGTTCTGTAGCCCAACGTCCCACCAGCGCATCAATCTCTTCTAAGATCTGAGCTGATGTGATGTTCTCTTTATACATCTTAGGGATACGAGTTCCGGCCTTGTTGCCACCTAGGTGCATGTTGTAACGCCCCGGAGCCTTACCCACTAAACCAAGTTCAGCCAACATTGCACGACCACAACCGTTGGGACAACCTGTGATTCGAAGGATGATGTTATCTTCTTCTGGTAATCCATGTTTTTTCAGAATGTCTTCAACATCCGTTACAAACTCAGGAAGAAAGCGCTCAGCTTCTGCCATTGCTAAAGGACATGTTGGGAAAGCCACACACGCCATTGAGTTTTTACGTTGCTCTGAAACAGCATCGTCCATCAAGCCATATTGACGCGCCAGTTTTTCAATCTTGGCCTTTTGACTCGTCGACACACCCGCAACAATTAGGTTTTGGTTTGCAGTCATGCGGAAGTCACCTTTGTGGATCTTCGCTATTTCAGCAACACCTGTTTTCAGAGCTTTACCCGGAAAATCAAGTAAACGACCATTCTCGATGAATAACGCTAAGTGGTGCTTACCATCAATGCCTTCCGCCCAACCAATGCGATCACCACGGCCAGTAAACTCATAAGGACGGCTTTCAGAGAACTCAACGCCGGCACGCTTTTCTACTTCTGCTTTGAATACATCAATACCAACACGGTCTAGTGTGTATTTGGTTTTTGCATTCTTACGGTTTGAACGGTTACCCCAGTCACGCTGAGTCGTTACCACCGCAGCTGCTACATCTAACGTTTTATCTAATGGTACAAAACCAAAGTCGTCAGCTTTACGTGCATAAGTAGAGGTATCACCGTGTGTCATCGCTAAACCGCCACCAACTAACACATTAAAGCCCACCAGCTTTCCGTCTTCAGCAATAGCAACAAAGTTAAGATCGTTAGCATGAACGTCCACATCATTTTGCGGAGGAATGACAACCGTCGTCTTGAATTTACGTGGTAGGTAGTTGCTACCTAGGATAGGTTCTTCATCCGTTGTTTCTAGTTTTTCACCATCTAACCATATTTCTGCATAAGCGCGAGTCTTCGGTAATAGATGTTCACTGATCTTTTTCGCCCACTCGTAAGCTTCTTGATGAAGTTCAGACTCAACCGGGTTTGTGGTACACAAAACATTTCGGTTTACATCACCCGCTGTCGCAATTGAATCAATGCCAATGCTATTTAGCGTTTGGTGCATCAACTTAATGTTCGGCTTCAAGACACCGTGGAACTGAAACGTTTGACGAGTTGTTAGACGAATTGAACCGTAAGAGGTACTTTCGTCTGCGAACTTATCAATCGCCAACCACTGCTTAGGGGTAATGATGCCACCAGGCATACGAGCACGAAGCATTACGTTATGTAACGGTTCGAGCTTTTGCTTGGTACGTTCGTTACGAATATCACGGTCGTCTTGTTGATACATACCGTGGAAACGAATCAACTGAAAGTTATCAGCAGTAAAGCCACCTGTTATGCGGTCTTGGAGATCTTGTTCAATCGTACCGCGTAGGTTATTACTTTCTCGCTTAAGACGCTCATTGTCAGCCAAAGGTCCAAGTACTTGACCTAGCACTTCTTGCTCTATTACTTGCTTGCTCATTAGTACACATCCCTTTGGTAACGTTTCGCTTTACGTAAATCATTAATATATTGTTCAGCTTGCTCACGGCTTTGGTTGCCATGTTTTTCCGCTATCGTAACTAACGCTTCATGAACATCTTTCGCCATTCGAGTTGCATCACCACAAACATAAAGGTACGCGCCCTCTTGCAGCCATTGCCAAACCTGCTCTCCTTGTTCGATTAAACGATCCTGAACATAAACCTTTTCTTTTTGGTCACGGCTAAAGGCAACATCTAGCTTAGTTAGCGCGCCAGACTTGAGGTACTTTTGCCATTCAACTTGGTATAAGAAATCTTGAGTAAAGGTACGGTCGCCGAAGAACAGCCAGCTCTTACCTTGAGCATCATTGTTTTCACGCTCTTGAACGAAACTGCGGAAAGGTGCGATACCTGTACCCGGGCCGACCATGATGATTGGTGTATTGTCGTCTTGTGGTAGCTTGAAGTTATTGTTGTTCTCTACAAACACCTTCACTTCGCCACCTTCTTCAAGGCGTTGAGCTAAGAAGCTAGAAGCTCCACCTAAGCGAGACTCTTCACCTTTTTGGTATTCAACCAGACCAACCGTTAAGTGAACTTCTTCATCTACTTCGGCTTGGCTTGATGCAATAGAATAGAGGCGTGGAGTCAGCTTACGTAACAGGCCAATTAACTCATCAGCCGATAGCTTGGTTTTCTTTTCTGCGAGTACATCGACGATTTGTGTATTACCCGCATATTCACGAAGCTTGTCTTTATCTTCCACCAGCTTGATTAACTTCTTACTGCCCGATAACTCAGCAAACTTAGTCACAAGTTGAGGGTTTGAAGTGGTAATCTCAAATTTACTCACTAACGCACTATGGATAGATAGATTCTCACCATCGACATCGACACTTTCGATACCCGACAACCCAACCTTAGAAAGGATCTGATTCGCGAGTTCTGAACTGTTTTCATACCATACACCTAGCGCATCACCAGGTTGGTAGGTAATGCCAGATTCATCAAGATCGATCTCGATATGACGAACATCTTTACCCGAGTCACGACCGGTGATCTTTTGACTGGCTAATAATGTCGCTGTATATGGATTTTGTTTGGTGTATTGCGAATGACCGGCAGCCGCTTGGCCTACTGGTAACTGAACGATATCAGCCTCGGCACCTGTCGATAGCGTTTCTTGAACTTGTGATAACGCTTTAGCGCGCCATTCCGTTGCTGACTCTTCGTAATCAACATCACAATCAAGGCGATCGACAAACGATTTAGCACCAAGCTTAGCGAGGAAGTTATCGAAGTCTTTAGCGGTTTGGCAGAAGAACTCATAGCTTGAGTCACCTAAACCAATCACACCGTATTGTAGGTTTGATAATTTTGGCGCTTTCTTCGATTGAAGGAATTCATGCAACTCAATAGCGTTATCAGGGGCTTCGCCCTCACCATTGGTTGAAGCGACGAAAATGACGTGTGTCTCTTTGGCTAGGTTCTTGCCTTTATAATCACTCGCATCGAAAAGCTCGACCGCTATTCCTAAGGCTTTCGCTTCTGCCTCTAACGATTCGGCGACACCTTTGGCATTACCAGTTTGAGAAGCGAAGATAATGCTGAGCTTACCCGCAGGCTTAGCCGCTACTGCAGCGGCCGCTTGAGCGATTGGCGCGGCAGCACCGACAGGCTGAGCTTGGCTCACTCCCCAAAGGTAACCACTGACCCATGCCAGTTGCTGTGAAGACAGTTCAGAAACAGTTTGCTGAAGATGACCCAATTGTTGGTCATTAAGTGGTGCTGCTAGCCCAGGTAACTCATTAGCCCCAGACTGTGCATTATTGTTTTGTGAAGACTCTTTCTTATTTAAAGACATGGTCACGACATCCCTAATCATTGCGTGACGATAGATTAACCACTCCTTTTAATAACAAGAAAGAATAGAAAAGTATGTTTTATAACTTTTTGGAAGTAAAAACCGATTGAAACGTAAATTGTCTTACTGGTTTTCAATGCGTACTTGCTGAAAGCCAACCGCCATTGCCGACTTAGATGCTAAGTCTAAATCCGCGTAATGACACTCTTCACCATGAACATCCGTAAGCAGAACAAAGCCACCACCCATATGACGAAACTCCACAACCCAAGACCCTTCTTGAATTGAGGGCTCTATGATGGCTTCAACTAACAGGTTTTCTCTATATAAATTTCGTAATTCATTGAGTGTCATATTCCATCCCTTGCTTTGACCTCACTACATAGACCTTATAAGAATAGACGCAAATTGGCTCTCTGTAACGAGGATGGTCGAAAGTGATGAATGTGCTAACTAATTCCAGAAAGATATAATCAATAGATATAAAAAAACGCCACTTAATAAAGTGGCGTTCTTAAAATTCGTTCTAAATTTGCTTTATATGGCCTAGAAGCGCACTTCAGCACCAGCAAACCAACCATCGACCATGACAAAGCTCTTGCCTAGTTCTGAGCTAAAGAACTCATCCGAATCTAAATCGATAACACGGTAACCACCACGCAGGGCAATTTCAGATTCTGATACAGGAATTCGGTACTGAACACCCGCCATCAAGTCAGTGCTCTTAATACCACTGCTATCCCCGAACTCCATCGTACCAATGATATCGAAGTTGGTGTCCGGCACATTGATCTCTGCGTTACCGTAGAAGCTCCACGCAAACTCATCGAAACTTGTTTGAGTTCCCTTTTGAGGCTCAATGTAATTAGAGTTTGAGTATTGAGTAAACGTCACACCAGCATCGAAGTTCATCAACTTGTGCTCTAACAGTGTGTAGTAAAACGTGTAGTCGTACTTATCAAAAGCCAACGAGTCCGCATCAATAGAGGTATAACGGAAGCTAGCATTTGGGAGCATTGGGGCATTATGCTCAAATGCGAAATACAACGAAGGTGAGTTAGAATCGTCATCTTGTCTAACTTCGTTTAGCTTTGTACTTCCCCACCACATATCGGCACCGACTTTAGCCGTGTAAGAAAACTCTTCGGCAGCAGACACTGCTGAACTTAAAGATAGCATTCCCACTAAAGCAATTAATGGCATTTTATTCATTTGAGATAGCTCCAATTCCATATCGTAGTGCTAATTGTATGCACATTCATAGATTATTGGGGAAAATTCTACCACACATCTTAAATTCTAAAACGATAAACCGCTGACGAGTAAAGATTTGACGGCACGATGACCTTAATAACGTCTTTGGTTAGAACTGTGTACAAAGTTTTTGAAAAACCACACACCGATTGCAATCACGATCAACCAAGGCAGTAACTTAAACACGACCCCCATCATACCTAAGACCAACATGACTAATAACGCTACTCCGGTTGCAGCCAATACCGTCATAAACGTGATACCTGTGACAAGTAGAGTTGCGACGAAAATAAGAACAAAGATTAATTCAAACATAATGGTCTCCCTAATGAGTTAATGACCTATCTTTCCTACTTTCTAACATTGCAGCTTCCATACCAAGTGTGCCAAACCAATAAAACCCTTATTTATCAGGCAAATAAAAAGCCACACATCTTCATGCGTGGCTTTTCAGAAACTTACAGTGGTAAATTTAGCCTCTAGTGGCGAATTTAACCTTAAGTTTTTAACTTAGAGGGAGCTTAAACATTTAGCTCTTTAGGGATCTTAGCCAATGCTGTTTGCATCACTTCAATACCTGCACCTTTCTTATGTGCGTTTTCACTGATGTAGCGACGCCATTGTCTTGCACCAGGCATGCTTTGAAACAAACCAAGCATGTGACGAGAGATGTGACCTAAACTTGCGCCATTTGAAAGTTCACGCTCGATGTACGGGTACATCTCTTCGACAACCTGTGAGCGCTTCTTAATTGGTGTGTCTAAACCAAAGATCTGTTGATCAACTTCAGCCAAAATAAATGGGCTATGGTAAGCCTCACGACCAATCATCACACCATCAAGGTGTTGCAAGTGCTCCTTAGTTTGCTCAAGAGTCGTAATGCCACCATTCACGGCAATCACCAGATCAGAGAAATCTTTCTTGATTTGGTATGCACGATCGTAATCTAGCGGTGGGATCTCACGGTTCTCTTTCGGGCTAAGGCCACTCAACCACGCTTTACGCGCGTGAATAGTAAATTGCTCACAGCCACCTTTTTCAGAAACCGTCGAAACAAACTTAGTTAGAAACTCATAAGAGTCTTGGTCATCGATACCGATACGCGTTTTCACGGTAATTGGAATATCAGTGACTTCTTTCATCGCTGAAACACAATCTGCCACCAACTCGGGCTCAGCCATCAAGCATGCACCAAATCGACCATTCTGAACTCGGTCTGAAGGGCAACCTACGTTAAGGTTCACTTCATCATAACCGCGTTCACCAGCAAGCTTGGCACAAGCAGCAAGATCAACCGGGTTTGAACCACCGAGTTGAAGTGCAAGAGGATGTTCTTGCTCGTTATATTCTAGGAAGTCGCCCTTACCATGTAAGATCGCGCCCGTTGTTACCATTTCCGTGTACAGAAGAGTCTGCTGAGAAAGCAAACGGTGAAAGTAACGACAGTGGCGGTCAGTCCAATCGAGCATGGGTGCAACGGATAAGCGGTTAGCCGCGTATTTACTAGTATTGTCAGGTTTCATAAGGTGTTACTCGAAATCTATATACTGTATATATATACAGCAATTTGCTAGAGTTGCCCCAAACTCACCCTTTCAGTACGCATATAGTACGTATCGATGGAGTAGGACGAATGGCATCATTTAGCATTAAAAAAAGAACACTAAAAAGCGGTGAATCACGCTTCACAGTGGACATTGTAGTCAAAAAGAATTCGGCGATTATACACAGGGAATCGAAAACATTCAGGAAAAAAGAACTCGCTAGAACCTATGCAAACAAGCGGGTTCTTGAGCTAGAAAACCCTGACGAATCCGGACAGAAATCCGTACCGTTGTACGTACTTCTGGACAAGTTTATGGAAGAGCCTGATTTATGGGATAAAACAGGACGAACGAAGCAATACGTAATCAAGCTTCTTCGTGACTGTGACATATCCAAGGTTGAAAGCGACAAGCTAAGAACTAGCGACTTAATCCAACACTGTAAAAACCGGAAAGGTGGAGGAGCTGGAGGTGCAACTGTCTATCACGATGTTGCTTATCTCCGTTCAGTAATGAAAAAAGCAAAGCCTGTGTTCAATATCGCGGCCAACTTTCAGATATTTGATGAAGCAATTCCGGTTCTCATTGATATGGCACTAATAGGTAAAAGCCAGAAACGAACACGCCGCCCTACCTCCGAAGAACTAAAACGCTTAAAGCTTGGATTAGAACAACGTGAGTCTTTCCGGCCAAACGGCAAAACTCGAATACCATTCACCGACATTCTTGAGTTCAGCATTCTCACTTGCATGCGAATTGGCGAAGTCTGCAAGCTACGTTGGGAAGACCTCAACCAAAAACATAAGACGATACTCGTTAGAGATAGAAAAGACCCAAGGAAGAAAGCAGGTAACCATATGATAGTGCCGTTGCTTGGTGAGTCATTTGAGATCGCACTTAAACAACCGAACAAAGGTGAACTCATTTTCCCGTACAACTCACGTAGTGTTAGCGCAGGCTTCCAAAGGGTGAGAAACGAATTAGGTATTGAGGATTTGAGATATCACGACTTGCGAAGAGAGGGGGCAAGTCGGTTGTTTGAGAAAGGTTACTCGATTGAAGAAGTTGCTCAAGTAACAGGGCATAGGAACTTGAATATCCTATGGCAAGTCTATACTCAGCTGTTCCCACATAAACTGCACCAGAAAGTAGATATCAAGTAACGCTACTTAGACAAAGCTAACAAAAAAGAGAACCAATTGGTTCTCTTTTTATTAAAGCTCTTTAGTTCGCACTAGGAACAGAGCGAAAGTGGCTAGTTACGTACTCTAAACGACCACGCTTCATACGTGTATAAGCACATACGTGTACACTTTTTTTGTCGATGCTCATGATGAGTATCCTCTTCAAAATGCAGAAAGAGGGATCTCGACTCTTGAGATAAATCCAGAAAAGTACTAGTATCACTTTAACAAATCAGAGTGACTAGTTCGTTTCTTCGGGCTTGAGACCTCTTAGTGTAGAGCCTCATAAAATCTATTGGAGTAGAGTTTATGTTTCATCTCACTTTAAGAAAACACTTCTAGTTTAGCTACTTGAAGTGTTTTTTTTATTTCTCTCTTCTAACTCCTTTAAATTTCTCTCCATCACTTTTTACATCCATAAAGCGCCCTGTTGCAGTATCTCGCTTAACCCAATGCCCTGATGGTGTTTGAGTTTGTGAGCGCCCTTTTACCATCCCATTTCGGTGTCCATCACCGACAGTTCCATTTTTAGCCATTTGTTCACCTTTACTAATTAACTAATGTATATAACATCTATCTTTGTCGATTAAATAACCTTAACTCGACTTGAACGATAATAGAGCAGCTCTGAATTGCAGTCAATAGCACCTACACAAAAAGATCGATCTTTTTTTGTATGATGCACCTACAAAAAATGTATGCTATTGTCTATTTGAAATATGAAGTACTTTAGGAAACGAATCATGTCCATTCAAAGTCTGTTGGAATTAGAAGCCGGGGATAAGAACTCAGCGGTAAGATTAGCTTACATTGATTTTAAGCTTAGATTCTCAGGATTCATCAACCGCTCTGATCTTACTAATATGTTTGGATTAAAAGAAGCTGCCTCATCAAAGCTAATGTCTCTTTATGCAGAAAAAACTGAGAAAAAGAACATGGCCTATGACCATAAGATAAGAGCAAACGTCATGTTGAATACGTTTGAGCCTCTACTAAATATAAACTCGGAAACAGCATTGGGGATGTTAGCTAATGGGTTCAATAAAAATAAAATTTACGAAACCCCAGAGCTTCCTTACACCCGAATTGGTCAAATCCCGAATCAATTACAAACCGAAAATGTAGAACGTATAACAAGAGCAATGGCAGGGGGTTATTCAATAACCTGTGATTATATGTCAGCAAGTAGTGAGAACCATTCATCTCGAGAACTAGTCCCACTCACTCTTTTATTTGATGGTATTAACTGGATTTTTCGCGCCTATTATAGAAACGAAAACAAGTTCAGAAACTTTAATTTTTCAAGAGCTTTGAATGTAAAAGAAAATTCAAATAGCCCTAAAGCACCTCATGAAGAGTTAACAGAAGACAAAGAGTGGACAACGCAAGTTCCTCTATTACTGATACCTCATCCTTATCTTGAAGATAAGGACAAAGAGACTCTGGCAGCAGATTTTGGACTCAAAGACTCTAAATTAATAATTACAGAAAGATTAGCGCTCATTTGGTTACTGAAAAGCCAATGGAAAATCGATGACCGATGTTCTGATGAACTCCAAAACGAGCGCAGATTAAAAACTAATAAGTTTAATTTTTTACTAAGTAACCAAGATATGGTTAAAGCTGTAAGGGAAACTATAGGCTTATAAATCAATTGAATTTATTAAAGATTATTAAGCTTCATTTCAAGCTCATTCACCTTTCGAATGAGCTTTTCCATTAACGTATTTGTATTCTTAATATTCTGCCAGAGCATACCTAATATCAAAATCTCCGTCGGCTTCAATCCAAGCTCTGCCAATACAGGTAAAATTGGTAAGTCAATCATTCACCACCCTTGAACTCATTGCGTAGGGTTTCCCATAGGCCAAATACTATTGGAGCACTTACGCCAATAATGCCACCGAATTGAACACCGTCTGCCGATATGCTCGCGGTGATAAGTTCAGGGTGACCAGCTACCAAAGCAGCTCCCGCGCCAAGTAACGCTAAACCCTTTTTGGTGGATGGTTGGTCAAGGTCGATTCCGATTTTTTCTAATAAGCTTTTCATAGTAATTTGCTCTTCCTTAAATACTTGATGGTGTAACTATGAGTAATGGGCTCTATCGAGTTCGATATGAGGACCATCTTTAAAGCTGACCCAATCACCGCCCCATACAATCGGAATACCTAACTCATCCGCTGCCTGTTTGAATGCCCAACTCACTTGTTCGTAATAACTAAAGCCCCACGTCACTTTGCCGTTTTCGTCGTACACCACAAAATCAACCGCGCAGCCTGATTGATGACGGCTTTTTTTGCTGTATCCGTCTAACTGGCTTGCTCCTTGTTTAAATAGAGCGTTCTGTTCCTCTGCGGTGCGCTTACCTGACGTAATGCCAAAATCAAACGGGGTTAGCTCAATAGCGCGGCGAACGACTCGCTTTAAATCACCGCGTACGCCCACCATGCGCATCTCACTTCTAGCTGATAAAGCAAAGCCACTCACTATTTTGATTATCTTGTCTTTTTTCATTAGGTACCCCCCAAACAGGATCAGGAAAAGCAGTACTAGCAAATACTTAATATTCATTACCACCAAACCCTTGTTAATCAGGCACCGGATAAACAGCTTCCTCAGCAATCCACGCCTTTTTGACATGAATAAGCCCAAACAAGTTTTCTAACGTTGCAGGTGCCTCTTCCAAGTAAACCATCACATCATTAGTTATATCTTCCACATCGAAAGAAATTTGAAGTTCTGATTCAGCAATACTGGCTACATCGCCCGCTTGAACATTAAGAACAACATCAGACGAGCCACCAAAGACCAATGACGAATCACTCGAAGAGTACGCAGCTGTCACACCGCAATACGCGCCTCTATATGATGGGGCGGCTTGAGTCTTAATTCCGATTACGCAAGAAATAGGAGTATCTAACGCGCTCACCTTCGCAGCCGTTGACGCATCAAGATTTATCTTCCCTTTGAGCGTGACCGACATCATTAACGATACAGAATCATAAGGCTCCGCTTTCGTTATCAAATCGACTGCTGACTTTAATTGCATTCTTCGCCCCCACTCACCATTAATGCTTTCATTTCGATGATACAGAGCCGCGTTATGACTACGCTCAGGATCGTCATAAAGGTTATTTAAGATGGTCACGAAACCGGACGCACTCCCGCCATCTTGAGCACTTAGAGGAATACAAGCCAAGACATTAGCCCCGACTTCCCCAACTGAGCCCGAACTCGAAGAGGCTTGCGGTGGGTTTGAAAGTTGGAACATTAGATAAACTCCCCTACTTTGACGCTATCGCCTATGGCACCTTGCAGTGTCACGATGGCATCCGTTTGAATTAATGTATGACCGCCAGCTGTAAGATCAATTAAGCCTTGCACCAACACGGGACTGGCATTGTCGGTAGAAGCCTGAATAAAGAGCCCTTTACGCCCAGCTTTCCCATCAATAATTTGCTCATCGCTTGTTAAGTCCAATAACCCACTGCCGACCTTTTGCAAGGTGTACAAATCAGCAAGCTTTTCCACCTTGAGGACGTCATTTTGAATGCGTGTTTTTACCTCGGTTTGGACTTCGCCCACCTTTATCGGGGATAGAACTTTATCAACGGTAATGGGCGTTAAAATCTCGCTAATCGCTACCGAATTACTGATATCAATTTTTTGCGCTTTGGTGATGATTGGAACATCTGCGATTTGATATTCAATCGTCACGGCATCCGCTTTGTGATTAAAAAGTTCAAGCTCGTCAAAACGAGTGATATCAACCGTGTCACCGCGTTCAATCTCTACAGGTCTCAAAGCATCACCGCGCAACATGACGGTATTACTGGCCTCACGCATGATGAGGTACTTACCAGCCTGACCTGCGTTAAATTTAATGGCTTCGCCAGTATTTAAGGTATGCAGTTGCTTCATTGTTTACGCCCCGCGAACATATAAGCCATCGTTAATACCGAGACGAGAATCCCGACCATAAGAGACACATTTTTCAGTAACTCGTTATTGCTTTCGTTCTCACCCGTTTGCTCTCGCGCTTTTGCTGCTCCTGCTATGGCAAGTGCTGCTTTGGTCGTTTCCGTTTGTTGGCCTGCCATGGATTTAATGGAATCTATCGCGTGCTCGCTAAGATTTGCATTTGCATCCAATGCGCTCTCACCAAAGCCCAAAGACGCGTCAACGGTGTCCGCTGAAAAATCTAATGCGTCAGTTCCAAATTTAAACGCTTCTTCTGCCGTTCGACCTGCAACCGCCATTGCGCCATGGTCAGTCATGCTTAAATTAATGTCAGAGTTTTCAATCCCTGACAGCGCAAAGCCATTGTTATCACCACCGATACCTTGGCTATTGCTTTTGTTCGTGGTTGTAGTGACGGTTTTCGCATCACTCTTTGAGCTACTTTTCCCGCCCATATCATCAAACCTTATCTGTAAGACATGCTCATTCTTGTGAGTTTCAATCTCTCGAACAGGCAATCGTAATTTACGCTGAATATAGCGATGGGCTCCGCGTTTGCTAAAGTGGGCGCGAATGGAGTCAAACCCATTCGCTTTACCGTGATTAATGGCACTGAGCGTGCCCGCGGCCATATCACCCGCTAACGCAACCACCACCAACTCCTTAGAGCCAGATTGTGATTGCTCACCGCGGAGTAACATGTAGGTATCTTCCACTCGATAAAGGGACTCTCGCCCCTCATGAACTTCAATTTCTGCTTGTTTGAGGTAATCACCAAGGGCTTTACATAGCCTCGGCTTGGCATTGCCCCAAGTTTCAGGAATTAAGTTACTTTCGAGTGAGAACATACAGCGCAATCAGAGCAACAAGCGCAATTCCCCACCACGGTATGCCGTTGTTGCTGCCAAAATTCATTGCGCCAGCAGTAAAGCCACTGTTATTTGTGGTGTTAGATGTGTTACCTGATTTTGCTGGACCCGAAGATCCACCCGTCAAGCCACCGCCACCCGTTAAAGATGTTAATGAACCTAGCATTAGCGAAACACTCCCGATTTGTAGGCAAGGTATAACAGGGCAATCACCGCGGTAGCACTCAGAGCCTTATTGATGCCCTGACTCACACCAAACCCAAGCGCAGACCCAAGACCAAGACCACCTAAACCAATGAAAAGTAATGGCATAACTATTTACCTTTCAGCATGACAACAAGCAGAACCAGCACTAACAGCGCAGCAATACCACCACCGATATAAAGCAGGGTGTTATCTTTCGCTACAAGTGAGCCTTGAGGGGTTGTAACAGCGTTGCCGTTATTATCAACAACGGGTGCGTTAGGTTGCTGGGTCGTGTTTGGGTTAGATGAATTGTCATCATCACCAAACAGCCAATCGGCATTTTCACCCACGCTATCGAGCGCACCGCCCCCAAACTCTAAGAGGTCATCAAAAAAGCTCATATCGGCTCCTTAGCTTCGACCCGCGAGCATTTCAGGGCGAACCACTTTCACCGATTCAACCAAAATAGGGATTGAGCCTGCTACGTCACTCGTTGTTACTGAGAACTTCAAGTTAGAGCTGTGCTGTGTTGGAAATAGCTCATCGATAGAGAAGCCACGCACAATAGGGTCGAAATGAAAGTAACCCGCTTGAGGTGTACGTTCGTTACGCTTGGCGTTCGCTTCATTGATAAACTTGTTGGCTTCGTACTCTTTAACAAAGTCGCGCTCAACTTCGAGTTTAGTGATACCCGTGTGCATGAAGTGCGCACGACGTAAACTAATCAACGGGCTTGATACTAGGCTTGTGAATTCGTTCACCCCTGCCGCGTTCGCTGGCATGGTTTCACGCTTGACCATTGGCACGATGATTCGTGCAGGTTGCGCATTCGTCACCCACGCATGGACTTGAATCGATAGCGGGTCGCCACTGGCTTTCGCTTTGAACTGGACATCTAAGTGAATGTTGTCACCCGCTTCCGTCACCAGCCCCGTGTAGCGAACACCATTTTTAGTACGTGCGGAAATATCACTAAATGGGATCACGTAGTGGCCTGTTGTATGAGCACGTTGTTTGTAACGCTCAAGCATCAAAATCTCACTGCCCGTTAAGACATAGATTTCTTCTGCATTAAGCGTGATAGACAAACGCTCAATATCGGCTGCTTCGGCATTGGTCTCTAGTACCAGCTCCTGATAAGTAGGGCCAACAGGGATAGGTAACGTACCTTTTTGCCCCCAAACAGCACCGACCATAGAATTGAGTTTGATTGGTTTTACTGACATGTTTAACTCTCCTTAAAACCAGCCACGCTTGCCGTTAATGAGTTCTTTGACTGCTTCTAGCGTTGATACGTTATTGATGATGGCAATCACCAGTAAGGTCAGTACTACAGCAATCAACATGTTTTTATGTTGAGCTTTCATGAGTTCCCCTGTCTCTCGACGTTGGATTGTGAATAATCAAATTGAGCGTTTATCAAATAGGAGTGAGGTTAAAAAAGGAAGGGAAAGTAACCTATAGGTTGAACGGGTAACCTATAGGTTAAAAAGGTCGATTAACGGTAGTTTAAATTGAGCTTAGAGCCGGACTGACAGTTAAACGCTTTGTGCTCGATGTTGCCGATACCATCGCCAATCAATAAGTATTCGGCTATCGGTTTACCAATGCGTTCTTTATTGATCTTGGCAGATTTCAGCCCCGCCACGATATTCACATCCAACCCGCGTTTATCCGCTATCCAGTGAGCATCACTCATTGAATTAACCGCGCCCACCCACCAAACGCTTGATTGTTCAGTCACGGTTTTGGGTACTTCTTGCCCACGTTGAAAAACCGTATGCACCACCAGACCATATTGACGACCACCACGCAAAAGCTCACCCGCACGCCCTCGAAGCTTGCCCGAGGTTTCAACACATGACGCCAATTCTTCGATAACGGTATAAAGCTGACTAGCCCGACCGTTACCCACCGACCACACCACTGACGCAAAGAATTCTAATTCGTCGCCCGTTGCCCCGTTTGCTGGAATGTAGGCAAGCTTGAACGAGCCACCGCGACGACGCGCCATAATGAGTGTTTTGACAAAGGTTAAACGTGATGAAGTACCGTGACACATTTGACCTTGGAACTTACTCCCTGCGTAGTTGGTGTAGGGGTCAAAAAAGACCGCTTGAGCCGTTTTAGGGATTAATCCCAAATGCTTAACGGCTGAGGTTTTACCCCCTCCTGTTCCCGCCACATAAATAGTGTGCTCAGCATCATGTGACGGGTTCGAATTAACGGGGTTCGGTAGCGCTAGGGGCTTCGGCTTTTTCACCGTCCACCTCCTTTGATTGTTGCAGCATGGCCAATTGCTTTTTAGAGGCATAAATCAAACCAAGAACCGCAAGTAATAAGGTCGCCTCTTCGATGTAACCCCCAAACACGCCCATAAGCGTACTACCGTGTTTTGCAAAGACAGGCTCAGCCGCATCCATCACCGCTTGCTTACCTTTATCGTCAAACTCAAATTCAACTCCCGAAATGATGGAGGTCGCTTGCTCGGTTAAGGCAAACAAAATATTCAGTAAGCCTGCCATAGCTTCCGTTTTATCTTCGGTTACCGTTTCGGTTGGCTCGGTTAAGCCAACTAAATCGCTCTCGGTTTTCTCTTGTTCTTCAAGCTGATGAATAACGGAGCCAAAATCCCCCCAATCATCAAGTTCAACTTGTTCACCTTGTTCACCTTGTTCACCTGGTAAGGTTTCGTTAACTTGCTCCATGCTCACCCCCTTGCGGTTGTTCAGCTGAGGCTTTCGGTAGCAGTTGAGACACCGCCCAAATGATAAAGATAACCGACGCTAACCCCGTGATTACTCGTTTAAAGGGGAATTTACTTGGGGTCTTTTCTGTTCTTTCATCATCGACCGTTTCGGTTATCTCTCGGTTGGAAACCGCGTCTTTACTGACTACACCCATTTGCACCAATTCGGTTAACTCACTTGCATCGATAGGGTTAGGCTCGGTTATCAAATCCGACTCAATAACCGAACCTTTTTCGGTTGGGTTCGGTTTAAGTTCGGTTAACTCAGCAACGGAATTAGCTTTGATGAACTCCGTAACCTTTTTGCTATTCGAACTGTTACCGCACTCAGGGCAACGGTAATACATCAATCCAATGTTACGGCTGTTTTTTGGTGGCTCACCAGACGCGATCAATTGCCCCTCACCCACTTGGTGAGTAGTGGCGGCAGACTGGCAAACAGGACAAGCAATATACCCACGAACAGGGTTTTCATATTTAGCCATGTTTCACCTCGACGCTTTCCACATCACCAAGTTGCTCTTGGTTGGCTACAACGACAGCGCGGTACTTATTGCGCGCCACTCCATTGAGTTTTTCGAGTTGCTCTAATTGCTCAAATAGATTGACGGGAAGCCCTAAAGCTTCGAGTGATAAGTTGCCACTCATCAGCATTCCCATGGCTTTTTTCATGAGCTTGCTGGTATCCATTTCTTTGAAGCGGTCAATTTCTACTTTCATGTTGGCGGTGAGTCTGTCAGCCGCGTCCAACGCAGCTAAATCTCGCTGACACTCATCAAGCGATAGTATTTTCATTTCAATCCTCTGTCTCACGACGTTGTTTAGTGTTTAGCCCCTGATTCACATCGTTGGCAATGGTTTAATACACAATCAGACGGTTGTTTCTAAAACTGATACTCGTGTATTTATCAATTTGAACTTTGGCTCCCCGCATCAGCGGTGAGATTAAGCATTGGACTCCCTCTACGCTCCATCCGGTCACGCGTTGAAGATGTTCAACTAAGGGAGAGTTACAGTTATTTTCAGTGCTCCAAGGTGAGACACTCCGCGCCTCTTGAAGACGCTTCACGTCTTTTTTCTTAACGAGCGAATAGCACTCGCTAGACGTTTCGATAAGACGACCGAGCCAAGAAAAGCCGATCACCTTTTTGGTTGTTTCACCGTATTGGTTTTGTTTTGATTGGTAGGCCACTTTTGCACTATCAGCCAATTGGCAGAACAGCGACCACTTCGAAGAATCTGCCGCTTGGCGCAGCTCTTCGAGCTTTGGGTCTATCATGGTCTGTTCCGGTTTTGCCCTGCGTAGATTTCGCCAAAGGGAAACAGGCTTACCACCAAATTGCTGAAACTGACGGATTCGGTGAGTGGAAGCCCAAGCACGAGCACGATAAGCAGATTCTTCACCCTCGTTTTCTGGCATGTGCTTACCGTTGATGTTCTTCGAGACGTATTTGGCAATATAGGCAGTCGCCCCGCCCTTTTTTGGATCAGCCTCTTTCACATCAAAACGAGGTGAAATATCAGAACCTAGTTCGTGCTCATCCTCAGAGATAGCGCACGACTTTAAGGTTTCGATAATGAAGTCTTTATCGTCAGGCGAACAAAACAGAAAGTAGTGAGCATGACTGGTCGCATCTTTGTGTGGTTCAGCCACTCGAAAACCAAAGTAATGAATCTCTTCTTTGGCTATTAGTGCTCGGCCTAATGCCCATTGCTGCATGAGAACTTGGTGACCGTCTTTGATACTCGCACCATTCCACTTTTTAGAAACTCGGTGGTATTTACTCGGCAACGTCCAAGTAATAAAGAGCGCGGTATAACCTAAGTCTTGAGCTAGTTCTTCAAACCCGCGAGAACGCACCATCATTTCAATACGGCGGTTTTCTGGGTTCGCGGTCGTTCGCTTGACCACATCTTCAAGATTGAAAGAATCGCCCGTCTCGTTATTCATCACTGCCATAGTTTCAAGGAACGCTTTAGCGTCTCGCTGTTTCTGTTTCCAGTTGGCAAATGACAAAGCACTGATCACCGGTGACTGATGTTTTCCCTCACCAACTCGCTCAAGCGTGATTTGTGAATACTCAATGTATTGTGCTCGGAGGTGTAACAAGCGTCCCTCAATCCAAGACTCGGATTGCATCTTTAATACGGCTACCTGTAGGTCTTGTTCTAACTCTTCCGGTTTCTTGTCGCGCTTTTTAAGGTTCACTTGTGGCGCGTTAACATGAATCGTTTTTAGTTCAGCTTCCTGCAATTGGTAAACATGCTCTATCGCATCTAAAAAGCTTTTGAATACTTCGGGTTGGCTTTCTTCGGTAAGCAGTAACGCGCACTTATCAGCGAACGTTTTTGCTAGTTCACTAACGGCATCATCACGCATCAAAATATCGTGGCTTAAAGGTTGAGTTCGGCTCTTAGCGCGACTATCAACAAACGGGAATTTGTCTTCAATGAAGTGCGCTCTTTTCAGCCCAAATTTAACGGCATCTTCTGCCGCTAATATCAGATTTTCTTTGGTCGGGTTTTGGCGTTGTTTACGCTTGGCTATTTTGCGCTTCACATCGTTACGCACGATTTTAGGCAAGCGAGGAAAGAAGCGTTTAGTGAACGCAGAGTAACGAGTGAGTTCCCCTGCGTCACTTTTAGCTTCCATGTTAGCAAGTGCGGCTATCATCGCTTGTTCGTTCATTACAGCCCCGTACACGAATTATTTGTGCAAACGTAATTCATCGGTCTAGCTTTACGCTTTGAACGCTTCGATAAACCATGTTTTTCACGTAACTGCTCTATCAAATGAATAGAGCGTTCGCGTAGTTCTGGTTTTGGGTCAACCATGCCAAGCATATCTGGACAAGGTAGGTGGATCGGGTCAGATACCTGCATGTCTATTCCTCCAAGCTTTCCAATAAAATGGTGGCTTCTAGGAACTGGTTATAGATCGGGTATAAAAATTCAAACTCAGGTGAAGACTCGCTTAAACAAGACAAGCGACCTTTAATAATCATGAAAAGCTCTCTGGCTTCACTCGAATGAGAAAGGTCTACGCTAACGCTGTGAATTGGAGTCGCTACATTATTCATGCTCAATCCTCCTACCCGTTTACCGATAGCCAATCACACTTGGCCACTGAATGACGCTCATCAATGTAAGCAGCTAGGTCTTCAATCTTGATTAACGACGGGCTGCGCTCTGAATCACGCAACTTGAAGGTAGGAACGGGAAAGTCACAAGCTTTCGCTCTTTGCTCTGCCGTCTTAGGGGTGATACCAAAAAACTCTTGGCTGACTTGTTTAAGTTCTACAGTAGGGCTTTCAAATCTAGCGAGTAATGCGAAGTTTGTGTTCATAAATCACCTATGCAATTATGGTGAGTTAACTAAGAGCAACTATAATTAACTCAAGAATGTCTCAATGTCGTCATGAGACATTATTGGATCATAATTTATACATTGCAACACCTTTGAGCACGCCGGAGCATTCAATGAGCATCGTGGACGAACAAATATCTGAACTTAAGAAACTAACCAAAACTTCAAAAAATACTGACTTATCAAAGGCTTTGGGAGTTTCAGCATCAACCATTCAAACGTGGAGAATGCGCGGGAAAATTCCTGAAGATATTTTTCTAAAAGCGAACGAGATCGCAAAAAGTGGCTCATTGACTCCAAAAGGCTATTTGGAGTTAAAGTTCTTCGATATTGAGGTAAGTGCTGGGCATGGTGCGCTTGTTGAAAAAGAAGAAGAATCTAGCGCAATGGTTTTTAGTGAGCGATTCATTAGGCAAGAGCTTGGCTTTAACCCAAACAACGTTTTCTTAATGCCTGTCCGTGGTGACAGCATGATCCCTACTCTTAAAAACCAGAGCATCGTAATGGTGAACCGCGTTGATGGTTTTTCTACTGATGGGATTTACGTATTCAGATATGACAATCGACTGATGGTGAAGAGACTTCAATTTCTACCAAACGGAATCAAGGTAGTCAGTGACAATAGTGCTTATGAAGCATGGGAGCTTGGAAAGGAAGAGATTAAAGGTAACGACTTCGAGATCATCGGTGAGGTGGTTTGGTCAGGGCAAAGAATGTAGCTTCTAAAGTCTACTCCACCAATGCTAAGAAATAACATCCAATTTTAGAAACAAAAAAACCACCTAATTGGTGGTTTTTTTTTATTTCTAAGATGCCGCGGTAATAGGCTCTGCAACAAAAACAACATCGAATTTCGAGTCGTCTGGATCAATTGACCACAACTCTTCATCATCAATATTACTACCTGTATAAACAGTACGGCCATCTTCACCATAAGGGTGAAAATCAAAAGAGCTAGAATCAAGCACATAAACTTTGAGTTTATCTGAATCCTTTGCAATTTTTTTCCAAAGCGCCTTACCACCTTCGTACTGCTCATTGTCAGAAACAAGTACCATACCCATATCAATCGCTAGTGTTTCATAAATAAAAGTAGCCAAACCAAAATCACGTAATCTAGGTTCAACAACAACACCGCGAACTTGTGATGGTTCTTGTTGCCAAAAGCGTTCAACAGCAAAAGACTCTTTCTCCTGCCACTTCGTGCTCTCAAGCTCAAGAGATGCGATCACAGGGAAACGACCATTAGCATTTGATTCATTTGATATAACTGATGCAACTAATGTCGATTCGTCCCAGTACAGGTGTGACTGTACGCCCGCAACTTCAATAGATGAAATAGCAGCAAAACGTCGCTCAATAGCGCTAGCACTGTAATCCGTTGGGAGTATCGGCATATTAGATTCCCCTTGAGTTAGAACTGGCATCAATTAACCTTAAATAGTATAGACTATGACCATCATACCGATCATTTCTCTGCAACTCAATACGTATGTAATTGATATCTATAAGGTGAATTAAGTATTAAGTATAAGGCTAAATAAGAACTTATGACTATTGTCCTGTCACCTACCCTTAGAGGTTAAATTTTAACCTCCTTTCTAGCTTAAACACAAGGTTACTTTGAAATAGATTGTTATCTTATACTTAAGAAGTACAGTCAATAAAGGTTTAATAAGTACGCATATAGTACGTCTAGCTTGCTTTAAGGTATTGGTATTGCTTAAAAGTGAGTCCAATCGAGCATTGGAGCGACGGACAACCTACATGAATGTGTCATGGCAAAGTACCCTAGTAGCGAGTCAAAAAAATATGCTGGAATACCCAGCAAAAGCAAGGTCGGCTATTGTAAATGCTATGCTCTGTTTGTGCTATATGAACTTTACCTCATAATTTTTTACAAACCTATTCACCAAATCTCTAATTCAACCTCATTAATCAGTTATGCCTTGAGTCACACTGTCATTTTGAGTTACCTTGTCTTATTCAAAGTCGTGGGTCACAATACGCTCTGTACCTGACTTTAATAGAAATCATTGGCTCCCAAAACGTAGTAACCTAGAAATAAGGTATGATTAGGGATGTCCGATTGAATGGTGAAAAATTTGGACCACACATTAATAGAGCAAGTTGAAGGGATATGCGCATCGCGAGGCGTTAGATTAACACCTCAAAGAAAGCGAGTGTTTGAGCTCATCCTCTCTAATAAAAAAGCCTCCAGTGCTTATGAATTATTAGAGCAGTTGAAAGTCAGTGAACCACAGGCCAAGCCTCCTACAGTTTATCGCGCTTTGGATTTCTTGTTGGAACAAGGTTTCATTCACCGAGTTGAGTCAACCAATAGCTTCATATGCTGCTGCTCTTGCAATGCCAACAAACATTTCTCCCAACTACTGATCTGCGATAAATGTGGCACTGTGATAGAACTGCAGGACGATGCGCTTGTCACCCTACTCGCCAGTAACGCTGAGAAGCATGGCTTTCAATTGACGAATCATGTCATTGAATCGCATGGCATTTGCCAATCTTGCTCCTCCGAGATGAAAGAATAAGATTATAGAAGAACATTATGCGCGCTGAATTTGTAAACCCGTTTTTAGCTTCTTTGATGAACGTATTAAAAACGATGGCTTCTCTAGAATTGAAGCCACAAAAACCGAGAGTTAAGAAAGATGAAATCGCTCGTGGTGATGTATCCGGCCTAATTGGTATGGTGGGTACACAATCTCGTGGCTCTATGTCGATCACCTTTGATGAAGGTCTCGCTCTGGAAATCATGGAAAACATGCTCGGTGAACGACCAAACGGCCTCAACGAAGAAGTGACCGATATGGTGGGTGAAATCACTAACATGGTGACTGGCGGTGCAAAACGTATTCTTGCGGAAAGCGGTTTTGACTTCGATATGGCAACGCCAATCGTGGTTTCCGGTAAAGGTCATACGATTCGTCACAAGTGTGATGGGGCAATCATCATCATGCCTTTCTCATCTCAATGGGGTAATGCTTTCATCGAGATCTGTTTCGAATAACAGCTGTTTATTTCTAGCAGTACTGAGTATCAAATCAAAGAAGGTTGGCATAATGCCAGCCTTTTTTATTGCCTGCGATTTAACCATTACTTGCTCTACAGATACAAAAACGCCAACCCGAAGGTTGGCGTTTTTTTGGTGCTATCAACTCAATTAAGCTTTAAGCGCTTTAAATGCGTTGATTAGACCGTTCGTTGAGCTGTCGTGAGACGTTACTTGAGCATCGTCAGCAAGCTCTGGAAGAATTTGGTTTGCTAGTTGCTTACCTAATTCTACACCCCATTGGTCGAAGCTGAAGATGTTCCAGATAACGCCTTGAACGAAGATCTTGTGCTCGTACATCGCGATTAGGTTACCTAAAGAGCGAGGGTTGATTTGCTTAACAAGAATTGAGTTCGTTGGGCGGTTACCTCCAAATACTTTGAAAGGTACTAGCTCAGCCACTTCTTCAGCTGTTTTACCCGCAGCTAGGAATTCAGCTTCTACTGTTTCTTTGGTCTTACCGAAAGCTAGCGCTTCAGTTTGAGCAAAGAAGTTAGACATTAGCTTCTGGTGGTGATCAGATGCTGGGTTGTGGCTGATAGCAGGCGCGATGAAGTCTGATGGGATCAGCTTAGTGCCTTGGTGAATCAGTTGGTAGAACGCGTGCTGGCCGTTTGTACCAGGTTCACCCCAGATGATAGGACCTGTTTGGTACTCTACAGGGTTGCCTTCACGGTCAACAAACTTACCGTTCGATTCCATGTTGCCTTGCTGGAAGTAAGCAGCAAAACGGTGCATGTATTGATCGTAAGGTAGAATTGCTTCTGACTCAGCGCCGTGGAAGTTGTTGTACCAAATACCGATAAGCGCAAGGATGACTGGAATGTTGCTTTCAAACTCAGTTGAAGCAAAGTGGTTATCCATCTCGTGAGCACCTTCTAGTAGCTCAACGAAGTTATCGAAGCCAACAGATAGTGAGATAGAAAGACCGATTGCAGACCATAGTGAGTAACGACCACCAACCCAGTCCCAGAATTCGAACATGTTGTCAGTATCAATACCAAACTCAGCGACCGCAGTTGCGTTCGTTGATAGTGCTGCGAAGTGTTTAGCAACGTGTGCGTTATCAC
The DNA here is from genome assembly GCF_023161755.1 of Vibrio sp. 1CM23M. Lineage (NCBI taxonomy): Bacteria > Pseudomonadati > Pseudomonadota > Gammaproteobacteria > Vibrionales > Vibrionaceae > Vibrio > Vibrio sp. 1CM23M. The sequence continues at coordinate 24,191 of NZ_JALNTR010000016.1, forward strand.
CCGCTTCAGCTAGGAACCAATCACGAGCAGAGTGTGCATTCGTCATTGTTTCTTGAGTCGTAAATGTCTTAGATGCTACTAGGAACAACGTTGTCTCTGGGTTAAGAGGCTTAAGTGTCTCAACAATGTGAGTGCCATCTACGTTAGAAACGAAGTGCATGTTCAGGCGAGTTTTGTATGGCGTAAGTGCTTCAGTCACCATGTATGGACCAAGGTCCGAACCGCCGATACCGATGTTAACTACATCAGTGATCTCTTTACCTGTGTAACCTTTCCACTCACCAGAAACGATGCGGTGCGTGAACAGTTCCATTTTCGCTAGTACTGCGTTCACTGCTGGCATTACGTCTTTGCCATCAACCATTACTGGGTTGTCGCTACGGTTACGTAGAGCTGTGTGAAGTACTGAACGACCTTCAGTCTTGTTGATTGCATCACCACCGAACATTGCTTCAATTGCAGACTTAACTTCAGTCTCGTTCGCAAGAGCAAATAGGTGCTGCATAGTTTCAGCATCGATAAGGTTCTTAGAGTAATCCACTAAGATGTCAGAACCGAAACGAGTAGAAAAGCTCTCGAAACGCTTTGCATCTTGAGCAAACAGTTCTTTCATATCCATATCTTGAGCAGACTCAAAATGTGCAGTTAGAGCTTTCCACGCTTGTGTATGCGTTGGGTTGATATTTTTCAACATGGTATCTATCCCGATGTTACTGTAGGTTTTATTCTAAACGTCACCTGGGTGATGAATAGAACCCCCGATTAGGCGAAAGTTTATATTTTTCTGTGATGACCAAACCGCGTCACCACTGAAAGATTCTTTGTAATTTTTTTTCACGACGTATTATGCCGCATATGAAGAGCTGTACCTTGAGATAAATCAGGATTAGATTTCCTGATACAAGAATCGGTACTGACTCTAGCTCTAACATAATTAAATGTGAGCGATACCTGATAAATTCAAGTTCAAAAGATAGCGTTAAACCACTTTTTTTCCAAATACATTATAAAGGATGGCGTATGTGGATTCAGAAGACTATACACCTAAATTCACGAAAGCGTGGATTTCATCTCATTACTGATGAAATTGAACAACAGATATACGATATCAATTCTTTATCTGTTGGTTTATTACATCTTTTTATCCAACATACCTCAGCCAGCCTCACATTAAACGAGAACGCAGATCCTACCGTCCGTACTGATATGGAGTCGCACTTTAATAAGTTTGTTCCCGAGCGAGCGCCCTACTACAGACACACCTATGAAGGCGATGATGACATGCCTGCCCACATTAAAGCATCGACACTTGGCACCAGTGTGACAATACCGATTAGCAACGGTCGTTTAGCTTTAGGAACATGGCAAGGCATTTACTTAGGTGAGCATCGAGATTGTGGTGGCAGCCGTACTGTAATTGCGACTATTCAAGGTGAGTAATCATAATTACCCAAGAGCAATAAGCTCTTAATAAACAGAATGATAAGTAACAAAAAAGGGTGACACGATTATGTATCACCCTTTAACAATAAGAAAAATCTAACGGCTAAAGCTTTGCTTAGTTTAGATAGGCTTAGAAAGGCTGGTTTATCATGACCCTAAAGGTCCCTTCGTCACCACCTCGCGCCAACTCAGCACGTACAACAATGCCTTCCACTTGGAAACGCACCGCGCCACCTAAGCTCCATTTCATGTCTGAGTGCAGTGTTTTGATGTCGTACTCATCCGCAACGCGCCCGACTTCGGCAAACGCTACCCATTGCCACCAAGGCAAATCATAGTAATTAATCAATGGGATATCACCCAAAGGTTGCCAGTCAGGAATCACTCGGTACTCAGCAGAGTAATGAACCGCAGAACGTCCGTGGTAGCGACCTCCGGTATAACCTCGTAAGCGATATAAACCACCAAGTCGAGCTTGTTCCGTTTCCGGTGGACGAGCACAATCTTGCCCAGAACAGTTATCCCATGTAGGCGTGTCAGCCGTATAGAAATCGAGTGCCACGACTTGTTGGTCGAACAGGTCACCTAAAGGGCCTAATGCGAAGTACTGACTGTTTTGGAAAATCCACTTGAGCCACAAGTCATCGTTAGACCAGCTTTCTGCTCCGGTGGTGAATTCCAGGTTAGTATGAGAGCCCGTGGTTGGGTTACGTGTGCTATCACGGTTATCCCAATCCAATGCCAGACTAAAGCCTGTCGCCTCTTCCGTGTTGTTTAAACCTTCTAGCTCACGTGCCGTATAAAAAGGCGTGAAGATAATCGAGCTGACACCCGATTCGACGGGCGAAGCAAAGCTCACATCTTTGATTGGCTGAAAAGCCCCTAGCAAGCCATGTTCTGCAACATTGCCCCAAGGTAGCAAATACTTGAATTCAAACTGATAGTTTTGCTCTAGGCCATCGGCAATGGTTTTATCATCAATAGATGAATCGTTATCGCCTTGAGAGCCTATGTAATAAGGATTGTCGTTGAAGCGCGCTTGGTACATCTGAGTACTGAATAAAACATTCTCAGACAAAGCGTAGTTAAAGGCAGATAGAAAACCGACGTAACTGTCTTTGTCTGAATAAAGCGCCATACCAAACAGAGCGGCTTGAGGTTGCCAAACACCCTTTGCGACACCCGCAACCCCAAAGGTATTGCCCAAAGTTTCAGTACTAAAATAGAAAGGGACAAAGGCTGAATCTTTTTCTTCACTCACAGCGGAAGAAGAAAAGCTGACACCGAGTAATGTAATTGCAGACATTAGCCAGTTTCGAGTCGTTCGCTTGAACATAATTTACTTATCAAGATCCATGATTACTTCACATACTCCATCGCAACACGCGAAGTCAGCTTAGTAACTAACTCGTAAGCGATAGTGCCTATATGTTCAGCCACTTCTTCTGAAGGTAAATCTTTACCCCACAGAGTCGCTTCATCGCCGACTTTATCTGCCGCATCTGGGCCTAGATCAACCGTTAGCATGTCCATTGATACTCGTCCTGCGATCGGGGCTTTTCGACCGTTAACGAACACTGGAGTGCCATTAGGTGCAGTACGAGGATAACCATCACCGTAACCAATCGCGATAACACCAACCTTGGTATCACGTTCACTGGTCCAGTTTCCGCCATAACCCACACTTTCACCGGCTTTCACATCGCGAACTGCAATCAGGTGTGAGGTCAGGGTCATCACAGGCAAAAAACCAAGCTCTTGCGCTGATTTATCCACAAACGGAGAGACACCGTAAGAGATGATTCCCGGACGAACCCAATCAAGATGGCTGTCTGGCCAAGCGAGCAAACCCGCCGAGGCAGCAAGTGAACGCTCCCCTTCACAACCTTCGGTAAGAGACAAGAAAAGCTCTGTCTGTTCAACTGTGGTTGCTCTATCCAGTTCATCAGCACAACCGAAGTGGCTCATGTAACGGAGAGGTTTGGCAACATTCGCACATTGATGCAAACGCTCAACAAAGTTTTGATATTGCTCAGGGCGAACACCTAATCGGTGCATGCCACTGTCGACTTTGAGCCATACCACAACGGGTGTTTCCAAATCTGCATTCTCTAGCGCGCTTAATTGCTCTTCACAATGCACCACCGTTTGAATGTTATTGGTCACCAAGATTGGTAAATCACCCGAAGAGTAAAACCCTTCCAGCAACAAAATAGGTTTAACAATGCCACCAGCACGAAGTTGTAGCGCTTCTTCAATACGCGCCACACCAAAAGCATCAGAGCTTTTTGAGTGCTTGGCGATATGCAGTAAGCCGTGTCCGTAGCCATTGGCTTTCACAACAGACATGACCTTGCACTGAGGAGCCTTCGACTTTATCTGGTTCAGGTTATGTTCGAGCGCGTTTAAGTCAATGCTCGCCGTCGCCGCTTTCATGTAAGTCATTAGCGATTACTCATCATCAAATGCAGGGCCTGCATAGTTATCAAATCGGGAGTGTTGGCCTTGGAACGTAAGACGAACCGAACCGATCGGACCGTTACGTTGCTTACCAAGGATTATCTCAGCGATGCCTTTCAATGAACTATCTGGGTTATAAACCTCATCACGATAGATGAACATGATCAAATCGGCATCTTGCTCAATCGAACCTGATTCACGTAAGTCCGAGTTTACTGGGCGCTTATCAGCACGTTGCTCTAGGGAACGGTTAAGCTGAGAAAGTGCTACGACCGGAACGTTGAGCTCTTTTGCTAGCGCTTTCAATGAGCGAGAAATCTCGGCGATTTCAAGAGTACGGTTATCAGATAACGAAGGTACACGCATTAATTGAAGGTAATCTATCATGATCATAGAGATACCATCGTGTTCACGAGCGATACGTCGAGCACGAGAACGTACTTCTGTTGGCGTTAGACCCGAGCTATCATCGATATACATATTCTTCTTATCCATCAGAATACCCATACTCGACGAGATACGAGCCCAATCTTCATCGTCTAACTGACCAGTACGAATCTTGGTTTGGTCTACGCGAGAAAGTGACGCAAGCATACGCATCATCAACTGTTCGGCTGGCATCTCTAGCGAGAAGATTAAAACCGGTTTGTCTTGCTTCATCGCTGCGTTTTCACACAAGTTCATCGCAAACGTGGTTTTACCCATCGATGGACGAGCAGCAACAATAATTAAGTCAGAGCCTTGTAGACCTGCTGTTTTCTTGTTGAGGTCGTTGAAGCCAGTATCGACACCTGTCACACCATCTTGCGGCGTTTTGTACAGGATCTCGATACGCTCTAGTGTTTTCTCTAGAATGCTATCAACGTTTTGTGGACCTTCGTTTTCACTTGCACGGCCTTCGGCAATCGCGAAGACTTTACTCTCAGCCAGATCAACAAGTTCTTCCGATGTACGACCTTGAGGATCATAACCAGAATCAGCGATCTCATTCGCGACACCAATCAGGCTACGAACAAGTGCACGTTGCGCTACGATATCCGCATACGCATTGATGTTTGCGGCACTTGGTGTGTTTTTCGCTAGGTCAGCTAGGTAAGCAAAGCCACCCACTTCTTCAAGTTGCTCACGCAGCTCTAAATGTTCAGAGAGTGTAATAAGATCCAGAGGAGAACTTTCTTCAAGGATATCCTTTACCGCTTCAAAGATGAGACGGTGAGGACGGCTATAAAAGTCTTTGGCCACAACCTTTTCGGCAACTGTATCCCAGCGTTCGTTATCTAATAACAAACCGCCAATAACAGATTGCTCAGCTTCTAATGAATGTGGCGGGACCTTGATGGCGTCCACCTGATCGTTGGCTGATTTCTGACTTTTGGTATCCACTATGACTACACTCAATAACTAATAATGATCGTTCATTATACCCAAGAACATCCGTTTGTAATCCGATCCTATGAGTTTGTTTTATTCTTCAGGAAGAATTTACCTATTGCTGACGGAATTAACCAAGGGTAGCATTACGATCCTTCCATTCACTCACTGTATAACTAGAGGTATGCGTGTCCAAATTATTGGCTCTGAGCACTGGTCTTCTAAGCACTGGCCTCCTGAGCGCTCCAATGGCCTTAGCTGATGATGCTAAAGCCTCTGTTGATGCAATCCTCGACTCTATAGTGGTTCCAGAACCTACTGCTGAGCCGATCGTCGTTGCACCGACACCTGAAGAAAAAGATATGGATATCGCACCGAGTGATGCTAGTGATACAGAACTGCCGAGCCCGCTAAAAACGGAAGTTGAATTTGGATATCAGTCGCATACTGGTAATTCTGATTCACGTTCGCTTAACGCACGCCTTAACGGTGAGTACACGGCTGGCCGTCATAGAACCAGTGGTGAATGGAAATACTACAACCTCTACAAAGATGGCGAAGAGGATAAAAGGCAATCGACTTACTCAGCTCAGAGTGACTACAAGTTAAGCCCTAAAACCTACCTTTACGGCAGCTTTAAAGGAGTCGACTCGCGATACAGTGCTTACTTTAAGGACTACACAATTTCGAGTGGTCTGGGTTACCAGTTTTCAAATACCGAAAAGTTTGTGTTAGAAGTCGAAGTGGGCCCAGGTTTTCGTTACCAAGAACCTAACCTTGATGAATTAGACGACGATGACATCATCTTCCCAGAGATTGTTGAAGAGGCAATTTTCCGTGGCAACGTGAATACGTCTTGGCAGGTATTGAAGAATTTGCAGCTCAAGGCCGACGTGACGCTTGTCTCTGGTCACAGTAACCTAAAGTTTGATACTGAACTCGAAGCCATCAATGATATCACTGACAATATCGCGCTGAAGATCGCACACTCTCGCCAGTACCACGATAAAGTGCCTGAAGGGTTAAGCAAAGAAGACTCTGTTCTATCGATCAACTTGCTATTCCAATTCTAATCTTAGGCCACTTCTAACCTTGAGAACGGCTTGCTCAGCAATAACAGCTTATGGATCACTATAAGCTTTTTACCGATTGTAGCCCTTCCTTATACTTCCTATATTCCAGACATAAAAAAACACCAGCCGAAGCTGGTGTTTAAAACTTTCAAAAGAAAGAATTCGTCTTGGTACTGAAATTACTCAGCTGCAACGATAGCGATTTTCGCAGTAGCAAAAACTTCAGAGTGAAGTTGGATGCTTACTTCGAATTCGCCGATGTTACGTAGAGCGCCTTCAGGTAGGCGTACTTCGCTCTTAGCTACTGCAACACCTGCCGCTGTAATAGCGTCAGCGATGTCACGAGTACCGATAGAACCGAATAGTTTACCTTCGTCACCAGCTTTAGAAGCGATTGAAACGCCTTCTAGAGTGTTAACGTTCTCTGCACGAGCTTCAGCAGCAGCTAGTTGCTCAGCAACTTTAGCTTCTAGTTCAGCACGACGAGTTTCGAACATAGCAACGTTGTCTTTAGTTGCCATAACTGCTTTACCCTGTGGGATAAGGAAGTTACGAGCGTAACCAGATTTAACGTTTACTTGGTCGCCAAGGCCACCTAGGTTACCGATCTTATCAAGTAGAATAACTTGCATTATCTTAGTCCTCTTAAACTATTATTAACTATTACCGATTACTGATGCTTGTCAGTGTACGGTAGTAGAGCTAGGTAACGAGAACGCTTGATAGCGCGAGCTAGTTGACGCTGGTACTTAGCGCTTGTACCAGTGATACGGCTAGGTACGATTTTACCAGCTTCAGTGATGTAGTTTTTAAGAGTTGCTACGTCTTTGTAGTCAATCTCTTGTACGCCTTCTGCAGTGAAACGGCAGAATTTACGACGACGGAAGAAACGAGCCATGGGCTATCTCCTGATCTTAAATTTAGTAAAGCGGTCTTTCACAATTATCGAAATAACTATCAATGACCTAAAACAAGTTGAGAATTTTTTAAGGCGTTAAGCCAAAAAAGAATTACTCAGCAGCTGCTTCTGGTTTAGCTTCTGTACGCTCTTCGCGACGAGGAGCACGCTCTGCACGCTCTTCTTTTTGCTTAAGCATAATAGATTGCTCAGTCACAGCGCCTTTAGTGCGCATGATCATGTTACGTAGAACTGCATCGTTGAAACGGAAAGCAGTTTCTAGCTCGTCAATCACTTCTTGACCAGCTTCAACGTTCATAAGAACGTAGTGAGCTTTGTGAAGCTTGTTGATTGGGTAAGCCATTTGACGACGACCCCAGTCTTCTAGACGGTGGATAGTACCGCCAGCTTCAGTGATAGAACCAGTGTAACGCTCGATCATGCCAGCAACTTGCTCGCTTTGATCAGGGTGAACCATGAATACGATTTCGTAATGACGCATTTGGTTGCTCCTTACGGATTATTAGCTTCCACGAGTGGCCCGGTCGTCCAGAGGAAGCAAGGAACTAAAGATAAATGACCGAGTTTTAAGGACGGCAAATATTATAGAAAGAACCCTGTATTGGCAAGCGGTATTTGGCGAATAATGAAACAGTTTTTCTTTCGCCATTTAGGGGCTGTTAATCTTTCGAGCTGGTTTTTGCAGTTCTTTGTGGGAAATTTATACAAGGCAGAGGCTTTGACGTGTAGCTAGCCTACATAAAAAGCCGATAACGCAGTAGAAATGAACCACAAAGGCTGCCCGAAGGGTTCGGCTAAAATCGGTTTATGCTTTGTTGAAGAATATTTGCTTAGAATGACTAGGCTACATATTCTTCGCCGCGCCTAAAACGATTTTATCTCGAACAAAATTCAACCACGAAAGAGCAACAGCCCCTTACCATCTGTGATTCTGTCAATTTTTCACTCTATGCCCTAAAAACAAACGCCCACCAGCAAGTGGTGAGCGTTAATAAATTCATAGACTTAAAGTCGTTTGCCTTTTAACTCAGCTTAACGCTATTGAGCTAGGCGCTGACGTACCGCTTCGAACAGACAGATGCCTGATGCTACCGAAACGTTTAGGCTCGACACACTGCCTGCCATTGGGATCTTAATTAGGTCATCACAGGTTTCGCGCGTTAGACGACGCATACCGTCACCTTCTGCCCCCATAACGACCGCAAGAGGGCCTGTTAGCTTCGCTTGGTAGATATCATGTGTCGCTTCACCTGCCGTACCCACAAACCATACGCCCTGCTCTTGCAGTGCACGCATTGTGCGAGCTAGGTTGGTTACACGTACTAACGGAACCGTTTCTGCTGCGCCACACGCAACCTTACTTACTGTTGCCGTTAGCGGCGAAGAGCGGTCTTTCGGTACGATAACAGCGGCTACACCTGCAGCATCTGCATTACGTAAGCAAGCACCTAGGTTGTGAGGGTCTGTTACGCCGTCTAGAACCAACAGCAGAGGTTGTTCGTGCTGCGCAAGGATATCGTCTAGGTGAGTTTCATTAAGCTGCTTAGCAGGCTTCACCTTAGCAATAAGACCTTGGTGATTTGCACCCTGCGCTTTTTCATCAAGCGGCTTACGGCCCATTTGTTGAATCGACACGCCAAATTGCTGCAGTTGATTCAGTAATGGAAGAAGGCGATCGTCTTGACGACCTTTAAGCACGTACGCTTCAATAAAGCGTGCTGGATCTTTTTCTAGTACGGCTTTCACCGCGTGAATACCGTAAATAAATTCGTTACTCATTGTCTCTGGTTACTCTTATTGCTCAGAGATGAAGGCATCAAACCCGACGCACCCACCTCTGTGTTGTTTATTCCGAGAGCATGCATCTTCCGCCTGATACTCTCGCATTAAATTAAATCAGTTAGGCGCTAAACCTGATTAGCAGAGCGCCTTATTAACCTTAAGATTTATCAGTCTTAAGACTTATCAGCCTTTGGCTTACGGCTTGCAGCACGCTTTTTCTTTGCGCGAGCTTTCGCAGCACCGGTTTTGTTCGATGATTTTTTCTTCTTAGCTGGGCCTTCGCTGCTTCCATCAGGTCGCTTAGTTGGCTCAACCATAGGCTTCGCTGATACGCCCGGCTTATTACTCTTCACTGCTGAGCGCTTCTTGCTTTTCGCCTTTTTCATCGCTTCTGCTGCACGCTTCTTGGCTGTTTTGCCTTTACCACGCGGCTGACGATCAGTGTCTTCTAAGTCAAAGTCGATTTGGCGAGTTTCTAAGTTAACCGCAGAAACCTTCACTTTAACCGAATCACCCAAGCGGTAGATATTACCTGAGCTTTCACCCACTAGACGCTGACCAACAGCATCAAATTGGTAGTAATCATTCGCTAGCGCTGAGATGTGTACCAAGCCATCAATGTGCAGTTCAGTTAGACGAACAAAGAAGCCAAAACCAGTCACGTTAGCAATTACGCCATCCATCACTTCGCCAACATGGTCTTGCATGTATTCACACTTCAACCAGTCGTTTACTTCACGCGTTGCGTCATCAGCACGACGCTCAGTCATTGAACACTGCTCGCCGTAGAAGTCCATATCATCGAAAGTGTAGTGGTAACCACCGGTTGGCGTCCAACGTTCGCTGTTACGACCGCCTTCTTTCGCAATAAGGTACTTAATCGCACGGTGCAATAGCAAGTCAGGGTAACGACGAATCGGCGAGGTAAAGTGAGCATAGCGTTTAAGGGCTAAGCCAAAGTGACCCGCGTTATCCGCGTTGTAGACCGCTTGCTTCATTGAACGAAGTAGCATGGTTTGGATTAACTCACGGTCTTCACGCTCGTTAATCTGTTGCATCAGTTGTGCATAGTCGACTGGTGATGGTGACAAACCACCTTCCAGCGTTAAACCTAATTCACTTAAGAAGCTCTTGAAGCCCATTAAGCGCTCTTCGCCCGGAGTTTCGTGAACACGGTACAGAGCAGGCTCTTTCGCTTTCTCTACGTAAGATGCCGATGCGATGTTCGCCAGAATCATACACTCTTCGATGATTTTGTGTGCATCGTTACGGATTACCGGTTCAATACGGTCGATCTTACGATCCGCATTGAAGATAAATTTGGTTTCTACCGTTTCAAACTCAATCGCACCACGCTCATCACGCGTTTTCTTAAGAACTTTGTACATTTTGTGCAGTTCTTCAAGATGAGGTACTTCTGGTTCGTAACGCTCACGAAGCTCTTCATTGCCATCTAAGATCGCGCCTACTTTGTTGTAAGTAAGACGAGCATGAGAGTTCATTACCGCTTCGTAGTGCTTGTATCCCGACAGCTTGCCTTTGTCTGAGATAGTCATCTCACACACCATACATAAGCGGTCTACTTGAGGGTTCAATGAACACAAACCATTTGAAAGCACTTCAGGCAGCATTGGTACAACTTGTGACGGGAAGTATACCGAGTTACCACGGTTAATCGCTTCTTTGTCTAGCGCCGTATCTGGGCGAACGTAGTAACTTACGTCAGCAATCGCTACCCATAGACGCCAGCCTCCGCCTTTCTTCGCTTCACAGTAAACCGCATCATCGAAGTCACGCGCATCTTCACCATCAATGGTAACTAATGGCAGTTTACGCAGGTCTACACGCCCTTCTTTTGCTTCTTCAGGAACATGCTCACCTAGGTTTTCAATTTGTTTATCTACCGCTTCAGGCCACTCTTGTGGGATCTGGTGAGTACGGATCGCAATCTGCGTTTCCATACCCGGAGCCATGTTTTCACCAAGAACTTCGGTTACTTTACCCATCATGTTACGAGAACGACCACCGCGATCCGTAATCTCAATCACAACCACATTACCCATTCGAGCACCGCCTTTATGCTCAGTAGGGATCTGGATGTCGTGACTAATACGCGAATCATCAGCAACAACGTAAGAATGGCCGTACTCTAGGAAGAAGCGACCAACAAGTGGCGTTTTACGCTCTTCAAGCACACGAACCAAGCGACCTTCACGACGGCCACGCTTACTGTTGTCAGTAGGCTGAACCAATACGTAATCACCGTGCATGATGGTTTTCATCTGATGATGCGGCAGCACGATATCATTGTCTTTACCCACACTGCCGTCTGGGCGAACCCAACCATGACCGTCTTTATGACCAATCACATAGCCTTTGATCAGTTCCATCTTCTCAGGCAATGCGTAGCACTGACGACGAGTAAAGATAAGCTGTCCATCACGCTCCATTGCACGTAAACGACGACGCAGCCCTTCATATTGTTCCTCTCCAGCAAGACCCAAAGCTTCGAATAGATCGTTGCGGTTCATCGGAATATTCGCGTCTGTTAGAAACGAAATAATGAACTCTCGGCTTGGTACTGGGTTATCGTAATTTTTCGACTCTCGGTCGGCAAAAGGATCAACAGTGGTTGTCGCTGTCGTGTTTTCTGACGTTGGTGTGTTTTTTGACATAGGCGGGCCTGCTTAAGCAAGGAAGGTATATACCCCTAGTATATCTGATGCTAGGGGTAAGCTACAGATATGCTTTAGAAAACACTCAAATAACCTTAGATTGATACATATCTTCACTTTGTGAAACATCGCTTCATAGACGTGGACTATCATCAAAATTTCAAGCAAACGATAAAACAAACGTTTGCGCCATGAATGAAATACACTATTATCCACGCACTTTACCAACTCCTGTTCTGAGTATGATATGAAACTAAAACGCACTTTATTGGCTTCAGCTATGGCGAGCCTAGCGCTATTTCCATTCGCAAGTTCGGCAATGGAAAAAGCTGACCTGATGATTACCGATGCGATGGTTCTGACCATGAACCAAGACAAAACGGTTTATGAAAGCGGTACTGTTGTGGTCAAAGATAACAAAATCATTGCGGTTGGTGATGCTTCATTAGAGAAGCAGTACCAAGCTAAGCAAGTGTTAGACGTTGATGGCGATATCGTTATGCCGGGTCTCATCAATACTCATACCCACGTATCAATGACGGTTTTCCGTTCGTTGGCCGATGATGTGCCAGATCGCCTGCACCGCTACATCTTCCCGCTAGAGAAGAAGCTAGTATCGCGAGACATGGTACGCATTGGTGCGAACCTAGGTAACGTTGAAATGGTAAAAGGCGGTGTGACGACCTACGCCGACATGTACTACTTCGAAGATGAAGTCGCAAAAACCGTCGATAAAATCGGTATGCGTGCCATCCTTGGTGAAACGGTGATTAAGTTCCCAGTCGCAGATGCGGCTAACGCCGAAGAAGGCATTAAGTACGCGTTGAACTTCATTGAAGAATACAAAGATCACCCGCGAATCACACCAGCGTTTGCACCGCATGCGCCTTACACCAACACCACAGAGATCCTTCAAAAAATATCTAAGCTATCCCTAGAGTTAGATGTTCCAGTAATGATTCACCTTGCAGAATCACACCGTGAAGAAGAGAAAATCGCAGAGCGTTCTGATGGGTTATCCCCGGTTCAATACATGGACAGCATTGGTGCACTCAACAAGAACTTGGTGGGTGCACACATGATCCTCGTTGACGATCATGATATCGAACTGGTGAAGAAATCGGATATGGGTGTAGCTCATAACATGAGTGCCAACATCAAGTCAGCAAAAGGCGTATCACCTGCGCTTAAGATGTATGACGAGAACGTACGTATCGGTTTAGGTACCGATGGCCCAATGTCTGGTAACACGCTGAGCACCATTGATGAATTCAACCAAGTGGCTAAGGTTCATAAGCTAGTTAACAAAGATCGTGCTGCGATGCCGCCGATCAAAGTGATCGACATGGCGACAATGGGCGCAGCAAAAGCGCTACACATGGAAGATAAGATCGGCTCTCTTGAAGCCGGTAAACTGGCCGACATCATAGTGATCGATACTAAAGCGCCAAACATGGTTCCAGTCTACAACCCATACTCTGCATTAGTTTACTCAGCTAATTCTGGTAACGTTCGCCACACCATCGTTGACGGTAAGATCATCATGCAAGATCGCGACATGCTAACGGTAGACGAAGACAAGATTCGTCAAGAAGCACTCGATTTCACCAAGGTTGTTCGTGAAACGGTGATTGAGTCTGGTGAGGTGGTTCAATAACGCTACCGAATTAGATAAACGGTTTTCCGTTCAGATCAAAAAAGGCCTCGCTGATGAATCTCAGCGAGGCCTTTTTAATACGAGTTTTTTAGATGATTAACGAGTGCAGTCATTAATCATCATTGCTCATTCAATAATCTGTCTTACCAGAACACGTCTCGACGTTTTGCTCGAGCAATAATATTGTCTGGCATTCTCTGTTCCAGACCGCTACGAAGCACAGTAATACGTCTGTGTTGTCTTTGGTCTGCGGTTACCGAGTTATACAACCAACGGTAAGCATCTTCATAATCCAATGGGCTACCGTAGTCACGTAACAAGAGTTCCGCTAAGTGAATACTCGCACTTAAGTTACCCATAGAGGCCGCTTCACGTAGATAGGGAATCGCACGCTCTTTGTCTTGTTGTACCAAAGTACCACGAGAGTAATAACGACCTAACTGCTCTAATGCAGCGGGTAAACCTTGATGTGCCGCGTTTTCCATATAGTAAAGGCCAAGCTCTACATCTTGTGGAACACACACACCCCAAGCCAACATATCACCATATAAAAACTCATAAGAAGGCAAGCTAATACGCGTCGCACGAGCAACGATATCTTCAACTAACTGGCACTTATCAGCTTTCACTCGCTCTAGATGTTGATTATTTTCGATTAAATTAATCAGTTCAGCTTCTGTATATATTGGAACGGGCTCTCCCACATCAGCCAAATTTGCATGACTCAAGGGTGAGCTCAGCGCCATTATTAATGAAGCTGCCACAATTCGTAGCTTCATACCTGCACTCTATTATCTGTCGCTAAAGTTATCTATTAAGGGGTGCAGAGGATTTCTACACGCACAAAACAGGGTGAACTTCACTTTCCATGATATCTGTATCGGCAATAACCCCGATGGCTTTAGACAAAACTTGCCGCTAATGGGCAATATTTTGCCAGATGGCGTTCAAAAGATCATCACCCACGCTTAGACTCTAAATTGCAGGTATTAAAAAACCGACTTAATAAAGTCGGCTTTTAGAAAACTATTTCATTATCAAAGCACTGTTCGTGCCTGGTAATCACTCAGCGGGCATTACGCGCCGTATGGGTGAACCTTGATGATAGTTTCGTTACGATCTGGGCCAGTTGATACGATATCAATTGGAACGCCAGTTAGGTCTTCGATACGCTTGATGTAATCTAGAGCAGCTTGTGGAAGCGCGTCGATAGATTTAGCACCAAATGTGTTTTCAGACCAACCAGGCATTGTTTCGTAGATTGGCGTCGCTTCTTCGAATGACTCAGCAGCCATTGGAGAAACTTCTAGGATAGAACCATCTTTCATCTTGTAACCAGTACAGATTTTTAGTTCTTCTAGGCCATCTAGAACGTCTAGTTTAGTTAGACACATACCAGATAGAGAGTTGATTTGGATTGCACGACGCATAGCAACAGCATCGAACCAGCCAGTACGACGTAGACGACCCGTTGTTGCGCCAAACTCGTGACCAACATCGCCTAGGTGTTTACCAACTGGGTCTTGCTTCTCAAGGCCATCGTATAGCTCAGTTGGGAATGGACCAGAACCAACACGAGTACAGTAAGCCTTAGTAATACCAAGGATATAACCGATGTGACGAGGACCGAAACCAGAACCTGCAGCAACACCACCAGCAGTCGTGTTAGAAGACGTTACGTATGGGTAAGTACCGTGGTCGATATCTAGTAGCGTACCTTGAGCACCTTCGAACATGATCTTGTCGCCGCGCTTACGTGCTGCGTCTAGTTCGTCAGTTACGTCGATAACCATCGCAGTTAACATGTCTGCGTAGCTCATCGCTTGCTCAAGAACTTCTTCGTAGCTTACTGTTTCAGCTTTGTAGAAGTGCTCTAGTTGGAAGTTGTGGAATTCCATAACTTCTTTTAGCTTCTCAGCAAATGCTTCTTTATCGAAAAGGTCGCCAACGCGTAGACCGCGACGAGCAACTTTATCTTCGTAAGCAGGACCGATACCACGACCCGTTGTACCGATAGCTTTAGCGCCACGAGCGATTTCACGCGCGTTGTCGATTGCAATGTGGTACGGAAGAATTAGAGGACAAGCTTCAGAGATGAAAAGACGTTCACGTACTGGAATACCGCGATCTTCAAGAGGCTTCATTTCTTTTAGAAGTGCGTCAGGCGATAATACTACACCGTTACCAATAACACATTTAACGTTATTACGTAGGATGCCTGATGGAATTAAGTGAAGAACGGTTTTTTCACCGTCAATTACAAGTGTGTGACCTGCATTGTGACCGCCTTGGTAGCGAACCACGTATTTTGCATCTTCAGTTAAAAGGTCAACGATTTTACCTTTACCTTCATCACCCCATTGGGTGCCTAGAACGACTACGTTATTTCCCATCTTTCCAATTTCTGTTGCTAATTAAAAATGGATTCTAGCACTGAATCACACTTCTTGCAGTCACTTTTTGTTCATAAACGTTAACGCTGTACAAAAATAAACCAGCTATAACTGGGGGCAGATGTGTAAAGATACTGATATCATTGCTTTTTTACAGACAAAAGGCAGAACCATGTCTCAATCAATTTGGCTCGCTATTGGGCTCGTACTTATTGTTGAAGGGCTCGGCCCCTTGATTGCACCCAATGGCTGGAGAAACATGGTCGCACAACTGAGCGAGCAACCAGACACGCAACTGCGCCGCATTGGAGGCTGTCTTGTAGTGGCTGGAGCGGTTATCGCTTTCATGACCTACCGTTAGGTTTTCCAAAGCACGGAGCTGTTACTCAATCTCCCTCGAAGATTCAATGGTCAGTATTCAACGCATAGAAAGCAAAAAGGCTCCCACAATGGGAGCCTTTTAAGTTTTAACGTATTTTGCTTATTGAGCTAAGCATTCGCTAACGCATCAGCTTATTTTGCTGGAGCACCGCTTGCTTGATTCATGTATTGGAAGAAGTCAGTCTTCGGATCCAGTACTAGAATGTCGCTCTTATCGCTAAATGATGTCTCATAAGCTTGCAATGAACGCATGAAGCCGTAGAACTCAGGATCTTTGCTGAACGCATCAGAGTAGATCTTCGCTGCTTCTGCATCCGCATCACCACGAGTGATTCGAGCTGTACGGTCAGCTTCAGCAAGAACTGTTGCCACTTCTAGCTCAGCTTGAGCACGGATAACTTCCGCTTTCTCACGACCTTGAGAACGGTGTCTACGAGCAACCGATTCACGTTCTGCACGCATACGGCGGTAGATAGATTCACTGATTTCGTCAGGAAGGTTAATCTTCTTCATACGGAAATCAACAACTTCAACACCTAAATCAGCCATCGCACTTTCTGCCGTTCCAGACAAAACGTTTTCCATGATCTTATCGCGTTCGCCATCAACTTCTAGTGCTTCTGCAGCCGCTACCGTTGTGACGACTTCGCTATCAGCAGAGTCTGGCAGGATGTCCTTATTACGAGGGCCTGACACAATCTGCTTAATTTCACGAGAACCAATTTCAGAACGAAGAACATCTGTCACTTTACGCTCAAGAAGTGCTTCTGCCGTCATGATATTACCGCCACCGGTACTCAGATAGAAACGTCCAAAATCAGCAATACGCCATTTTGCGTAAGTATCAATTAGAACGTCTTTTTTCTCTGATGTTACGAAACGGTCAGAACGGCCATCCATCGTTTGAATACGAGCATCAAGTACTTTTACGCGATCAAACATCGGTAGTTTAAAGTGCAGACCTGGTTCATAGATTCGTGATACGCCGTTGTCATCGAGAACTCGACCAAAACGAATTACCATGCCACGCTCGCCTTCTTGAATCACAAATAGTGACATCAATAGAAGGGCAATCGTCACAACTAATACAGGGATCATTAATTTACGCATTATTAGTATCTCCCTTGGCGTGAACTGTCTGAACGAGTTTGAGTGCTAGTCTTAGGATCTGCTTGAGTTTCTAACTCAATTTGATCGTAAGTTGATGATGCTTTTGCAGGGCGAGTGCCCGACTGAGAACCACCTTGAGCGCCTAGCTTATCAATTGGTAGGTATAGCAAGTTACCGCTTGATTCAGAATCAATCAGGACTTTCGATGTGCTTGAGTACACTTTTTCCATTGTATCTAGATACATACGGTTACGTGTTACTTCAGGAGCAGCTTGGTATTCAGGTAGCAGTTTTTCGAACTGAGCTACTTGACCTAGAGCACCATTAACTGTGCGCTCTGAGTAACCTACCGCTTCTTTCTTCAAACGCTCAGCTCGACCTGTTGCTTTTGGAAGAATGTCATTTCGGTAAGCTTCAGCTTCACGTTCAAAACGCTCTTCATCCTCACGAGCCGCGATAGCATCATCAAATGCATCTTTTACTTGCTCAGGTGGACGTGCTGACTGGAAGTTCACGTCAACAATCAGAATACCCATGTCGTAGCTATCAATAATACGGTTCAACGTTTCTTGAGTGCTTTGACGAATCTGCTGACGACCACTTGTCAGGATACTATCCATTAGTGAATCACCAATTACCGCACGAAGGGCAGAATCGGTTGCTTGGCGTAAACTGTCGTCTGCATTCGTTACACGATACAAGTACTTGTATGGGTCAGAAACGCGGTATTGAACACCCATTTCAACGGTCACAACGTTTTCATCTTTCGTCAGCATGGTGCCAGCAGCACGTAGAGAACGAATCGCTTGAACGTTTACTAGTTGCTCATCTTTGATTTCATCGATGAAGCGTGGGTGCCAGTTAAGACCAGGTTCTTCGATACGGTCGAATTGACCCAGTCGAAGTACTACTGCTCTTTCTGCTTCGCCAACGGTGTAGAAACCAGCGAAGAACCAGATAGCAATCGCAATGACAGCAATGACACCAAAGCCAATTGCACCGCCACCGCCAATAGATGGCCCGTTACCGTTGCCACCCTTTTTACCAAACTTGCCACCTAACTTTTGACTTAGTTTACTAAACACTTCGTCTAGATCTGGCGGTCCTTGATCTCGGCCGCCGCGATTATTTTTATTACCCCAAGGGTCATTATCGCGGCCGTTATTATCGCCGTTGTTGTTATTTCCAGGCTCATTCCACGCCATTAGAAAGCTCCATCATTTGATATGACGTTATACTGTAGCAGTCTCTATGGTAACGATAAAGTCACCTAAGAGCGCCCCTTCTCTTTTTTCAAGTTTAGACCAATCTATTTGTTGCATTCGGATATCTATCAACAAGTTACCATTTTCATCATACTCTTCCTGTTGAATACATTTCATCTCGAAGAATAAGCTGCGAATACGGCCCTGATGTTGATGTGGAATACACAACCGGAATTGAACCATCTGGCTAGCTAAACGCTCAGTTAAAGCTTCAAACAGCAGTTCAATACCTTCTCCTTCCATTGCAGAAACCCAAACAGCGCGAGGTGCGCCCTCTTCGTCTCTTTCAATTCGAGGTTTTTGGTCTTCCATGCAGTCAATTTTGTTCATGACTACAAGGGTTGGCACTTCATGAGCATCGATTTCTTCTAATACTTCATGAACAGCCTGAATGTTCTCACGAAAACGGTCATCACTGGCATCAACAACATGTAACAAAATGTCAGCTTCCTGCGTCTCTTGTAATGTTGCCTTGAACGCAGCGACCAAGTCGTGTGGTAGATGACGGATAAAACCTACGGTATCTGCGAGAATTGCAGGCCCGACATCTGCCAAATCAATCTTACGTAGTGTTGGGTCTAGAGTTGCAAACAGTTGGTCTGCCGCATAAACACCAGCACTTGTGATGCGATTGAAAAGTGTTGATTTCCCTGCGTTGGTATAACCAACCAAAGAAATTGTTGGGATTTCAGCTCGATTACGAGCACGTCGTCCTTGTTCACGCTGTTTAGCAACTTTCTCTAAACGACGTAGTATTGCCTTTATACGGTCACGCAACAAACGGCGATCGGTTTCCAGTTGAGTTTCACCTGGACCACGAAGACCAATACCACCTTTCTGCCTTTCAAGGTGAGTCCAACCACGAATCAATCGAGTAGAGATATGACGAAGCTGAGCGAGCTCAACTTGTAGCTTACCTTCATGAGTTCGCGCACGTTGTGCAAAGATATCTAAGATCAAACCCGTGCGATCAATCACACGACATTTACACAATTGCTCGAGATTTCGCTCTTGGGCAGGAGAGAGGGAGTGGTTAAAAATCACAATTTCAGCACCGGTTAGCTGAACAGCTTGTGCGATTTCTAGGGCTTTACCTTCTCCAACGTAGTATTTAGGGAGTGGGGATTGTCGGCTACCAGTAATCACTTGTAGCGTTTCTACCCCCGCTGAGGAGACCAGCATTTCACATTCGCTTAGATCTTCCCATTCTCCCTCTTGCGTGAAGTTGATATGAACAAGTACGGCTCGCTCGCCGGATTCATAACGGTCAAACAAGCAACCAACTCCTTATTACAGCGCAAGCTGTATCAATTGAACGATTAATCTTCAGTCTTCTCTGGACGATCAGATGGCGTGCGTTGCTCGCCGCTGTGGTGACTCACTGCGCGAGCAGGTACCACAGTAGAAATCGCATGCTTGTAGACCATTTGGTTTACTGTGTTCTTCAATAAGATCACGAATTGATCGAAAGACTCGATCTGACCTTGCAGCTTAATGCCGTTAACAAGATAGATAGAGACTGGAATGCGCTCACGACGGAGTGCATTTAGGAATGGGTCTTGTAGCGATTGCCCCTTAGCCATTTTATTTTCCTTATTTATATTTTGTTGTAATTATTTAGCTAGTGGTGCACAAAAAGGTGCGGCCTTTGCATCTGAGCTAAATGAATAAAAAAACTCCGTTGTTATTGAAAGGCTGTGATTTTTTAAAAGCCTCAATAACGGATCCTTTCCAGAGTATATTCACGCAAAAGCGATCACATTATACACAGCAATACTAATCAGATGCTATTGCATCTGAAAGAGTTTCTAACGCTTGATCAATGTTTTCGCTATCTAACCAAGTTAAATCATCCCAACTGCGCAACCAGGTGATTTGTCGCTTGGCCAACTGACGGGTTGCACAGACACCACGGAAAACCGCTTCGTCTAAATCACAATTACCGTCTAAATAATCCCACATCTGCCTATAACCAACGCATCGGATCGATGGCAGTTCAGGGTGAAGATCTTCTCTGGCGTACAACGCCTTCATTTCATCTTCAAATCCCGCTTCTATCATCTTCTCGAAACGCAGCTCAATGCGGCGATGGAGTTCAGTCCTTTCCTTGGGAGCTATTGCAAATTGTTTTACACGAAATGGCAGGCTATCGCCTTTCGTTTGAGTTAGCTCTGTTAATGTTTTACCCGAAATTCGGTAAACTTCCAATGCCCTTGAAAGCCTTTGTGGATCATTTGGGTGTATTCTTTCAGCGGATACGGGATCTATCTCTCTTAATTGATCGTGCAATGCCTGCCAACCTTGTTCGATAGATTCCGCTTCAATCTTCTTACGAATCTCTTGATCCGCTGCTGGTAATGGCGATAAACCTTCCAACAATGCTTTGTAGTACAGCATTGTGCCACCAACAAGTAGCGGGATTTTGCCTTCCGCTACAATCTTATTCATTTCATTGATCGCATCACGACGAAAATCTGCCGCAGAATACGCTTCGCTTGGATCCAAAATATCAATCAAGCGATGAGGCGCGAGCGCAAGCTCTTCCGCATCCGGTTTAGCTGTACCAATATCCATGTCTTTGTAGATCAATGCCGAATCGACACTGATGATCTCTACAGGGTATTTCTGACGTAAGCGGATAGCTAAATCTGTTTTTCCTGACGCCGTTGGGCCCATTAAAAACAACGCTAAAGGTAATTTTTCAGTCATGATATTTTGTATTTGCTTCTCTGTTTTAGCGCTTTTTAGCAAAGGGCTTTGTGTCGCGACGTATCCAGCTAAAAAGACAAATGTCGTCGCGAAAAAATTAAACCGTAAACGCGGCTATAGTCGCTGAAAAGTCGATAGGATTAACAAACTCTGGATCATCTAATGGAAGTAGACCATGCCAAAGTTGTTCAAGTTCCCCAACTAGTTGAACCGCTTCAGATAAAGTGTAGTCGCTTTTTACTTGTGCCGTTTGAATCCCGATCCAGTTAACCAATGATGGCAACAGATCGCTGGAAACATTAGCCGAGTGATTATCAACAATCTGAGCGTTTAATGAAGCCGCGTAAGATAACAGATCTGGGATCAAAATTTGTAAGTTTTGCTGCCTTAAAGGAGAAGGCACGCCCATCACCATTACCGCCTCGCTGTTTCGCGCCTTAAGCTCAATCCCCAGTAACGCCAAAGTTTGACTCAGCGCCTTAGCAACTTCGACAAGTTCACTGCCCAGCTTAATCGATAAGGGCACCAATAGTGGCTGGCTTTTTAACGCGCCCCCTCGAGTATCAAGCTGACCAACAACACGCAATAACTCAGCCTTAGCCAAAGAAACCAACACACTGCCGTTCTTATTGCCCATCACCAGATATTGACGTTCCACAATCGAGACCGCTTTACCCAAGTCCGTTACAGGTGCTCTTGGTTTCAAGTTAACGGGATTCTGTTGAGAAGGCTTAGCTTCTTTGTCTATGTTATCTCTGGTTTCTACTGGTGCCACGTGCTCTTGAGGAGATGATGGCTGTACAACTTGATCATCAAAATCAGGCGTTTTCAGAAGCTCTTTATAAGCTTTCACTTCTCGCTTAGATGGCGCGGGTTCACCATGATGCTGGTGTTGCTCTTTCTCTTTTTTAGGTTCAGGTCGAGACTCTATCCACTCTTGGCGAGGAGAACCGGTAAAACTGCTTTCACTAGCAGACGAGCTTCGGCCAGCAGATGAACTTGAGCTGGTTGATGGAGCATAATGTCGCCCACCATCATTAACGCTGTGTTGAGGCTTATCAAAAGCGTGCTCTGATTCTGCTTTTCTCGGGTAGGCAGGCGTTTGCTCAATAGCGTGTCGCACCCTATCCGAAACTTGGGTTTGATCCGAACTGCTAGGCATTACGCTTTCTGGCTCAGCGAAACTCGCAACACCATCAACTGCAGAGCTCGTACTATCTTGCTGATGATGAATCACTTCTGATTGATGAAAAGCTGACTGATTGATTGGCGCAGCATCGATCTGCTTGCTCTGTGCTAAACCATCGCTCAATGCTTGGTAAATAAAATCATGCACAAGGCGCGCTTGATGAAAACGTACTTCGTGTTTTGCAGGGTGAACATTCACGTCCACCTGATGCGGGTCAAGTTCAATGAACAACACATACGTCGCGAATTGGTCTGGACGCAGGCTGGTTTCGTAGCTTTGACGAATCGCATGATTGATCAGCTTGTCACGCATCATACGACCATTCACATAGCAGTATTGCAGGTCGCTTTGTTGTCTTGCTCCTTCTGGCGTGGTGATCCAGCCATGGAGTTTTAGACCTTGGTGCTCAAGCTCGATCTTAAGCATATGACGAACAAAAGGATTGCCACATACCGCAGCGATGCGCTTTTCTGCTTGAACTTCTGTCTTGGCAGCGCGGTACTGACGAATCATTTTACCGTTATGGCGCAGATTGATCGTCACATCGAAACGGCTCAATGCGATGCGTTTAAGCAGTTCATCGATATGCGTGAATTCGGTTTTCTCGGTGCGTAAGAACTTGCGGCGTGCTGGCGTATTGAAGAACAGATCCAACACCTCAACCGAAGTACCAATAGGGTGCGCCGCAGGCTGCAATTTGACCTGCATATCACGACCTTCACTGTGTGCTGCCCAAGCTTGATCTTGAGTGGCAGGACGTGAAGTCATGGTTAAGCGCGCAACAGAGCTAATACTCGCCAGCGCTTCACCACGGAAACCGAGGCTGACGATCGCCTCTAGGTCATCAAGGGTATGGATCTTAGAGGTCGCATGGCGGCTCAGTGCTAAGGCAAGCTCATCTTTGACGATGCCCTTACCATTGTCACGAACGCGGATCATCTTAGCGCCACCTTTCTCGATATCAATATCGATACGAGTGGCACCCGAATCCAAACTGTTCTCAACCAACTCTTTTACAACAGAAGCGGGTCTTTCTACCACCTCACCCGCTGCGATTTGGTTAGCTAACCGAGCTGGCAGTATTTTTATCGTCATATTTATAGCTACCTTACTGCCATTGATGGAAACGCTGTTACGTTTGCACTAGTTCTTCTTTTTTAACATTGATATACCTGAAGCCGCTTAGTATTCCCATAACTACTTGTGAGGAATAATCAACACTTGGCCGATAGCTAGACTGTCAGATCTTAGCTTATTCGCTTGGCGAATGCTGTTGACGCTCACGCCATATTTCGACGCAATCTTGCCAAGGTAATCGCCTCTTGCAACTTTATGTTTGCGCAGAGGGATATCTTTCACTTCAACCGTAATACGTAACTTTTGACCCACTCTCACCGTCTCTGATTTCAAACGGTTCTCACGTTTAATATCAGCCACCGACACTTTATAGCGGCTGGCGATCTTACCTAGGTACTCTCCAGACTTAACCGTGTGAGTTATGGTTTTCGTTTTAACCGCACTGCTTGATGATGAACTTGAAGTGCTGCCTGGAATCTTAAGTACTTGGCCAATTGCTAGGCTGCTCGATTTCAGATTATTGAGTTTCATCAAGGTCTGCGTCGACGTACCATACTTGCTCGCAATCACAGACAAAGACTCACCACGAGACACTTTATGTTGGCTCACGCTACCCGTTGATGACGTTGCATTAGACAAGATAATCCCTTCAGGCGGGTTAGCCTTCAAATACTTAACCACCGCTTTAGTCACAGCACGAGCCAGCTTGTCTTGGTGCGAACGTTGGAAAAGCAACTTCTCTTCGGTTGGGTTTGAAATAAAGCCCGTTTCTACCAGTACCGATGGGATCTGTGGTGAACGTAATACCGCCAAACTGGTATTGATTGGTTTACTGTTATGCAGTTTCGCAACCTTACCCATCTCAGACAGAATGGTTGTTGCAAGTTTATAGCCCTCTTTTTGAGAGTGGCTGAACTGCAGATCAAGCAAGGTTTGGTTTACGTTCTTATCATCAATATTGCCTGTAAAAGCCGCACCGCTGCCACCGAGTAATTCAGACTGTTTCTCTTTGTTCTCGATCCATCGAGAGATCTCGGTATTTGCGCGTCGAGTGTTCAACACAAACACCGAACCACCTCTTGGTTGAGGGGTCGTAAAAGCATCGGCGTGAATAGAAATAAACAGATGAGCTTCGTTTTCACGCGCAATCGCGACACGTCGATTTAGGTTCACAAAATAGTCAGCATTACGAGTCATACGAGTTTTGATCCCCGGAATCGCATTCAATTGAGCTGCTAACTTCTTAGAAATACTCAGAGTCGCATTCTTCTCATATTTACGAGATGGACCGATTGAGCCAGGATCTTCACCGCCGTGGCCAGGGTCAATCACGATCAAAATGTCTTTCTGACGTTTAACCTGATTAATATTCTTACTTACCGTTGGCTTACTCGGCGTCGATGTCGCTTTACTTGCCGCATCATGAGGTAAGTCGATCACCAAACGGTGTCCATACTGACCACCCGGAGTCGGGCTCAGTTTGAACAACTCGGCTTTAGACGACTTCTTTAACTCAAAAACCAAGCGATAGGTATTTTTGTCTGGCGGTGAGCTCTTACGAATTTTAGATAGAACAGGGCTATCTTTCACCACGACCGGTAGCTTAGTCGCAAGACTGGTATTTTTTAAATCAACCACTAAACGACTCGGGCTACTCAGGGTGAAATAGCTAAAGTCCGCTTCTGATTTTAAGTCGATAACCACACGAGTTTCTTCTGGAGAAGGCCAAACCCTTAAACTTTTCAGTGAGTTTGCAGAAACAAGTGAAGAAAACAGTATAGAAAAAACAGCAGCCATCATGGCCACTGTTGAAATAAGGCGTCTAGAAATCAACATAACTCCAACTGACTAAGTAAGCGCTGTCCGTATTCACTATTAGCGGTTAAAGAAACAATACGGTGATCGTCTTGGTAACGAATATCAATATCCAAATCGGCTTCTGGTAGCATCCCATAACCTTTCTCAGGCCATTCAACCAAACAGATAGCATCCGGAGTAAAGTAGTCACGAATTCCCATGAACTCTAACTCTTCAGGATCGGCTAAGCGATAAAGGTCAAAGTGGTACACCTGCCAATCGGCAAGTTGATAAGGTTCAACTAGAGTATACGTTGGGCTCTTTACATTCCCTTGATGACCAAGTGCTTTTACAAAGCCACGACTGAAGGTCGTTTTACCTGCGCCAAGATCACCATGCAGATAAATAGTCGTCTGCTGTGAGCAAAGATTAGAAAGCTCCGTTCCTAATTGAATCGTTGCTTGTTCATCTTTCAAAGTAAATTGTTTCGTGCTCATGAATACGTTCTCTAAAAATCGATCGTTGACTATATAAAAATCAAAAGAACAAGAATAGTAAACCGTGATGCTTTTGGGAGACAAGCACTCAAGTGTAAGTTCTATGAAAAATACTGCTCAAAACGCGTCTGTTCTGGTCAACACCACTAAGATCCGTTAAGATCCGCCCCCATTTTTGCCGAACCTAATTTTAATTAGCCTTATCTCTAATTGTAAAACAGAGAAAATAAGAATTAAGCCATGAATCTAGACCATCTTGCTGAAAAAATTAAAATCTGGGGAAAAGAGCTAGGCTTTCAAAAAGTTGGCATCTGCGATGTTGACTTAAGTGAACACGAAGCCCCTCTTCAAGCATGGCTAGATGCTGGCAATCACGGTGAAATGGATTGGATGGCTCGACATGGGATGATGCGTGCACGTCCTGATGAACTTCACCCAGGCACAATTCGAGTGATCAGCGCTCGAATGAATTACCTACCACCAGAAGCTCAGTTTGCCTCTAACCTAAGCGATACCACTCAAGGCTACATCAGCCGTTATTCTTTAGGCCGCGACTATCACAAATTGTTCCGTAACCAGTTGAAAAAGCTGGGACAAAGAATTGAAAAAGAGGTCGAGGGTTTAGACTCACGCCCTTTCGTCGATTCAGCGCCTATTTTGGAAAGACCGCTCGCTCAGAAAGCAGGGTTGGGTTGGACAGGTAAACACTCATTAATTCTTGATAAAGACGCTGGCTCTTGGTTCTTTCTAGGGGAGCTGTTGGTTAACATCCCTCTTCCAACGGATGAACCCAGTGTCGATGAGTGTGGCAAATGCACCGCATGTATCACTTCTTGCCCAACGGGTGCCATTATTGCTGATGGCGTGGTTGATGCGCGCAAATGTATTTCGTACTTAACCATTGAATATGATGGTGTGATCCCTGAAGAATATAGAGATGCCATTGGTAACCGTATCTACGGTTGCGATGATTGTCAGTTAGTTTGCCCGTGGAATCGTCATGCCGAACTCACAGAGCAAACAGACTTTCACCGCAGAGAAGATTTCCAAGAAGCCGATCTGGTTTCACTTTCAAGTTGGGACGAAGCAACCTTCCTAAAGAAAATGGAAGGCTCAGCAATAAGACGTATCGGCCACACCCAGTGGTTACGCAATATCTTTGTTGCGATGGGCAATGCACCATTCCAACAACGCATTGTTGAAACGCTGGAATCTCATCAAGGAAAAAACGATATGTTGGATGTGCATATTGAGTGGGCTTTGAATAAACAACTACAGCAGTTACCCAACGCTAGCAATCTGCAAGAAGATAACGGTGTACAAAAAAATAACAGCAAAATCCTCACCAAAAAGCACAGACTGATACGTATAGTAGAGAAAGGACTACCAAGAGACGCTTAACGCTTTATATACCAATGTATGGCAAGCGAGCCCCCACTAACAGTCCAACATTTAAGACAACTCGTTGCACATAATTTTAGAACAATGTTTGACCTTGTTCTCAATTCTAACAATGTGGAAAAAATTCAGAACTCTCGTAAACTTCCGACACCCGCGCAAAGTTAAACACAGTACCGATAAATGATTAAGATCAAAAAACAACAAGTTAACGATCTTTTATTAAATCCAAGATAGGCATCCAACTTGATAAAAAACAACAAGTTACGATCGCTGCAATTCATCTAATATATTGAAAACAAGAAAGATCTTTTAGGGATAGGTAAAGAATTAAGCCTGAAACAACTTTATCAACCAAGTTATCCACACCTAACATTTTGTGGATAAGTCTGTTTATAGATGTGAAAAACCTCAAGTATCTGCTTCAGAGACCTGATATTTACTAGCATTCCAGTTGCTAAGAAAAATTTAAGACAAAAAAATATCCACCATGATGGAGGATTATTTGCTTTTTGGGGAGATTATGCTTCGCAGCATTAAAGAAAGAGCGTGACCTTTAAGGTCGTCTTCAAACTCTGTGATCTAAAGAAAAACACGGTGGTTTAAAGAGTCTTAATAGCTTTTTAGAAGAAAGCTGGAGCGATACATCGGGTTCGAACCGATGACCTCAACCTTGGCAAGGTTGCGCTCTACCAACTGAGCTAGTATCGCA
>NZ_JALNTR010000017.1:0-36726 GCF_023161755.1 Vibrio sp. 1CM23M
AAATCCGCGTGTTGGGAGTTCGAATCTCTCCACCCCTGCCATATTTAAGGCTCTAGCAGAAATGCTAGAGCCTTTTTTGCATCTGTTGCTTCTACGAAGCAATGTTGGGAGCTGGATCGCCAGCCCGGTCTAATCTCTCAACCCCTGCCATATACGAAGCCTCAGCAGAAATGCTAGAGCCGTTTTGCTTTCTGAAGCCAATATACGCAATTAGCAGAGCAGCGGATCCCTCGACTTACCAAAATAGCGGATGTTGGGACGAAACCTCCACCTTGCCATATTATTGCCTCAGCAGAAGTTCTGTTTTTTTACTTTATATTTGTTCGATTTTTAGTCGGTAATTCCTGCTTTTAATAAAACCTGGCCTTAAAAGTGTAAGTGCTTACTTATCCCAGCCTCTTTTATAAACAACCAACAGCACAAACTACGCTTCTTTATGAGAACTGTTCTCAATATTTTGTTACATTTTAGTCGTTATTACTAAAAGGCAACAAATATGGATATCTCCCGTCGTAAGTTTATTCAATCATCTCTCGCTATATCTGCACTCACTGTACTGCCCGCTTGCTCAATGAAACGGTCGGTTGATGAACAAGGAAAGTATGTTTATGACTTAACGGCAGAGCCTTCAACCGCTCAACTCGTGACGGGGTTTGAGACTAATATTCTAGGCTTTAATGGTCAGATTCCAGCACCAGTGATTCGATGTCGCCAGGGGGAGAAGGTAACGCTCCGTTTTACCAACAAGCTATCAGAACCGACGACTATTCATTGGCACGGTTTAAGGATTCCTATCGGAATGGATGGAGTACCTTTCTTAAGCCAACCACCGATCATGCCAGGTGAAACATTCATTTATGAATTTACGCCACCAGATGCTGGCACGTTTTGGTATCACCCACATATGAACAGCGTTAAGCAGCTTGGTATGGGCTTGGTTGGTCTAATTATCGTTGATGAGAGCATTCCAATGCAGTTTGATGAAGAGCACGCACTGATGCTTAAACATTGGCATATAGATAAGAAAGGCCAATGGAAAGACTTAATGATCCCACGACTCAGCGCTCGCATGGGCACGCCAGGAGAGTGGAGTAGCGTTAATGGAATACATGAGCCCGTCTATCAGTTAAAACAACATGCAACGACCAGGCTGCGTATTGCTAATGTCGACAATACGATCACTTATCCTATTGCTGTCGAAGGGGCTGAGGCATGGGTGATTGCCATTGATGGTAACCCTGTAAAAACACCTTATAAACTGACTCAACATAAAATTGGCCCAGGGATGCGAGTGGATATTGGATTGATAGCACCCAAAGCAGGTGGGCGAGTGAGCGTCCTTCAAATGAAAGGACGCTTTCCTTTCTCTTTGTGTGAGTTCGAGGTTGTAGATTCAACCCTTATTGAGAATCGCTCTCTACCTTCTTTACCCCTTAATCCTGTGCCCAATTTAGATTTGGCTAATGCAGAAGAAATCGACTTTTTATTTGAATGGGAAGGGGCGGTTTCTCCTGTATCTAAAGATGGAAAATCTATGCCTAAGTTTTGGCTAACTAATAAACGAGCATGGGAGGGGATGAGCAAAGATAATATCCCTGAACCGTTGGCGACTTTAGAGCTGGGAAAAACCTATATATTCGATCTTAAGAACGTCACTCAATATCATCACCCGATTCATATTCACGGCCATACATTCACTGTATTGGAACTTGATGGGAAGAAAGTTGAAGAGCCTTTCCATACCGATACAGTGTTACTTGGAAAGAATGGTCGAGCGAAAGCCGCATTTGTAGCCGACAACCCTGGCCGCTGGATGTATCACTGTCATGTTATAGAACACATGAAAACGGGTTTGATGGGATATATTGAAGTTAAGTGACACCTGTAACGTTTAATATTTGCGCATGCATTCTTAGTTTCTACCCTCGCTTTTGTCGGCGTTAAAGCTAGAATATAGGGATTATTGTTTGGGAGGATTCATGGGTCAGTTATCTATTCTAGGTTTTATCGCCATCGGTGGCGCGTTTGGTGCTTGTTCACGTTACTTGATTTCAGAGTTATGCGTTGTGATGTTAGGGCGTGGTTTTCCTTACGGTACGCTGACTGTTAACGTAATTGGCTCTTTGATTATGGGATTGCTCATCGCCGCGTTTGAAAATGAGATGGTTGCGACGGAGCCGTGGAGACAAATTATCGGTCTTGGTTTCCTTGGAGCCCTGACGACATTTTCTACGTTTTCGATGGATAACGTGCTTCTTATGCAGCAGGGTGCGTTCTTCAAGATGGGGCTCAATGTACTGCTCAATGTGGTGCTCAGTATTTCAGCCGCATGGATCGGCTTCCAACTTCTGATAAAGTCTTAAAACTTTCTTACGATTTGTTAACAACTCGGCTTGGTTTATCCAAGCCGTTTTTATATACTCGATCGTACTTGTCGGAGTGCCATATGGCTGAGACCGTTAACTCGGGATCCGTTGAACCTGATCAGGCTAATACCTGCGAAGGGAACAAGAGTAGATATCTAACTAGAATCCTTCTAGAGATCTATCTCCAGATCACAACTGTATTTTCTTGCTGTGATCCCTCTTGTAGCATCTTATCCGTCAAGCATTTTTATCCCTATAAATAATGGCTAAAAGCCAAGGAAAAATGCTATGTCGAGTCGTAAACAAGCAAGACTGGAAGCGAAGAATTTCATTGATTCTTTATCCGTACAACCTTATCCAAATTCAAAAAAAGCTTATATCCAAGGATCTCGCGAGGACATTCAAGTCCCTGTACGAGAAATATCACTCGCTGATAGCCTTGTTGGTGGTACCAAAAAAGAGCCTGTATTCGAACCTAATGAACCCATTCAAGTTTACGACACCTCTGGTGTTTATACTGACCCTACGCACGAAATTGACCTTTACAGTGGCCTTCCTAAGTTACGAGAGCAATGGATTGAAGAGCGTGGTGATACAGAACTGTTAGACGATGTAAGTTCTGTTTACACCAAAGAACGTTTAGAAGATGAAACTCTAGACGACCTTCGTTACGGTAATCTGCCTAGAATTCGTCGCGCGACTGGCGATCAATGTGTTACTCAGCTGCACTATGCTCGTCAGGGGATTATTACTCCGGAGATGGAGTACATTGCGATACGTGAGAACATGGGACGTCAGAAATTCGCTGATGAGCAGCTAAACCACCAACACCCTGGCCATAACTTTGGCGCAAACCTGCCGAAAGAAATCACCCCTGAGTTCGTGCGTAAAGAAGTCGCTGAAGGCCGAGCTATCATTCCGTCGAACATTAACCACCCTGAATCCGAGCCGATGATTATTGGCCGAAACTTCTTAGTGAAAGTGAACGCTAATATCGGTAACTCTTCAGTAAGCTCTTCGATTGAAGAAGAAGTTGAGAAGCTAGTATGGTCGACTCGTTGGGGTGGCGATACCGTGATGGACCTTTCTACCGGTCGTAATATTCACGAGACTCGCGAATGGATCCTACGTAATAGCCCAGTACCAATTGGTACAGTTCCAATGTATCAAGCGCTTGAAAAAGTGAATGGCGTTGCGGAAGACCTTTACTGGGAAGTGATGCGCGATACTTTGATTGAACAAGCAGAGCAGGGTGTTGATTACTTTACTATCCACGCAGGCTTATTGCTTCGCTACGTTCCTATGACCGCTAAACGTGTGACTGGTATTGTCTCTCGTGGCGGCTCTATCATCGCTAAATGGTGTCTTGCTCATCACCAAGAAAGCTTCCTTTATACCCACTTCCGTGAGATCTGTGAGATCTGTGCGAAGTACGATGTCGCTCTGTCATTAGGTGACGGTCTACGTCCAGGTTCGATTGCTGATGCCAATGATGAAGCTCAATTCTCCGAATTACGTACTTTGGGTGAGTTGACTAAGGTTGCTTGGGAATACGACGTGCAAGTGATCATTGAAGGTCCTGGACATGTGCCAATGCACTTAATTAAAGAGAACATGGACGAGCAGTTAGAGCACTGCCATGAAGCACCTTTCTATACTTTAGGTCCATTGACTACCGATATTGCCCCTGGTTATGACCATATTACTTCTGGAATTGGCGCGGCCATGATTGGTTGGTACGGCTGTGCGATGCTCTGTTATGTAACCCCTAAAGAGCATCTAGGCTTACCAAATAAAGAAGATGTAAAGACTGGCCTGATTACTTACAAGTTGGCTGCACACGCTGCAGACTTGGCTAAAGGACATCCGGGTGCACAAATCCGAGATAACGCTTTATCAAAGGCACGTTTTGAATTCCGTTGGGAAGACCAATTCAACCTAGCTCTTGATCCGGAAACTGCGCGCTCTTTCCATGATGAAACCTTACCGCAAGAATCGGGCAAGGTTGCTCATTTCTGCTCAATGTGTGGCCCTAAATTCTGTTCAATGAAGATCTCTCAAGAAGTTCGAGAGTACGCGAAAGACACTGAACAAGTGGCTGCTGATCAGGCTATCGAGATTAAGATGCTAGATAACCCGTTGGAAGGGATGCGTCAGAAATCCCAAGAGTTTCGTGATACTGGCTCTGAACTTTATCATCCTGCAGTAGGCGCAAAAGAAGCTCAATTAGAGGAATAATGACAGTGAAGATTCTTATCCCATCTCAAAATATTGAGCTAACGGGAGAGGTGCAAAGCTGTCTATTGGTTGCTAAGCGACAGGGCTTGGCAACCGATGCAGTTGAGTTGGGTGTAAGCCCAACTAAATGTTTCTCTATCGTTGATGCTCAGCAAGCGTTATCTATTGGTTTTGCTCATGATGTTGATTCATTGGCGGAGTGTCGCTCAAGTGAGCTTGATCATATCGTTGATTACAGTCATTCAGTGGCGCTAGCTGATATCCGCTGTGCCTTGGAACAAACTCCGAATACTATCTATATCGGTGTCTTAGATGACTCAGCTGTATTGGATCTCTGGTCACAGCTAGATGCTAATCGTGCTATCAGGAATGAAACTCCAGCTCATCAGGAGTTAGATAGTAGTGGCCACTTTGCTTGGTTAGTTACTTTGTTGGCATTGGAGTTCCCATTAGAAGATGCACTGGTTTTGGCTCGCGCAGCATCTAATGTTTCACGTGGAACATGGCCAGCAAACTATCAAAACTTTCCTATTCCCGTTCTCGAAGATGAGCTACTGGATATTAGTGTTGGTTGGGCGCACCAAGGAACATCACTCTCATTCCCTGAACTGAGTAAGAGTAGCCTAGGGCTATACCCAGTGGTTGATGATGTTGAGTGGATCGAAAGGCTATTCAAGCTTGGAATCAACACTGTTCAACTGCGTATTAAGAACCAACAGCAAGCAGATTTAGAACAACAAATCGCACGATCTATCAAACTCGGTAGAGAGCACAACGCTCAGGTTTTTATCAATGACTATTGGCAATTGGCACTTAAACATAATGCTTTTGGTGTTCATTTAGGACAAGAGGACATAGAAGAATCCAACCTATCTCAACTGAGCCAAGCTGGTATTAAGATCGGTCTATCGACTCATGGTTATTACGAGTTGCTACGTATTGTGCAAATCAACCCAAGCTATATTGCGCTGGGGCATATTTTCCCAACCACCACTAAGCAGATGCCATCGAAGCCTCAAGGGCTTGTGCGTTTATCTCTCTATCAGCAGCTGATTGATACTATCCCATACACAGAAGAACTGACCGGTTATCCGACGGTTGCGATTGGTGGAATTGACCAGTCGACGGCTGCACAGGTGTGGAGTTGTGGGGTATCGAGCCTTGCTGTTGTGCGTGCGATTACGTTAGCCGAAGACCCAAAACAAGTGATTGAGTTCTTCGAAGCATTAATGGCTGACAGTTCTACAAGTGCTGCTAATGAGGTAACTCAGGAGCTAAGTCATGCTGAGTGATTTCGAATTCATTCGTTATCAACGACAACTCGCACTTCCTGAAGTAGGTGAGCAAGGGCAACGCAATCTATTAGATAGCCATGTGTTGGTCATCGGTTGTGGTGGCTTAGGCAATGCTGCAGCTCTCTATCTTGCGGCTTCCGGTATCGGGAAAATCGTATTGGTTGATGATGACTGTGTGGACTCGTCCAACCTGCAACGACAGGTAGCGTTCAAGGAAAGTCAGTTAGGTTCACCTAAGGTTGAAGCTCTGAAGCAACAACTGAGCGAGCTTAATGGTCGAAGCCAAGTGAGAACCATCAATAAGCGAATGACTCAAAGCCAACTTGATCTTGAGGTGATGCTTGCTGATTTGGTGTTGGATTGTACTGACAACTTTGAGTCACGTCAGCAGGTTAACCAAGCATGTTTCGGCAGTAGAACGCCTCTGATTTCTGGTTCAGCGATTGGCTGGAAGGGGCAGTTTATTGTCTTTGATTATCAGAAGCAGAAAGGGTGCTATCACTGTTTATTCCCGTTCAGTCACCATCCGAAAACGACACGTTGTAGCGATAGCGGCATCATCGGCCCAGTCGTTGGCACCATAGGCAACCTCCAAGCACTGGCTGCGATTCAGCGCATTAGTACTGGCGAGTTCCAAGTCGCAACACATCAGCTCAAACTGTTTGATGGTCAGACGATGAACTGGCAAAACTTAAGTGTCACTCAAGATAGTGAATGTCCCGTTTGCTGCACATCTACAGTTAACTATTTAGAGGAAGAAACCCAATGAGCAACATAACGATCTCTATCAATGAGCAACCAGAACAGGTTGCACAATCGTCGTCTCTAGCGGATATCATCCAAGCGCTTTCACTACCCGATCTGGGCTGTGTATTTGCTATCAATAATGCGGTTGTCCCGCGTAGTCAGTGGCAACAAACGGTCGTCAATGAAGGCGATGCTATTTCTCTTTTCCAAGCCATTGCAGGAGGCTAACCATGTTAACTATCGCAGATAAAACGTTTCAATCACGACTCTTCACTGGAACGGGTAAGTTCGCGAATAAGTACTTGATGGCGAGCGCTATCGAAGCTTCCGGTTCTCAACTGGCAACCATGGCGTTGAAAAGAGTTGATATTCGCTCTGAGCAAGATGATATTTTACAGCCGATCATTGATGCTGGCGTGAACTTATTACCAAATACCTCTGGGGCTAAGAACGCGAAGGATGCCATCTTTGCTGCGCACTTGGCTCGCGAAGCGCTAGGCACAAATTGGCTCAAACTGGAAATTCACCCAGATCCAAAGTATTTGATGCCAGACCCAATTGAGACATTAAAAGCGGCTGAGCAACTGGTTAAAGATGGCTTTGTTGTGTTGCCTTACTGTCATGCTGACCCTGTGTTGTGTAAACGATTGGAAGAGGTGGGTTGTGCTGCGGTTATGCCGTTAGGTGCGCCGATTGGGTCGAACAAAGGTATTGCTTCAGCAGACTTCTTAGAGATTATTATCGACCAAGCGAACGTCCCTGTGATTGTTGACGCTGGTATTGGTGCGCCATCTCATGCTGCTCGTGCAATGGAAATGGGCGCGGATGCCGTGTTAGTTAATACTGCGATTGCGGCTTCTCAACAACCCGTTGATATGGCGATTGCTTTTAAACTGGCAGTTGAAGCTGGCCGTATGGCTTACCTTTCTGGTCTCGCTGGTCAGGTGTCTCACGCGGTTGCTTCTAGTCCGCTAACTTCATTTCTAGACGAGTAGTGTCCCTATGACGTTTGTTGATCGATTTAAACAGCTCAACTGGGATGACATTGGTATGTCTATCTTCAGTAAAACGGCGGCGGATGTTGAGCGTGCTCTGAGTAAACCTAAACGCGACTTGGAAGACTTTAAGGCTCTTATCTCTCCGGCAGCAGAACCTTACTTAGAGCAGATGGCGCAACAATCATTGGCACTAACACGCAAGCGATTCGGCAATACAATGTCGTTGTATATTCCATTGTACCTCTCAAACTTATGTGCGAATGCGTGCACGTATTGTGGTTTCTCAATGGAGAACCGCATTAAGCGTCGTACACTTACTTTGGATGAAATCGATGCTGAAAGTGCCGCTATCAAAAAGATGAAGTTTGATAGTGTACTGTTGGTGACTGGTGAACATGAAACCAAGGTCGGGATGAAGTACTTCCGTGAAGTGCTACCGAATATTAAGGCACAATTTAACTATCTTGCGATGGAAGTGCAGCCGCTTGATCAAGATGACTACGCAGAGCTTAAAACTCTCGGCTTAGATGCAGTGATGGTTTACCAAGAAACGTATAGCCCAAGTACCTACGCGGAACACCACTTGCGTGGCAATAAAATGGATTTTGAATACCGGCTTGAAACGCCCGATCGTTTGGCAAAAGCGGGTATTGATAAGATAGGTATTGGCGCTTTGATTGGCTTGGAAGATTGGCGTACCGACTGCTTCTTCGTGGCCGCTCACTTAGACTATCTTGAGCGTACCTATTGGCAAACACGTTACTCGATTTCATTCCCACGTCTTCGTCCGTGTGAGGGTGGTTTGCAGCCTAAATCTATTATGAGTGATAAACAGTTGGTTCAACTTATCTGTGCCTATCGCTTATTAAACCCTGAGGTTGAATTGTCTCTCTCGACTCGTGAGTCTGCAGCTTTCCGCGACAATGTGTTGCCATTGGGAATCACCAGTATGTCGGCTGCGTCTAAAACCCAGCCTGGTGGTTATGCTTCTGATGAAGAAGAACTCGAGCAATTTGAAATAAGTGATGAGCGAAGTGCTGCTGATGTTGAGTCAATGATTCGTCAACGTGGTTTTGATCCTGTGTGGCGAGACTGGCACAGTGCTTACTCTGGTTAGCGAACACATAGATTGATGTTCCACGTGAAACATCGACGAAGTTAAATCGACAAATAAAAACGGCTACCCTAAGGTAGCCGTTTTTCATTTCATTAAGTTTGAATTAGCTAAGCATTAAGCATTAAGCATGAGCAAGTGGAGTGGTTGATTGGCGTAACCATTCCAATGTATCACCTTCAACTAATGGGCTAACGTCGTTCCAAACTTTCTGATGGTAGTCGTTCAGCCATGCCAGTTCAGGTCGAGTTAGCAAATCAACATTGATGTTGCGCTTATCGATAGGGCAACGTGTTAGAGACTCAAAGGTTAGTACTGAGAAATCACCTTGAGTTGGAAGTTCAACCACGAGCTCTAGGTTTTCGATGCGGATACCAAATTCATCAGCACGGTAGTAACCCGGCTCGTTCGATAACACCATACCTTCAACTAGAGGTACGTCGATCAGCTTCTTAGAGATGCTTTGCGGTCCTTCATGAACACTTAGGAAATGACCTACACCGTGACCAGTACCGTGGTCGTAGTCGAAGCCTTCTGCCCATAAGTGTTGGCGAGCTAGAATATCAAGTTGGAAACCACGAGTACCCTGTGGGAAACGTGCACGTGCAATGCCGATGTGACCTTTAAGCGCTAACGTGAACTGCTGGATCATTTCGTCGCTTGGCTGGCCAATCGCGATAGTACGAGTGATGTCGGTTGTGCCGTCTAGGTACTGACCGCCTGAATCGACTAGGTAAAGAGTATTCATCTCTAACTGACCTGGTTCAGGTTGGTTCTCGTGGTTGTAGTGACACATTGCTGCGTTGCCGCCTGCTGCTGAAATTGTGTCAAAACTTAGGTCCATCAGCGTTGGGTCTTGCTCGCGGAATGATTGTACTTTGTCTGCTAGCACAGCTTCGTTGTGCAGATTACCTTGCGCGACTTCTGCATCAATCCAGGATAGAAATTTCGCCATCGCCACGCCATCTCGAATGTGACACGCTTTCATACCTGCAATCTCAGTTGCGTTTTTAGCAGCTTTTGGCATTAGGCATGGGTCTGCTGCTTCAATGATGTGAGCGCCAGCGTTTTGCAGAACAAGCGTGTACCAAGCATTACTCGTGCCTGAATCGACAGACACATTGTTACCTTCTAAAGACTGAAGGCGCACTTCAAGCTCTGATGGGTGAGAAACTCGAATACCATTACCAACGTGTGCTTCAAAGCCTGCTGGGATGCGTGCTGGGTCTAGGAAGAAATCGACGCTTTCATCAGCGTGAATGATTGCATTAGACAATACAACAGGTAGGCGAGATACGTCTAAACCACGAATGTTAAGCAACCAACAGATTGAGTCTAGCTCGGTAAGGATAGCGGCGTCCGCACCTTTTGCTTTTAGTAAGCCAGCAATCTCCGCGCGTTTGCTCTCGCTTGATTGGCCAACGGCGTCTGTTGCCATTAGGCGAACATCAGACACGACAGGTTCAGGGCGATCAGACCAAAGTTCATCAATTGGATTAGAAGAGAGTGTCGTTAACTCAACTTTCTCTGCTAGTTTAGCTTGGGCACCTTTCAACCAAGCTGCAGTGTGCATGCGTGGGTCGAAGGCAACCTTGCTGCCTTGTGGCAATGAATTGATGATCCAATCTAAAGCCGGCTCTTCAATAAGGTGGCGATACTCAAATAACTCTGCTGGTACCTGCTTACGAACCTGGACGGTGTAGCGACCATCTACAAAAATAGCAGCAGTTTCACGAGTGATAACAGCGGCACCTGCAGAGCCAGTGAAACCTGTTAACCAGTGAAGTCGCTCGTTATGAGCGGGAACGTATTCACCTAGATATTCGTCTTCATGTGGAATGATAACGGCATCTAGGTTGTTTGTTTCAAGCCAAGCTCGAACTGCAGCAACGCGTTCAGCAGTGATATTGTGCATCTGTGTTTATCCTTATTGTTAGGGTCCTTGTTAACACTCACAGTCGATATACATGCGAGGGGACTTATTAGGTCAATAAGCTAGCGCTTTTGTTCGTTTGCTGCAAACGCTGTACGCCATTTTTATCTAAGGTGCAGAGTTTTTTCTTTGATGATATCTCGCAACCAAGTTAAGGCTGGGTCATTTTCTCTGTCACGGTGCCAAAACAAAGTGTATGCCATCGGTGGGAATTCCATTGGCAAAGGAACAACCACTAAGTCGAGCTGCTTAGCGACGAGGTAAGTAAAGTGGCTTGGTGCGGTAAACACAAAGTCGGTGTAAGTACACAGGCTTGCGGCGCTATTGAAGTCTGGAACAGAAATAGCGATATCACGTTGATGGCCAAGATCAGCCAGTTTGTAGTCGAGCAGCCAGCGGTCGTTACCATCACACCTTACTTGTACATGACGCTGCGCAAGGTAGGTTTCCAGATCCCATTTACCACTCAGAGCAGGGTGGTTGCGTCTTAGTACACACATCTGTGCATCGCGGTAGATCTCTTGTTCGCAAATGTCGTCTGGCGGCAGCATAGTTAAACGCGCATCGTTGATGTCGATGTCTTTGCCAGTGAGTCCGATATCTAGTTCGCCAAGCTGTAGCTTCTTGAAGGTTTGTTCGGTCCACGCGTGGGTGTTGATATTGACCTTAGGTGCTTGGCGAAATATTGCCGGTAAGAAGTGCGGAAGAATCAGTGGGTAAACACTCTCAACAGCAGCGATGTGAAAGCTGTGGTCGCTGTTATTGGGAATGAATGTCTCAGGCTGAGTAAGCACATCAAGTTGGTTGATTAACGTTTCTAAGCGAGGCTTAAGGAAAACCGCTTTCGGTGTTGGTCGCAGGCCATGTGCACTTCGCGTGAAAAGGGGATCGTTAAATTGTTCACGAAGCTTGGCTAGCGATTTACTCACAGCCGATTGGCTCAGACACAATCGATGTGCGGTACGCGTGACGCTTAGCTCTTCCATCAGCACCTGTAAGCAAACCAGTAGGTTTAAGTCGAGGCGCGATAGTTTCTCAATATTCATGTGAGTTTCCTAATTGGAATAATGCTAATGAGTATATGCCATTTTTGTTCATATCTTTAGTTGGTTATTATGCACCTAAATTAACTCATTCGGAGAATCTTGTGCCTTCTAACGCGCTTCCAACCCCTAGTAAACTGCAGGTTGCTTTATTGGCAATGTTGGTTCTATTTAGCCCTTTGGCTATTGATATCTATCTACCAGCTCTGCCACAAATTTCGACAGCGTTTCACGTGGAACATGCACTAGCACAAGATACGATTACCTGGTTTTTATTCGCCATGGGTGTCGGGCAATTATTTGCTGGCCCTTTGGCTGATAAGTTAGGACGTCGAACCGTTGCATTGGGAGGTGTTAGTATCTATGCATTGAGTGCTTGCTTGGCGTGGGCAGCTCAATCGATTGATATGATGCTAATGGCTCGGCTGCTACAAGGCTTAGGAGCTTGTGCGACTTCTGTAGCAGCCTTTGCAACGGTTCGCGATCTATTTGGTCCAGAGAAGAGTGGCCGTATGATCAGCTACCTTAATGGTGCAATCTGTTTTATTCCTGCTTTGGCACCCATTCTTGGCGCTTGGTTAACTCATCAATTTGGTTGGCGTTCGAACTTTAGCTTTATGGCAGGCTTCGCAGTCGTTGTTGGCACTATCTTATTCTTCCAAATGAAAGAGTCTAACCCTGCGACAGAAAAGGTTGCAGTGTTCAAGCTTGAACGATACTGGTCAGTATTGAAAACACCATCATTCCTTTTCCACGCAACTTTGTGTCTGATGGCGATGGCGGTCATCCTCGCTTATGTAACCTCTGCACCAGTTGTGTTGATGGAAAACCTAGGCCTGACCATGAAAGAGTTTACTTTCTGGTTTGGTGTTAATGCGGCCATCAACATTGCAGCTGCGTTTACTGCACCTAAATTTATGGACCGCTTTGGTACCTATAAAGCACTGGTCGTTGGTATCTCAACGCTAGGTTTAGCGGGCGTGATTATGTTAGTGCTTGCAGAACACGCTAGCCCAATCGCATTCATGCTGCCAATCTTCTTGTCTTCAGTGGGTTTTGCTTGGATTCTCGGTGCTGCTGCTGGTAAGGCTCTTGAACCTTTCGGTGACCGTGCTGGCACAGCTGCTGCACTGCTTGGCTTGTTCCAAATGAGTGGTTCAGGGCTGCTTGTTGGTACCATGCAACGCCTTGATTTAACGTCTCAAGTGATGATCGCGCTGCAAATGT
This sequence comes from Vibrio sp. 1CM23M, assembly GCF_023161755.1. Classification (NCBI taxonomy): domain Bacteria; kingdom Pseudomonadati; phylum Pseudomonadota; class Gammaproteobacteria; order Vibrionales; family Vibrionaceae; genus Vibrio; species Vibrio sp. 1CM23M. Next base: position 12,962 of record NZ_JALNTR010000017.1, read on the forward strand.
TCCTTATTGTTCCAGCATTGTTAGTGCTTGCGAGTAAAGCAGGCAAGTCGTGGCACACGACGTTTGCTAAGGCGTAAGTCTCAAGGGTGACAAAATATACAAATGGCGGTTTGCGAAACGTTAAAACATGGTATATTTGTCACTCATTGAAACGTTAGTCCCCAACGGAAAATACTGTAATGTCATTAACAACCTACGAAATGGCGCGCGTCTTAGAACAAATGGAAGATGCACCTGAAAAGGTCATGTTTGGTAAACTGCTTAAAGAGCTAGGCAACCAAAGTGAAGAGCGTATTCGCAGTGCGGCAAAACAAGTTCCAATCGATACTTTACGAGACATCATTTACCAATTTCAGCGTGTGGTAGAGTCTCGTAAGGGTGAGCAGGTTCAGCTACTAGCAAAAGAGCTAGCCGAGCAAGGTATCTCTGCTGAAGAGCTACAAGCTTTTCTGAATAAGTAGTTTATCCCAGTTAAAAAGAAACCACTCAATTGAGTGGTTTTTTGCGTTTGGGGTATATCAATTTAGTGCGAATAAAAGTTCGTTCTAACCTCTAAACTGCGCTTTCAAAATTCTATCAAGTGAGAATGGCCCGGCGCCCCACACGACAACGATAAGAATCATTAATCCCCACAACTGATGATCATAGAAGCCTTGCGCCCATAATACTGGGTAAGACACGACTGCAATGATATTGAATACGAACAGCACCGCTGCCATAGGTCGTGTTAATAAACCAAGCGCTAAGAATACCGGCAGAATCAATTCAGCTGCGGTACCCATGTAAGCGGCCAATTCCCAAGGCAAAAGAGGCACTTGGTATTCCAATTCAAACAAGTAAAGGGTGCTATCCCAAGTGGCTATTTTGGTGAGTCCTGAATTAAAGAAGATCCACGCCACCCATAGGCGACAAAACAGAAGTAGTACGGGAACAAAAAGTGCCTGTGATTTCTCAATCAAACTGTCGTATTGAGCCATCATGTTCGTGACTGTGTTGTTATCCATATTATGTCTCCAATTCGGCATTGATTGAAAAGCCTGAGATGACGTTCAGTGCCATGACAGTATTCAGATGTTGTAGTAGTAAAGGGTCTATCGCTGAGAGCGTTTGACCCGATTGAAATTCGGTTAATAGTTGGTGGCTTTCTTGCGTCAAACTATGGCTCTCAATCTGTGAATTTTCCGCTCGGATTAACACCCCAAATTCAGGTTGGTTGATGTCTAACCCATCGAGTTGTTGCTGATAGATAGCCTGCTCAAGCGCGATAATCGTATAGCTAGAATTAATTAGCGTTATTGAATCTTTTAGATGAAAGACTAAAGCGCCTTGTTGCTCTGGTGGCACATCAGCTAAACCAGCAAGAGGATGTTGGTCGACTTTTGATTCTGAAACGCACCTCATCAAGCTGTCTTTTTGCCATTCATACAAAGCCACTTCACAGAGGTAAGGTGCAGCCTCAATAACGGCAGGAAAGGCTTGTATGGTTTGTTCAAAGTGTTCACCGTAACCACTGATATCACCAGAGGTTGATGGATAACTTAAGACATGTTGACGAGCCATTTGTTGGAAGCACTCTTCACCAACTAACATCTCGGTGAGTGGGTAAGTTGCAGCGAGTACTTCGCTTAAGCTGATCACAAAGTTATTGCGGTAAATCTGGATTCGCTGTTCATCGGTAAAATGGTCGCTCACTATATCGCAGTGCTCACCACTGTTTTGGTAGCGTAGGGCGTTAGCAAATTCCGATTGAACATCAGCTAAAGAGTGGCTCATGAGGCGCGACTCCTTTGAATGAACTTGTCGTGTTGATACAAGATGTCACTGGCTTTGGTTGCTTCAGACAATAAAACTTGTGGCTCTGGGATATCTAGATCCCACTCAATCAAGGTATGGCGCGAACCGTGTTGCTGTATCCATTGGGTGTAAAGTTGCCACACTTCATCGCAGACTGGCTTACTATGGGTGTCTATCCATATCTCACCTTGTTCGAGTTTCTTCTTCGTGAAACCTGCCAAGTGAATCTCTTCCACTTTGTCTGCCGGTATTCCACTTAGATACTCTTCACAGCTGAAGCCATGATTAAAGGATGATACAAAAATATTATTGAAATCGAGCAGTAGGCGACACTCAGTGCGCTTCTGTACCTCGGCTAAAAATTCCCACTCTGGGATGGTTGAATGCTTGAAGGCAAGGTAGCTCGATGGGTTCTCAATCAGCATAGGGCATTGCAGGCTATCTTGTACCTCGATGACATTGCGACAAAAGACCTCTAGCGCTTCTTCGGTATAAGGCAGCGGTAACAAGTCATTGAAGTAATGACCACCAGTCTGACTCCAACTGAGATGATCAGAAACTAAGAAGGGTTCGATATCATCAATGAGATCTTTTAACTGCACAAGATGATGTTGATTGATGCGCTCAACAGAACCTAGCGACAACCCAACACCGTGACAACTGATGTGGTGTGCGTGACGAATTTCTCTGAGTTGTTGGCGCTGTGGTGATTGAGCTAAGAAGTAGTTCTCGCTGTGAACTTCTAACCAACTTACTAAGGCTGGATTTTGGCTAAAGAAGTCCAAGTGCGGTGTTCTAAGGCCAACCCCTGCGTTGGGGTGAAGAGTTTGAGTCACAACGATTCTCCTAACAAGAAGTGGAGGTGAGCTGAGTGTCAGCTCACCATACTAAGCAGCTCAATTATGATGATTGAGTGTTACCACCTGATAATTTGCCACATAGTCCTTTAGGTACGACTACGAATGCATCGGATTGGTTGTCTTCTTTTGCTGTACCCGCACATGAGCTTGTTTTGGTTGCACAATCATTTTGGCCAGCTTTTGCCACGCCGTAGCATTTTTCTTTTGCTGCTGCTTCCGCAGGTGCTGATGTAAGAACTGCACCGCCGAACGCTAGTACACTTGTGATTGCAGCTGTAACAGCAAGATTAGAATTTTTCATAGTCATTCCCTCTAGGACTTAATAGTATTTTGATATCGCAGGTTAATGGATTGTTAACTTGCTTACTAAAAAGGATAGGAACAACCGGGAAATAATTTCACGGCATTATAAAAAATATCAATATTAATGATGTTTTATCTTTTAAGTTACTGAATTTATGATGTTAATTTTTGATTGTTTTTTCTTCTTATTATCCTAAACGCAGCCTAGTGTTTAGGTTATAATCAACTTTTATGTATAAATACCCAGTAGTGAGCATATCCAATGATAGATCCTTCGCTTTTACTCGATGGCCTAAACGATAAACAACGTGAGGCGGTCGCGGCACCTTTAGAAAACCTACTTATTCTGGCAGGTGCTGGCAGTGGTAAAACGCGAGTGTTGGTGCATCGTATCGCTTGGCTGCAAAGTGTAGAGCAAGCATCACCGTTCTCTATTATGTCGGTTACCTTCACCAACAAAGCGGCAGCAGAAATGCGTGGTCGTATTGAAGAGTTGATGATGGGTAGTTCGTCAGGCATGTGGAACGGCACCTTCCACGGTATTTGTCACCGCATCCTTCGTGCTCACTACCTAGATGCAAAACTGCCAGAAGATTTCCAGATCATTGATTCTGATGATCAGATTCGTTTGCTACGCCGCTTAATCAAAGCGCAAAATCTTGATGAAAAGCAGTGGCCTGCCAAGCAAGCTTCTTGGTGGATCAATGGCAAGAAAGACGAGGGATTACGCCCAAGTCACATTGACGCCTACCATGATCCAATAACTCAAACGTGGTTAAAGATTTACTCTGCTTACCAAGAGGCATGTGATCGTGCTGGCTTGGTCGACTTTGCTGAGATCTTGTTGAGATCGCATGAACTATTGCGCGATAAGAAACACATCCGAGAGCACTACCAAGCACGCTTTAAGCATATCCTTGTCGACGAATTCCAAGATACCAACAACATCCAATACGCTTGGCTTCGCATGATGGCTGGCCCAGATTGTCGCGTGATGATCGTAGGTGATGATGACCAATCTATCTATGGTTGGCGTGGTGCGAAGATCGAAAATATTCAGAAGTTCTTGGATGAATTCCCAGGTGCTTCGACGGTTCGACTTGAACAAAACTACCGTTCAACCAAAACCATTCTGCAGGCGTCGAACGAGCTTATCTCGAACAACACCGAACGTATGGGTAAAGAGCTGTGGACCGATGGTAACGATGGCGAGCCAATCTCTGTGTACTCGGCTTACAACGAGCTAGATGAAGCGCGTTTCACGGTTAGCAAAATCAAAGAGTGGCAGGAGAAAGGCGGCGCGCTAGAAGATACCGCAATGCTTTATCGTAATAACGCCCAATCGCGTGTTCTTGAAGAAGCTTTGATTCAAGGTGGCCTACCTTACCGAATCTACGGCGGCATGCGATTCTTCGAGCGTCAAGAAATCAGAGACGCCTTGAGCTACATGCGCTTAATGAGCAACCGCAGTAATGATGCCGCGTTTGAACGTGTGGTTAATACGCCAACGCGTGGCTTGGGCGATAAAACGTTAGAAACGATTCGTCTTGCTGCTCGTGATCGTGGTGCAACCATGTGGGAAGCGAGTGTTGCTTTGATCGAAGAGCAAGTGCTACCCGGTCGTGCTGCGGGTGCATTAAGTCGCTTTATTGAGCTGATTAATGCGCTTGAAGATGACACGTTAGAACTTAGCCTGCATGAGCAAACTGACCACGTGATTAAATCGTCGGGTCTGTTTGCGATGTACGAGCAAGAGAAGGGTGAGAAGTCGAAGGCGCGTATTGAGAACTTGGAAGAATTGGTAACGGCAACGCGTCAATTTGAAAAGCCAGAAGAAGCGGATGAGATGAGCATGCTTACTGCTTTCTTGACTCATGCAGCGTTAGAGGCGGGTGAAGGTCAAGCTGATGAGTTTGATGACGCAGTTCAGCTCATGACTCTGCACAGTGCCAAAGGCCTAGAATTCCCAATGGTATTCATGGTGGGTGTCGAAGAAGGCATGTTCCCAAGCCAGATGTCTGCAGAAGAAGCAGGGCGCTTAGAAGAAGAGCGTCGCCTGTGTTATGTAGGCATGACCCGTGCGATGGAGAAGCTCTATATCACTTACGCTGAAATGCGTCGTTTGTATGGCCAGGATAAGTACCACAAACCATCTCGCTTTATTCGTGAACTACCAGAGACCTGTCTGGATGAAGTGCGTATGAAGGCGCAAGTGAGCCGTCCTGCAAGCAGCGGTCGCTTTAGCCAAACTGCAGTCAAAGAGAATTTCAACGAAACAGGCTTTAGCTTGGGCTCTCGCGTTAAGCACCCTAAGTTTGGTGAAGGTACCATCATCAACTTCGAGGGAAGTGGCCCGCAAAGCCGAGTTCAAGTCGCGTTTAATGGTGAAGGCATCAAGTGGTTAGTAACGGCTTACGCTCGTTTAGAACAGCTGTAATCTGCTACTTCGGCATTTAAAAGTAAACCGTGTTAAAAACAGAAAGAGCAGCCAATGGCTGCTCTTTTTTATTGCTCGGAACCAGTCTAAATAGGCTGAATCGAGCTTAAGGCATTTCTGCACAGGAAGAGACTTATAGTGCTGTAAGTGCCGCTTCGTAGTTTGGTTCTTCAGTGATCTCTGCAACCAACTCGCTGTGTGTTACCACACCTTTTTCATCAACAACCACAACTGCACGTGTAGTTAGGCCTGATAGTGGACCTTCAGCAATCGCTACGCCGTAGTCTGATGCGAACGCAGGAGAACGGAAAGTTGAAGCGTGTTGAACGCCTTCAATGCCTTCTAATTCGCAGAAGCGACCCGCAGCAAACGGTAGGTCAGCAGAAATACAAACCACAACCGTGTTTTCAAGCTCAGCCGCTTTTGCGTTGAACGTACGTACGCTCGTTGCACAAGTTGCTGTGTCGATGCTTGGGAAGATGTTTAGAACCACTTTCTTGCCTTCAAGAGAAGCAAGAGTCAGTTCAGAAAGATCGCCTGCAGTAAGTGCAAAGCTTGGTGCTTGTTCGCCAGTTTGTGGGAATGTGCCTGTTAGCGGTACAGCAGCGCCTTTGAAGGTAACGTGTGACATGAATTGTCCTTAGTTTAATTATGGTTATGAAACTAGTTGAGCCTAGTTCGACTTACGTTACTCTGAAGTGGTTAAGAAGTGAATGCTTTAAATGTCAGAATTGTAATCAAAGGTCTTTGATTTATTTGCTTCAGAGGGAATAAATGAAACGGCAGATAAAGAAAAACCCCGAGAGCTTGCGCTCATCGGGGTCTATAGTCTTACTCGCAGCAATCCGGCTACTAAGTGTGCTCCATGCATCAAATCCATGATAGTGTGCTGTTATCCTTCAGCGTATTCCTTTCGTCGCCTTCCTAGCGGTGTCCTTGATCTTATCCTGATCTGCCAACAATCCTCGTTAGCGCGCGTCACTTGTTCCTTGAGCGGTGTCCTTTACATCATCCTGATGTTCAGTCCTTTCCTCGTCCAGAGGTGTCCATTGTCTTTCCTTAGTAGCAAGCATCCTAGTTACTATTGCGTCCATTCAATGTCCATTTCGCTATCCATGCCGATTATTCATCCTGAGTAATCGAATCTTCATCCTGAAGATAACCAAGTCCTTGGCGTTTCCTGTTCCGTGTCAGCATCCTTCCGACACCATTCATATTACCGATTCCTTATTTATCAGCAATGGTGCATAAGCGAATTTCTATATAATTATTTGAATGATAAACGTACGTATTGTTTATTTTCAGTTGGTTACGATATCTTGGTGCTTAATTTCGCAGTTAAATATCGATATTTACTCACTGTCTTGTGAGAGATCTCGCACAAGACAGGGAGTAAAAAGGGAGTATTTTCCATTATTGGCCGATAGCTGCACCTTCACGGCGAGGGTCTGCAGCACCTTCTAGACCATCTTTTGTGATGCGAATAGCGTGTAAACCCGAGTTAAGATCGCGAACGTTGACCTCAAATCCCATCTTTTCTAGCTCAGGTTTGAAGTTTTCCGCTGATGTTCCTTTTTCCAAATCTAAGGTACCGAAGCGGTTTAGGAAGTGTGGTTGGTTAATCGCTTGCTGAATATCCATGTCCCATTGGGTATGGGCAATGATCGCTTGCGCCACATAACCTATGATACGACTGCCGCCCGGAGAGCCAATCGCCATGTAAGGTTTATCGTCTTGCATGATGATGGTCGGTGCCATAGAAGAGCGCGGACGCTTACCCGGTTCAAGTCGGTTGGCGATAGGTTTGCCATCGTTGTGGGTCTTGAATGAGAAATCTGTCAGTTCATTGTTGAGTAGGAAACCTCTAACCATCAAACGTGAGCCAAAGGCATTCTCAATAGTGGTGGTCATCGATACGACATTGCCATCACTATCGACAATGTTGAAGTGGCTGGTGGACGGTAACTCAATAGAAACATCTTGGCTTCTCTGCATTGCGTGCTCCCACGGTGGTGTGCCTGAAGGTGCGCTGTCTAATGCCTTACCTGCGGTAATTAACTGAGCACGTTCTTGCAAATAGTCAGTATTCACTAACCCTTGAGTTGGCATTGGCACATAATCTTGGTCTGCCATGTACATACCACGGTCTGCAAAGGCTAAGCGAGAAGCGTCCGCTAACACTTGCCACGACTTCGCGTCGTTTGGCCCCCATGATTTGAGGTCAAACTGCTCAGTCATTGCAAGGATTTGTCCAACCGTTAACGCACCAGAGCTTGGTGGCCCCATTCCGCAAATATCGTAGCTTTCATAAGCAGAACAAACCGGCTCGCGCTGCTTGATCGAATAAGCGTCGAAGTCTTTCTGTGCTAATACGCCTGGGTTACCTTTCGCTGTTTGTACTGTGTTAATAATGTCGGCAGAAATATCACCTTGGTAGAAGGCTTTAGCACCATCCTTCGAGATAGCGTTTAACGTTGCCGCGTATTCAGGGTTCTTAAGCTGCGTGCCAGCGGCTTTCGGGCTGCCATCGGTATTGAAGAAGTAGGCTTTAGTTGTCGCAAAGCGGCTCAGTCGCTCTTGGTCATTTTCAATCAAGGTGGCTAAGCGTGGACTGATAGTAAAACCTTCTTCAGCCAGTTGTGCGATAGGTTTGATTAGGGATGCCCACTCTAGCTTTCCGTACTTCTGATGAGTATCCCACAACAGTTGCACGGTACCCGGTGTCGCCACTGAGCGACCGCCAACCACAGCATCGTAAAACTTCAGCGGTTGTCCGTTTTCGTCTTGGAATAGACGTGGTGTGGCATCAAGTGGTGCCGTTTCACGACCATCGTAGGTTTTGAGTTGCTTGTCCTTACCATCAAAATAAACAAGGAATGCGCCGCCGCCAATACCTGATGACTGAGGTTCTACTAAGCCAAGCATAAGCTGAACGGCAACCATGGCGTCAATTGCGTTACCACCACGGGTAAGTACATCAGCGCCGGCTTGTGTGGCAAGAGGGTTGGCTGCGGTGACCATCCAATCATTGGCTTTAACGAGTTGTTTGGTTTCTAAACCACTACTTTGTTCGGGCGCGACGGAATCGGCAGCTTGATTTGCCCAACTGACGTGAGAGGCAAAAAGTAGGGTAGAAGTGGCGAGGGTTGTTAGTTTTGTTTTCCACTGCATGATCTTCTCCTTTTAATATGCAGAGCTAGATTGGCAGTGGAAAGATTAGATAGCCAGTACGTTGTTAACGAATTGTAATCTTGATTCGAATTTAAGCGATTAAACCGGACAGCGACTGCCAAATAATACTCACGCCAATCAGGCTGAATACCACGCCACATAAGCCATCGATGTATACCGTTGCTTCGCTAAGTTTCTTCTGTAGAGTCTTAGTCGAAAGCATCCACGCCAGTAGTGAAAACCAAAACAGAGACAGACCAAACAGGATAATAAGCGCAAAGCCTTTACCTGATAGAGACATGTCGGCAGGCACTAAGCTCGACATCAAGCTAATAAAGAACACCAAAGCCTTTGGGTTGAGAATATTGGTCGCAAACCCTTTCGAAAATGCCTGACGCTTGTTGGTCAGAATCAGATCTTTGGCATTGACGGTATCGTCTTCATCGTCGTGGTTCTGAATGATTTGCCAGGTTGCTTTAAGGGCACCGTAGCCTAAGTACAGCAAGTAGCTACCGCCAGCTAATTGGATAATGGCAAATAGGGTTGGTTGCTGGTGGACTAGGTAACTGATTCCCGTCAGGCTCAGTAACGAATGCAGTAAGATCCCGCAAGATAAACCAAGCGCAATGTACAAACCTGTTTGTCTGCCGTGACGTGTCGCATTTTGCACGACTAACGCAAAGTCAGGACCGGGGCTCATCAAAGCGATGAAATGGATAGAGGCGAGTGTGATCAGTATGGTGACTTCGTTCATGTCAGTTCTCAATAACGTTGCCGCTATTTTAAATAAGTAATCGTATTGAGCGTAGCTTACCGCGATTTGAAATCGAGCAATTGTAAATTATCAACACTTAGTTGATTTGTGAGGGTGGTACGCCGAATGTGGTTTTGAATGCTTTGGAGAAGTGTGCTTGATCATAGAAGCCTACTTGGTACGCGACCTTAGTGCCACAGATCCCAGATTTAATCAGGCGCATGCTCTGTTCCATGCGTAAACGGCTCAGCCACGCATAAGGGGTGATGCCCATTCTGTTCTTAAAGTGGCGTTGGAATTGAGTTGTGGTTAAGCCGCACAGCTCAGACAGTTGTTCTAATCGTACGGGCTGATCCAAATTCGCCATCAAATAGTCTTTGAGTGTATCAATCGATTGATTGCCCAGTTTAATGTCGCTCTTCGATCCAAATTTGGCATAACGATCGACAATCGTCGAGAATCCCTCGAATGGTAAGCAATCTTGAGCGAGTTGGCTGATGTTTTTATTGATTAACAGACCATGTAAGTTACGTAATTGTAAAAACGCAGCCTGATCGGAGAGGATCAACTCAGAAAAGCCTAATGTGTGACCATTTTGCTTGGGATTGGCAAGATCTTGAAACCACTGGGGAGAAACTGCAAATACACTGACTTGATAACCTGAATCGAGTTTTGAGTGCCCATCATGCAGCTCATCAGGTGGCATGATAACAACTTGGCCTGCACCGACATGATGGCTTGTCCCTTTATAGGCGAATTTTTGCTGCCCTTGGGTAATCAAGCCAATGTGAAAGTCCAAATGATAGTGGCGCTGAAAGGCAAACTCTTGGTATTGAGCTTGGATCAGACTGATATCTTCTGTTGGGGTAGAGTAATAGTGGACTTTATCCATGGTACAAAAAAGCTTGGTCAAATAGTCATCAATTCAACCAAGCTTATCTGCGTATTAAGGGATTGTCTTGTAAAAAACGATCAATATCACTGTTTCGCGCGTTTGTTCTTCTTGTTGTTACGCAGGCCATCAAAGCTGAAAATAACTAGTGCTCCCCATATGAAAGCAAAGGTGATCGCTTTATCTGAGGTAAAGGCTTCACCGTAAATCAGAACCGCCAGTAAGAACATCAAGCTTGGACCTATGTACTGGAAGAAACCGAGTGTTGATAGCTTCAAGCGAGTTGCAGCGCCAGTAAAACACAGCAATGGAACCGTGGTGATCACACCGGCAGCAACCAGTAACAGGTTGAGTTGCATCGGGTTCATTGATAAGTTTGAGGTCGGGCTATCGGCAATAAACAGTAGGTAGGTTGCGGCGAGAGGCAGCATCACCAGAGTTTCAATGAACAAACCCGTTTGCGCTTCTAAGCTGACTTTCTTACGCAGCAAGCCATAAAAACCAAAGCTAAAGGCTAGGGCAATGGCGACGATTGGTACTGAGCCGAAGGCAATCAATTGGATTAATACGCCAATCGCAGCCAGAGCCACAGCAAACCATTGCAGCTTACGTAAGCGTTCGCCGAGGAAGAGCATCCCAAGTAACACGTTAATCAGCGGGTTGATGTAATACCCCAAACTGGCGTCGAGCATGTGATTGGAATTCACTGCCCAGATAAAGATCAGCCAGTTAGCACCCACCAAAATAGACGTCGCTACCAAATAGAGCATTTTGGGTTTTGAGGTCAGGGTATCGCGGACTTTACGCCAGCTGCGGCCAATGTGTAGTAAGAAAGCGAGTAGGAAAAAAGACCATACTACACGGTGGCTGAGTATCTCTAATGGGGAAACGTCACTTAAAGATTTGAAATATATAGGGGCGATACCCCACATTGTGTAGGCGCCGACGGCAAGCAAAACTCCCTGGCGCGTACGTTGTTGTTCTTCCTGTGTCATGCATCTTTCTCTAGCACTGAGTGCTTATTAATAAGATTTATAAGAGAGTTGGTCAGTATAGGAGCGATAACCCTTTTCACCTAACAATTTGCGGTTTAATTCGCCAGCGTTCCCCTCTACAATGTGCGACTTGCTTGCCGAAGATGCTTGCTGATTTTATACCTCGATTAGGAACCACAATGACCGCCACTCTGATTGCTGAGCAAATACCAACTCCCGCGAATGATGCGCAAACCATCTTACAAGATGTGTTTGGCTATCAAAGCTTTCGCGATGGTCAGCAAGAGGTCATTGATTTGGCCGTTGAAGGCAAAGACAGCTTGGTGATTATGCCAACCGGTGGTGGCAAATCTCTGTGTTACCAAATCCCGGCGTTGGTTCGTGAAGGGCTGACTCTAGTTATCTCGCCGCTGATCTCGTTGATGAAAGACCAAGTCGATCAACTGAAGGCCAATGGCGTTGCTGCTGAGTGTATTAACTCTTCAATGCCACGTGACCAGTTGCTGAATGTGTTCAATCGCATGAACTCAGGTCAGCTGAAAATGGTGTATGTGTCGCCAGAGCGCGTGTTGATGCGTGACTTTATCGAGCGTCTTCAAGGTTTACCGCTTTCAATGATTGCAGTCGATGAAGCGCACTGTATCTCTCAATGGGGTCACGACTTCCGCCCTGAATACGCATCATTAGGCCAGCTTAAACAGTATTTCCCGCATGTGCCTTACATGGCGCTCACAGCAACCGCCGATGATGCGACGCGCAAAGATATTATCTCGCGCTTACAGCTCCTGGATCCGCATAACTACTTAGGCAGCTTTGATCGCCCTAATATTCGCTACAACCTGGTTGAGAAGCACAAACCCGTCTCACAGGTGGTTCGCTACCTAGAAACACAAAAGGGCAATTGCGGCATCATCTACTGTGGTAGCCGTAAGAAAGTGGAGATGGTGACCGAGAAGCTATGCAATAACGGCATTCGCGCCGCGGGTTATCACGCTGGTATGGACACCGATGAGCGAGCTTACGTTCAAGAAGCCTTCCAACGCGATGATATTCAGATCGTGGTCGCGACTGTTGCCTTCGGTATGGGCATCAACAAACCCAACGTTCGCTTTGTGGTGCACTTTGATATTCCACGCAACATCGAGTCTTACTATCAAGAGACCGGTCGTGCAGGTCGCGATGGTTTGCCTGCTGAAGCGATGATGCTGTTTGACCCGGCTGATATGGGTTGGCTGCGTCGTATGCTGGATGAGAAAGAAGAAGGCCCACAGAAACAAGTTGAGATGCACAAGCTGAATGCGATGAGTGCTTTTGCCGAAGCGCAAACATGTCGTCGTCAGGTTCTGCTTAACTATTTTGGCGAATATCGCGAGAAGCAATGTGGCAACTGCGATATCTGCCTCGATCCACCCAAGCATTTTGATGCGACCCAAGAAGCGCAAAAGGCGTTGTCTTGTGTGTACCGCGTGAATCAGTCGTTTGGTATGGGCTACGTGGTCGAAGTGATGCGCGGTATGCAGAATATCCGTGTCCGCGATAATGGTCACGATAAGCTGTCTACCTACGGTATTGGCCGTGACCATAGCCACGACTACTGGATCAGTATCTTCCGTCAGCTAATTCATAAAGGCTTGTTGTTCCAGAACATCACTCGTAACTCGACATTACAGCTAACAGAAGAAGCTCGCCCGCTACTGCGCGGTGAGATGTCTTTGGAGCTGGCTGTTCCTCGTTTAGATACAGCGGTGCGTAATGCTAAGTCCGATAAGTTAAGCAGCAAGAATTACGATAAGAAGCTGTTTGCGAAACTGCGTAAGCTGCGTAAGTCGATTGCTGATGAAGATGGCTTACCACCATACGTGGTATTCAGTGATGCGACCTTGATTGATATGGCAGAAATACTGCCTACTTCATACGGAGAGATGCTGGCAGTCAACGGTGTTGGTCAACGTAAACTGGATAAGTACGCAGACCCATTCCTAGATTTGATTCAAGAACACATCACCACACACGGCTAGTTTGCAAGAAACGTCTAACTAATAGAAAAAGAATAAGGTTAATAGGGACATGACAACACAAACAGAATTTGGCTTAAGAGAATATTTAGCTGAGGAAGGGCGTTTATTGATTACGTCTCCAAGTTTTGATTTTGATTCTTACGAAGTGCTAGGTGAAAAGCTGGTGGCGTTGCTGTCAGCGTCAGTTGTTGAAAAACAATGGGATGCCGATATGCATTCTTGGCTGATTGATTTTGAAGATTGCCGAATGTTCTTAAAGTCTGAACATTACAGTGAATCAATTTGGTTTGAGTCGTTAAACGCTGAAGAAAGCCGAGAAGAGTTTGACTATCTTGCGACGCTTTTCAAGCGCGGTTTTTAACTTTAGCATCGCTTCTAAAACGTAGCTTTTAAACCTGCTTTCAAAACATGGTTTCTAGCGCTATTCGCCAATAAAAGTGAGAATAAACGTTTGCGTTTGTTCTCACCGTTGCAGCCAATATTGATTAATGTATAATCGCCCGCCGCTCACTAGAGCAATTTTTTGATACATTTTTTAATTCACATTATTGGTAAGAGCTTTCTTGGATTATTCGAAGAAATGACTCGATTTGGGTTCCCTCACCCCCAAACCAAACTAAAAAGGTACAGCATGAGTAACTTTACCCCTGCGCAACAGCGCAAAGCCCTAGCACTATTAGTTTTGTTCCATTTGGTGATTATTGCGTCAAGCAACTATCTGGTTCAGCTACCTTTTACCGTCTTCGGTATGCACACCACTTGGGGTGCTTTCACTTTCCCGTTTATCTTCCTAGCGACCGATCTAACCGTACGTATTTTTGGCGCGCAGCTTGCTCGTAAAATCATTTTCTTAGTGATGTTACCAGCGCTGGCCGTTTCTTATTTCTTGTCAGTGGTGTTCTTTGAAGGTTCATTCCAAGGCTTTAGCCAACTAGGTGAGTTCAACTTGTTTGTTGCACGTATCGCCGCGGCGAGCTTCATGGCTTATTTATTGGGTCAGATTTTGGATGTGCATGTTTTCAACCGCCTACGTCAGCTTAAACAGTGGTGGGTAGCCCCAACATGCTCAACGTTATTCGGTAATGCCATTGATACCATCGCGTTCTTTGCGATTGCTTTCTACCAAAGCCCAGATCCATTTATGGCCGAGCATTGGACTGAGATTGCTTTAGTCGATTACGGATTCAAACTTATCATCAGCCTAGGCTTGTTCGTGCCTATGTACGGCGTGCTTCTTAACTACATTGTTAGAAAGCTAACCGCAGTGAACCCTGACTTTAAAGCGACAGGCGTGAACGCTTAAGTTTGAGATTTGTAACACAAAGCATTAATGCAGCGATAAGAAAAAGCCCAAGTTAGTCTACTAACTTGGGCTTTTTTAATTTCTAGCGTCAGATACTAATATCAGAGGCATTTAATATTCAATGGCCAGCCAATATCGGTTTGTCTATTCGACTCGATCTCTAGCTCAGCAGCGGTCAGCGGGTTGTCTGCTAGCCATTGCTTAGAAAGCGCTAAGGTCAAGTTGTTACCATCGGTTGCAAGCTTAAACTCAGGCTCTAGCGCTGGGTTACGACGGTGAGTCAACAAAATAGCCAAACGCAGAATACGTAAGATACGCTTGCTACTGGTGCCTGAGATAGCGTGTTGCTCTGGTAATGAGGTTAACTGTTCACGGTAGCGACGAGTTAACTCACCCAAGTAGTGCTTTTGCGCTCGAGTAAAGCCAGGCAGGTCTAAGTTCTGCAGCAGATAAGCGCTGTGCTCACCGCCTTTTTTGAAATCGATGGTTAAACCAATCTCGTGAAGCTTAGCTGCCGTTTGCAATAACACACCAGCTTGAGGTTCTGAAACCCACGCTTCGGCGCCCGCTTGGTCTAGCAGAGCTTGTGCGACTACAGCAACTTGTTCACCGTAGCTTACGTCCATTTGGTAGCGTGATTGAACACTCTTAATGGTACGCGCTCGGATATCTTCTTGGCGTAGCTCATCAACCATCTCGTAGGCTAGGCCTTCACGGAGTGCGCCGCCTGCGAGTGTCATTGAATCTATTTCAAGCAGCTCAAAAATAGCAATAAGAATAGAAAGGCCACTCGGGAACACTAATGCGCGTTCAAGGGTCAGCCCTTCGATTTCTAGCTCTTCCAAGCGCTCTGTAATCATGGCTTGTTTCTGTAGGCGCTTAAGTTTGGCATGAGTAATCACTTCATCCATGCCTTGCGCTAACATGATCTCTTGCAGTGCTTGAACGGTACCACTGGCGCCCACACACACATCCCATCCGATATCTGTGTAGCTATCTAGGATAGGAGCCAACGTTGACTTCGCCGCTTCAATGGCGTTGTTAAAGTTGGTTGCGGTTAATTGGCGATCTTTAAAGTGGCGCTCAAGCCAAGTAACACAGCCCATCTTCAGGCTGGTTAGTGCTTTCGCTGAGAAGCCTTCACCAATGATCATCTCGGTGCTTGCGCCACCAATATCAACAACCAGTCGGCGGCCGCTGCCACCAGAAGTGTGTGCTACGCCTTTATAGATAGTCGCAGCTTCTTCTTCACCGGAGATAACATTGATGTCGTAACCAAGGATCTGGTTCGCTTTCTCTAGAAATATATCCACATTGATAGCAGTACGTAGGGTCGCTGTACCGACAATGCGGATATTTTCTTTTGGAATATCTTGCAGTCGCTCTGCAAAGAGACTCAAACAGTCCCAACCGCGCTGCATGGCTTCTGTACTAAGCGCATTATTTTCATCTAAGCCTGCAGCTAAACGCACTTTGCGCTTAATTTTAGCCATGGTTTGTACGCTGCCATCGATATGACGCACAACGAGCATATGAAAACTGTTCGACCCGAGGTCGATTGCAGCGTAAAGCGGGGGTGACACTGTTTGACTCATAAGCGACTAAGCTTCCTTGTTATGACGCGGTTGGCGTGGGCGACGGTTCTGGTTTGGTTTACGGTTACCGTTGCGTGGGCCATTGTTGTTTGAGCGGCGTTGTTGCGGGTTACGTGTACGTAAGCGCAATGGTGCTGGTAGATCTTCTAGCAGTGCAGAAGCATCGTAGTCAGACACAGGGATCGCGTGCTCAATGTATTCTTCGATTGGTGGCAAGTTGATTGCGTAATCTTCACAAGCAAAGCTGATCGAGTGACCACTTGCGCCTGCACGACCGGTACGGCCGATACGGTGAACGTAATCTTCACAGTCATCAGGTAGGTCGAAGTTGAATACGTGTGTTACTTGAGGAATGTGTAGACCACGTGCTGCAACGTCGGTTGCGACAAGCAGGTCAACATCACCTTTAGTGAATTGCTCAAGAATCTTTTCACGTTTCTTCTGAGGAACATCGCCAGTTAGCAGGCCAACACGGTGACCATCTGCAGCTAGGTGACCCCAAACAGACTCACATTTGTGCTTAGTGTTAGCGAAGATGATAGCGCGCTCTGGCCACTCTTCTTCAACTAGAGTCTGCAGCAGTGCCATTTTGTGTTCGTTTGATGGGTAGAACAGCTCTTCCTGGATGCGGTGACCTGTTTTACGCTCTGGCTCAACAACAACATGCTCTGGGTTGTGCATGTGTTCGAACGCTAGCTCTTGTACGCGGTAAGACAATGTCGCAGAGAACAGCATGTTCAGGCGATCTTTTGGCTCAGGCATACGGCGGAATAAGAAGCGGATGTCTTTGATGAAACCAAGATCGAACATGCGATCAGCTTCGTCAAGAACAACAGCTTGAATGTGGTTAAGGTTAAATACCTTCTGCTTGTAGAAATCGATGATGCGGCCAGTCGTACCAATTAAGATATCTGCGCCTTCTTCGATTTTACCTAGTTGCTTGTCGTAGCTTTCGCCACCGTAAGCAAGTGCTGCCTTGATACCTGTGCTTTCAACCAGAGAGTCAGCGTCGTTGTAGATCTGAATCGCGAGTTCACGCGTTGGTGCCATAATAATCGCACGTGGCTGGTTAGGCTTACGCCCTTCATGCTCAGGTGTTTTTAGCAGGTGGTTAAAAGTAGCAGTAAGAAACGCAAGCGTTTTACCAGTACCCGTTTGGGCCTGGCCTGCAATGTCTTGGCCGGTGAGCAGTACCGGGAGCGCCAAGGCTTGGATAGGGGTACAATAATCGAACCCTTTTTTCTCCAATCCTTCAATGACTTGCGGAAGTAAATCCAAGTCGGCGAACTTTTGCTCTGTGATATGCGTCTTTTTCATTGCTATAGAATATCAGCTTAAGCTTGCAATACGAAAGTAAATACATTCCAATAGGGCATCTATTTACTGGTTATCATCCAACCAGTTCTAAAAAATACATTGGAGTGGAAGATGAGTGATAAGATTTTGCAGCTAACTGATGACGGTTTTGATAACGATGTAATCAACGCTGCAGGCCCTGTTCTTGTTGATTTTTGGGCAGAATGGTGTGGTCCATGTAAAATGATTGCGCCGATTCTTGATGAAATCGCAGACGAGTACGAAGGCAAGCTCACAATCGGTAAATTAAATATCGACCAAAATGCTGGTACTCCACCAAAGTTTGGTATTCGCGGTATTCCAACGCTACTTCTTTTCAAAGATGGCGGCGTAGCAGCGACTAAAGTTGGTGCATTATCTAAAACTCAACTTAAAGAGTTCTTAGACGCTAACCTATAATCAGGTCAGCATTTGAAAAGAAACCGTGCAGTTAACAAATGCGCGGTTTTGTTTTTTCTAAGCTATGGACTAGTCTTAGTTTTAGTGCTAATTTATCGCACGTTAATTGAACGAATTTCTCTTCTTGGTCGATCCTGTGACCAAATCCTTCTTAACTTAAGAAAACAGATCCTATTTTGACTAAACAAACTTCCACCACTATGAATCTTACTGAACTGAAGAACAGACCTGTGTCTGAGCTTGTTAAACTTAGCGAAAGCTTAGGTCTTGAAAATCAAGCTCGCCTAAGAAAACAAGACATTATCTTCTCCATCCTTAAAGCGCATGCAAAAAGTGGTGAAGACATCTTTGGTGATGGTGTTCTAGAAATTCTTCAAGACGGTTTTGGTTTCCTACGTAGCGCCGACAGTTCATACCTGGCTGGCCCAGATGATATCTACGTATCACCAAGCCAAATTCGTCGTTTTAACCTACGTACAGGTGACTCTATTGGCGGTAAAATCCGTCCACCTAAAGACGGTGAGCGTTACTTTGCACTGCTTAAAGTAAACACGGTTAACTACGACAAGCCAGACAACGCTCGTAACAAGATTCTTTTCGAAAACCTTACTCCTCTTCACGCTAACGAACGTATGGTGATGGAAGCGGGTAATGGTGCGACTGAAGATATTACGGCTCGTATTCTTGACCTTGCATCTCCAATTGGTAAAGGTCAGCGTGGTCTGATTGTTGCTCCGCCTAAAGCGGGTAAGACAATGCTTCTGCAAAACATTGCTCAAAGCATTGCACGTAACCATCCTGAGTGTGAACTAATGGTTCTACTTATCGATGAGCGTCCAGAAGAAGTAACAGAAATGCAGCGTCTAGTTAAAGGCGAAGTAGTTGCTTCAACATTCGATGAACCAGCATCACGCCACGTACAAGTTGCAGAAATGGTTATCGAGAAAGCGAAACGCCTTGTTGAACACAAGAAAGACGTAGTTATCCTACTGGATTCTATTACTCGTCTAGCTCGTGCTTACAACACTGTGATTCCTTCATCAGGTAAAGTTCTTACTGGTGGTGTTGATGCGAATGCTCTACATCGTCCTAAGCGTTTCTTCGGTGCGGCACGTAACGTAGAAGAAGGCGGTAGCTTGACTATCATCGCAACAGCACTGGTTGATACTGGTTCTAAGATGGATGAAGTTATCTACGAAGAATTCAAAGGTACAGGTAACATGGAACTGCACCTTAACCGTAAGATTGCTGAAAAACGCGTATTCCCAGCGATTGATTTCAACCGCTCTGGTACTCGTCGTGAAGAGCTTCTTACCAAGAACGATGAACTACAGAAGATGTGGATCCTGCGTAAGATTGTTCACCCAATGGGCGAAATCGACGCAATGGAATTCCTTATCGACAAGCTAGCAATGACGAAAACGAACGATGAGTTCTTTGACGCAATGCGTCGTCAGTAATATTGATTAGCTGATCGTTATTTAATAAGCGCTGCCCTCGGGTGGCGCTTTTTATTTGCATTTTGTAGCGCTAGCTTGCAGAATGAGTAAAAGTGTTACAAGGAAGTTAAAATGCAACATGGACTGTTGTCATCATTACTCCTGTCTACTTCACTGTTATTTTCACCGGTTGGTATGAGCTATGCCACCGAGATGTCTCCACTTACAGTAGAGTCTTGGCTTGAGAATGATCAAGTAAAACTGAAAACTGCTGAACTACTCGAGCTCGTCGTACGTGACGAAGTCAATTCGCTACGCTTTGCGCTTGAGCGCCTGACATTTCCCCAGCAAGAGGTGGCTCGTTACCAACTCTTGAAGAAGCTTGAACAGCAAAAAATCGTACTCACACCCAAGATGTCTATCTTCATTGAGCAGCAACTTGCTATCACTCCCACTTATCAAGTCTTAGAGCGTGGAGATGGCTATGAGTTTACGGTACCTGCCTTTAATTACCCTTCAATTGCTAATCGCCTTATTAAACAATGGCGTCAAGATCAGAAGACATTGGTATTTGTACTAGATGCAGAGAAACAGGAACTCGACCTAAAAGAGTGGTTATCTGGATCTGAACATCAAGTTCAAACGCGAGAAGCGTTGCTCATTAGAGAGCTAGACAGTTTGTCTCCTGAAGCGGTTGATTACCTAACTAAGCAACTCACCGCATCTTCTATTGTTAGCTGGTTACCCTCTACTGAGGTGGTGGTTCGATTAGCGCAAGTGAGCGAAGACCCAGAGGTCTACAAAATTCTATGGCGAATGAAGGCCGATTATCATAGCCAAGCTGAGCTAGTCCGCCTTGCTGAAACCAAACAAGCGTTCGCGCTTGAACAGGTGATGGCGGCGACTAAAAACCCGCGTTTGAAAGATGAAGCGATTACTTTACTCACCAAGGTTAACCCGTTATCAGAAGAGGTGAAGCTGTTCCTTGTCTCTAGGATGGCAATTGCTGATGAAGCACCATTAGTCGCGCGTGAACTCGCCAAACAAGGTCATACGCGATGGTTGCAAGATCTCGTCAATGATAACCCTCAGGTGAAGAGCTCTTTGATCGAGCAAGCATTACCGTAAAGTGGATTTTTCCTCTCAATAACCACACTAAAAAGGGGGACCTCAGTGTCACCCTTTTTGATATACTGAGCGCAGAATAATCAGCATGTAGAAGTCCTATGAGTTTTAAAGATTTACGTGATTTTATCGACCATCTTGAAAGTATTGGTCAGTTGAAACGCATTTCTCACCCAGTCGATCCAGACTACGAAATGACCGAGATTAGCGACCGTACTCTACGTGCTGGTGGCCCGGCTCTTTTGTTTGAAAATCCAGTAGGCTATGACATGCCTGTTTTGACCAACCTATTTGGTACACCCAACCGTGTTGCTATTGGTATGGGTCGTCAAGAAGTCAAAGAACTGCGTGAAGTGGGCAAGTTGCTTGCTTACCTAAAAGAACCTGAGCCACCAAAAGGCTTTAAAGACGCTCTTGATAAACTGCCTGTATTTAAGCAAGTCTTAAATATGCCGGCTAAACGCCTTCGCAAAGCGGCTTGCCAACAAGTGGTATGGCAAGGCGATGACGTCGACCTCGATAAAATCCCGGTGATGAGCTGTTGGGCTGACGATGTCGCGCCATTGCTAACATGGGGTTTAACTGTTACTCGTGGTCCAAACAAGAAACGCCAAAACTTAGGCATCTATCGTCAACAGAAGATCGGCAAGAATAAAATCATCATGCGTTGGTTAGCCCACCGTGGTGGAGCACTGGATTTGCGTGATTGGATGGAAACCAACCCAGGGAAGCCATTCCCAGTATCGGTAGCGTTTGGTGCTGATCCTGCCACCATTCTTGGTGCGGTTACGCCAGTGCCGGATACTTTATCTGAGTACGCGTTTGCAGGCTTACTACGTGGTAGTAAAACTGAGGTCGTTAAATCAATCAGCAACGATTTAGAAGTTCCTGCAAGTGCAGAAATCGTGATGGAAGGTTACATCGACCCGAATGAATTCGCAGATGAAGGGCCTTACGGAGATCATACTGGTTATTATAACGAGAAAGAAAAGCACCATGTGTTTACTATTACTCATGTAACCATGCGCGAGAACCCTATCTATCACAGCACCTATACTGGTCGTCCACCTGATGAGCCAGCGGTATTGGGTGTTGCGCTAAATGAAGTGTTTGTGCCTATTCTTCAAAAGCAGTTCCCAGAGATTGAAGATTTCTATCTACCGCCTGAAGGTTGTTCGTACCGAATGGCAGTAGTGACCATGAAGAAGCAATACCCAGGTCACGCTAAGCGAGTGATGATGGGTGTATGGTCTTTCTTACGCCAATTCATGTACACCAAATTTGTATTGGTGTGTGATGAAGATGTGAATGCACGTGATTGGTCTCAAGTAACCGCAGCGATGTGCGAACATATGGATCCGTCACGCGATAGCCTGATGATAGAGAACACTCCGATCGATTCATTGGATTTTGCCTCACCCGTGGTTGGGCTAGGTTCTAAGATGGGTCTAGATATCACGAAGAAGTGGGACGCAGAGTTAGCGCTATCGCCAGATGCCCAATCAGCACCTGTAAATAGTGAACACATAGAGGGTAGCTTGGCTGAGTTAACCAAGGTTCATCCTGAAATTATTGATATTCACCTGCAAAACGACAATGCCAGCATGGTTGTAGTGTCTATTGAAAAGCAAGCTGCCGGTAATGGTAAGAAAATCATGGAAGCGGTTTGGTCTCAATTTGATGAGAACAAGTTTGTTATCGTGTGTGATGGCGATGTCAACGTGAGTGATTGGAATGACATCATCTGGGCTGTAACGACCAGAATGGATCCGGCGAGAGATACGTTATTCCTACAGAATGAAACTGGACACTCAAAAATGGGCCTCGATGCGACCAATAAGTGGGAAGGTGAATGCCTGCGTGAGTGGGGTGTACCAATCACAAAAGATCCTGATGTCGTGAAAAAGATTGATAGCATCTGGGAACAGCTAGGAATTTCATGAGCTACCAAGTAGTCTTATACCCAGAAAACATCAGTTTCACAGTAGAAAAAGGGCAAACGGTCTTGGATGCTGCGCTCAACAGCGATATCTATTTCCCAAACCGTTGCCAAGTTGGCGCATGCGCAATGTGTATGTGCAGAAAATTAGAAGGGCAAGTGAGTTACCACCTTGAACCCATGCTCACAGAGAAAGAGCAGCAACAAGGCTGGATTTTTGCTTGCCAAGCATTTGCAGAAAGTAATTTAGTTCTAACCTTTGCCGATTAAGGGTTAGTAAGAGGAAGAACATGACTATTAAATGTAAAGTGAAGTCTATCGAGCCTTTGGCTTGTAATACTTACCAAATCCTACTTCACCCAGAAACACCGGTCGCTTTTAAAGCGGGCCAGTACCTGATGGTTGAAATGGGCGAGAAAGATAAGCGCCCATTCTCTATCGCAAGTAGCCCTTGCCGCCACGAAGGTGAGCTTGAGCTGCACATTGGTGCTGCCGAGCACAACGCTTACGCACTAGAAGTGGTTGAAGCGATGAAGAAGGCACAAGCTGAAGATGGCGATATTGCGATTGATGCTCCACACGGAGATGCTTGGATCAAAGAAGAAAGCGATCGCCCTCTATTACTTATTGCTGGTGGTACTGGCTTCAGCTACGTTCGCTCTATTCTTGATCACTGCATCGCGCAAAATAGCTCGAAAGAGATCTACCTATACTGGGGCGCAAAAGATGAGTGCCAGTTATATGCGAAAGAAGAGTTGGTTGGCATTGCAGAAAAGCATAGCAATGTGCACTTTGTACCGGTAGTAGAAGAAGCACCGGAAGTTTGGCACGGCCAAACAGGTAATGTGCTTGAGGCTATTACGCAAAGTTTCGAATCATTAGCTGATTTCGATATCTATATTGCAGGTCGTTTTGAAATGGCGGGTGCTGCAAGAGACCTATTTACTCAGAATAAAGAAGCAAAGCGTGACCATATGTACGCTGATGCTTACGCATTTATCTAACAATACCTTTAGGTTTTGAGCAAAAAGAGAGCAGAAATGCTCTCTTTTTTACGTTTAGGTGAACTATTAGGCAGTTAACCCCTATTTATTCATTTTTTATGAAAAAGTAGTTGCTAAGCTGAAAGGGTTCCCTATAATGCGACACCACTGAGACGGCAGACGCCACAAGGCTTCAGCAAGAATCAGTAAGACGGAAAGCGACAAAAAATTAATTTTCAAAAAGTGTTTGACACTGAATGTTAATTCGCTAGAATGGCCGTCCACTTCGAGAGGCTCCTTACTTAAAAGGAACGCTCGAGAAGTTAAGCTCTTTAACAATTTAAACCTATCAATCTGTGTGGGCACTCGTTGATGAATATCAAAACGTTTTATCGTTAGATA
>NZ_JALNTR010000018.1:0-11400 GCF_023161755.1 Vibrio sp. 1CM23M
GGGGTGGCTAACGAGATTCGAACTCGCGACCACCGGAATCACAATCCAGGGCTCTACCAACTGAGCTATAGCCACCATTATTTCTTTTTGCCAATTTCTCACTTACCGAAGTAAGAGACCGGATGGCGCGCCTGAAAGGATTCGAACCTTCGGCCTTTGGCTCCGGAGGCCAACGCTCTATCCAGCTGAGCTACAGGCGCATGCCCTGTCGGCGGAGTGGAATAATACGTATATCACCCAATGCCGTCTAGTACTTTTTTAACTTTTTTTTCTGTTTGGTCTCTTTTTCGACAGTTAATATGTGATAAACCCCTTATTTGAGTACTACAACCCGCCACAGCTTATAAGTTGTTGTTTATTGCAACAACTTATCGGGATATAATCACCCATTATTTACATTGGTTTAACAGTTGCTCTTTGCTGGTTAAAGCCAAAACACCCTTCCAACACTATAAATTGGTAAGCATGTACTTACCTTGGGAATGTAAAGTGAGTTTAATGGATATGTCTCGTCGAATTTTAAGCGTTGTCATCGCAGTTTTAACCTTTTCAACTGGCGCAATGGCTGCAGGCCTAAGCGAAGCAGAGCACGATGCAATTGCTGAACGCATCAAACCAGTTGGCCAAGTTTACCTAGTCGGCAGCGAGCCAGTAGCCGCAGAACCAACAGGCCCTCGTGATGGCGCAGCAGTTTACGGTACCTTTTGTATCGCTTGTCACGCATCTGGCGTAAGTGGCGCACCTAAAACAGGAGATGCTGGTGACTGGGGTCCTCGTATTGCTCAAGGTCGCGACATTCTAGCTGACCACGCAATCAACGGTTTCAATGCGATGCCAGCGAAAGGTTCATGTATGGACTGTTCAGACGACGAAATCAAAGATGCTATCGAGCACATGATTGCCGGTCTGTAATTAAAAATGCCAGATTCAAAAAAGGTGACCTCATGGTCACCTTTTTTATTGGCTTCTATATAGTGCTGTAAAAGCAGAGCATTACTTTTTGTTGAACATTGCGCGAATATTCGCAATGTGCGCCTGCCCTTTCTCCATTCTTTCTTCAGCGGATTGAGGCTTCTTAACGCTTTCCCACTCCACATCATCATGCGGCAGCTCATCAAGGAAGCGGCTTTGTGTTGGCTTTATTAATTCACCATATTGACGACGTTCACGACACTTAGTAAAGGTCAGCTCTTTCTGCGCTCGCGTAATCCCCACATACATAAGACGACGTTCTTCTTCTACGTTGCCTTCATCAACACTGGTTTGGTGCGGCAAGATGCCCTCTTCTGCACCCATCAGGAATACATACGGGAACTCTAGACCTTTCGATGCATGCAGTGTCATTAATTGAACTTGGTCTGCATCGTCATCATCCTCACCACGCTCCATCATGTCGCGCAGCGTTAAACGTTGAACCACCTCGCGCAGGGTTTTCTCTTCTTTGTCGTAGTTGTCACCCTCAAGATCGGCCACAATCCAACTATAGAGATCAGAGACGTTCTTCATTCGCATTTCAGCGGCTTTCGGGCTCGCTGAGGTTTCGTACAACCAATCTTCGTAGTTGATATCACGAACCAAAGAACGAACGGCTTCAACCGTATTACCACGCTCAGCATTGTCTGAGATACGAACAATCCAGTCACCGAAACGGCGCAGGTTCTCTAAACCACGACCAGTCAATGTCTGCTCTAAGCCCATCTCAAAACTGGCTTCAAACAGACTCTTACCACGCATATTGGCGTAGCTGCCTAACTTCTCAAGCGTCACCGGACCAATCTCACGACGTGGTGTGTTTACAATACGTAGAAACGCGTTGTCATCATCAGGGTTCACCAACACACGTAGGTAAGCCATGATGTCTTTAATCTCGGCTCTCGCAAAGAAAGAGGTACCGCCAGAGATCTTGTAAGGCACACGGTTCTGCATCAGCGCTTTTTCAATCAAGCGTGATTGGTGGTTACCACGGTAAAGTACTGCGTAATCTTTGTATTCAGTACGGTTCAAAAACTTGTGCGCGATGATCTCACCGGTAATACGCTCGGCTTCATGCTCTTCATTCTTAGCATTCAATACCTTAAGCTTTTCACCGTCTGGGATCTCTGAGAACAGTGATTTTTCATAAACGTGTGGGTTGTTGGCGATCAAGATGTTCGCTGCACGCAAGATTCGACTGGTTGAGCGGTAGTTTTGCTCCAGTTTGATCAGACGAAGGTTCGGGTAGTCTTCACCCAGCAACACTAAGTTCTGCGGTTTAGCACCACGCCATGAATAGATAGATTGGTCATCGTCACCTACTACCGTCAAGCGACCACGATCTCCCACCAGTAAACGAACCAGCTCATATTGGCTGGTGTTGGTATCTTGGTATTCATCGACCAGTAAATAGCGGATACGCGACTGCCAGCGCTCACGTACCTCTTGATTGGTTTTCAGTAACAATACAGGCATCGCGATCAGATCATCAAAATCAAGCGCGTTGTATGCCTTCATCTGTTTTTGGTACATCTCAAAACAGAATGCAAACAACTGCTCTTGTTCGCCTTGAGCACGTGCTTTCGCCTGATCTGGTGTCAGCATGTCATTTTTCCAATTCGAAATGGTGCTCATTAAAGCGCGCAGCAAATCCTTATCACCATCGATCTGTCTCTCTGTTAACTCTTTTAACAAAGCTAGTTGGTCTTGGTCATCAAACAGAGAGAAACCCGCTTTCAAACCCAGCGCTTTATATTCACGACGAATGATGGTTAAACCCATGGTATGAAAGGTCGAAACAATCAGCCCTTTCGATTCGCCCTTACCCAGAGTTTGTCCAACACGCTCTTTCATCTCGCGTGCTGCTTTATTGGTAAAGGTTACCGCTGCAATATTGCGCGCCTTATAGCCACACTCTTGAACCAAGTAAGCGATCTTATTCGTGATAACACGTGTTTTACCGGATCCAGCGCCCGCTAATACTAAGCAGGGGCCCGAAACATATTTCACGGCTTCATCTTGTCTTGGGTTCAGTTTCATTTGATTCTCAGTTTGGTCTAGAGGGGCGAATTCAATTGCGCGCCTATAATAATGCTGCAACAGCACGAATGCTACGTTCTCTTATACAAGATTTTTACGCTGATTATGTAAAACTTTGTTGCACATGTGTGTGGTTATTAGGCTATAATGAATGAACGTTCATTCATTGGTGATTGAAATATGACAACTCATGCACCTCGGGATAAACGCCAGCAAATACTTTCTGCAGCTGAAAAGCTAATTGCAGAGGTCGGTTTCCAAGGCCTTTCAATGCAAAAATTAGCCAAAGAAGCAGGAGTGGCTGCAGGCACTATCTATCGCTACTTCGATGATAAAGAGCATTTGATAGAAGATGTTCGAATGCTCGTGACTCAAAGAGTAGCTGATGCTGTTCAAGAAGGGGTTAATGATTCGGATCCAATTAAACAACGCTACCGTACTATGTGGTTGAACATATGGAACTTAGCAGGAACGAATTTAGCCGCAATAAAAAATCGGGTTCAGTATGACTCTCTACCCATCACAAATAGCCTAAACTTCAGGGAACTAGAACGTAAAATGTTTGCCCAAGTTGAGCTGCTATTTAATGAGGGGAAAGAACAAGGATTGTTTAAACCACTTAACAATGAAGTATTAGGTGGATTGAGCTTGGCGGCTAGTGTTTCTCTAGCACGCAAGCATTCTTTAGGATTTTACCAACTTGATGAGGCAGAACTAGAATCTGCAATCGAAGCCAGTTGGGACGCAATAATTAAACACTAGATCGGAGTTTTGACCATAATGAAAAAGTGGACTTTCTTCATGTTACTCATCGCTGTACTACTTTTCGGCAGCGTTATTGGGTTTAACATGTTCAAACAACAAAAAATTGCTGAGTATATGGCCAACCGCCCTGAACCAGAGTTTCCAGTAACGGTAACTGAAGTTCAGCCGATCGACTGGGTTCCAGTGATTGAAGCTATCGGCTTCATCGAACCTAACCAAGGTGTGACACTAGCGAACGAAACCAGCGGTGTTATTGACCAGATCTCTTTCGAATCAGGTACTGATGTTAAGAATGGTCAGCAACTGGTACGTCTTGATTCTGACGTAGAGAAAGCAAACCTAAAGAGTTCTGAAGCTCGTTTGCCTGCTGCGAAAGCAAAATACAAACGTTACCAAGGTCTATTCAAGAAAGGTTCTATCTCTAAAGAAGCGTACGATGAAGCAGAAGCGAACTACTTCTCTCTATCTGCTGACATTGAAAGCCTAAAAGCATCGATCGAGCGTCGTGAAATTCGCGCTCCTTTCGATGGCAAAGTGGGTATTCGTAACGTATACCTAGGCCAATACCTACAGTCGGGTACCGATATCGTTCGTTTAGAAGATACTAGTGTCATGCGCCTGCGCTTCACGGTTTCTCAAACTGACATCTCTCGTATCAATGTTGGTCAGGCTATCGACATCTTTGTTGATGCTTATCCAGAAAAACCGTTTGAAGGCTCTATCAGTGCAATTGAACCCGCAGTAAGCATCCAAAGTGGTCTTATCCAAGTTCAAGCAGACATTCCAAATAATGATGGCAAGCTTCGTAGCGGTATGTTCGCTCGCGCTAACATCATTCTGCCTAAACTAGAGAACCAAGTAACTCTGCCTCAAACAGCAATTACTTTCACTCTATACGGTGACAATGTTTAC
Source organism: Vibrio sp. 1CM23M (assembly GCF_023161755.1). Lineage (NCBI taxonomy): Bacteria > Pseudomonadati > Pseudomonadota > Gammaproteobacteria > Vibrionales > Vibrionaceae > Vibrio > Vibrio sp. 1CM23M. Next base: position 4,690 of record NZ_JALNTR010000018.1, read on the forward strand.
ATCCTGACTGAAGAAGACGGCGTTCAACGTGTTGCTCAACATGTTGTAAAAGTAGGTGAGCGTACAGCTGATATTGCACACATCCTTGAAGGCGTTAAAGCCGGCGATACGGTTGTAACTTCTGGCCAAGTACGTCTAAGTAACGGTGCCAAAGTTAAGGTTGTTGAAAGTGATGCAATCACTCCACCATCTGAAACACCTAAGCTGTAACTGGAGGCACAATGCGCTTTACTGATGTTTTTATTAAACGTCCAGTTCTAGCGGTATCCATCAGCTTTTTGATTGCGCTGCTTGGCTTACAAGCAATCTTCAAAATGCAGGTGCGTGAATACCCTGAAATGACGAATACCGTCGTAACCGTAACCACGAGTTACTACGGTGCAAGTGCTGATCTTATCCAAGGCTTTATCACCCAGCCCCTCGAACAGGCTGTGGCGCAAGCGGATAATATCGACTATATGACTTCTTCTTCTGTGCTCGGTAGCTCTACTATTACCGTTAACATGAAGTTGAACACCGACCCGAATGCGGCGCTGTCTGACATACTAGCCAAGACTAACTCGGTGCGTTCTCAGCTTCCTAAAGAAGCCGAAGATCCAACCGTAACCATGTCTACCGGTTCAACGACAGCGGTACTCTACATTGGTTTTACCAGTGATGAGTTGGTGTCGAGCCAAATTACCGACTACCTAGAGCGTGTAATCAACCCGCAACTATTCACGGTAAATGGTGTATCTAAAGTTGACCTCTATGGTGGTATGAAATACGCACTGCGCGTGTGGCTAGATCCATCAAAAATGGCGGCGGTAAACCTAACTGCAACTGACGTTATGGCGGTATTGGATGCGAACAACTACCAATCAGCTACGGGTCAAGCAACGGGTGAATTTGTTCTTTATAACGGCAGTGCCGACACGCAAGTATCGAACACTGAAGAGTTAGAGAACTTAGTCGTTAGAAGTGGTGAAGGTGAGATTATTCGTCTGTCTGACATCGCTAAGGTTTCTCTAGAGAAAAGCCACGACGTTTATCGTGCGAGTGCGAACGGTCAGGAAGCGGTTGTTGCAGCAATTAATGCGGCACCAAGTGCGAACCCAATCAACATCGCTGCAGATGTACTTGAGCTTCTTCCTCAACTAGAGAAGAACCTACCAAGCAACATCTCTATGAACGTAATGTACGATTCAACCATTGCGATTAACGAGTCAATTCAAGAGGTTATCAAGACCATTCTTGAAGCGGCATTAATCGTATTGATCGTAATTACCTTGTTCTTAGGTTCATTCCGAGCGGTACTGATCCCTATCGTTACTATCCCACTGTCTCTGATTGGTGTGGCAATGGTAATGCAAGCAATGGGCTTCTCTTGGAACCTGATGACGCTACTGGCAATGGTACTCGCCATCGGTCTGGTGGTAGATGATGCGATCGTAGTACTTGAGAACGTCGACAGGCATATCAAGCTCGGGGAGTCCCCTTTCCGCGCTGCGATCATCGGTACTCGTGAGATTGCGGTGCCTGTTATCGCAATGACACTAACTTTAGGTGCGGTATACGCTCCAATCGCGATGATGGGTGGTATCACGGGCTCACTATTTAAAGAGTTCGCATTAACCCTAGCCGGTTCTGTATTTGTATCGGGTATCGTAGCACTTACGCTATCGCCAATGATGTGTTCAAAAATGCTAAAAGCTCACGCTGAGCCGAGCAAATTTGAGCAGAAAGTTCATAGCGTTTTGGATGGCATGACTAACCGTTACGAGCGTATGCTTGGTGCGGTTATGAACCACCGTCCAGTGTTCATTGGCTTTGCGATCATCGTATTTGCAAGCTTGCCGATGCTGTTTAAGTTCATCCCTAGTGAATTAGCACCTTCAGAAGATAAAGGTGTAATCATGCTGATGGGTACTGCACCGTCGAATGCAAACTTAGACTTCATGCAAAATACCATGAACGACGTAAACAAGATTTTGTCTGATCAGCCAGAAGTAGCTTACGCGCAGGTATTTACAGGTGTGCCTAATGCAAACCAAGCATTTGGTATCGCATCTATGGTGCCTTGGAGTGAACGTGAGACGAGTCAATCAGAAGTAGCAAACCGTGTAGGTGAGCTTGTTAAAGATGTTCCAGGAATGGCAGTAACCGCCTTCCAAATGCCAGAACTACCAGGCGCAGGTTCAGGTCTTCCAATTCAGTTTGTTATTACAACGCCAAACAGTTTTGAGAGCTTGTTCCAGATCACCACTGACATTTTGACTGATGTAGCGACAAACCCACTGTTCGTATACTCGGATCTCGATCTGAACTACGACTCAGCAACGATGAAAGTACACATCGACAAGGATAAAGCGGGCGCATACGGCGTGACCATGCAAGATATCGGTATCACGCTAGGTACCATGATGTCAGATGGCTACGTAAACCGTATCGACTTGAATGGTCGTTCTTACGAGGTTATCCCTCAAGTTGAACGTAAATTCCGTTTGAACCCAGAATCGATGAATAACTACTACGTACGTGCTGCGGATGGCAATGCTGTACCACTAGGCAGTTTGATTACGATTGATGTTGTGGCAGAGCCTCGTTCTCTTCCTCACTTCAACCAATTGAACTCAGCTACGATTGGCGCAGTACCAGCTCCAGGCGCTGCAATGGGTGATGCAATTGCATGGTTTGAAGACACGGCGGCGAATAAGCTTCCAAGTGGCTACAACCACGATTACATGGGTGAAGCGCGTCAATACGTAACTGAAGGTAGCGCACTTTACGCGACCTTTGGTCTAGCACTGGCTATCATCTTCTTAGTACTAGCGATTCAGTTTGAATCTCTGAAAGATCCACTGGTTATCATGGTATCTGTACCACTGGCGATCTGTGGTGCCCTAATCGCTCTGGCTTGGGGTGCGGCAACGATGAACATCTACTCGCAAGTAGGTTTGATCACCTTGGTCGGCCTGATTACCAAGCACGGTATCTTGATCTGTGAAGTTGCAAAAGAAGAACAGTTGCATCATCACAAGACTCGTATCGAAGCGGTAATGGAAGCTGCGAAGGTTCGTCTTCGTCCAATCTTGATGACTACAGCTGCGATGATCGCGGGTCTAATTCCACTGATGTACGCAAGTGGTGCGGGTGCAGCTCAGCGCTTTAGTATTGGTATCGTAATCGTTGCTGGTCTAGCGATTGGTACTATCTTTACGCTATTTGTACTGCCAGTGATTTACAGCTACTTGGCTGAAAAACACAAACCTCTACCTGTATTTGTTGAAGACAAAGATCTAGAAAAGCTAGCTCGCGTCGATGAAGCAAAAGCAGCACACAGAGAATTAGCTGATAATAAGTAATCGCTAAGTCGTATTAACAGTAAAAAGGCTACTTCGGTGGCCTTTTTTTATACGCCATAGGCGACATCTCAAGTGTGATTAAATAGAATAGTGGTAAATATTCAGGAGTTTTAATTGATATGTTTGATCCAAAAAAACTAGAGCAGATTGCTAAGCAGATCCACGATTCTATGCCTCAACCAGTAAAAGAGCTTGGTTCAGACGTAGATCAAAAAGTTCGCCAGGTTATCCAAGGCCAACTAAACAAGCTAGACGTTGTGAGCCGTGAAGAGTTTGATGTTCAAACACAAGTACTGCTTCGCACTCGTCAAAAGCTAACTGAAATGGAACAAAAGCTAGCGGACTTAGAAGCAAAGATTGCCGATAAGTAAGCGTAAAGCAAGAAAACTGAAAGGGTTGGTGTGAAAGCACCAACCCTTTTGTGTTTCTGAGGATCAATCAACAACTACAAGTCGACGAAGACCTATCAAGCAATGTTCACTCAGTTGATTTATAAGGCTTTGTTCCTAAAAGCAAAAAGGCTTGGTCAACGGCGACCAAGCCTTTCTATTAGATGTTGTGTTGCTTATTTATAACTCCAATCAGTAAGGAGCTAGTGATACTGCTTCGCTTTTTCTGCAAATTTATCAGTATCTAAGCGACTCATTAACCGCCTACAGCGATACGCTTCATGTCGCTCATGTAGCTACGCAGCTCTTCACCAATGTACTCTACAGGGTGGTTACGGATAGCTTCGTTTACTTCAATTAGCTTAGCGTTATCAACTTGGTTAGATGTTTCACCTAGACCACAGCCGATTACGTCTGTCGCTACAGAAGGCATGAACTTCTCACGTAGTAGCGGTGTTGCTACGTTAGCGAATAGGTAGTTACCGTACTCAGCAGTATCAGAGATTACAACGTTCATTTCGTAAAGACGCTTACGAGCAACTGTGTTTGCGATTAGTGGAAGCTCATGTAGAGATTCGTAGTAAGCAGACTCATCGATGATACCAGATGCAGTCATAGCTTCGAATGCTAGCTCAACACCAGCACGAACCATAGCAACCATTAGGATACCGTTGTCGAAGTACTCTTGCTCTGAGATTTCTACGTCAGAAGCTGGGTAGTTTTCGAATGCCGTTTCGCCGGTCTCTTCACGCCAGCCTAGTAGGTTCACGTCATCGTTCGCCCAGTCAGCCATCATTGTGCTAGAGAAGTGACCAGAGATGATGTCATCCATGTGCTTGTTGTAAAGCGGACGCATTAGGTCTTTAAGCTCTTCAGAAAGCTCAAACGCTTTAACTTTAGCTGGGTTAGATAGGCGATCCATCATGTGAGTTACGCCACCAAATTTAAGTGCTTCAGTGATCGTTTCCCAACCGTATTGTAGAAGCTTGCCTGCATAGCCTGGTTCAATGCCATCAGCAATCATCTTCTCGTAAGATACGATAGAACCCGCTTGTAGCATGCCACATAGGATTGTTTGCTCACCCATAAGGTCAGATTTAACTTCAGCTACGAATGAAGACTCTAGGCAACCTGCACGGTGACCGCCTGTACCAGCAGCCCAAGCTTTAGCGATATCCCAACCTTCGCCTTTAGGGTCATTTTCTGGGTGAACAGCGATCAGTGTTGGTACACCGAAGCCACGCTTGTACTCTTCGCGAACTTCAGAACCTGGACACTTAGGTGCAACCATTACTACAGTAAGGTCAGAACGTAATTGCATGCCTTCTTCAACAACGTTAAAGCCGTGAGAGTAACCAAGAGCAGCGCCTTGCTTCATTAGAGGCATTACTGTTTCAACAACGTTTGTGTGTTGCTTATCAGGAGTAAGGTTGATTACTAGGTCTGCTTGAGGGATTAGCGTTTCGTAGCTACCCACAACAAAGCCGTTTTCATCAGCATTTTTGAATGATTGACGCTTTTCATCAATTGCCGCTTGGCGTAGAGCGTAAGATACGTCTAGACCAGAATCACGCATATTTAGACCTTGGTTTAGGCCTTGAGCACCACAACCAACAATTACGATTTTCTTACCTTCAAGGTATTCAGCTTCTGTCGCGAATTCTTCACGATCCATAAAGCGGCAACGACCTAATTGGTCTAGTTGTTCACGAAGGTTTAATGTATTGAAATAGTTAGCCATTCTAGGGCACTCCTTTAAAAATAAGTCCGTAAGGTCGATATCTCTCTATCGAATGACTTCATACTAAAACAGACACTCCGTTGCTGAAAGTGATATATTCACAATTAGTTATTGCAATAAATGCAACATGGAAACGATCGCAGAACATGAACATAAAATCTCTACAATTATTTATACATTTATGTGACAGCAAGAGTTTCAGCAAAACCGCTGCTGCTATGCACGTCAGTCCTTCAGCGCTGAGCCGTCAGATACAAAAGCTTGAAGAGGAAACAGGACAAGAACTGCTTATCAGAGACAACCGCAGTGTAGATCTGACCCCAGCAGGAAAACACCTATTGCCTGTAGCGTTGAGCATCGTGGGAGAATGGCAGCAATATAACCTTCATCTGAAGGGCGGAGAGCAAGAGCTTAAAGGTGAGATCCGTATATTTTGTTCAGTAACGGCTAGCTATAGTCACCTACCTGAACTCATAACCGAATTTAGGGCTATTCATCCGTATATTGAATTTAAGCTCTCTACTGGCGATCCAGCACAATCCATCGACAAGATCTTAAACGATGAAGCAGATATCGCTATCTCAGCAAAGCCAGACATCCTTCCTTCAAGGTTAGAATTCGAGACCATCAGCGATATTCCACTGTCAGTCATCATTCCATCTGGCGTGAGTAGCTTTAGCCAACAGCTGCAATCTGATAAACCAAACTGGAATGAAGTGCCTTTTATCATCCCAGAAGCAGGAACTGCCCGAGAACGTGCAAACGCATGGTTCAAAAAGATGAAGATAAAACCCAATATTTACGCTCAGGTATCTGGTCATGAAGCGATCGTAAGTATGGTTGCCCTTGGCTGTGGGGTTGGTATAGCCCCTGATGTCGTCATCAACAACAGTCCGGTACGTGACAAAGTAGACCGTTTAAAGATAGAGCCAATCAAACCATTTGAACTAGGGGTGTGCTGTAAGCGTGCACAATTAGAAAACCCATTAATTAGAGCATTTTGGCAGGTCGCCGAAGGGAAATACCTGCAAGACTAGTTATCTATAAGTGATAAATAACAGGTGTGGGGTCACAGGTAAAGAGCACGTTAGTGCTCCTTTTTGTTTTGCTAAACGACAGATATGAAAAAAGCCCGCTGATTTCTCAGCGGGCTTTTCAATGGTGGTGGAGGGATAGGGATTTGAACCCTAGAACCGCTATTAACGGTTGCCGGTTTTCAAGACCGGTGCTTTCGACC
>NZ_JALNTR010000019.1:0-8804 GCF_023161755.1 Vibrio sp. 1CM23M
ACTCTAGGTGGAGTGAGTCCCATGGACTTTGAACTAATCAACTAAACCCCTGTGTCTACTTTTTAGGGGCCATATCAAATCTCGAATCTCGAATCTAGCTTTTTGGCTTTCTAATTACCCAACCAATCACCAAGCTGAGCATCGCCCAGATATACAGTGGCCAAGTACCTACTGTGTGATAAGGCGTTTGACCATCCGTTGAAATGAGTTCAGCTTTTAATACTGCTGTTTCAAACTGAGGCACTTGTTTGATGATGTTGCCTTTGTAATCGGTAACTGCCGTCACACCATTGTTGGTCGAGCGAATAACCGGCTTACCAAGCTCCAGAGCACGCATCTGTGCAATTTCCATATGTTGCAGAGGGCCAATCGAACGACCAAACCACGCATCGTTAGAGAGCGTTAAAATAAAGTCAGTCTCGTCGGTTACGTTCTGTCTAACTTGATCATTAAAGACTATCTCATAACACAACGCAGGCGCTAAGTGACGACCATTTGCCACTATGTTGGGTTGAACAAAATCGCCACGGCTGAATGATGACATTGGCAAGTTAAAGAAAGGTGCTAATGGGCGCAAGATATCTTCAAACGGCACAAACTCACCAAACGGCAATAGGTGATGTTTATGGTAGCGTTCGTCTGGATCGTAGTTGTATTCACCGTATGGATTCACACCGAGAGAAAGAATACTGTTGTAGTATTTCTTATCTTCAGACTGATTAAGCACACCAGTGATGATCGAGCTGTCATTCATCTTCGCTGCGCTATCTAAGTTACGTAGGAAAGAAGGAATCTCTACCTCAAACGCAGGGATAGCGGCTTCAGGCCAGATGATGATATCCGCGTCCCAATTTTCTCTGCTTAAATCGGTGTACTTCATCATGGTCGGCCAGCGATGACTCGGCAGCCATTTGCTATCTTGATCGACATTACCTTGAATCAATACCACTGATGTTGTTTTTTCAGGGTTAGGCGTGACCCAATCGATATTTCGAATACCAAAACCTGCGCTAAATACGACGGCGGGAATGATAGCGATACTCCAGGCCCGGTTAACAATCGCATAAGCGAATGCAGAGGCTGAAACAATGATCACTAGAGTAATTAACTCGACACCGCCAATCGGTGCAAATGACCCCAATGGCGAATCGATTTGGCTGTAGCCAAGCCAAAGCCAAGGGAAGCCCGTCATTACCCAGCCACGCAGCCAATCACTGATTAACCACAATGCAGGAGCTGCAAGGAAAAATCGGCTTAGATTGTTGGCAGGGAAGAACTTGTTCAAACTCCAGGCAAATAGGCCGGAATAAACCGCTAGGTAGCCAATGAGCAGTGCCATCAAAAACAGGTTGGCTGCCAGTGGCATGCCGCCAAAGTGATCGATGCTGACGTATACCCAACTGATACCTGTGGTGAATTGACCTAAACCCCATGCGTAGCCAATCCAAAGCGCACTTTTAGGAGAGCGGTTGTGGATCAGTAACAGCAACAAAGCTGGGCTGAGAATAGCAAGAGGCCATATAGAGTATGGAGCGAATGAAAGGGTGGTTATAGCGCCAACAAAAACGGCCGCAAGCGGCCGTAATAGGCGATGAATAAATGTCTTAGTCATCTAATTTCTGTCATCTCTTTAGAGAGAAGTTGTTATTCTTCGATAGTCGGAAGAGGCTGTTCGTCAGGAATGGTTACCTGTAGCTGAATCACACGACGGTTATCTGCTGATGTTATTTTGAAATGGTAGTTTTCGATTTCTACAATTTCGCCACGAACCGGCAGGTGACCGAGTGCTGTCATAACCATGCCGCCTACCGTATCCACTTCATCGTCACTAAAGGCAGTGTTAAACGTATCGTTGAACTCTTCAATAGTGGTTAAAGCTTTTACAGAGAAGGTATGCTTACTCAGCTTACGAATATCTAGCTCTTCTTCATCGTCGAACTCGTCTTCAATTTCACCAACGATTTCTTCGAGGATATCTTCAATGGTTACCAGGCCAGAAACTCCGCCAAACTCATCGACAACGATAGACATGTGGTAACGCTCTTCTTGGAATTCCTTAAGCAGGCGATCAACTCGCTTACTTTCAGGAACAACCACGACAGGGCGAATCACTTGTTCGATATCAAATGGGGCACTTTCTGAACCCAAATACTTAAGTAGGTCCTTCGCTAATAGAATGCCTTCAACATGGTCTTTATCTTCACTGATCACTGGGTAGCGAGAGTGTTGAGCATCAGTAATGAGCGCAATCAATGTATCTAGATCATCGGTGCGTTCAACTGTAACCATTTGAGAGCGAGGCAGCATGATATCGCGTACTCGCATCTCTGAAATTTCCATAACACCCTCGAGCATGTCGCGTGTGTCGTGGTCAATTAGGTCATTAATTTCTGAGTCGCGGATTACATCTACGAGCTCTTGGCGATCTTTTACTTCACCTTGAAATAGTTGGCCTAGGCGTTCAAAGAAGGACTTTCTACTCGGACCTTCAGATTTTTTACTTCCCTCAGAAGTGGGGGGGTTACCTTCGTTCATGATTTCTCAAAAAATAACGCTATCAGAAGTGTGATAGCACACGTTACAACTCAGATTCCTGCGAAAATCACAGGTTCGATGAGTTATTGTTTCTCTGCAACCTACTTTACTAGAATCAATTTACTTTTCTAGAATGTAAGGGTCTTCAAACCCCATAGATTGCATGATTTCTGTCTCGAGTGACTCCATCTCTTCAGCTTCATCATCTTCGATATGATCATAACCTAGCAGATGCAGACTGCCATGTACAACCATATGAGCCCAGTGTGCTAGCAGAGGCTTATTTTGCTCTTCTGCTTCTTTTTCGACAACTTGACGGCAGATAATGAGGTCGCCCAGTAGATCTAACTCGATCCCTGGAGGAGCCTCGAATGGAAAAGACAACACGTTAGTTGGCTTGTCTTTGCCACGATATTCATGATTGAGCTGGTGGCTTTCTTGCGTATCAACGATACGAACCGTCAACTCAGCGTTCTCTTGAAACTGAGGAATGGTCTTGTCCAACCAAAGCTGAATATCTTGCTCAGTTGGAAGACCTTGCTCATTTTCGACCGCTAATTGCAGGTCTAGTTCAATAGACATCTATTTATCACCTTGTTCTGCAATTACAGAGCTATTTTGTGTTGCTAATTGTGTCGTAACTGCCTGCTGAGCCTCAAGAAGTTTGGCTTCGCGCTCTTCACGTTTACGCTTTTCAAACTCTTTGCGCTCTTTCTGGTCTTTTGCTTCCCACTTCTCGTATGCGTTGACGATACGAGCAACCACAGGGTGACGAACGACGTCTTCAGACATGAAGAAGTTAAAACTAATGTCATCGACTTCATTGAGCACTTCAGTCGCATGGCGTAAGCCTGACTTTGCACCACGAGGTAAATCGATTTGCGTAATATCACCAGTGATTACAGCGCGTGAGTTAAAACCGATACGGGTTAAGAACATCTTCATCTGTTCTACCGTGGTGTTTTGACTCTCATCAAGAATGATAAACGCATCATTCAATGTACGACCACGCATGTAAGCCAGTGGCGCAACTTCAATCACGTTACGTTCAATCAGCTTCTCAACTCGCTCAAAGCCAAGCATCTCAAACAGCGCATCGTAAAGTGGACGTAAATATGGGTCTACTTTCTGGCTTAAATCACCCGGTAGGAAACCAAGCTTCTCACCGGCTTCAACAGCAGGGCGAGTCAGTAGGATTCGGCGAACCTCTTGGCGTTCAAGTGCATCAACTGCTGCAGCAACAGCTAAGTAGGTTTTACCTGTACCTGCTGGCCCAATACCAAAGGTGATGTCATGAGTGACCATGTTCATTAGGTATTGTGCTTGGTTTGGCGTACGAGGTTTGATAACGCCTTTTTTAGTCTTAATGGTCACTTCTTTGCCGTAGTCAATTTCAGACTCGACGTGTTGCTCCAAAATGCCTGACTCGGTGATCGCCAGATGTATTTGCTCTGGTTCGATATCGATTATGTTGCCTTTAACTGGAGCCGTTTCAACATAGAGGTGTTTGATGATGTCTAAAGCTGCGGCTGTAGTGTGAGGCTTACCGACAATCGTGAAAAAGTTGCTACGGTAATTAATCTCAACGCCCAGACGACGCTCAAGGTGCTTGATGTTGTCGTCAAATGGACCGCATAAACTTGCCAAGCGCTTGTTGTCTGCTGGCTCTAGATTTATCTCTAAGGTAACGATTTTATTGCTCAAATTAGCCTCTCATTTTGTGCCACTCACTCTTAAATAAAACAAAGAGCAAAAAGCCCGATTTAGACCGGGCTTCTGATGGTGATGTCCCTATTTCTAAGATGGTCACTTAGTTAGGTAATTTCAAGCTTTGTGTTTGCGCTTTGTGCTCAAACAGTTGTATTGCCTATGGCGTAAATGTTGCTACACCTAGCTCGTCTTCACGTTTTGTTTTTTCCATCATTTCTGCTGGAGTCATAACAACGCGTAGACCCATGTCTTTTTCTGTGCGAACTAGCTCACCACGTAGTGAGTTGGTGTAAACCTCCGTGATCTTCACATCTACGAACTGACCGATTAGGTCTGCAGAACCTTCGAAGTTCACAACACGGCTGTTTTCTGTACGGCCGCGAAGTTCCATTAGGTTCTTTCTTGATGGGCCTTCAACAAGGATACGTTGCTCTGTGCCTAACATTAGACGAGAGAAACGCATAGCTTGTGTGTTTACCGTTTGCTGCAGTTCGTACAGACGATCTTTCTTCTCTTGTGCTGGTACATCACATGGGTAATCTGCCGCTGGCGTACCTGGACGAGGAGAGAAAACAAAGCTGAAGCTCATATCGAAATCAACTTCTTTAATTAGCTTCATTGTATCTTGGAAGTCTTGCTTAGACTCACCAGGGAAACCAACAATAAAGTCAGAGCTGATTTGAATGTCAGGACGAGCTTTACGCAGTTTACGGATAATAGATTTGTACTCGATAGCCGTATGTGGACGCTTCATCATCGTAAGAATACGGTCACTACCACTTTGTACTGGTAGGTGAAGGAAGCTCACTAGTTCTGGTGTGTCTTTGTAAACTTCAATGATGTCGTCACCAAACTCAAGCGGGTGGCTTGTTGTGAAACGAATACGGTCGATACCGTCGATAGAAGCAACAAGACGAAGTAGTTCTGCGAATGAACAGATATCACCTTCGTGAGTTGGACCGCGGTATGCGTTTACGTTTTGACCTAGCAGGTTAACTTCACGTACGCCTTGCTCTGCAAGTTGAGCAACTTCGAACAGTACATCATCCATTGGACGGCTAACTTCTTCACCACGTGTGTATGGTACAACGCAGTAAGTACAGTATTTAGAACAACCTTCCATGATAGAAACGAACGCCGTCGCACCTTCAGCTTTTGGCTCGGGTAGGTTATCGAACTTTTCGATCTCTGGGAAAGAGATGTCCATTACTGGCTTTTCGTTAGACAGTGATGACTTAATCATCTCTGGCAAACGGTGTAATGTTTGTGGGCCAAAGATAACGTCTACGTAAGGTGCACGTTGACGAATGTGATCACCTTCTTGAGTCGCTACACAGCCACCCACACCGATCACCACGCCTTCTTTTTTATCTTTAAGCGTTTTCCAACGACCAAGCTGGTGGAATACTTTTTCTTGCGCTTTTTCGCGGATAGAACAAGTATTCAATAGTAGTACGTCTGCTTCCTCAGGTACTTCAGTTAGCTCATAGCCATTTGCAGCGTTAAGCAGGTCGGCCATTTTTGATGAATCATATTCATTCATCTGACAGCCCCAAGTTTTAATTAGCAGTTTCTTACTCATTATATGTTCGCTCGATCGTTAGTTTAATTTAAGGGAGCAAATCGCCCATTATTCATCCGCTAGCCCCGTTTGTCATAATACGGTATTCAATTTTATGACAGGCTCTAGCGGCAAGCGGCGTATTGTACTGGTTTCAAAACCGACTGACTAGTAGTCTGAACAAATCTCTTATGTAGTGGTTTTTATTATCGTTAACGCCATATGCCATAAGGGATAACCCTTTTTTCGAATAAGGTTTTTGGTTACAAGTTAGTTATGAAAAAGTACAATCAAAAACAGTCAAAGAATCAAACTGATAAGTACAAAATATGAACAGTTACGATATTGTAGTAGTCGGTGGCGGCATGGTTGGCGCAGCAACAGCAATCGGTTTTGCAAAGCAAGGTCTGAGTGTTGCGGTAATCGAAGGTTTTGCCCCACAAGCTTTTGATGAGTCACAAGCGATGGACATTCGTGTGTCAGCGATTTCTCAAGCATCGGTCGATTTGCTTGAAGATCTTGGTGCATGGCAAAGTATTGCAGCGATGCGAGTGTGTTCTTATAAGCGTTTAGAGACGTGGGAGCACCCAGAGTGTCGTACTCGGTTTGATGCTGCCTCACTGGACCTTCCTCGTTTGGGCTATATCGTTGAGAACAGACTCATTCAATTAGGTTTATGGTCTCAATTTGATGCCTACGACAACCTCGAACTGTTATGTCCAGAAAAGCTCGATGTGATTGAGTTTGGTGAAACCAATATCGTTAAGCTTCAATCTGGGGTTGAGTTATCTGCGAAGTGGGTGGTTGGTGCTGATGGTGCGAATTCAGCCGTTCGCCAACAAGCTGGAATTGGCATCACGGCTTGGGATTATCGACAACACTGTATGCTTATCAATGTAGAAACAGAACAACTTCAGCAAGATATTACTTGGCAGCAATTTCTACCAAGTGGCCCTCGCTCATTTTTGCCTTTGTGTTCTCTAACCTCTGACGATCAAGAAGTCGGGCAGGGCTCGTTAGTTTGGTATGATTCTCCGCTGCGTATTAAGCAACTGTCAGCAATGACTCCTGAAAAACTACGAAATGAAGTACTTACTCACTTTCCTAAAGAGTTAGGTGATATCAAAGTCTTGAATTCGGGTTCTTTTCCTCTGACACGACGTCATGCTCAATCATACTCGAAGAATAACTGTATTTTAGTCGGGGACTCTGCGCATACCATCAACCCTTTGGCTGGACAGGGTGTTAACTTAGGCTTTAAAGATGTATCAGTACTGTTGAATGTCACCAAAGAAAAGGGTGAATTAAATCAGTCTGTAGCAAGACGCTATGAAGTGATGAGAAGAGGCGACAACTTAATGATGCAGAGTGGCATGGATTTCTTCTACAAGACATTCAGCAACGACATTGGTCCGCTCAAGTTTGTACGTAATGCCGCACTAAAACTAGCAGAGAACTCTGGGCCGATTAAAACTCAAGTATTGAAATACGCCTTGGGTCTTTAATTTTCATTAGTTCCGGTTATTTATACAGAAAAGGAGAGTAGATGCTCTCCTTTTTTGTATGGTGTTGAATGCTATAACTACTGCGTAACGCAAACCGGTGCATCGATCTCTAAAGAAAACCCTGTATAAACCAAAGACCCATCCTCATTGCCTCGCTTGAATGAGGTGATGTTGTTGGAGTGCTGGTTGGCTGCGATAAGCCATTTTCCATCGTCAGTTATATGGAAGTCTCTTGGGAATTTACCTGCAGTGTCGTAGCTATCAATGAAAGTCAGCTTTTGATTCTCAGAGTCGATTTTGAAGCTGCTGATTCTTGATTGACGTCGACATGACACATAAAGGAATTGCTCATCAGGGGATAGCTTAATCGCAGCTGTGGCTTCTCCCTTCTCCATATTAGGCAATGCATCGATCTCTTCCACTACATTCCAAATGCCTAAAACCTTTTCCAAAATCAGTAATGTTTCAGAGAGTTCACAGACCACATAGGCTCTGTCTTCAGCGTTGTTAAAAATTAAATGACGAGGTCCATTGCCGGCGGGCACCTTAATAGACTGCATTGGCTCATCAAGGAACTCTTCTTGTTCTTCATCAAAGCAATAGAAGTTGATGCGATCGGTGCCGAGATCGACGGTCACAAACTGTGGTGAGTTTTGTAGGAACAGACATTGATGAGCGTGTGGGCTAGTTTGTCTCTCTTTGTTTGGCCCGGAACCAACCATCTTGATTGTTTTGAGTCGCTTATCGATGCTGCCATTGATACTTAAGCTAAAAATATCGAATGTGCCTGATGAGTATTGCGACGTGATAGCAAACTTATTGTGTGGATCTATTGCGACGTGACAAGGGTGATCTCCCGAGATGAGGCTCGTATTGGGCGTTAGCTGTGAATCAACATTAGGTATATGAATGAGCTGGGGCTGTTTTTGCTGGTCAACTTCCGATGCAGTATAGATCCCAGTTTTTGTTACAGTAACAAAAGAGGGGTTAGTACATTTGATGATTAGCTCTAGAGGTAATAGTTTTCCTGTTTCTAGATCTAACTGAGTTTGATAAACACCTTGGCTTTTACTTGGCGTATCCGTGTAGCAACCGATCGTTAAGGGGAGGGTTTTCATAGGCTAGTCATACTCAATTAGAAAATGGAGCTGACATTGTCTTATAAAATCGTATTAAAAGTGAGGTTATAGAAGAGAATACTTGGTGACTTGGCTAGCAGATTTGCATATTCCAGATAAAACAAAACCCAGCTAAAAAGCTGGGTTTTATTTAATGATGGTGCGGTCGGAGAGACTTGAACTCTCACACCTCTCGGCGCCAGAACCTAAATCTGGTGCGTCTACCAATTCCGCCACGACCGCAGCAAATCTTTATAGTCATATCGAATATTGGTGCTTCAATAAGACGTTGTATAAGTGGTGGCTACTGCGGGATTTGAACCTGCGACCCCATCATTATGAGTGATGTGCTCTAACCAACTGAGCTAAGTAGCC